>NZ_BJWF01000018.1 GCF_007990225.1 Enterococcus villorum | reverse complement strand
AACAGTCAGTAAAGTAGCCAAGATACCTGATGGAATGAGTTGGACAGAAGCGGCTTCAATGGTCATGACTGGCATTACTGCGTATAATGTGATACATCATTTATTAACCATTCAGCCGACAGATACGGTGATGGTTGAAGGTGCTTCTGGTGGGGTCGGTACAAGTCTCATTCAATTACTGCATCAAAAAGGCATTCGGGTATTGGCAAGTGCTTCTAAAAAAAATGAAGAAATGGTACGAAAATTGGGTGTCACGGATTTTTCTGCCTATGATCAAGAAGATCCAGGTGAAAAATTTAAAAATCAGGCGGATATTGTTATTGACGCAACAAAAGGCAGTATTAAAGGAGAAACAGGCATTCAAATCATGAAAGAAGAAGGTCACTACGTTGCTTTAAATGAATTACCATCACTTGAACTGCGACAAAAGAAGCTTGGTTTTTATGAAAATTTTGTTCCTAGAAAAGAATATTCGGATCAAGAAGCCTTGACTTATCTATTAGATGCTTATCAAAAAGGCCACTATCAAATTTTCGTTGCACAAGAATTGCCTGCAACCCTTGAGAACTTGATTTGGGCACATCAACAAATCGAAGGGCATCCTTCTGCCGGGAAAATCGTGTTAACCTATGGGTAAAAGATAGTGTCCATGCATTTTTTCTCTTTTTATTTTTATGTTGTTTGCATGAAAATTTCTTTCTTCTATAATAAATGTTAAAGTAGAACGTGGATAATTTAAAAATTCTTTATTTTTCAGCGTAAACATTCAGACAATTTTAGCAATGTGTCTAAATTCACAGTTTTTTTGAAAAAAGAGAATTGAAAATTACATGATTTACATGGTAAAGTAATGCAGCTGAAAAAAAGAAGAAGGGGATATTTATGCGGTCGATTAAAAATACATTAAAGTTATACCTACTAGACTGGAAAAGAATTTTTAAAAATCCGATTGCGACACTTTTGATCATTGCGATTATGATTATCCCTTCATTATATGCGTGGTTTAATATAAAAGCGTTATGGGATCCTTATGGAAATACTGGGGAACTACCTATTGCTGTGTATAGTGCAGATAAGCCAGCAGAATTTCAAGGAAAAGAAGTCGCAATTGGAAAAGAAGTAATCAAATCACTTCATGAAAATAAAGAACTCGGATGGCAATTCGTTGATTCTAAAAAGACATTAGAACAAGGAGTACGTTCTGGAAAATATTATGCAGGTATTTATCTGCCAAAAGACTTCTCAGAAGATTTATTAAGTTTTACAAGTGGCGACATCAAAAAACCGAAAATTGAATATACGGTCAATGAGAAGATCAATGCTATTGCACCTAAGATCACCGATAAGGGTGCTTCAGCGATTCAGACCCAAATTACTGATGAGTTTATCAAAACGGCTAGTTCGACCTTATTGAAGGTTTTTAATGAAATTGGCTATGACATTGATAGTAACCTAGTAAGCATCAATAAAGTAAAATCAATGATTCTTTCAACGGATGAAAATCTTGATACGATTGATGGCTATACGCAACAAGTGCTTGATTTACAAAAACAATTGCCTGATATCAAAGAAAAATTGAATAAAGCCAATGAATTTGTCGACTATCTACCTAAAGTAGATGAAATGGGGCAAAAAGTGGTAGAATTAAATGGAAAAATGCCCCAATTACAAGAACAAGCGAAAATCATTTTGGATTTGCAACAAAAAATACCTGAAATTCAAAATGCGGGTAGACAGATTGCTGAAATTGATGGCGATTTTTCATCCATCCAAGAAACAATGGATCAAGGGATTGCTGAAGCCAAACAAGGTTTAACAATCATTCAACAAGCGCAAGATATCTTGCCAGATGTAAAAAATCTAGAATCACAAGCGAAGAACTTAGCTTCACAAACCAAAACTGGTGCAGAACAATTAAAAGAGGCCTTACCTGGCATTACAACAAGTGTTCAAACCACTTTGCAATCTATTAGCCAAGCTGCAACTACCATCAGTTCATTTGCTGAAAGTGTCGATCAAGCCATTACAGATAATCAGCTGACGGATGAAGAAAAACAACATCTTATTGGCGTGCTAGACAGTATTCTTAATAGTTTACCAGCGCAACAACAAGCATTGGACAAACTCGTTGATTTTTTGACACAATTGCAAGAACAAGCAGGCAATACGAAATTACAACCGATCATTGATACACTTAATAGTATAAAATCTGTATTGAGTGATCTACAAAATCGATTACCAGCGTTGAAACAAGCCATTCAAGATGGAAATGTTGACAGCGTAAGAAATCTATTAAGACAAGTCAAA
The DNA here is from genome assembly GCF_007990225.1 of Enterococcus villorum. Classification (GTDB taxonomy): domain Bacteria; phylum Bacillota; class Bacilli; order Lactobacillales; family Enterococcaceae; genus Enterococcus_B; species Enterococcus_B villorum. The sequence continues at coordinate 45,742 of NZ_BJWF01000018.1, read as the reverse complement.
ACAGCTGCAACAAATGTGAATCAACTGATTTCAGGAATTGACGTAAATCAAGTAGGAGAAACAGTCAATGCTTTGTTAAATCAAGTGATTAGCACGATTGAAACAGCACAAGGAGCATTAAGCAAAGCGGATCAAATCGATTTTGATTCTTTATTAAATTCAACAAAAGCGACAGTGACCAATGCTGTGGCTATCTTAGAAAAATATCAAAAAGAAATGCCAGCTATCGGTCAAGAAATCCATGATGCAAACACGATGTTAAACGGGAATATGGAAACCATTGTGAATGGCATCAATAAAGGAGCCGATCTTTATAACAATGATTTGCCGGTCTTAGCGAATAAGTTGAGTTTGGCAGCAGACTTTATTCAAAATGATTGGCCTGGATTGAAAAATGAGATTACAAGTACAATGACGACTGTCAATGAAAAGATGCCTCAAGTTGAATCTGCAGTCAATGCAGCGTCTGACTTGATCAATAATGATTGGCCATCTATCAAATCGGGGATTCAAAAAGCCGCCGCAGCTATTCGCAAAGGAGAAAAAGAAGTCGATTTAGGTGAAGTCATCAAATTGTTAAAATTAGATGCAACAAAAGAAAGTGACTTCTTTACTCGTCCTGTAGACTTGAAAACAAACGTCATGTATCCAATTGCAAATAACGGTTCAGCAAGTACGCCGTTTTATACAGCATTATGTTTGTGGGTAGGGGCAGTTCTTCTTTCAAGTGTGGCAACAACGGATTATTATTTAGGTAAGAGAGAAAGAAATAACTTTACAAAACGGGAGCAATTTGTCGCTCGGATGCTTACTTTCTTAACGATGGCTGTTTCACAAAGTCTGATTGTGACGTTAGGAAATATCTTTTTATTAGGCGTGGATGTTCATAATCCTGTCTATAGTGTAACGTTTGCTGTATTGATCGCACTTGCCTTTATGATGATCGTCTATGTCTTAGCGGCGTTGTTTGACAATGTCGGAAAAGGCTTAGCCATCATTATTCTCGTCCTCTCTATTTCTGGAGGAGGAGGAAACTACCCAATTCAAGTATCAGGTAAATTTTTCCAAATGATCAATCCATTCTTGCCATTTACACATGCGGTCAATCTTTTACGTGAAGCAGCTGGTGGAATCTATTGGCCAAATGCAACCCATGCGATCTGGATCATGATTGGTTTATTCATAGGCTTTGGGGTAATTGGTACGCTTGTCGCCCCTTATGTTCAAGAAAAAATGGTCAAATTTAAAGAAGCGGCACATAAGAGTCATATTTTCCATTAAAATTTTGGTGAAGAGTCATAAAACCTCGTTAGACAAAAATAGTTCTGTATTTTTTGTCTAATGGGGTCTTTTTATTTTCAATAGATAGGATGAAATATAGTTCGTTTTTTTGATTTTTGATTCTTTTGCTTCGTTAACTAAACATCAAAAAATTTTTTGAACGTCGTTTTTAATGGGAATGAGATGTTAGATTTTTTAACAAAAGCCAGGAATAAGGATAGTTTTTTGGAGAAGGGATTATTTTAACGTACGTTTGAAAAAAATAATCTTTTTTTCGACTTTTTTCCAATTAATTTTATGAAAGTTTATTGACTTTTACATTTTGGGAGCGTACTATAACATCTTGTTTAAGATAAATTTTGAACATGAATGAATTTAAAGCAAATATGTGTGTAAAGGAGTAAAAAAATTGGATTACTTAAAAAGATTATTGGTAGGTAAGCCGTTAAAATCTGCTGAAAATGACGAGCATAAATTAACTCGTTTTGCTGCGTTAGCGTTACTTTCTTCGGATGCGCTATCGTCCATTGCTTATGGTACAGAACAGATTGTTGTTGTTTTAGTTGCTTTGTCAACTGCAGCCATCTGGTATTCATTACCAATTGCCGCTTTTGTTATTATTTTATTGATTTCATTAACACTTTCTTATCGTCAAATTATCCACGCATATCCTCACGGTGGAGGTGCGTATGTCGTCAGTAGTGAAAACTTGGGCAAAAATGCTGGGTTGATTGCTGGTGGTTCGTTACTGATTGACTATATGTTGACGGTTGCTGTTTCTGTTTCAGCTGGTGCAGAAGCGATCACTTCTGCCATACCGGCGCTGTACGGACATCAAGTAGCGATTTCGGTAGCTATTGTCTTGTTGTTGATGATGCTCAATTTACGGGGGTTAAGAGAATCAGCATCCTTTTTACTTTTCCCAGTCTATACGTTTATTGCGGTGATCACGCTGTTAATTGCTGTCGGCTTATTTAATATTCTCACTGGGGCTGTACCTTTACACGCAACTGCTTTACCGGGAGCTGCCATTCCAGGAGTTTCAATCGCTTTGATCTTACGAGCTTTCTCTTCGGGTTCTTCTTCTTTAACTGGTGTTGAAGCGATCAGTAATGCTGTGCCATTCTTTAAAAAACCACGAGCAAAAAATGCTGCTGCAACGCTAACAATGATGGCATTGATCCTTGGTTTCTTCTTTGTAGGAATTACTTTTATCAACTATTGGTATGGAATTGTTCCTGAAAAAGAAGTTACCGTTTTATCTCAAATCGGAAAAGCAGTATTTGGTCATGGTGTCTTGTACTATGTGCTCCAATTTGCGACTGCATTAATCTTAGCAGTTGCTGCTAATACTGGTTTTTCTGCCTTTCCAGTACTTGCTTATAATCTAGCAAAAGACAAATTCATGCCTCATATGTACCTAGACCGTGGGGATCGTTTAGGCTACTCCAATGGGATCATGACATTGGCTTTTGGCTCTATTATTTTATTGTTTATTTTCCATGGATCGACGGAACGCTTGATACCTTTATATTCCATTGGTGTATTTATTCCTTTTGCTTTATCCCAAACAGGAATGGTTATCAAATGGAAAAAAGAAGGAGAGAAATGGTTAGGCAAATCAATCGCAAATATCACGGGAGCATTTATCTCATATGCGATTATTGCGATTTTGTTTGTCTATCGTTTAGGAGATATTTGGCCATTCTTTATTATTATGCCAATCGTGATGTACATTTTCTACCGTATCCATGATCACTACAAAAAAGTAGCAGAACAACTTCGTTTGGAAACAGATGCGCAATTACATGATTACGATGGAAATACTGTGCTTGTATTGGTCGGAAATGTTACTCGAGTAAACATTGGAGCCATCAATTACGCTCGTTCAATCGGGGATTACGTGATCGCTATGCACGTGTCGTTAGATGAAGATATTGCAAAGGAGAAGGAAATTGAAGCAGACTTCAAAAAACATTTTCCTGATGTTCGTTTTTCTGTCGTTCATTCCTCTTACCGTTCCATTGAAAATCCGATTATACGTTATGTCGATTTAGTAAGCAAAAAAGCAGCAGAACAAAACTACACAACGACTGTATTAATTCCGCAATTTGTGCCAAACCGTAGATGGCAAAATATCTTGCATAACCAAACGAGTTTACGATTGAGACTTCGTTTATCTTGGCGAGAAAATATTGTAGTAAGTACGTATAGTTATCATTTGAAAAAATAGTAGGATGAATCGTACGACAAGTAACGAGATGAGAACAAAGTTTTCGTCTCGTTTTCTTTTTTGTTTGACTAAATAGATAAAAAGTGAGTGAGTAAAGATGAGCAAGTAAACGTAAAAGGTCAGCAACTAGAAACTAGCAGGCATTTTCTAGTTATTCATTAACGAGGGAATTGATAGTTAGTAGGACGTATGTCTTATATGAACAGATTCAAGTCTAATAAGTACTTTTTCGAATGCAGGTTTTGCCAAGCAAACAATAAAAATGTTAGAATGACAAGGCAGAAGACAGAAAGTGAGTGACGATATGTTAACAACAGAAGATTTTGATTTTAATCTACCAGAAGAACTAATTGCACAGACACCATTAAAAGATCGTGACCAATCACGTTTACTTGTGGTTGATCGTACGACAGGTGAAATGAAAGACAAACACTTCCACGATATTTTGGAAGAATTAAATCCTGGCGATGCGTTGGTTATGAATAATACACGTGTGTTACCCGCACGATTGTATGGAGAAAAAACAGAAACTGGTGCCCACTTGGAAGTATTACTTTTAACGAATACAGAAGGAGACACTTGGGAAACATTGATTAAACCAGCCAAAAGAGCAAAAGTAGGAACGCGTATTTCTTTTGGTGACGGACGATTGCAAGCAGTGGTGAAAGAAGAACTAGATCATGGTGGAAGAATCATTGCATTTGAGTATGAAGGAATTTTTCTTGAAATACTAGAATCATTAGGAGAAATGCCATTACCCCCTTATATTAAGGAACGTTTAGAAGATCCCGACCGTTATCAAACCGTCTATGCCAAAGAAAATGGCTCAGCTGCAGCACCAACCGCCGGATTACACTTTACAAAGGAATTATTAGCAGAAATTGAAGCAAAAGGCGTTGAATTGGTCTATTTAACTCTTCATGTAGGGTTAGGGACTTTTCGACCTGTTAGCGTTGACAAGATTGAAGAACATCAGATGCACAGCGAATTTTATCGTTTAACAGAAGAGGCAGCGACACGACTGAATCAAATTCGCCAAAATGGCGGTAAGATTGTTGCAGTAGGAACAACCTCTATTCGAACGCTAGAAACAATTGGCACGAAATTCAATGGTGAAATTAAAGCCGATAGTGGCTGGACAGATATTTTTATTACTCCTGGCTATGAGTTCAAAGTGGTAGAGGCTTTTTCAACAAATTTCCACTTACCGAAATCGACTTTAGTCATGTTAGTCAGCGCCTTTGCTGGAAGAGAATTGACGTTATCAGCTTATCAGCATGCGATTGAAGAACGTTATCGTTTCTTTAGTTTTGGTGATGCAATGTTTGTGAAATAAACGAACGAAAGGAAAACGCAACGAATGTAATAGAAGAAAAAGAAATAGAAGAAGTCGAAAAATCATGGTAAGAAGACATTGAGAAGGCATATAAATGGCTACTAAAGCAAATAGTTTAGCCTATACAAAGTGGCACAGTTGCTTTGATTGATAATAAATTCATCAAACTACCTAAATTGAAATCCTTAAGCAGAATTAAACTTCATAGGCAATTAAAAAGGATGATCAAATTTGCTACAGTATCATATAGAAAATTTAATTTGAAATTATGCCTTTTTAATAGAGCTTCTCAGGAATTTTTTTGTAATTACTTATAAATACATTGTTTCGTGGTGAGATGTATTTACTAAGTAATTACAAATTGTTAGAAATGGGGCATTTATATAATTACGAAAACACGAAAACAAGGTAATTCTATTATGTTGATAGTACCTAAAGATTTTAATATTCCAAATGGAGTTGAAGTTGAAGCAAAGTTGGTAGAGAATGGTATTCTTTATGAATTTTTTGAACCACAAAAAAGAATTCTATGATTTTAGTGAAGATATTTTGTCTGATATAATTGCAGAAGGCTATGATAAAGACGAGATTCTTGTGGAATTTAAGAATAGAAAAAGCAAAATGCATGTCTCCTTTAGAAATATTGTTAAAGATACACTTACTAATTCTAAAGCAATGACTAAAGAGGAGTTGGCAGCAGAAATTGGTTTATGAAATCGTTTCTTCAAAACATGTCATTAAGTATTTTAAAAAGCTAAAGAAGAAGTCGCTAAAAGAAAAATTTTTGAATCTAATTTATGATGAAATTGCGATTGATCCATATAAGTGGGAACAAAGAACTGGAGATTTATCAGGTATTTGGTCTCACGGATTTAAGTGTGCAGGGACCACGTATAGAGTGGCTTACGAGATTCAAGAAAATAAAGTTATTCCAGTATTGTTATGTGGAACGCATGAAAATTTTTATGAACAGTTGAAAAAAATAATCTAGTGATTTGAGGGCGTTCTTAAGAAGGACGGCTTCTTTTTTTTACAAGAAATAGATAGCAGGGTTGAGTATAAATGGCAATAGTTCAAGTAATTGGTACATGATGAAATTAAGAGATAAAAAAGCTGGGCTCTCGATAAGCCCAGCTCCTGTAGTCGGAAGGAATCAAATAAACAAAATAAGTGTAACTTTCCATGACTCATGCAAAGTACGATGTTGAATTTCTTCTTGATAAACAAAAAATCTTGTTTTCGTTACATCTTCAACAGTTGAAACATCTCTTGATTCTATTCAATTTTCAGATATTCATGTTCATTTTTTACGTATCATGTTACTTCTAGGTTCAGACAATGGATCATCTGAAACTTCATACGCATTCACTATTTATAAAGTTTATACTTCACATGTAAATCATTTGGTGAAACTTGTACGTTTAACAACTTTGTTTGCTTATGCTAATCTATCGAGAAATTCTTTTGTTTATTTGATGGTATCCTCCTTCCTTACACCTATATATTAGCACGTTTTGTTAACGTTTGCAAAAAAGAAGCTCACAAACTATAACCTTTGTTTTAAATAAAAAAGCCAGAAGGTTGAAGAAGTGAATTTAAGAATGGTATAGTAGAATTAGTACCTTTTTTGTGTGTAAAATTAGAGGAGGAATAGGATGGACGATTTTAAAAAAACTGGGAAAGAAGTGGAAAAAGAAACAAAAACAACAATTGAAACAGGGTTAACCACCCAAGAAGCTGAAAAAAGAAGCCAAGAGCAAGGAAAAAATAAATTCGATGAAGCGCCGAAAGAATCGCTTGTAAAAAAGTTTTTACGAAGTTTATCTGATTTTACAACAATCATTTTGCTAGTAGCAGCAGTGATTTCTTTTTATACAGCGTTTGCCACTGAACATGGCGATTTATTTGAAGGCTTACTGATTATTGCTATTGTGCTTATTAATTCCGTACTAGCAATCGTGCAAGAAGGCAATGCAGAAAAAGCGTTAGAATCACTGCAAGAGATGAACAAGCAAACAGCGACAGTGATCCGAGATGGAAAAGTCGAAAAAGTAGATGCGGAAAATCTAGTCGTGGGAGATGTCCTTGTTTTAGAATCAGGGTCAGCGATTACTGCAGATGCCCGATTAGTGGAAACTTCACAATTAAGAGTAGAAGAATCAGCGCTAACTGGGGAAAGTGAAGCGGTCGAAAAAGATGCCGATTATGTCAGCCAAGAAGAGGATGCACTGGGCGACCAAATCAATATGGTTTTTAAAGGATGTACAGTCGCAGCTGGTCGTGGAAAAGCAATTGTGACATCGATCGGAATGAAAACTGAAATGGGTAAGATTGCTGGACTTTTAAATGATCACACGATGCAGAAAACGCCTTTGCAAATTCGATTGAATCAACTAGGTAAAAGAATCAGCCTGATTGCTTTAGCGGCAGCAGCACTTGTCTTTATTATTGGTGAGTTGCAAGGAGAACCTTTATTAGAAATGTTTATGACTTCAATTTCTTTAGCGGTAGCTGCAGTACCAGAAACCTTGACAGTTATTGTGACATTGACACTGGCTTACGGGGTACAAAAAATGGCAAAAAAACATGCGATTATTCGCCAATTGCCGGCAGTAGAAACGCTAGGAACCGCCAATGTGATTTGCTCAGATAAAACCGGGACTTTGACCCAAAATAAAATGCGGGTTCGCCGTGTCTGGAGTAAAGAAGATGAAGTTACAGATGTCGAAGATTCGATGACCAATAGCGCAATGGAAATTTTAAAAATGGCGGCTCTTTGTACGGATGTGACTGTCGAAAAAGAAGGCGATGAATTGATCGTCAAAGGGAATCCAACAGAAGCAGCCATTGTACGTGCGGTTGAAGAAAACTATCACACAAAAGAAGAATTGGAAAAGGAATATCCAAGAGTAGCTGAGATTCCTTTTGACTCGGAACGAAAAATGATGACTACTATCCATCAAATGGGAGAAAAATATATTTCCATTACAAAAGGCGCATTTGATGTGTTGTCTCCACGCTTTACTTCTGGAGACATTGAACAAGCTACGGCGGTTAATGATCGCTTTGGGAAAAAAGCTTTGCGAGTGATCGCAGTAGGTTACGCTACTTATGAGGAAGAACCTCAAGAGATTACTTCAGAAGCGCTAGAAAAAGACTTACGATTGATTGGGTTGATCGGGATGATTGATCCGCCACGACCAGAAAGTAAAGGCGCAATCAAACGAGCGAAAAAAGCGGGAATTAAAACAGTTATGATTACAGGAGATCATGTAGTGACTGCTAGTGCCATTGCCAAAGAGCTAGGAATTTTAACTAATCCGACAGAAGCTCTTTCTGGCTCAGAGTTACAAGCGTTATCCGACGATGAATTAGATGAACGTGTCAAAGACCTTTCCGTCTACGCTCGTGTGACGCCAGAAGACAAAATTCGCATCGTTAAATCATGGCAACGAACAGGAGCAGTAGTTGCTATGACAGGTGATGGGGTTAACGATGCGCCGGCGTTAAAAGCCAGTGATGTCGGTTGTGCGATGGGAATTACTGGAACAGATGTTGCGCAAAGTGCTTCTGATATGATTTTGACTGATGATAATTTTGCTACGATCGTCGATGCTGTCAGTCAAGGACGTTCAGTCTATCAAAATATTCGCAAAGCCATCAATTTCTTATTGAGTTGTAATATCTCGGAAATTTTCATTGTCTTAATTGCCATGTTAGTTGGCTGGGGTGCACCGTTTACAGCGGTACAGTTATTATTTGTCAATGTTGTGGCAGATGGCTTGCCAGGTTTTGCTTTAGGACGTGAACCAGCAGAAAAAGGCATTATGGATGAGGCACCGATTCCTAAAAACGAAGGAATATTTGCCAGAGGATTGCTTCAAAAAATCGCAATCAATGCGACAGTATTTACTATTGTGACGCTATTTGGTTATTATTTAGGAAGTTTTGTTAACTCCATCAGCCCATGGGTAGAGGCAAGTCAAGAAGTTGGACAAACAGTGGCGTTTTTAGTTTTAGCGTACTCATCGATTTTACATGTGTTCAATGTACGCAGTAGCCAATCCATTTTTAAAGTCAACTTAGCCACAAACAAGTCTTTACTAGAGATGGCTATTCTGGCGATGGTGATCACTACAGCAGTTGCTCTATTACCATTTACACAAGAATTATTTGGACTAGTGCATATTAGCTTAAATCATTGGCTGTTAGTCGGTTTGTTATCGATCATACCGATTGCGGTGAGTGAGTTGATTAAGTTCCATCAGTTACCAGAAGTTGAGGAAGAAGAATAATCAATCAAAAAACAGGTTGGGAAATTTTATCCCAGCCTGTTTTTCATTGAAAAATTCAAATTTTTAGTTCTCATCCATTGTTTACCTTTATTTAATAAAAACAAGCTAGCTAACGACATGGTCAATAGATAAAGAAAATTGATAAATCAATTATTTAATAAATTGCCTGCTTTTGATAAATAGAACTCATAAATATAAACATAGAAAATATGGATAAAATAAAGTTCTTGTGAATGAAGAGAAAGATAATTTGTAATAGGGGTTAAAAAACTCCCTTTGTATTTAATTAAAAGAAGCCATAAACATAAGACACAAAAACAACCATATAAAATAAAAGGTAACTGTGGTGGATATTTATAAAAGGTTAAACCATGTAATCCCAATACATAAAAACTAGTGATGAAATAGCAGAAAGTAGCTATTGTTAATTGGATCAACTGTTTTACGGTCATTTTTGAGACAAGCAATCCAATAAAAGCAATTGGACAATAACCAAAAGCTAACGGAACGAGCTGAACGAAAATAAATTGATAAGTTTCTGGAAGTATTTTTGCTAAGTAAATAAAAAATACTTGAACAGCTAATAAGAGAGAAAATAGACCAAGTATACCCGAAAATGTCGTTACTTTTTGGCTCAATTTGTATAAAAAAGGCATAACTAAAGAAACAAAGAAAAAGGTACGCATGATCCATGCATAACCATAGCCAGTATCCAAAAAAAAAGCACGTAAAATATAATCTGGCTGAAAATGAACAGGGCTATTTGTTAGTGTATCCAGTGAGAAAAATGTAACAAATAAGACAATTAAAAAAAGATAGGTGGGCACTAACAAGCGACGAAATCTTTTTTTGCAATAAGCAAGGTATGGGATGTTTTTACTGCTGTAAAAATAGGAAATTCCTAAACAAAAAGCCATCAATGGCACATCAAAGCACCGCACATTGAAAATAATTCCTTGGACACCTGTATGGGCAAGGATAATACAAACAATAGCTAGGGCGCGTAAATGATCAATTTTTTGATCTCTTGGTATTTTCATGAAATAGATCATCCTTATTTAAAGAGGCTGGGACAAAAAACTTATTTCTCGGAGCGAAATACTTTTGTCCCGGCCTCTTACTTAGTGAGTAAAATTTTCAAATGAACGAGTTATTTTCTTAGAACCAATTGACCATTTTTTACATCATAGCGGTAAGTGCCGTTTGTATTATTTTTTAAGTTTGCATGGTTAATTGCTAAACGGGTATTATTGGCTTCACGATGCGTAATAGTGACTAAATCGCCTTCTTTTAATTCAATCGTGTCAGTTTTAGCATCGTAGTGACGATCACCAATATATTCTTTTTGATAAATGGTTTTACTGTTACGTGCAATCGTAATGCTGGCATAGCGATCGGTGAAATAACTATGTGGAGTATTGGCGATTGTCCGAACAGTAGCGACACCACTTGCAACATTAAATGAAGCAAAATGTGAATTTCCTAATCCACGGAAAGTGAACTCTTGTAGTTGATTAAAGGCATCGTCAAGTTTAGCCAATAGTGCTTGTTTTTGACTACTGTCTGGTGCTGCGTTGATTTTTTTCTTTACTTGATCAATGTCTTTTTGCATAAGATTTGTCTTAATCTTTTGCTTATCGTTTTCTTGGAATAGCTGATTCACAGCTTCTGTCGCTTCTTTCAGATAATTGTTTAAGGAAATTGTCATCGTTCCGCTATTTTTTACAAAGAGATATGGTTTTTGAATATAGCCAGTGTTTGTTTCTAGTTCTAATGCGTATACACCATTTGGCATATCCTTAATTGTTACAGGATTTTTCCCTAAAGTAACTTCTTTATAAAGTTTTTTGCCATCTAAAATACGTAGTTTCATTCCTTCAGATAGTTCGCCATCTTTGAAGTTTAATGTCACGTTACTTTTTAGATTCAATGGTTTTAATTCCTCGTTTGTGACTAAAGATAAAACAGAACTTAGACGATTGTTTTGTGTTAATTGTTGAATTGCTTCATCTAATCGATTATCAGGTACGACTTGAGCTAAATGAGCCACTTGTTGAGAATCATTTTCTTTAGCTGTTTGTTTTGCTTTATCTGATACCGTTAAGCCCCAAGCATTTAAGACAGCTGAGAAATCAACTTTCTTCGGTGCTCCCATTTCTGTAGTAATTAAATCTGGTAATAGATAGTTATTCGCATTAAATCCTGGCTCATTCGCAAATTTTCGATAACTTGTATAGAAGTTTTTGAAACCTTCATTTCCAGCTTTATCAACGATATTTGAAAGAATAATTAATTTTTTCCTTACATCTTGACTATTAAATTTTGGATCATTGCTATTGATGATATTTCTTAAGGCGTTTTCAAGTGTTTGTTTGTGTCCATAATCATAAAGCCAAGAATTTTTATCCGCAGCGGCTTTCCCCATATGTTTGTAGTTGTAGATGACACCATATAAGTTATTCCATACTTCACCGACATCCATGCCTTTATTCATAAAGCTACCTTGATAACCATGTCCAGTTTCATGAAGAACACCCCAGCCATCACCTAACCAAGCATCTGCTGAAGTACTTGTTTGAGCGGACCAAAGTCCTCCGTAATAAAGTGCACCAGGTCCTGAAGCATCTGCTTTGTAGAAGTATCTGCGCTCAGAAGCACGATTTAATGGATTTGGATCATTGTCGGATAAGCCAATTAATTCGTTGTAGAATCCAATAATATTGTTATCATATTTATCAATTAGTTGATTAAGATCAACTTTTAATGTTTGGTTACGGTTTTGTTCTGGTAAGAAGGTTTGGAATCTTTTTCCTTTAATTAGTGCATAGCCTTTTGTTTGATTCCAAGTATCTTTGAAGGCCGTCACATCCGCATTTTTACTAAATACTGGCAATAGAAGTTTTTGTCCTTCAATAGAAAATTCCAATTTTGGTTTTTCTCCATTTGCTTGATGATAAGGTGTGTAAACAAATGGCACGGCTAAATCCTTGGCAGTTAGTGTCACGTTATTCGTCGTAAAATTAACGGATGATTCTGTTTTTGAGTTATTTGTTAATAAACGCAAAGTCATTTGAGCTGTGAATTTTGGGTTGGTTTGTCTAATTGTGATTTTTGCGCCTTTTGCTAATTGAATACCTAAATCTTGACGATCATGGTCTTCTCCCATACGGATACCAGCAGCTGCGGTGTTTCCTGGGTAAGGGCTAGTAAACATGATTTTTTTATAGGTGTTTAATGCAAGATACGCTTGATCATATTTTTTCTGCAAAGCACTACGCTCTGATAAGTCACTAGGTAAAGCTTGGATCTTTTCTAAAGCGGCGTCTAATTGTTCTTGCGTATTTTCAGGTTTTGGTGTGTTTCCATTAAATAAGTTGTTTACAGCAGTGGTAGCTTCAGTAATTAGACTAGTTAAATTGTCTAACTGTCCATTTTTCACGACATAGGTATAATGACCAGAAGTGTTGCCTTTCAAAGCTGGGTTTGTCACAACAAAACGAGTGTCATTTGCTTCACGATGAGTGATTGTGACAATATCTCCATTTTTTAAAGAAATATCTTTTTGTTCGGCAGTCAAGGTTTGGTTGCCAATAAAGTCTTTTTTATAAACTACTTGTGCTCCCCGTTTTACTTGTAAACTAGCATAGACTTCACTATAAAAACCCCAATGTGGTTGTACAGCAAGTGTTTGTAAGTGTAGGCTATTTTTCACGACATTGATTTGAGCAAAGGTTGTATTATTGTAACCTTTTAAGATAAATCCTTGTGTTTGTTCTTGAACACTGATAGCGTTATAGACTTTTTCTAGCTTGTTCCATAATTTATCTAATTCTGGATGGAAATTAGGAAGGGCATTTAATTTGTCAGCGACAGCATCTGCTTGTTCTTTGGTAACCCCCAGTTTTGGTGTATTCCCGATAAATAAAGCATCAATCGCTTTTGATGCTTCCTTTACTTGCAAGGTCACAGGGTCTAATTTTAGCGTTCCGTTTTCTACAACATAGGTGTACTGACCGGAAGTATCATTTTTTAAGGTTTTGTCAGTCACAGCAAAACGAGTATCATTTGCTTCACGATGAGTGATTGTAACCATATCACCGTTTTGTAAAGGAATATCTTTTTGTTCAGCAGCTAACGGTTGTTCACCTACAAAGTCTTTTGAAAAAATCGTTTGATCGCCACGTGTGATTTTGATACTTGCGTAAACTTCACTATAAAACCTTGAATGTGGCTGTAATGCGAGTGTTTGCAAATGGAAATTATTTTTAGCTACACTGATTTGAGCAAATACACGATCATAGTAACCTTTTAAGGTAAAACCTTGTGCTTGATCACTGACAGCGTTATAGGCTTTTTCTAGTTTCGTCCATAGTTCATCCTTTTCAGTTAAATAATCAGGCAGTGCGTTTAATTTATCGGCAGCGGCATCTGCTTGTGCTTGGGTAATGCCTAGTTTAGGTGTGTCGCCAGTATATAAATCATTGACTGCTTTTGTCGCTTCTGCCAATTGCTCAGTGATATTGCTTAACTGTCCATTTTTGACGACATAAGTATAATGACCAGAAGTATTACCTTTCAAAGAGCTATCAGAAGCCACAAAGCGAGTATCGTTTGCCTCACGATGGGTAATTTTCACAATGTCGCCCTCTTCTAGCACAATGTCTTTTTGTGTGGCGCTTAAAGACTCTTCACCAACAAAATCTTTTGAGAAAACTGTCTGTCTTCTACGTGTGATTTTGATACTTGCATAAACTTGGCTATAAAACCTTGAGTGAGGCTGGATTGCATAGGTTTGTAAACGGAAATTACTTTTTGCAACATCAATTTTAGCAAAAGGTCGATCATAATATCCTTTTAAAGTAAAACTTTGGGTAGTGGTTTTAGGAGTCACTTGTGCATTGGTAGGTGACTGACTTTCTTGAGCGGCTAATACTTGCACACTTGGCGCAAGTAAATTTGAGAATAACATGATTCCGGTAGCCGAAGTAACGATCATTTTCTTTTTCATTGTATTTCTTCCTTCCTCCTATTGATATGAATAGCTATTCGAGAACTAAGCATATTATGTGGGAGAAGAATTATTTTTTTTTCTATTTCAAAAAAAAGAAGGCTAGTTGATTTTAACGAAAATAGGTAAGTTCCTCGAGGGATGATTATCTACAAAAAATGCCAAAATAAAATTAAGCTTCCTTATTAATAAAATAACTTTGAAAGGAAAGTTACAGCTGTTTTTTATTTTTTTTATTTAATCAATCGTTGTTTTAAAAAAACAAGAAAAAAATTTTTTATCCATCACCTATAATTTTTTTAAACAATAAAAATTATTGTTAAAGAAATTCATTAGGAGGTTTTAATTAAAATGGGAAAGAAAAAAAATCTATCAAAAGCAAAAAAAGTTAGAAAACAATTATTATCTGCTTCAGCAGCTGGTTTGATTCTTCTATCAAGTGTCGCAGGTCCCTCATTAACCTATGCGCAAGAAGCAATTGACAAAGAAAAAACAGAAACAACGGATACAACAAATAAGACAGCGCAAACTGCTTCATCAGTTGCTAAAGAGACACCGACAGTCACAACAGAATCTTCAGTTGCAAAGAACGAAGGATCAGAAGGGACTTCCTCTTCATCCTCTGCATCAGCAAAGGAAAACACCAAAACAGCAAAAGCAACAGAAACAACTGATGCTTTGCAATATAGCTGGAATAATTTTCCTAGTACCAACGGCCCTTTTAAAAGTGGCTATACAGTGAAATGGCCTACAATCATAGGCGCTCAGTATAAAGTTGTTTTAACATATGCAACACGTTCATACGATCCAATTAATTTTAATGTTAGTGCAAAAGATGTAAAAGTCGAAAATTCTTACGTTGATACGGACACTCCTACTATATTTGTTAGAAACTATACAACTACTATTACATTTACAGCCAATGCAGATACAACAAATTGTAAGGTAACTTGGACAGGCTACGGTCCAGAAGTAGCTGGTAGTACCATTGGGATTAGTGCTTCATCCAATGCTCCTCAAAGTTTGTTAGAGCATGCGGAGGAAATCAATGGCTATATGTCAGCGTTATTTAAAACAGATGGCTCTTTACAAAATGGCGTGACGCAACAGGGGATTGACCTAATTAGACATAGTTTGCAACAAATCGTCCCACAAGATTCTGGCTATTGGACAGATTACATTGAGCCAAATTTGCAAGCAGCAAGCGATTTAGTGGCAAATACAGCGGATCAAATACAGATTGATCTAAACTCTTTGTACTATCGAGGTGGAAGGGGAGGCTTAAATAGCAACGCAAAGTGTATTTGATTCAATTCAACAAAGAATTACTGCGTTACCAAGTAGTAATCCAATCATTAATCAGAAAAAACAAGCATTACAAAATCAACTAAACACAATGGCAGCAATGTTACAAGAAATCCAACTTAAGTCTTCCACAGGTCAAGTTGTTGCGCAAATTGATTCAAATCCTGACGCAACTTATGTACGAACGTTTGCTGGAACGGTCCCAGGCAATGCAACAATCGGAAAAATTCAAATCACCCATCCAATGTATGGTACGTATAAAAACTTAATTAATTAAGAATATAAAGGAGGAACTTACCAAGATAAAATCACTTCCTTAGATAACAACTCCGGTGATCGTCCGGTCTTTGGAGATTCTCTAATAATAACAACTAATGAAGCACCATTAGCTGTTAATGGTAATGTTCAACTATCAAATACCGTAAGTAAATCATATACCTTCAAGATGAATGAGAAAAACCAATGGATTTTACAATCCTCAAGTTATGACGGCGTAAAAAATGCAGTAGATGCTTTATTCAATGGAGAAACACCGAAGCCAACCAATACTCAAGAACAAATTAATCAAGCAAAAAATCAAGTAAATGGTCTATTGGATGGTCCAGAAAAAACAGCATTGCTAGCAAAAATCACGACTGCACAACAAGCATTAGATGCAACTAACGCAGAAGAAGCAGCAAAAGTACAAGCGGCAACAGATGCTGTGAATGCCTTATTTAATGGAGATACACCAAAACCAGAGAATACGCAAGAACAAATCAATGCAGCGAAAGCCAAAGTAGAAGCATTAAAAGACGGCGACACAAAAACAGCATTATTAGCGAAGATTCAACAAGCCCAAGAAGCGTTAGAAGCAAAAAATCAACAAAAATTAACGCTTAACCCTTATGTCTCTGGGGATGAATATGTCACTGGTACGATTACTGGAAACATCAAGAAATTCCAATTGATTGTCAATGGCCAAACCTATGAACCAGGCTTTAAATTAGTGAACGGAAAACTTGAAGTTTATGTAGGAAATCGTGTGCCTGAAGGAACAAAAGAGTTTACTTTAAAAGCCTTTAACCCAGCTGGTACTCAAGTTGCTTCTCAAACAGTCCAAGTCCAAGCTCCTTCATTGTCTGTCGATAAATTTACATTAGGTAGTGAATATATGACAGGTTCTTATGAAGGCAACAGTATTAAGAAATTACGCTTAACTGTTGATGGCAAAGTATATGAACCAGGCTTTAAATTAGCCAATGGAAAATTTGAAGTCTATATCGGAAGTAAAATTACTGGTAGCTCAAAAGTGGTAAAATTAGAAGCCTTAGATAAAACAGGGAAAACAATTGCAGAACAAAATGTTACGATTGAAAGACCTCAGTTCAACTTTGATGAATACACTCGTGGCAATGAGTACTTGACTGGAACAATCGATGGTCAAGGTGTTAAAAAATTCAAATTAATTGTGAATGGTAAAGAAAGCATGCCAGGCTTTAAACTAACTGCTGACAATAAATTTGAGATTTACGTTGGGAATAAAGTACCTGCAAACGTAAATACCGTGACAGTCGTGGGATTAGATAAAAATGGTCAAGAAATTGTTTCACAAGAAGTAACGGTTCAATCACCTGAATTACAAACAGATGAATATATCTTGGGAAATGAATATGTGACAGGTACTTTTACTGGTAACGCCATTAAGAAATTTAAATTAGTAGTCAATGGTCAAGAAGCTTTCCCAGGATTCAAAATCACTGAAGGCAATAAATTTGAAGTCTATGTTGGAAACAAAGTACCAGTAGGAACAAAGAACTTTACTTTAATTGGCTTAGACAAATCAGGGCAAGCTTTAGTGACAAAAGAAGTAACAGTGGTATCACCAACTTTAGCGATTGATGAATTTGTTCGTGGTAATGAATACATGACTGGAACTTTTAAAGGCGAAGCAATTAAAAAATTCAAATTAGTCGTCGATGGTAAAGAAAGCATGCCAGGCTTTAAAATGACTGAAGGCAATAAATTTGAAGTCTATATCGGTAATAAAATCACTACAGCTTCAAAATCAGTAAAATTAGAAGGAATAGATAAAGCGGGAAATGTTTTGGTTAGTCAAGCAGTGACTGTTTCTCAACCAGAATTGGTTCCTAATGAATATTTAACTGGCACATACAAAGGGGATATTCGTTCCTTCAAATTAACGGTTGCTGGTAAAGAATATAAACCAGGATTCAAATTAAAAGCTGACAATCAATTTGAAGTTTATATCGGCAATAAAATTCCTGCATCAGCTAAAACTTTCACGATTGAAAGCTTAAGTTTTGATGGCAAGCAATTGGTTTCTGTAGAAGTGCCAGTAAAATAAGTTTGCGCTTATCTTAAAAAATGAATGCTCAGAGTAATCACTAATGATTACTTTGAGTATTTTTTTATCATTCAATAGTGTCCGGTTAATAAAAGGAAAAATAGGTTCTATTTATTTATTATTTTTAATTTATTTGTTTTATATATAAAAAATAATGGAAATACATTAGTGGCTGTTATAGTAAGTGAAAATAATGGATGGCTGAATAGCTTAGCAAAAAAATTCCATATTAGAGAGGATTGTAAAAGAAATGATAAGTAAATATCGTTACATTAAAAGAGGTTTTCAAAAATAAAAGAAGAGTTGCTGACTTGATTTAATTAATAAAAAAAGACGTATTTGGTTCAATAGATAGAAAAAAGAAAATAAATCGTTTGGTAATATACTATTTAAGGATCCTTGCTTTTAGTACGATCTTTCGTCTTCCTGTAATGGCTAAATCTTGAGGTCAGTTTTATAAGTATCCTTAGCTTTTAGTTAATTATTCTTCCTTTTTTAGTGAATTAGAAGGAGTTTTTTGCCAAAATAATTGTAAAAAAATATAGGGTCAGATTTTTATAATTATATCCGTAAGTAATTTTTAGAAAGTTAGGAGAAATGACTATGAAATTAGAAATTGGAATCACGGTTTCTGCACCTGCCGTATCTGAAGAATATGTGGTAGGAACAGTTACAAACATTTTAACAAATGTGGTGATTGTAGAAGCGGATGTCAAACATTATGTCGTGACAAAGAAAGTATTAAAAGAACAAGGCTATATGATTGAAGAAGAGGTGGATACACCCCTCCAGCCACTAGAGATAGAGATTTGAAAGCAATCTTTCGCTAGGGCAGTTTGTTCGTTCTGAGTGGGAAGCAAAAGTAATATTGATGATAAAGTTTTTAACTGCCAAGCTTCTGATATGTTTTCAAATGATCCATCCTCTTTTTTAATAAAAAAGCAAAGAATTAGCAAACAATGAAGAAGTTACTCGTTTGCTAATTCTTTCAAATTTAAGGAGGAATGTTCAGTCCAAATTCATGATACAAGTCGCAATTTTTTTGATATCAGTCGATAAGGAATTTAAGGAAATAGAAAAAATATTTTCGTTATTAAAATTCTCTTTATTTAAAAGTGTGCGCTCACAGATGATGAGTTGATCTGATTTGCGAATGTATTCAGGGACATCATCTAGTGAATAGTAAAGCGTTGTATCAATTAATAGGTCACTAGTGGACATTCTTTTTTCTAAGGAATTTCGAAAAGCAATATGAGAAGTTTCATTTTCTGCAACAATCACCACCCCAGTTTTACTTAAATTGCCATTTGTTAAGATAAAAAAAGTCAACTGACAAAATTCTTGTAGATGGAAGTAAGGAATATTATTGATTGGTGTATCTAGTTCTTCTGTCCATTTTTTTAAAATAAGCTTGACTCTATTTAACACTAAACGTTGTTCATCACTTAAGAAAATATGCTTTGTGACTAAAAAATTGCCAATATTTAAGGCGCAGGTATATAACAAGTTAAATAGAGGAACTTCAAATAAGATATTTCCGAATAAGTGAACGCTAAATTCTTTTTCGAACATTTCAATGAGTAAATCAATTTCTTTAAATTTTGTTATCAGGCGATTTCTCACATAATGGTAATCAATCTCCAACATAAAATAGTTAGGGGAGTTATAAGGAAGTGTCCGATAAATAATAGTTAGATAAGCAATTTCTTCATCTGAAAGTTCTTCGTCATGTTCGATAAATATCTCTCTGAACATATTAAAAATAATGCCATTTCTTAACATCGCCATCGTCTCTTCAGGGAAGAATACAGGATCACTTTTTTGACGGGACAATGAAAGATAAATGGCTAATTTAAAGAAGGTATATTGCGTTTTATTTAAGCGATTTGCTAAAATATGGAGTATTTTATCTGCGTATTTTTCAGACTTCGTCATGATTTCAGCATCGATTTGTGTATCTAAATAATCACAACGCATCCAAATCGAAAGGATCAAGAAACGTTGTTGTAGTTCATGGGAGTTTTCTGGGATTTCTGTAAGTGGCGACAGTGCCTCTGAAAAATAATTTTCCACATCTTTTTTTATTTTGAATACTTTCGTGACTGATAAAAATTCTTCATCTACAAGTGTCAAGTAATCATTTTCTCCCATAATATAACGAGAACAAACTCTTAAAAAATTAGAATCTTGATAGATTTGTTTGATTAAATCATACCGCCGAATATTGGGTTTGAAGAAAATCAAAAGATGGCTACTTGTCATTTTATAATAGTCGATATCTTCTTCTAACCGAATCACTAATTTTTGAAAATCAGCTTTGATGGTATTAAACGTCACCCCCAACCTTTCTGCTGCTTCACTGACATTAAGCTCCTTTAACTCAAATAAAAATTCAACTAATTTTACTTTTCTAATAATATCTTTTTCTATATAGTCTTCAATCATTATAACTTCTCCTAAACAAGGTCTAGCTATCTTTATCTTACAAAAGTTATTTCGCATGCAGTGAGAAACCCTTTATTTGGTTATTCAAAACGTAGATAAAGACAACCATAGTTATTCTATAAATAATTTTTATTTAGATTTTTTTTATTATTTTTTTTGCGCTTGGTTCTATAAAAAAAAACAGGAAAGTATTATGTTGAAAAATACTATACTAATTAGAGCTAAGTAATTTTTTATTTATTAATGAAATTGTCAAACATAAGGAAGATGTATAAGGAGAGATGAACAGATGAAAAAAATAATGTTACTAAGTATGATGATTTTGGCTTTGGCAGGATGTTCGGCAGGAAAATCAACGAGTAAGCCAACAACTGAATCGACGAATAAACCTACTCAAACAAGTAGTGAAGTCACTTGGGCCGATAAGCAAGAGATGCAGTTAAAACAATTAACAAAAATTGCGGAAAAAACCATTGCTCAACGCAATAAATTTGAACAAACGAAATTAAAATTTATCAAAGAAACTTTATCAACAGCTGATTTAAAAACAGTAAAAGAAAAAGATAAAGAATATAAGAATGTAAAAGAAATTTATGGGAAGTACAGTTATGAAGGAAAAGAATCAGATTTTGATTTGATTTTGTCCTTTGAAAAACCTGATTCATTCAATAAATATACCGTAATCAAATATGTGATCGATATTGAAAAAAATAATTTCAGCAAGGTAGATTAAAAAATGCTGTTTATGAATGACATAGCATATGGAGAGACTGAGTAAAAAACAGGATAAATCCATGGAAGCTGGTCTGCAAGTTTTCAACAAAAAGCTAATACAAATGATTAGACAGTGTTACCTTTTTAATAATTTTATTTTAGGGAGAATCAGAGATAAGGATGGAGCAAACAGTAAACATAGAAAAATTTTGGCGTATCATAAAAAAGAGAAAATTTGTTATTGTCATTTCAGCTTTATTGGGATTAGTAGTATCAATGTGTTTAATCGCATTTGTTTTAATTCCAAAATATGAGTCACAAGCACAATTGATTGTGACTCTACCTAAAAATGAAACAACCGATATCAATGATGTGAACAGCAACTTACAAATGATCACGACATACAAAGATATTATTACGGGTGATTTAATCATGAATGAAGTCTCACAAGACTTACAGAAAAATTTTGGTGTTCATCTTTCGGTTGCACAACTGCGGAACCTTATAAGTATTAAACAAAAGGAAAATTCTCAGATGTTTTCGATTGTTGCGACCGATCCGGATCCTAAATTAGCGCAATACATTGCCAATATAACTGCTGAAAAATTCCAGAAAAACGCAAAAAAATTGCTGAATGTGGATCGTATTTCTATTATTTCTAAAGCGACACTCAGTGATACACCAACAGAACCTCATAAAAAAATAGTTTTAGCAAAAGGTCTTATTATTGGGTTGTTTATTGGTTTGATGTTGCTATTGATTTTAGAGTTTATGGACCGCACCATTAGTGACAGTGAGACGATCAAAAATGAGTTTGAGACGGTCGTTTTAGGGAGTATTCCCTATATGGATGCTAAAGAGAAGAAAACAAACCGAAGAAAATAAGGGTGTCAGAAATGAGAAAAACAAGAAGAGCAAGAAATGCGAGTATCAGAAAAAACTTAATTACAATTAGTGATAAAACTTCGCCAATTACAGAACGCTATCGGACGATTCGTACCAATATCCAATACAGTTTTCCTTACGGGGAAAAATTACACACATTAGTTGTCACTTCACCTGGTGTTGGTGAAGGAAAATCAACCACCACAGCAAATCTAGCAGTCGTTTATGCAAATTTTGGACAAAAGGTGTTAATTATCGATGCTGATATGCGTAAGCCGACATTAGATAAAATCT
The DNA here is from genome assembly GCF_007990225.1 of Enterococcus villorum. GTDB lineage: Bacteria > Bacillota > Bacilli > Lactobacillales > Enterococcaceae > Enterococcus_B > Enterococcus_B villorum. Next base: position 23,599 of record NZ_BJWF01000018.1, on the reverse strand, counting down.
TTTCTTTAGAAAAACAAGTCGGTCTAAGTACATTATTAGGTACGAATATTCACGCAGAAGAATGTATCCAAGAAAGTTTAGAAAAAAATCTCTTTGTTATGACAAGTGGGCCTAAGCCACCTAATCCAGCAGAATTGTTGGGATCAAAACGCTTAGAAGAGGTGATCAATGAATTGAAAATCAGTTATGACATCATTTTATTTGATACACCACCATTGACTGCTGTGACAGATGCGCAAATATTAGCTTCGAAAGTGGATGCAACGGTCATGGTAGTCAGTGAAAAGCTAACGAAGAAAACCAATTTCCAGACAGCAAAACATTTACTTGAGTTAGTGAATGCGAATGTTTTAGGTGTGGTTTATAACGCTTCTAAAGAAGATGAGAACCAAGGATATTATTACTATGGTTCATAAAATCGGACAGCATATAAATAAATGTATTTAAAAAATAACTACAGAAAATTCTTTTTAAAAGGACTTTCTGTAGTTATTTTTATGGAATAAAAATAAGAATTTTTTTATTTTTTTAAGTAAACGTTTTTAGAACTAAAAAAACAAAAAAAATAAAGAATTTGGATTCGTAGAATAAAAGACATAGCAACCCTAGTTAAAGGATTTATCAATGAAAGGCGGAGATAACATGAAAAAATTTAAAGGGATTTGGGTTACCTTGGTTTCAATAGTCTGTTTGCTATTGCCTACGGTGGTTCATGCTGAAACACAAGGGGCGATTACAAAAGCAGAAAGAGATATTTTAACAGAACTATATACTTGCGTCACTGTGAAAGGGAAAAAATATGACTTTGATCAGACAGATATAACAAAAGCAGAAAATTATTTGAAAGTACACCAAGTAACAGATGAAAATGCGTTGAAAGTAGCCAACTACTTAAGAGAAGCACGTCAATTAATCTTAGATAATTCTCAAAATGTGGATGTTCAATCGATTCATACTTTAAAAAACTTAATTAAAGCATTGCCACGTCCGGTCATTGAACAATTAAAAGACATTGTTTTAAAAATTGGTGAAATTCTAAATTTAAGAGTGACTTTTTATCGTGATGGTGTGTCAGTTGTTGATGCTTCAGGAACTCTGATTTATACAACGGAAGAAGAAGTGAAACAAACAGGAGCTGATTATACATCAAGTTATGTAGCGATTGTTGCCGTGTTGATGTTTGCAGGTGGCGCATATTGGGTGGCACGTCGAGGTGAGTAAAAAACGAAAAAAAGGCCGATTAAAAAGAATGATCAGTAGTTGTTTGATCGCTTTAGCCTTTTTAATACTCAATTATTCGTTGATTTATGTGATTGGTCAACCAGTGATCCATTTTGTGACCTCCTCCATTCAAACATTGTTGTTAGCAAAAGCGCCTACGTTTAAAGAAAATATTGAACCCATTCCGATGAAACAACTGGTTTCTGAGACCGGAAATGAACTTGCTTCTAGTAAGATTCAATTTCCTCGCTATGGACAATTATACGGTGAGATTAATGTCCCGACGATTCAATTAAAGACTTCATTGTATTTTGGCGATTCGGCAACCATTTTAAGAAATGGGGCAGGCCAATACATGGGCTCTGTTTTTCCAGGGGAGCTAGGAACAACCTTAATTGGCGGTCATAACAGTGATTCATTCGGCAAATTAATTAATATCAAACCGCAAGATAAAATAACTGTTCAAACGAATTATGGACGTTATCAGTATGTAGTTGAGGAAACGAGAGTAGCGAATAAGCAGGATGCACAAATTATGCGTGAAATTCGTCAGAGAAAGACATCTGAACTCATACTTTATACCTGTTATCCCATTGATAGTATTGGCTTAACTGATCAGCGACTATTTGTAACAGCAAAATTAAATGCTGGTCCCCAAATCAATGAAAATAAATAAATAAAGGATTTTGGTCATGAGAAAAGGTTTAGGAAAAAAGACAGCACGATTGTTTTTAACGTATGTATGTTCCGTTTCGTGTTTTGTTTTGTTGGCACTTGGTTGTATCAGGATAACCTTAGTAAACCCTAATTTTATGAGTCGGCAAATGGAGGATCCTCAATATATCAAACTTGTTCAGCAAGAAATCAATGAAAAAATCCAAGATATTGGTCGGGGGAGTAATGTTCCAGCTGATCAGTTAGCTGATATTGTTCCTTTTAAATGGGTCGAAAAAAATATCGGAAAGTATGTCAAAAATCTTTATAGGAAGAAAAATTTTTCTTTAGAAGGACAGCTAGAGATCAAAGAGAAAATCCATCAGCGTTTAAATCACTATATTCAAGAAAAAAATATTCCTATCGATCAGAGTAATCCTCAAGTTATCGATAAAATCGCTGATTCTTCCGTCATTGCCAGCAAAAATTTGATAGAAATACCCTATTTAGTCAATTATGTGAACAAAGTCTTGCAATTTAAGCCAGTTTTGAATCGATTACTCATCGGCAGTAGCGTGGTTTTTATTCTCTTGTTCTTTTTGTTGCTCCAGACAATTGATTGGACACACAGAAAATTTCGTTTTGCCGCTTATGTCTTTTTAGGAACCGGTGCCACGTTTCTACTATTTCCTACATGGCTTTATTTTAGTGGCGTGATTGAACGAATCGGTATTTTAACGGAAAGTGTTTATCGCTTTGTAAGGCAGTATCTAGTTTCGTTTGATCTGACATTTATTTATACCGGATTAATTTCTGTAGGAATAGCAAGCATCTTATATGTGTTCAGTGAAAGAAAAAGAGCGATCGTTATTTATAAAGGTAGGGGAAAGTAATGATTGATTTACATTGTCATATTTTACCTGGCATCGATGATGGTCCCAAAAATTTAGAACAAAGCCTTGAAATGGCCACTAAAGCTCGAAGTCAAGGGATTACCCATTTGATGTGTACACCTCATCATAATAATGGACGCTTTGTTAACCCAGCTGAGGTAATTAAAAAAGAAGTTTTAACATTACAGTCCGAATTAGATAAAAGAAATATTGACTTAAAATTACTTGTTGGACAAGAAAATCGTTTAACGGGTACGTTGCTCCAGGAAATTGAAAAGAAAGAAATTGTTTGTTTTGGTAAAAGAAATAATTTTCTCTTGATTGAATTCCCAACAACTGATGTTCCTCTTTATGCGGAAAAGCTTCTTTTTAAATTAGTATCCCAAGGCTATACACCAATTATTGTCCATCCTGAAAGAAACACGGTGTTTATCAATGATCCGAATAAACTGTTGCCGTTTTTAGAAATGGGTGTCATCACGCAAGGAACAGCGCCGAGCATTGTAGGGTTATTTGGACGGAAAATACAAAAGACAGCAAAAAAAAATGCTCCAAGCAAACTTAATTCAAATGATTGCTTCAGATGCGCATAGCTTAGAAAAAAGAAATTTCTATTTAGAAGAAGCTTATTTCATGATTCAAAAAGAATTTGGCGAAGAAAAAGTATTCAGATTAAAAAAGATGCCTAGGGATATTCTATCTGGAAATAAAATTGAACGACAAGCTTATCAAAAAGTGAAAAATAACTTGTTTAATTTATTTGGTTAAATAAACCCATTTGAGGAAGAAAGGTGGCCATGCGATGAGCGAAAATATGGAAGTAACAAAAAGATTACCAAAAGACTTTAGTACGAGCATGCCATTTTATCGAGTGAAGTTAAAGCGAAAAAAGTGGTATGAAATAACTAAAAGAATCATCGATATTGTTCTTAGTTTCATTGGGCTTATCGTTTTATCACCGCTTTTACTTTGGGTCGCTTTTAGAATCTACTTTGAGGAACCAGGACAGCCGATCTTTTTTTCACAAGAACGAGTGGGAAAAGATAAGCAATTATTTAAAATTTACAAATTTCGTTCAATGTGTGTAGATGCAGAGAAAAAATTGCCAACATTGCTCTATAAAAATGAAGTAGAAGGCGCCATGTTTAAGATAAAAGAAGATCCACGTGTAACAAAATTTGGGAAATTTATCCGTAAAACAAGTTTAGATGAATTGCCCCAACTGTGGAATGTTTTGAAAGGAGACATGAGTTTAGTCGGACCTCGCCCACCATTACTGAGGGAGGTTGCTCAATATACAAAATATGATGAGCAAAGATTATTAGTTAAACCAGGGTGTACAGGATTATGGCAGATTAGTGGGCGTAGCAATGTCGGTTTTTCTGAAATGGTGTCTTTAGATTTAGAATATATCGAAAAGAGAAGCCTTTTTATTGATTGCAAGATTATTTATCGAACCATTTTCGTTATTTTGCATCCAGAAGGAGCGTGTTGAAGCAGAAATGAAAAAAAAAGTTCTATTAATTAGTGAATCAATGGAAGGTGGACTAAGGAAACATGTTGTTCAATTGATCGAGTATCTAGATAAAAAAGAGTTTGAAATCTACTTCATTCATGGAACGAAAAAAAAAAGATCGTTGTTTTGTTGATAACTATGAGCATCTTCAGGAGTTGGCTAGGATTATTCCCTGTCCAGCATTCACCAGAGACATTCACTTAAAAAATGATGTCGCTACTTATCAGTTTTTAAGTCAGCAAATCAAAAAAATTCAACCGGACATTGTTCATTGCCACAGTTCTAAAGCAGGTGCTCTGGGACGAATAGCTGCCAAAAGGAATCACATCAATCAAATATTTTACACCCCACATGCCTACTCTTTTTTATCACCAGAATTTAAACAGCCTAAAAAAAACAGTTTTATTTGGATTGAACGATTATTAAGTAGATATGCAACAAGCAAAACATTTAATGTATCTGAAGAAGAGCGAGCAGCAGGAATAAATTTAAATTTGGATCGTCCAACTAAATTTGCAGTGATTCATAATGGGTTACCTGAGATCACAACGCCTTCTAAAAAAGAAGTCAAAGAGTCTTTAGGATTAACAGAATCAGCCATCTTAATCGGCAATAATGCACGATTGTCCTTTCAAAAAGATCCTTTTCTATTCATGGAAATCGCTAAAGCAGTTATCCAACAAAATAAAAATTATCATTTTGTCTGGGCGGGGGACGGACCGCTTTTTGAAGAAATAAAAACATTTTTAATCAAAAATAACCTCACAAAAAATGTTCATCTATTAGGAGAAAGAACAGATAGTGAACGAATTGTTGCAGGTTACGACAAATATTTAATGACTTCGAGGTATGAAGGTTTGCCCTATTCTTTGATCGAAGCGATTCGAGCAGGAGTACCAATCATCGGTAGGAAGGTGACTGGTGTGGAAGATATTATTACCAATACAAATGGTGGGTGCTTATTAGATACGAAAGATCCCCAACGATTTGCTCAAGAAATACTTAATAATGAAAAGACTTGTGATAGAAAAAAAATCATCAAACTGTATCAAGAAAAATATTCATTAAAACAAATGATCCAAGAAATCACAAAATATTATCATGGAGCAGATTGAAAGAAGGCATCATATGAAGCAAAATTTAAAAAATAAAAGAATACTGTTCATTGCTTGGAAATTCTATGATTATCCAGAACTAATTACGAAAGAATTAGAAAGAAAAGGCGCAAAAGTAGACTACTACAATGCGATTCCCTCTGACTCTCATTTGAAAATGAAAATTTCGACGAAAGTGAATGTCCTAAGAGAGAGCTATTTAAAGCAGATTTTGTCAAATGTTGCAAAAGTAAATTATGATTATTTATTTGTGATCAATCCAGTATTATTTCCTGAAAAATTCGTAATGAATTTGACAAAAATAGTTGGAGATATTCCTAAGACTGCTTATTTATGGGATTCAATTGCTACTTTTTCCCAAGTCACCAGCTATTTTGATTACTTTGATTATTTGTATAGCTTTGATGTAAAAGATTGTGAATCCTACGTAGAATTAAATTTTTTACCATTATTTTATATTGACTCTGGCGAAAAAAAGAAAAGAGAGCAACCTTATCTGTTTTCATTTGTTGGTTTTGGGCACAGCATGCGTTATTCATTTGTTACTCAAGTGAAAGAACTTTGTGAACAAAAGCAATATGACTATTGTTTTAAACTGTATCTTCCATCAATATGGCATTTTTATTATTACAAATATGGAACAAAGACGCTTGCCACAGCTAAGAAAAATGAATTTATCTATAAGCAACTTCCACAGACAACAGTAAGTGAAATAGCCGATAACAGTAAAATCATTTTGGATCTTGAATTAGCCAATCAATCAGGATTAACGATGCGTACTATTGAAACACATGGGATGAAAAGGAAATTGATCACCACAAATCCTGAAGTGAAAAAGTATGATTTTTATCATCCCAATAATATTTGTGTAGTGGATAGACAAAAGCCTAGCATTCCTCAACAGTTCATTGAATCGGACTATCAAGAACTAAATGAACAGCTTTATGAAAAATACCAGTTAACAAACTGGCTGGATCAAATTTTTAGTGGAAAGGGGTAGAGACTTTGGAGAAAATTAGCGTGATTGTTCCTATTTACAATGGGGCTGCTTATTTAGAAAATACCATTCAGTCCTTATTGAACCAGCCTTATAAAAATATTGAATTGATACTTGTTGATGACGGCTCTCAGGACAACAGCTACCAAATTTGTCAAAAATTTTACGAACAAGACGATCGAGTTTTATTGATACACCAAGAAAATGGTGGAATCTGTGCGGCACGTAATACTGGCTTAACCTATGCAACAGGTGAGTTTGTTAGTTTTATTGATCAGGATGATCAGATTGACGACAAGATATATGTTCATTTGGTCAATCGAATCGGGCAAGCAGATCTGGTGGTAGGCAGTAAAAAAATGCAATTGATTAATAAAAAGCACATGGTTCTATCTAATGTGAATTATATTTATGATGAAAAATTGTTAAGCAATCAAAAAGAGATTACGTACGCATTGTTCAATTTGGATCATCAAATGACTTTTTTTCATTTATGGAACTGTTTGTATCGTAAAAAAATCATTGATGACTACCAATTGACATTTGACGAAAGATTTCGCTATGGGCAAGAAGATACTTTGTTTAACTTTAACTATGTTTCACGGTGTCAGTCGATTCAACTGATTCCAGAAATAGTCTACATGTACAATCAGCGGGAGCTGACCAGTACTTCGCTTAAAAACAACCCGTTAGCAATAGAAGATTTTATAAGGTTTATTGATACAATCCGCCATCTTGAATGGGAAGAGGAAGCCTATTTTTATTATAAAAAATATAGCTACACCTATTTTTTAAGGCATGGATTAAATGTATATACACAGTTTGGAATGAAAACAAACCATCAAAAAGAAATGTTGCAAGCGATCCATCAGGTATTGTCTAAAGATCCACAGCAAAAGGCTAGAATCATGGAGTCATCTAGTTTTTATCGACATTACTTCTATCTGACAAGTGTGCTGATGAAAAAACAAAGATACCGTACATTAAATCAGTTAATTTATGGTACAGCTTTCGTAAAAAAAGTATTGAATAGGGTGACTTCTTAATGATCCTCACACTTTATTTAGCAGTAATCATCATCAATCTCTTTGAGGTTTTCAGAAATAAAAACAATAAGTTAGTGCTTTTACTAAGTGTAGTGATTTTAGGATTAATTTTTGCAGGCGGTACTGAAAATACTGATATGGTCTATTATAAAGCGACCTATTTTGACGACGCTCGAATCAAATATAAAGCAACCGAATTTGGTTTTTATTATTTTGTTCAATTTTGTCGGCAACTCCAGCTTGGACTTTTTGGTATGCGAGGACTCGTATTTTTCTTATCAGCCTTTTTGATTGGGGCAACTGTCAAAAAATATTGTGTAAATAATCATTTATTTGTGATTATCTACACGCTATTTTTATTTTTTATTGATGCGATTCAATTAAGGAATTTATTAGCTATTGCCATAGTGGTCTATTCATTTCCGTATCTATTAGAAAATAAAAGACTAAAGTATTTTGTAGGAATCGTTGTAGCAAGTCTATTTCATACAATTAGTCTGTTTTATTTGCCATTTTTGCTATTGTCTTCAAAAAACAAAAAATTTTTCATCCAAATAACGATTATCGGAGCAGCTATTTTAGAATTGATATACGTTATTTATAATGGTATGCTTCCATATTTAAACTATTTAATCGAAGAATTCTCTACAAATTCTGGGAGAATCCAGCAATATACTGAAAAAATTACCAATGGCTCTTTACAAGTTATTTTGCTCTTTTTGTTAAATGTGCTCTTAGCTTATTGGGCAAGCGTAGCGTTTCCAAAAAACAGGATAAGTCAAAAAAACCAATGGTTCTCACAATATGTATTTTATGCTTCTGTTCTTTTATTGATGTTTATTCCTTTGCTTTGGTATTCGGTTGAATTTTATCGTTTAGCTCGTGGAATATTGCCGTTAATTTATATCTCTGTCATTAATGCAAGTTATAAATACAAAAAAATAACCTATTACCAACTTGTGTTATTAGGTCTGCTAATCCTTCATTTGGTGGCATGGTTCTACGTCTCTTATTTTTCCATTTCGATACCAGAGAGAATTTTTAACCCGTTATTTTATCATAACGAACTTTTATAAGAAAGGACAGAATAAAGTGAATATCTTATTTTTGAGTGGTATTTCAGCAGAAGAAAATGGAGGAATCTTTAAAAAAGTTTGTTCCCAAGCAAAATATATGAGTAGGCATAAGAACCAATGTTGGCTGCTTTATTATTCCAATCAAGAAATACGTGTGCGGGAATTTCATGACAAACAAGTGGTGACTGATAATAAATTAAAAGAGACAACGTCCACGAATCATCGCCAAAAGGTAAAAGCCATACAGGAAGTGACTAAAGAGTTATTACGCACAAAAAAATGGACAATTTTATATTTTCGAAACCAATACTACACCAAAACAATGAATCAGTTGTTAAGTATTGCCAAAGAAAAAGAAATTCAAACCGTTTTAGAGATCCCAACTTATCCGTATTATAAAGAACAATTCAATGTGTCACCAAATAAGTTAAAAGGTAGTCTAAGTCTGGTATGGAATTATTTAGGAGACCAGTTATATGAAAAGCAATGCGACAAAATTGCAGTCATCGAAGCCAATAAATCAGGGAAAAGAAAAATAAAGAGGATTCCTTTTTATAATGGCGTAGATCCCGAAAATTTAAAGGTCAATTTCTACAATAAAAAAAGGAAACAGCAAGCTTATCGCATAATCGCAGTAGGAAATTTCTATCCTTATCATGGATTAGATCGTTTGGTTGAAGGCTTAAATGTGTATAAGCAAACAAAGTGTAAGTCTGATCCGGAAGTCTTTTTCGATATCGTTGGTAGCGGTCCTGCAATCAGTACATTAAAAACGTTAGTTGCTACTTATCAATTAGAAAAGTATGTCATTTTTCATGGATATAAAGACCATCAGGAATTAGAAGGAATTTATAAAGAAGCTTCAATTGCGGCAGGAACATTAAAGTTGAATCTTCGAGGAGCAACTATCGAGACCGCTATTAAAGTATCAGAAGCACTTTATCAAGGAATACCGGTGATCACTTCAGGGCAAACGCCTTTTTTTGAGGAAATAAAACAGAATATTTATCAAGTTAACGATGATGATTCAGCGATATCCATCAAAGAAATGCTTCATTTTTTAGAAAAAAAACATTCGCCAGTGGATGATCAAGTATTACTTACCCTTTTTTCATGGGAAAAAATAGTAGCCAATATTTTAGAGTTTAGGAGTGAGGAACAATGAAGATACTAGTTACTGGAGCGAACGGTTATTTAGGAACAGGCATTGTCAATCAATTGCTTAAAGATGGGAATGAGGTAGTAGCAACGGATGTAAGGACAGATCGAATAAATAAGCAAGCCATTATCTATCAAGAAAATCTTTTTAGTATAGAAGATCCGTATCATTATTTTGGTGAGCCAGATGTTTTAGTTCACCTGGCATGGCAAGATGGTTTTATTCATAATGCCGAAAGTCATATTAGAAATTTATCGGATCATGCGCTGTTTTTAAAAAAATTTTTCTTATCAAGCATCGACAAAATAGCAGTGATGGGTTCTATGCATGAAGTGGGATTTTATGAAGGTTGCATTGATGAAACAACAAGCACTCACCCAATGAGTTATTATGGGATTGCCAAAGATTCTTTAAGAAACTTCAGCGCTTTTATGGCAAAAGAAACAAATAAAAAGTTTCAATGGTTGCGTGCGTATTATATCGTGTCCAATCAACCGGGAGGCAGTTCAATTTTTTCGAAAATTTTAGAAAAAGCGAAGAATAAGGAACAAGACTTTCCGTTTACGATGGGGGAGAATCAATACGATTTTCTAGACTATGAGGAGTTTTGTTTCCAAGTGGCAGCAACGGTGGAACAAGATGAGGTGACAGGAATCATTAATATTTGTTCTGGTTATCCTGTTAAATTAAAAGAACGTGTGGAAGCTTTTATTTCGGAGAATCATCTGGATATTCATCTAGTCTATGGTGCCTATCCTGATAGGAAATACGACTCTAAAGCAGTGTGGGGAAACAATAAAAAAATACAAAAAATTTTACAACAAGCGAAAAATAAAAAATAAGTAAGGTGTAAGAAATGAAAATATCCGTTTTTGGCATGGGCTACGTCGGATTAGCCAATGCTTTGTTGCTTGCTCAAAATAACGAAGTGGTCGCTTATGATATTGACAAGGAAAAAATAGAAGAATTAGTCCAAAAACATTCACCGATTGAAGACAAAGAGGTCCAAGCATTTTTATCAGATGAAACATTGCATATAACCTTTACGCAAGATTTTAAAACAGCCGCATTGTTTGGTGACTATATTTTCATCGCCACACCAACCGATTATGATGAACAAAAAAATCTCTTTGATACCTCTACGATAGAAGAAGTGATTGAAAAAGTTCAGAAATTACGCCATGATGCGGTATTTATTATTAAATCAACTATTCCACTAGGTTATATTAAGTATTTAGAAGCACGTTACCACACCAAGAATTTCATTTTTTCACCAGAATTTTTGCGTGAAGGAAAAGCCTTGTACGATAATTTATACCCTTCTCGGATCGTGGTAGGTGAAAATACCCCAAGAGGAAAAACAATTGCTATGTTATTTAAAAATAATGCGAGAAAAAAAGATATTCCGATTATTCTGACTGGATCAATGGAAGCAGAAGCAATCAAATTGTTTTCTAATACGTATTTGGCTTTAAGAATCGCTTATTTTAATGAACTTGATACGTATGCTGAGATCCATGGTTTAAATACTGAACAAATTGTTTCGGGCATATCAATGGATCCTCGTATTGGTTCCTATTATAATAACCCTTCTTTTGGTTATGGTGGGTATTGTTTGCCAAAGGACACCAAACAATTAGCAGCCAATTATCATCATGTGCCAAGTGAGCTGATTCAAGCAATCGTTCAATCCAACGATACACGAAAAGCGTTTATTGCTAACCAAATTATGGCGAAAAATCCTAAAGTAGTAGGTATTTACCGGCTAGCTATGAAGGCAGGATCAGATAATTTTAGGTACTCATCAGTTTTAAGTGTGATGAAACATCTGAAAGAAAAAGGCTTATCAGTCATTATTTACGAACCAACAGTAAAAGAGAAACATTTTTCCTCTTTTGAAGTTATCAACGAGTTTGACGAATTTAAAAAATGCTCGGATATCATTCTGGCTAATCGGTTTGATGCTCAGTTAAGTGAGGTAAAAGAGAAGGTATATACGCGAGATATATTCGGAAGGGACTAACTAAATTGAAACATGTACTCAAAAATTTTTGGTATCAATCTCTTTTTCAACTGACGAAAATTATGATGCCAATTATTACGGTGCCAATCGTTTCAAAAGCATTGGGGCCTAGCGGATTAGGTATTTTTAATTATACAAATTCAATTGCTCAGTATTTTGTGCTAGTTGCTAGTTTAGGTATTACTATGTATGGCAATCGTGAAATTGCGTTAGCATATAATCGTAAAGAAAATATTTCAAAAGTATTTTGGGAAATCTGTTTGCTAAAAGCAATTTTAACAACCATAACTTTGCTCGTTTATTTTCTAGTTATTTCTTTTTTAGGAAATAGTAGTTATTTCTATATTCAAAGTTTGACTATTCTAGCTGTTATGTTTGATATCTCGTGGTTTTTTATGGGAATTGAAGATTTTAGAAAAACGAGCATGATTAATCTGGCTATCCAATTTATCACATTTATTTTCATTATTTGTTTTATCAAAGATTCTTCTGATACAACTTTATATGTTTTATTGCAATCTTTAGGGGCATTTTTCTCTCAATTGTTTACGTGGTTATTTATTCGTAAACACATCAATTTTAGAAAAGTGCTTTTAGTAGATAGTTTTAGGCATATACATGGTTCTTTTGAATTTTTTATTCCCCAAGTTGCCATCCTTTTGTATACAAATTTAAATAAGACTTTACTAGGTATTTTTATTGGCAGCACAGCTGTCGGCTATTATACCAACTCTCTGACGATTAACACGGTATTTATCACGATCATTACGACCGTAGATATGGTTTTACTGCCTCATATGAGTGGATTATACGCCAAAGGAAATGTAAAGAAGATGGTCAATATCATCGATAAAACCCTTCATTTACAATTGTACTTTAGCGTTCCGGCTATGTTTGGTATGCTGATTGTTTATGATAAATTAGTTCCTTGGTTTTTTGGTAAAGAGTTCTTATTTATTAATAAAGTAATTCCGCTCTTTTCAATTTTAATTGTAGTGATTCCTTTGGGCATGTCGATCTCCAGACAATACTTAATTCCAATTGGTAAAGTAAAGACTTATAATAAGTCTGTTTTAATTGGTGCCGTTATAAATATTTTATGTAACATCATTTTGCTCCCATTAATTGGTTTTTTTGGTGTTATTTTTTCAAATATTTTAGCAGAAATTTTTGTCACAATGGTTCGGACCAAGTCATTTTTAAAACAAACAACTTTTCGATTTAAAAAAAGAAAAATATGGATCATTTTCAGCTCTGCCATCATTATGTGGCTGGTAACTAGAATGGTAACAAAGGACATGTCTCCAACGTTCGTGACCAATCTTATACAGGTGTCTTTAGCAGTGCCGATTTATTTTGGGCTCACGACATTGTCAGGCTATAATCCTATTTTAAATAGTTGGAAGGAACTGAAAGAAAAGAAGTAATCGTGTTTGTCTAAAGTCTGAGAACGAGCTTTATTGATAATTCTGTTAAATCATGAAGAAACCGAATTTTTTAAGAAAAATGACAGTAAATAATGCTTTATAGTAAAAGGGTAAATACGAGTGGCTTTTGCTATAAGCAAATCATACTATTCCTAAAACAAAAATGAAACATGCCTATATACAAACTTTTATGCCGATACTGATTGCTTGGCTATCAGCCATTGTATTTACAATCATTTTTGGAGAGTGAAAACTATGAGCAAAATTTATGAAGTAGCAACGATTAACACAGGTGGCCGTAATGGTAAAATCTATTCATCAGAGAAGAAATTTTTATATGACGTGGCAGCACCTGGTTCACAAAATATAGAAGCAACAAACCCAGAAGAACTTTTTGCAGCAGCGTATAGTGCGTGTTTCAATGGTGCCTTAGAATTAGTTTTGTCTAGAAAAAACATCAATCAACCTAGCTCGGTAAAGGCAAATGTTTCCTTATTAAATCATGGAGACGCAAATTTTACAATAGAAGTTATCTTATCAATTTTTATTGAGGGGATGTCAAAAGACGAAGCACTGAAATTTGTCGAAGAAGCAGATAAGGTTTGTCCTTATTCTAAAGCGTTACGTGGAAATGTCAAAGTGACTTTAGAAGTTAGTGATACAGAATTCTAAAGTAATCTGATGGAGCGATTTAATTGTACAATTAAAAGCAACAACATATTAGAAAAGCACTGGGGGAGCTTTTCTAATATGTTTTTTTCTTTATTTATCATTAAATCAGAAAAAAATAAAGAAAATAGTTTTGGAAAAATAGGTAGAATAAACACATAGGGATATATATTATCTGCTTTATCTCTTATACTCTCTCAATGAGGCTGGAACAAGTTAATTGTGCCAGCCTCAAACTCCTATAAAAGGGATTTTCAGCTCAAAATGTATATCACTTAACAAATCAATCACAAAGGAGTAAAAAAATGAAGTTAGTTATGTGGTGTTTTGTTGTCTTAAGTAGTTTCTTTTTAGGAATACTGGTGATGTTCGCTTTTTATGTACCTAATGAAACTTACAAGGAAGAATTGAATATTGTCCGTACAACTGATTTGTCTACTCCTAGCGAATCAGCTAAGAAATGCGAGCAATTTAATGTATCACTAAAAGAAGCACTTAAAACTTATCAAGCACATTATCCAAGTAAAGTGATCACATCAATTGAAGTCGATAAAAAATTTGGCCCCTATTACTATAAAATCTCCGGCAAAGATGAAAAAAAAGAGTATAATTTAGAAATTTCTACTAAAACTACTAACGTAAAAAAAAAGCAGATCGGAAATCTAAAGAACAACAAACAAGCGATTATCGAGCGATCCGAAGAAAGCAACAATATCAAAAATTTAAAAGATTTATCAGAAATTACTAAAATTGTTGAAAAGTATATAAATAAAGGACAAGTTGCTAAGTGGAGTCTGGAGAAAAATGAAGATAGAACCTACTGGGTAGTGATGGTCAAAGAAATGGGGCGGGAAAGGAACGTCAATGTTGATGCCTATACAGGGAATATTTTGGTAGATTCAGTCAAGCAATTAGTTAATTAATAGTTTAGCAGATAAAAAATGAGCATGGCACAAACACCCATGAGGATCATAGTCCACATGGGTGTTTATCTCAGCTTCATTTTTTATTATTTAATTTTTTGGTAATTGTTCATAAAAGGCTGCTTTTGTCGCAGTAATATAAGGGTTTAACCATAAATAGCCGATGCCAGCTGTTAATAAGGCAAGAAGATGCCAACCGATAAAAGAAAGATCTAACCAGAATAGTTTACCTTTGTAACCGTTCATTAATTTACGGCTAGCAGTAATGGTATCTAAAACTTTTGGTTTTTCTCCTGTTTCCGTTACAACATCATAGTAGATAAAGTAGCTTTGTGAGTAAGAATAACTCTTGATAATACCAGGAATGACAAGTAATAGTGCCCATAAACTCGTGAAGATGGCTATTAAAATGGCTAATAAAATCACTCCACCGATAAATAGTTTGCTAAAACCACGAAAAGCATCTTTAAAAGGTACAATTTGTGTTTTCGTCCCACGCAAGATATCTAAATAAGTCCATGAAATACCACTCATAAATAAAGCGCTAATAACACCAGAAAAGATTCCACCACCGCCAGATGTGCCGTTACTCATATTGTTTGCCATGTCTTGTGTGGTTGAAGGATCGCTATAAGAATTAGCTAATAATAAAGCAATCGGAATAGCAATAATTATAATAATAGCAATGGCAATCAATGTAGGAATTAGATTTAATAATACTGCTTGTCCCCAGCGTCCTTTTAAACTGTCTTTTGCTTGTTGCTTCAGCTCTTTCGAAGATAACATTAGTTTCCCTCCTTTTTATTAATGAAACAAGTATAACAAAGAAGCCGTATTTTTGCTCTTTTGAACTTTTGCTTGTTATCGAAGTTTTTTTTAAAAGAAGGATAAATGAAAGGAGGTGGATCGAAGAAGTCTTGCAAAAAACACCTAGAAAGATTATGATGGTGGGAGTTGTCAATGTGATTATTATAGAGAAAGTAGGGAATTGAATGTCACAACCTGCCATTCGTTATCGTTTAATCAAAAAAGAAAAACACACAGGTGCCCGTCTTGGTGAATTGATTACCCCACATGGGACGTTTCCCACGCCTATGTTTATGCCGGTTGGAACCTTAGCAACCGTTAAAACAATGTCACCAGAAGAATTAAAAGCAATGGGTGCTGGCGTTATTTTAAGCAACACCTATCACTTATGGTTACGACCTGGAGAAGACTTAGTGGAAGAAGCTGGCGGATTACACAAATTCATGAATTGGGATCAACCGATTTTAACGGATTCTGGTGGCTTCCAAGTCTTTTCATTAAGCGATATGCGCAATATAGAAGAAGAAGGAGTCCATTTTAAAAATCATCTAAATGGTTCACGAATGTTTTTATCTCCTGAAAAGGCAATTAATATCCAAAATAAATTGGGATCAGATATTATGATGAGTTTTGATGAATGCCCGCCTTTTGATGAAAGTTATGACTATGTGAAAAAATCAGTCGAACGAACTTCACGTTGGGCAGATCGTGGTCTAAAAGCGCATGCTAATCCAGATCGTCAAGGTTTATTTGGTATTATCCAAGGTGCTGGATTTGAAGATTTACGTCGACAAAGTGCGCATGATTTAGTTGCAATGGATTTTCCAGGTTATTCAATTGGTGGATTATCTGTTGGTGAACCAAAAGCAGAAATGAATCGAGTATTGGAATTTACCACACCACTGATTCCTGAGAACAAGCCACGTTATTTAATGGGCGTAGGTGCCGCTGATTCATTGATAGATGGTGTCATTCGTGGCGTAGATATGTTTGACTGTGTCTTACCAACACGTATTGCTAGAAACGGAACTTGCATGACTTCAAAAGGTCGTTTAGTGGTTAAAAATGCTCAATATGCACATGATTTTCGTCCGATTGATGAAAAATGTGATTGCTACACATGTAGAAACTACACACGTGCCTATATCCGTCATTTAATCAAGTGTGATGAAACATTTGGGATTCGCTTAACTTCTTATCATAATCTCCATTTCTTGTTGAACTTAATGAAACAAGTACGTCAAGCAATTATGGATGATCATTTATTAGAGTTTCGAGCAGCCTTTTTCGAAGAATACGGCTTCAATAAAGAGAATGCCAAGAGTTTCTAATCTTTTTATCAAAATTTATGTAAAAAACTAGTGTCTAAAGATATTTTCTGCTAAAGTTAAGTTTGTAGATACATGTTAGTGAGGTGAAAAAAATGGGATCATTACCAATGTTAGCTATGTTCGTCGCTCTTTTAGCCATGTGGTATTTTATGTCACGTACACAAAAGAAACAACAACAAGAACGCCAAAATTTACTAGATAGTATGAAACCAGGCGATGAAGTTGTGACTATCGGTGGTTTACATGGCGTTGTTTCAGAGATCGATAATGAAAAACGTACGGTTGTTTTAGACTGTGAAGGGATTTTCTTAGAGTACGATCGAGCAGCAATCAAAACAGTAAAACCTGGGACTACTGGTTCAAGTGAGGTCGTTACACCTACTTCAGCAGAATCAGATCAACCCCAAGAAAAAAAGACGACAGAAGTAAACGAAGAAATCTCAGATGCGATTGAAAAAACAGAAGAAGATAAGGAGAAATAATTTTTTTCTGTTCTTAGTTAAAATAAGCTGAAAAAACAATCACTAATGAATCAAAAACATTCATAGTGATTGTTTTTTTGTGTACCTATTACATAGATAGTTTTTCTTGGTTTCACAATTAAATGTTCAGTAATACGTATTAAAAATAAGAATAAATGGTTACTGATCAAAGTAACAGGCTTTTATTTTTTTCATATAATTTCCTTTTAAAAAACAATTTTTTGTGTAGTACGCTTCCTCTTTATTAATGTTTTTTCTCTTTTTTTCCTAACTTAGATATTTAAATAATGTTAGTTTTTATAATACTTTCTTTAAGAGTTTTTTTATGTTAAAAGAAAATGGAAAATTTATAAATCATTGAATAAATAGGTTCTATCAATGTTTAAGAAAAGATGAACTTAGAATAACAAAGTTCAACAAAGGAATTTTTTAAAAATAAAAAAACTGTGAAAAAAATCACAAAAATGGTTTACATAGAAAAATAATTGTTGTATGATAATCATGTGAATAAGTTAACAAAATAACGAAACAGTACATGCTAGATTCAAGTAGGAGGAAAACAATGGTTAAAGTAATGGATAAAGCAGTAGATAAAGCGATGGATAAGGAACAGCCAAAAACAATTGACGTACAAGCGATGATTGATGAATTGGCAACAAAAGCAAATCAAGCACTAAAAGAAATGGAAAGTTTCGATCAAGAAAAAGTAGATCATATTGTTCATGAAATGGCAATGGCTGCTTTAGATCAGCATATGCCACTTGCAAAAATGGCAGTTGAAGAAACAGGACGAGGTATTTACGAAGATAAAGCAATTAAGAATATGTATGCTTCAGAATACATTTGGAATAGCATTAAACACGATAAAACAGTTGGCGTTATCAATGAAGATAAGCAAAAAGGCTTGATCGAGATTGCTGAGCCAGTTGGCGTAGTTTGTGGAGTAACACCAACTACAAACCCAACTTCTACAACGATTTTTAAAGCAATGATCGCCTTGAAAACACGTAATCCAATCGTTTTTGCTTTCCATCCATCGGCACAAAAATGTTCAGCAGAAGCAGCACGTGTAGTTCGTGATGCAGCGATTGCAGCAGGAGCACCAGAAAACTGTATTCAATGGATTGAGCACCCATCTATTGAAGCAACTGGTTTATTAATGAACCATCCTGGGATTGCAATTGTTTTAGCAACAGGTGGTGCAGGGATGGTCAAAGCAGCTTACTCTACTGGAAAACCAGCTTTAGGCGTAGGCCCTGGTAATGTTCCAGCATATATTGAAAAAACAGCAAAAATTAAACGAGCAGTGAATGATCTAATTGTTTCCAAAACTTTTGACAACGGAATGATTTGTGCTTCTGAACAAGCTGTCATTGTGGATAAAGAAGTTTATGCAGCAGTCAAAGCAGAATTTGAAGCACATCAAGTATATGTTGTAAAAGAAAAAGAATTACAAAAACTTGAAGATGCAGTCATGAATGAAGAAAAATATGCCGTAAATCCTGCAATTGTTGGGCATTCGGCAATGGACATTGCAAAATTAGCAGGCATCAACGTACCAGAAGGAACGAAATTGTTAATTGCTGAACTTGATGGTGTAGGAGCAAAATACCCACTTTCAAGAGAAAAACTTTCACCAGTCTTGGCAATGATCAAAGCGAATAATACAGAAGATGCCTTACAAAAATGTGAAGCAATGCTTGATTTAGGTGGTTTAGGGCATACAGCTGTTATCCATACGGAAAATGAAGACTTACAACTAGCATTTGGTCTACGCATGAAAGCTTGCCGTATTCTAGTGAATACTCCATCTGCAGAAGGTGGTATTGGAAATATCTACAACGAAATGATTCCATCATTGACACTTGGTTGTGGTTCATACGGGAAAAATTCTGTTTCACGAAATGTTTCTGCTGTGAACTTGATCAACGTTAAAACTGTAGCGAAACGGAGAAACAATATGCAATGGTTTAAATTACCACCAAAAATCTTCTTTGAAAAAAATTCTCTTATGTATTTAGAGAAAATGGAAAATGTGGAACGTGTCATGATCGTTTGTGATCCAGGTATGGTACAATTTGGCTACTGCGATACGGTTCGTGAAGTACTTGCTAGACGTAAAAATGACGTGAAAATTGAAGTATTCTCAGACGTAGAGCCAAACCCATCAACAAATACAGTTTACGCTGGTACGAAAATGATGGCTGATTTTAAACCTGACACAGTGATTGCTTTAGGTGGTGGATCAGCGATGGATGCAGCAAAAGGCATGTGGATGTTCTATGAGCACCCAGATACATCATTCTTTGGAGCAAAACAAAAATTCTTAGATATCCGTAAACGTACGTATAAAATCGATAAACCAGAAAAAACACAATTTGTATGTATTCCAACTACATCAGGAACTGGTTCTGAAGTTACACCATTTGCGGTTATTACGGATAGTGATACACATGTGAAATATCCATTAGCAGACTATGCATTGACACCAGATGTCGCAATCGTTGACCCACAGTTTGTCATGTCTGTGCCAGCTTCTGTTACAGCAGACACTGGAATGGATGTATTAACTCATGCCATTGAATCATATGTTTCTGTTATGGCTTCTGACTATACACGTGGATTGAGCTTACAAGCTATCAAGTTAGTCTTTGACTACCTAGAAAAATCAGTGAAAACACCTGACATGGAATCACGTGAAAAGATGCATAATGCGTCTACGATGGCAGGTATGGCTTTTGCCAATGCATTCCTAGGTATTTGTCACTCAGTGGCACATAAAATCGGTGGTGAATATGGTATTCCTCATGGACGTACAAATGCGATTCTTTTACCGCATATCATCCGTTACAATGCCAAAGATCCACAAAAACACGCAATGTTCCCTAAATATGATTACTTCCGTGCCGATACAGATTATGCAGATATTGCAAAATTCTTAGGGTTAAAAGGGAACACAACAGCTGAACTAGTCGAAGCATTGGCAACTGCTGTTTATGAGTTAGGAAAATCAGTCGGAATCGATATGAGCTTGAAAGCACAAGGTGTCACACAAGAAACATTAGATTTAACGGTTGATCGCATGGCAGAACTTGCTTATGAAGATCAATGTACAACAGCTAATCCAAAAGAACCATTAATTAGCGAATTGAAACAAATTATTATTGATGCTTATAACGGGTAATTTTTACGCCTTTTAAATGTCATTTAAGGAAAATACCGACCATCAAAAGTAGAGAAAATAGCTACTTTTGATGGTCGGTTTCTTTATGTCGTATTGATTTTCTATATAAAACTTAAGTTATATATTAATTTTTTTTTAAGAAAAGCCAAATGTGAAAAAATCACAAATAATTGATTTACATTTTTTAGTGATTCACGTATTATTTCCCCATAAATGAAAGAATAAAAAAATATGAGTTGTGAAGAGGAGAAGTAGAATGGCTAAAAAAACGAAAGATGAACAACCTGAAATAATGAATGTACACGCAACGATCGATAGGTTGGCAACAAAAGCACATCAAGCACTCAAAATAATGGAAAGTTTTACTCAAGAAAAAGTAGATCATATTGTTCATGAAATGGCGATGGCTGCTTTAGGTCAGCATATGCCACTTGCAAAACTAGCAGTTGAAGAAACAGGACGAGGTATATATGAAGATAAGGCAATCAAAAATAAGTATGCTTCAGAATATATTTGGAATAGCATCAAACACGACAAAACAGTTGGTGTTATTAATGAAGACAAGCAAAGAGGGTTGATCGAGGTTGCTGAACCAGTAGGCGTGGTTTGTGGAGTAACGCCAACAACGAACCCAACTTCTACAACAATTTTTAAAGCAATCATCGCTTTGAAAACACGCAACCCCATTATTTTTTCCTTCCATCCATCGGCACAAAAATGTTGTGCAAAAGCAGCACGCATAGTTCATGATGCAGCGATTGCAGCAGGTGCACCAGAAAGCTGTATTCAATGGATTGAACATCCATCAAGTGAAGCTACCTCCATATTAATGAACCATCCAGGGATAGCGATTGTTTTAGCAACTGGTGAGTCTGGAGTAGTTAAATCCGCTTATTCCACAGGAAAACCAGCCTTAGGGATAGGTCCTGGTAATGTCCCAGCGTATATTGAAAAAAAAGCAAAAATTAAACAAGCAGTCAATGATTTAATTGTTTCCAAAACATTTGATAATGGAATGATGTGTGCATCTGAGCAAGCAGTAATTGTGGACAAAGAAGTTTATGAAGCAGTTAAAGCAGAATTTCAAGCACACCAAGTCTATTTTATACAGTCAAATGAATTAAGTAAATTAGAAAAGGTTGTCATGAACGAAGGAAAATACGCTGTAAATCCTGCGATCGTTGGGCACTCTGCGATGGAAATTGCAAAATTAGCTGGACTAAAGGTCCCAAATGGTACAAAAATGCTGATTGCTGAATTGGCAGGCATTGGTGTAGAGTACCCCCTCTCAAGAGAGAAACATTCCCCAGTATTAGCAATGGTAAAAGCAAGTTCAACGGAACAGGCATTTGAATTATGTGAAGAGATGCTAAGTCTTGGTGGTTTAGGACACACAGCCGTTATCCACACTGAAAACAAGGACTTGCAACTAGCATTTGGTCTACGTATGAAAACATGCCGTATCTTAGTAAACACACCATCCGCACAAGGTGGTATTGGAAATATCTACAACGAAATGATTCCTTCGTTAACATTAGGGTGTGGGTCTTATGGGAAAAATTCCGTATCACGAAATGTTTCTGCTGTGAACTTGATCAATGTTAAAACCATCGCCAAACGAAGAAACAATATGCAATGGTTCAAATTGCCACCAAAAATCTTCTTTGAAAAAAATGCTCTCATGTATTTAGAGGAAATGGAAAACGTCGAACGTGTCATGATCGTTTGTGATTCAGATGTCGCTCAACTCGGTTATTGCGACACGGTTCATGAAGTTCTTATAAGACGTAAAAATGACGTAAAAATCGTAGTGTTCTCTGATGTGGAATCTAACCCATCAACAAATACGGTCTATGCCGGAACAAAAGTGATGGTTGATTTTAAACCAGATACAGTGATTGCTTTAGGTGGTGGATCAGTAATGGATGCGGCGAAAGCCATGCGAATCTTTTATGAATATCCTGAGACTTCCTTTGCAGCTGCAAAACGAAAATTTATGGATATAAGAAAACGAACGTATAAGTTTAGCAAACCAGAAAAGACACAATTTGTATGTATTCCCACCATATCAGGAACGGGCTCTGAAGTCACACCATTTGCGGTTATTACGGATAGTGATACACATGTGAAATACCCATTAGCAGACTATGCATTGATACCAAATGTCGCAATCATTGATCCACAATTTGTCCTATCAATCCCAGCTTCGGTTAGAGCGGACAGTGGAATGGATATACTAACCCATGCTATTGAATCGTATGTTTCTGTCATGGCTTCTGACTACACACGTGGATTAAGTTTACAAGCCATTAAGTTAGTCTTTAACTATTTAGAAAAATCAGTGAGAACACCTGATATGGAATCATGTGAAATTATTCACAATTCATCGACTTTAGCTGGTATGGCTGTTGCAAATGCTTTTTTAGGTATTTGTCATTCTGTTTCACATACAATTGGTGGAGAATATGGGATCCCACATGGTCGAACGAACGCTATTTTGTTACCGCATGTGATTCGTTACAATGCCAAAAACCCGCAAAAACATGCAATATTTCCAAAATATGATTATTTCCGTGCGGATAAAGATTACGCAGATATTGCGAAATTCTTAGGGTTAAATGGCCAAACAACCGAAGAATTAGTTGAAGCATTAGCAACGGCTGTTTATGAATTAGGAAAGTCAGTCGGAATTGCTATGAATCTAAAAACACAAGGTGTAACGAAAAAAAATTAGACTTAACGGTTGATCGCATGGCAGAATTTGCTTATGAAGATCAGTGTACAACAGCCAATCCAAAAGAACCATTGATCAGTGAATTAAAACAAATTATTCTTAATGCCTACAACGGTTAATTCTGCAGAATAAAAAATGAACGTGAGATAAAAAGTAAAGAATACTTTTGTTTGACGATTTAGATATGTTGAGCTACCCCCAAAAAGTTCTTATTTTGATCAAACTTTTGGGGATACAATATCTGTGTCAATAAGAACAAACAGAGGAAAAACATGAGAAGCTGTTTTTCTCTTTTCGTTCTTATTGCTTGATGCAGACCAGCCTTTTCACAACCTCTATCCA
>NZ_BJWF01000017.1 GCF_007990225.1 Enterococcus villorum | reverse complement strand
CTCCTTAATACTCAGAGCTAAACGGCTCTGTCACAACCTTATCCACGGATGACTTCGATTTTGTAGCCGTCAGGGTCGACAACAAAATAATAAGAAGGTGCTGTGCCGGGAAGGCCTTTTAAGTCTGTTACGTTGAAGCCTTCTGCTTGATGTTTTTCGTGAAGTGATTCTAGATCATCTGAAGCGATGGCAATATGACCATATCCATTGCCTAAATCATACGCTTCATGATCATAATTGTAAGTTAACTCTAACTCATAATCATCTCCAGGCAAGGTTAAATAAACAAGAGTAAATTTGTTTTCTGGAAAATCGCGGCGACGACTTTCTTCAAATCCAAATGCTTTTTGATAAAATTCTAAAGATGCGTCAAGGTCTTTTACTCGAACGCATGTGTGAGCCATTTTCATTGTTAAAATTCATCCTTTCTTTTTTTATTATCATAACAAAAAAAGAAAAAGCAAGAGAAGGTTCGTGCTTGTTTATGAGAAAACTCTTATGTAAAATGAAAGGTAAATAAGTTTAAGGTGGAAAAAATGATGAATAAACCAGTATTTGGTAAAAAAGAACAAACAGCTCAGTATTCACCTCGTTATGCTGTTTATATCGTTGTCGAAAAAGACAAAAAAATAGCGCTGATTGAAGCACCAAATGGCGCCTTTTTTTTACCCGGTGGGGAGATTGAAGGAGAAGAAACCAGAGAAGAAGCTCTTAGACGCGAGTTGATGGAAGAAATGGGAATTGTCGCAGAAGTTGGTGCTTATTTAGGTGAAGCGGATGAATATTTCTATTCAAATTATCGCAAAACTTACTATTATAATCCTGGTTATTTTTATATGGCTAGTGGATGGAAAAAAGTGGCTGCACCTTCTGAAAAAACAAATAAAATTTGGTGGGTAACACCCCAAGAAGCCATTCAAAAATTAAAACGTGGCAGTCATCGTTGGGCAGTTGAAAAGTGGCTTGCCCAAAATGGAACGTGTAAAGTTTAGTGCCTGAATATACTTAAACGTAGATGATAAAGCCAAAAAAATTTGCACAGGGATTATTCATTTAACCAAAAATGTCAAAATAGAAATACTATCTTGTGTTATATCAAACTAAATTAATTATGTACCCTGTAGGAATTGAACTTACGATCGGACGGTTATGAGCCGTCTGTTCTGACCAACTAAGCTAAGGGGCAATTGTTGGATCATCTGATATTGGTTGTCGTCAATTGGCGCTTTTTTCTTTTAAAATAATTGTTTAAAAATTTTTATTATTTGGGAGCTACGAAAATTTCGTACTCCTTTTTTATTTAAAGAAAAAAATAAATGTGTTTTATTCTTTTATGATACAAATAGTTATTTTTTTATATAAAAAATGATAGCGCTTTTATACAATACCTTTAGATTTATATCGGGGGAGTGAAAAAATTGAATAAAAAAGTAAAAGTAATGATGCATGCAGGGTTCGTTCTTATGACGGTATCGGGAACATGTGCGCCGTTAATGGTGAACGCAGAGCAACTACTAAGCTCAGAAAAAAATAAAGCGGATTCTTTGGTGGAAACTTCGAAAAACTCAAATGATCTGGATGATTCATTCATTGAAGAGGGAAACTCAAGTGAATCAGCTGAACAGGACACGACAGAACAAACGGAGTCTGATGTAGTTAAAACTCAAGTTGGAGCTGAACAAACTAATACTGTTGCAGATCAAACACAAGACACAACAGAACAAATGAATCCAGCTACAGACCAAACACAAGATACAACAGAACAAATGAGTCCCATTACAGATCAAGCGCAAGAAACGGTGGAACAGTCTGATTCCACTGCAGATCAAAACCAAAATCTTACTGAGCCAAAAGAAGAACAATCAACCGAAGCAACTACACCGGTTCAAGATGATGAACAAGCAGTGATTGAGTCAATTGGAAAAGGTGAAAATTTTAATGGTAAATTGTATTTAAATTATATCGGAGAAAAGCTAAAAAATGTTTTTAGTAGTAATTCAGGTTTTATGCTTATCATAGCGCTATCTAATCTTCTTAATGACCAATTATCAGAGCAAAATGTAAAGGAACGTTTTGACGTCGAAGTTGATACGATTCGTCACTTGATTACTACGTATATTCTTTATGATATTGCTTTTGCAAAAGACAGTGCGGTGATGTCTGTTTTAGGGCAAAACAACGATGGGACAACGCCAGATACGTATACTGGTTTTTATCCAAATACGCAGCAATTAAATGGAATGGTCTTGAATAATCAAGACGGAAAAATGATGGAGGTCTATTCTTATTATGTAGATCAACATTCTGATAAAACAGTGATCATTCACGGTGGATTTCGTGGAAATTGGAATAATGGTATTGTCACAGATGAGTACAATGAATTCTATCAAGCCGGTTACAATATGCTTTTTATTGATCCGCGAGCAACAGGTGCAAGTGGGGGTGATTTTGTCACCTATGGCCAATATGAATCAGACGATGTGTTGTATTGGATCAATCGTGTGGTAAGTAAAAATCCTCAACAAAAAATTCTATTGTATGGTGGCTCTATGGGTGCGGCAACGATGATGTCTGTACTAGCTAAAAATATTCCAACAAATGTCAAAAGAATAATTGAGAATTGTGGGTTTAAATCAATTGATGAACAATTACGTTTTACTTATAGTTCCACCCTTGTACCAACTTTAGGTAAATATTTCAGCAGTTTGAACCTCGTAGCCGGTAAAGAACACGAAGACATTTATTTAGGGTTATTAAAAGAATACTATTTTGATCAGGAAATGAATTTAAACATTACAGAAAATCTCCCTGAACAAGGGATGATGAAAAATATCCCTAAACTGATCATTCACGGAAGCGAAGACTCTGTCGTACCAGCTTCTAATGCCCAAGAGCTATTTGATCTATCTGGTGGCTACAAAGATTTATTAATCGTAGAAGGTGCTGATCATGGTGATGCACAAAAAGTAGCGCCAGAAGCTTATCAATTAAAGTTAACTTCATTTATGGATATGGTATTTAATCGTTCTGTCACTGTTAAGTATGTTGATGAAAACAATCAAAGTTTGCTGGATGATCAAGAATCATTGCAACTTCAAGGTGTTTATGGTGAAAGCTACCAAACAGAACAAAAGGAATTTGCTGGCTATGAATTTGTAAAAGTAGAAGGTGAAGAACAAGGTATTTTCAATGAAACAACACCGACGATTGTTTATCATTATAAAAAAGTAACAGAAAATCCTGATGATAACGACAATAACGGTAATAACGGAAACAATGGCAATAAAGGTTATAACGGCAACAATGGCAATAAAGGTTATAACGGCAACAATGGCAATAATAGCAATAAGGGGTCGCATATAACGAATGTGAATAATAAAATAACAAAAAAACAGACTCGAATCAAAACAAAAAAACACTTCCACTCACTGGAGAACAACGTGAAATGAAATTTTCATTAATTGGTAGCTTGCTTATGATTCTCTCATTTGGTGGATGGTTTTATCAAAAAAGAAAAGGTGGGAAAATGACAAAATGAAGTGGCTAAAAAGGATATTGATCGGCATTCCAGTAGCTATTTTACTTCTTGTTGGAATTGTCTGGATCATTAATCAGGTGACACCAAAACCAGTTAGTCTACTTGTAAGAAAACAGTTTGATACTAGCGGGGTTGAACAAGTTTATCCTAGACCAAAAGATTTTGACGAAAAAATGGAAAAAATTGCGGTGGTGGAAAATGAAGAATATCCTTCTGACTATCAACAAAATACCATGGATATTTATTTACCAAAGGATAAAGAGAAAACTTTACCAGTGTTGTTTTGGGTGCATGGGGGTGCCTACGTTGCTGGTGATAAACGGGACTGCGAAGATTATTTAAAATTATTATGTGCTGACACGCAACAAGTTGTGGTGAATATAAACTATGAATTATCTCCTGAAGTTAAACACCCAACTCCATTAAAACAATTGAATGAGGCAATTAGTTACATGGAAGACCAATATGGATCAGTCATTGATTGGAATAACGTTTCAATCGGTGGTGATTCAGCTGGGGCACAAATTGCGAGCGAATATATTCTCTCTGGTCAAAATAGTCAAATACAACAAGCAATCAAAGTAACTCCAGTTTTAAAAAATGAACAAATAACAAAATTTGTTTCTTTATCAGGATTACTAGATCCTGCAAGTTTCACACAAGTGAGTGATAACATTTCCAGTTTTCTGTATGCTAAATGTGGTTGGGCTTATTTTGGAAGCAAAAAATTTGAACAATCAGATGAAGTGAAGCAATTAGCGCTTGCAAAAAATACCAGCGATTGGACGCAAAAAGTTTTTCTAACAGACGGCAATACCAACACTTTTACAGAACAAATGGATCAAGCCGAAGAAGCTTTAAAAGAA
This sequence comes from Enterococcus villorum, assembly GCF_007990225.1. Classification (GTDB taxonomy): domain Bacteria; phylum Bacillota; class Bacilli; order Lactobacillales; family Enterococcaceae; genus Enterococcus_B; species Enterococcus_B villorum. The sequence continues at coordinate 45,706 of NZ_BJWF01000017.1, read as the reverse complement.
GCAGGAGTAGAAGTAACAAAAGTGAGTTATGATGAAAAGACAGCAGTGTTAAATCATGAGTATCAATTTGATATGAATATTGAACAGTCTCAAACAACGTACCAACAACTAGTCGCTTTTATGAAAGAATAGTTTATGTATTGTATATCATTCAGAATAGATATAAAAATATCGTTCGTTGTTTTTGAAAAAATAAAAGTTTTTTAGCAAATAAAGAGGAGCATGCCTTTGGCTTTAAGCAGGCGCACTCCTCTTTTTTTGTTTACTTATAATACGTATTTTTTGATGGCTTCTGCTACGCCATGTTCGTCATTCGAAACAGTAATTACGTTAGCCGCTTCTTTTACTAACGGTACAGCATTTCCCATTGCTACACCTATTCCAGCATATTCAATCATCGAAAGATCATTTTCATTGTCTCCAATTGCCATGATTTCTTCTTGATCAATGCCAAGATGTTGCGCTAGGTTAGCAACAGCTGCCCCTTTACTTGCTTCTTTATTTAATATTTCAAAATAATAAGGAGCGCTTTTAACAGTCGTATATTTTTCACGGAAAGTTTGTGGTAAACGAGCAATTGCTGCATCTAGGATTTCTGGCTCATCAATCATCATCATTTTGACTAAGCTGATATCTGGAGTCATCTCTTCCGGTGTTCGGTATTTCAACGGCATTTTCACTAAGCTTGCTTCATGAATCGTATAATCACTGATGTCACGATTTGAAGTGTAAATTGCTTGATCATCAATTGAATGTAGATGACTACCGACACGACGAGCCATGACTTCGATTTCTAAATAGTCTTCGTGCGTCAAACCATGACGTGCGATGATTTTTCCAGATTTAGTTTGTTGAACCAGTGCACCATTATAAGTGATCACATAATCATTGTCTTGGAAAAGGTCCAATTCAATTAGTTGTTCTTGTACACCAGGTAAGGGACGACCTGTACATAAAACGATGGCTACATCTTTAGCGACAGCTTCGGCAATAGCTTCTTTTACTTCTGTTGTAATTTCTCTTTTCTCATTTAATAAGGTGCCATCGATATCAATGGCGACTAGCTTGATAGACATAATTTCCTCCAATGGTATTTAGTTTGTTTATTCAATCAGTGAGCCATTGCGTATGTGGCTTGCAAATTCTTGGTATGTTTCGTCAAATAAATCATAGTGATCGCGTAAAGAGGGATCCACCATTTCTTTAGGAAAGAAAAATCGTTCATCTCCTTGTTCTTGTCCAGCCAGAGCAGCAACAAGTTGACTCACTTCTGATAATTCTACCAAAGTTCCATCATTTCGCAAGATTTCAATTTGGGTACGGTGGCGACCTTCTTCTGGACGGTAAAAATCATAAGGAAGGTCATAGCTAGAATTAATTGCTGTATAATACACTGGGTTATAGCCAACTTTTTCAACAAGTGCGGTCATTTCTTTGATCAATGAAGATGAACGGTTGCCAGAAAAAGCCGCTGATTTTAGGGGTTTCCGATTTAAAAAACGTTTGGCTAGGTCACTTAAAATGGGATCCGCTAATTCCGTCCATTGAGTAAAGTAGGTTCCTAATACACCGTCGTCTAATTTTAAATATTCCCCAAGCGTAAAATTCTCATCAAGAAAAGGCAATAACAATTGTGAGTGAGCGTCAAAATGACTGGGGTCTTCTCGATATAATTCATGTGCCCGATGCAATAAGTGCTCTAAAATGACTTCCATTCCACGAGAAGTGGGGTGGAAATAAACTTGGACATACATCTGATAACGACTAACAATATAGTCTTCTACGGCATGCATACCATTCATTGAAAAGGCGATCCCCCCTTTGTATGGACGAATGACTCGTAAAATTCTTGTTAAATCAAATGTTCCGTATTCTGTGCCAGTAAAGTAAGCATCTCGTAATAAATAGTCCATGCGATCAGCATCAATTTGGCTAGAAATCATTTGAACAACTTGTGGATTAGGGTAGGTTTTTTGGATGACACTTGCTACTTTTTCTGGGAATCCTTCTTCTACACGATTAAGGATTTGATAGACTTCTGTTTCAGGAGAAGTAATGATTTGGATAGTGATTGCTTCATGATTTGTATGGAAAATATGTTCAAACGTATGTGAATAAGGACCGTGTCCGATATCGTGAAGTAGTGCTGCACATAAAGTCACTAGTCGTTCCTGATCATTCCAACCACTGGGACCGATTTTCTCCTGTGAAAAGTTACGGGAAAAAATATCACAAATCCGTCTAGAAATTTCATAGACACCTAATGAATGGCTAAAGCGACTATGTTCTGCTCCATGAAATGTAAAAGAAGAAGTGCCCAGTTGTTTGATGCGGCGAAGGCGTTGGACTTCTTTTGAATTGATCAAATCTAAAATAACCTGATGTTGGACATGTATATAGTTATGGACAGGATCACGAAAGACTTTTTCCATTGGTAGTGTTTGATATTTATAAGGTACTGTCATGGGCAAGCTCCTTTATTCTATTTCTGTTTTCCATTCTTTGTATTTGTTCTGTCCATTGTTTAAGAGAAACATGTTTTTCTTTCCAATCAAAGGAATCAAGAAAGAGGGTCTCTCCATAAAGTTTTTCTAAAGCCATGCTAAATTTGTCTTTGACTTCTTCTATTGTTAAGGAGACCTTAAGTAATTCTTCTAATGTTGCCATACTTTCAGGCATTACTATAGGATAGCCATCCTTACCAAGTGCTTCTTGTAACGCCATTTGATAGAAAGATTTCATTGCGTTTCCTCTGCCCTGTTGATTGCCATTGACACTTAGATACATCATTACAGAAATGCCATTTTTGATTCGTCTTTGCGCAATCCCAGCAAATTTTTTGCCATTTATACTAAGATCATATGTTCCAGGACAATAAGAATGGGTGATTTCAAATGCTTGGATGATGACATTTGGAAATGCCGTTTGAGTTAGTGCCAACATTTTTTCGTAAGCAGTATCAATAGAGATTTTTTTGGTATCGTTTTGTGGAAAAATCAGCGATAGATTTAAGATTCCATTATCCGAGATGATCCCTAGTCCGCCAGAGTTTCTAACAATAGTGAAGTATCCTAATTTTTTCAGTTCTTCGATTCCTTTACCAAAGTAAGGGGTACGTGTATCCTTCATTCCAAGAATCACTGTTTGGTCATATTGCCAAAAATGTAAAAACATTTGGTTGTTTTTTCTTGAATATTCGGTTAATATATCCGTCAGAGCAAAAGGTGTAAAATCATTCTCATGGTAGATTGCTTGATCTAATACAATCATCGGATGCATGGCATTCACTCCTTTATATAAAATCAATGGATCATCGAAGCGATGAAAAGAAGATATTTTTGTCTCATACAATCATTGTTTCTTTCCTTATTATACTCTAAAAGAATCATATGTTACGAAAAAACTTGCTCATTTTTGTACGAGTTAATTGACAAATAGAGGAAAACTAGGAAAAATGTAGCTATAAGAAGTAGAGGAGAATGAAAAATGAAACAATCAAAAGGCACACCTATTTCAATCAAATTACGCACAAAAGTTCAACAAAATGGGGAACATCAAGACTTTTTCTTTGACTTAAAAGGACAAATGGTCAAAATCGGTGATACTTTATACATACGATACCAAGAAATCCAGGAGGAAGAAAAAGAGGCGATTCCTGTGACCATTAAATTAATGCCAGATGGACATGTTCAATTGATTCGAGCTGGTGAAATGCGTATGCGGCTTAAATTTGGGTACCGTGAACGATTGGAAACAACGTATAGAACGCCTTATGGGATGCTTCAAATAGAAACATTTACGAAAGAATTACATGTGAGTTTGAAAGATCGACCAACAGCTGGGAAAGTAGTTATTGCGTATGACTTACTCATGGGTCCTGAAAAACTAGGAGAATATCATTTAACTTTAGAATTTACTGCCTAAATTACAAAGAAACGTTTGATTTTTTACGTATGATTTTGTATGATAAGGAGTAGACTGTGAAAGGACGTGTCCTGATTGGAAATTAGTGTATTTGAAGGTGCAAACAAAAGCGAATTATCAATGATCGAAGTAGCACATGCGATCTTAGAACAACGTGGCGATGTCATGGATTTTTCTGATTTAGCCAACCAAATCCAAACTTACCTTGGAAAATCAGATAGTGAAATTCGTGATTCACTCGCACAATTTTATACTGACTTAAATATTGATGGTAGCTTTATTTCATTAGGTGACAATCGTTGGGGCTTACGTTCATGGTATGCGATCGACTCAATTGACGAAGAAGTAAACCATGGAATCGACGAAGAAGATGAAGACACACCTCGTCGACGCAAACGTAAAAAAGTAAATGCCTTTATCAACGATGATGAAGATGCGATCGATTATAATGATGATGACCCAGAAGATACTGATCTATCTGATGAAGATGATGATGATCTATTTGAAGACGATGACGAAGAAGATGAAGAAATCGCTGCTTATAACTCTGACCTGCAAGAAATAGGTGCAGATGATACAAGCGATGACGAAGAAGAGTTACCAGGCAATATCGAAGAGGATCTGAGCATCATTGATGAAGATGATGAAGAAGACTACGAAGACGAAGAGTTTACAGAAGAGTAAATTCTCATACGTAAAGAAGTCGTGAACGAAAGATACTAAGAAATAAGCGGAAGAATTTGAGACAAGCAGTTAATTGTTTCGAATCTCTTCGGCTTATTTTTTCTAGGTACACGTACACTTTCTGGAATAAGGGAGTATTTTTTTAGGGATTGTCGACAGTTTTTGTCACAATCTCATTTTTATTTCATCATTTTTTTATACATAAAAAAATTTTTTTTGAAACTTTTTTACTTAGCTATACGTCTTAATAAGTTGTGAAGGAAAGGAGTGAAAAGCTATTTTCAGTCGTTATAAAAAAAAGCAACAAATAGAAAGATCGAAGTATCAATTGAAACAACTGATCGAAAATGAATATGATAAAATGTTTCAGATTACGATGAATTACGTTCATAACAAAGAAGAAGCCTTGGATGTCATCCAAGATAGTTTTTATAAAGCCTTAAATAATTTTGAAAAAGGGATAGAAATCGAACAATTCTCAGCTTGGTTTTATCGAATTCTTATTCGGACAGCTATTGACGCGTGGCGTAAGCAAAAGCGAAATAATTGGTCCCAATTAGATGAAAAATTGATTCTCGGAGAATCTTCTATGTCGTACTCGATCACTGAGTTATACGCTGTTTTGGAAAAAATCGATAGTCCAGAAAAAGAGATCTTGATACTACATTTTTTTGAAGGCTTTCGTTTAAAAGAAATCGCTGAAATTTTAGAATTGAATGAAAATACTGTGAAAACGAAAATGTATCGCTCATTGAATCAATTAAGAAAAATTTTACAGTAAAGGAGAAAAAAAGAATGTATTCTGCTAAGGAAGAACTGGATCAACTGAAAAAGACCTACCAGCAAGAAAAAATTCCTCAAGGCATCAAAAGTAACCTTATCAATCGTTATTTAATAGAAGAACAACGATTCACCAAAAAATTAAAAAGAAAAAGGAGAATCAAAAGAGGTATTTTTTCTTTTGCACTTATTACTCTGATAGTAAGTAGCGTACTTTTTAATCATCAAGTACGTAGCTTTGCGAAAGACTTACCCATTATTGGTCCAGTAGTCAAACTAATCGTAGGTGAAACTCTTTCTGATGAAAAGATTAATATTCGTGTTCCTCAAATTAGTATGGATGACGAACAAGAAAATGAAACAATTCATGGGCTCAATAAAAAATACTTTCATGAAGGGCAAGAGGCGTTTGAAAAGGCAAAAATACAATACCAAAATTTTCAAACAGAGCATATGCAGATTACAGGAGATTATCAGAAAGTATTGGATGATTCGCGCTTTTTAGTCATTGAAAGAAACCTTACACAAACGGCCGCAGATAGTTACACAGAGAAAAAATTTGACACGATTGACAAAAAAAATGGCGTGGTATTATCTCTTCCCCTTTTATTTAAAGATAACAGTTATTATTCAGTGCTTACAAATGAAGTGAAAGCTCAAATGAAAAAAAAGGTGAAAGAAAATGCTAATAACTACTATTGGACAGAAGCTGATTTTAAAGATGGTGGGGTCAAGGAAGTTCCTTTAATCACTAAAAATAGTCAATTTTATATCAATGAAAATCATGAATTAGTCCTTGTCTATGAACAATTTGCGATTGCACCTGGCTATATGGGGACACCAGAATTTGTCATTCCTAAATCTGTCACGAAAAATATCTTAGCATCAAAAGATTATTTAAATAATTAAATTCAAAATTGAGAGAGGCAACTATTAAGTGGATAAAGAGTTGAAACTAGCGTAAAGGAAGAAAAAACATGTTGAAGAGAAATTTATTAGTCATTGGTACCATTGGTTTATTTATACTTTTATTTTTTGAAATCTATTCACTCACTACTCTTATTGCTGCAGATCAAAAAACAATAAGTTCATCACAGTCTTTTAAGCAAGATAAAGTAGCAGAGACGAGTCAAAGAACAGTTTCCTCCTCTAAAGAAACCGAAAAAAGTGAACAATCTGTACCAAGTAGTGAAACACAAGTTCTGGAACCAAAACAAAATACAACACAATCACAAAATCCAACGGACAAAAGTGTTGCAATCAGTTTTGATGACGGACCCGGTGCTACAACGACACCACAGCTTTTACAAATTCTCAAAGAAAAAAAAGTACATGCTACCTTTTTCGTCTTAGGTGAAAAAGCGGCACAGCATCCAGAAATCGTAAAGCAAGCAGCTAAAGAAGGACATGAGATCGGTAATCACACATTCAATCACCAAGACCTTACGCGCCTTTCTACTCAGGCAATTATGGATGAAGTGACTAAAACAGATAATGAAATTGAAAAGGCAACGGGGAAAAAAGCCACTTTTATCCGTCCCCCATATGGTTCTATCACAAAAGTAGGGGCAGAGATCATCCAACGGCCGATTATCCAATGGTCTGTTGATTCAGAAGACTGGAGAACAAGAAATACTGAATCAATTATACAAAAAATTCAAACAACGGTATATGATGGTTCCATTATATTGTTCCATGATATTTATCATGAAACAATTAACGCCATTCCTAAAGTAATCGATTATCTAAAAGAGCAAGGTTATCGCATTACGACAGTCGGAGATCTATTGGGGCATCCAACAGCTGTAGAGAACTATTATGGTAGAAACGATCGTCAAGCGTATCAATGAATCCCTAGAATACCCCATTAAAAAACGAGCAATATAATTTTTTACTTTGGAAAAATGAGAATACAGCAAAACTTCTCAAAAATAACTACAAATTCAAAAAACTAGTCCTGGAGTGTTGAGTGTAACAGCTATTCAAATTTTATAATATAAGAGTAACAAATACGTTTTTTGAAAATGGAACGAATATTTGAGTGAATAAATCAAGCCGAAACCAGCAAATCATTTGATGGTTTTTGGCTTTTTTTTTGACTAAATAGCAAGAATATAAGTATAAGTATATACCTTTTGATATATACTTTATTTGAAAGGTAAATCGTTTCTTCTAACGCATATCCCCTTATGTATAAAAATGAATAGAGAAACACGAACTTAGGATAGTCTTTAGGGAGGAAATAAAGTGAAACAACCTAAATTTCAAGAAATCGCTAATAAAATTGAACAACGAGTAGCAGAAGGCATATATGTTTCTAGTCAAAAGCTGCCTTCAGAATATGACTTAGCAGATGAGTTTCAATGTAGTCGCTTGACTGTAAGGAAAGCAATTGAACGATTGATCAGTCAGAATCTATTGATAAAAGAAAAAGGAAAAGGCACGTACGTAATGAAACGCCCGAAAATTAAAAGTGGCTCTGGCGGCCTACAAAGTTTTACTGAAACAGCACAAATACAAGGAAAAGAAACAAAAACCAAAGTATTAGAGTATGAACTGATCAAAGAATTACCAGCAAATATTAAACAAGTATTTGGAGAATATGCAGACGAACCAATGATTCATTTAAGACGATTACGTTATTTTGAAAAAGAACCGATGACAGTCGAAAATCTCTATATTTTAAAACGCTATCTTGGTGAAGCCACGAAAAAAGAATTAAGTGGTTCACTGTATCAAGTAATTGAAAAAAATATTGAAATCGCTTATTCCCATCAAGAAGTTGAAGCGATCAAAGTCACTTCAGAGATTGCCGAACTTCTAAATGTGTCCGTCGGTGAGCCATTATTATTTGTGCATTCGTTGACTTATTCTCCTGATGCTAAACCCATTTTGTATGACTGTTCTTTTTATCGTGCAGATCGTTATACATTTAAAAACACATTGATACGTCAAAAAAAGGAGTGAGAAGATGGAAAACTTAAAAATAATGTTGGCTGACCATTGGGAGGAGTTTCTTGAATTTCTTCGAGAAGTCATGAAAGTACCTAGTGTAAAAGGACAACCTCAACCTTTGGATCCGTATGGGGAAGGACCTCGCAGTGCGTTGGCGCTCGTCATTAGAAAAGGAGAAGAGGTTGGATTTAAAACAAAAGTGATTGATGATGCCATTGGCTATGTTCAATGGGGTGAAGAGGATGAAGACTATATTGGAATTATTGGGCACTTAGATGTTGTGCCAGCTGGTTCTGGCTGGGAATTTCCGCCATTTGACTTAACAGAAAAAAAGGATCGTTTTTATGGGCGGGGGATTCTAGATAATAAAGGACCGATTATTAGTTGCTTTTATGCGTTAATATTATTGAAAAAAATGGGCTTCGTTCCTCGAAAAACCATTCGTATTATTTTTGGGACAGACGAAGAAAGTGGAATGTCTGATATTACGCATTATTTAGAAGAAGAAGTACCACCAATTTTTGGCTTTACCCCTGATTGTAAGTATCCTGTTGTTTATGGAGAAAGAGGAATAGTCAATGTAACGATTCATTTACCTCTTAGCAAAGTAGATTTAACGAAAATAAGTGAGTTTAAAGGAGACCAATCCCGTGATCATGTTCCTGATTTGTTGAGTGTCAGGATCAATGAGAAAGAATATCCTATATTGGGAAAACGTTCGCCAAGTAATGCGCCAGAATTAGGTGAAAATGCGCTGACATTACTTGCTAAAAAATTAAAAGATATACCAGATATACCAGAACAACTAAAACACTATTTTTCTTGGATTTTTCAATGTTTTCATGACAAGCATTATGGAGAAGGCCTTGGTTTAACTTTAGCAGATGAAGATTCAGGAAAACTAATCTTGACCCCCGTTACTTTACAAAAAAAAACAGATGGCTTAAATTTAGAAGTTGCTTTTCGTTACCCAGTTTCCGCTACAGAAAAACAAGTTGTTGAAGGCGTGGTGCGCAATTTACCAGAGGGTGCCACACTAACCATTAATCGAAGTATTCCCGGTATTTGTCGAAAAAAAGAGACAGAAAAGATCAAACAGTTGTCAAAAATTTATGAAGAAATGACTGGCAACGACGCAACACCTGTCACGACAACAGGCGCAACTTATGCAAGGAAAGTTCCCAATATTGTCGCATTTGGGCCTTCATTTCCTGGACAAAAAGGGATTGCCCATAATAAAAATGAATACATGGATGTGGCCGATCTTCGCATGAATTTAGAAATTTATTTGCGAAGCATCAAGGCGTTAATTGAATAATTAAACTTCGATAAAAAAGAGACTTGTCTGATAAATCAATTAGATTTTAGGAAAAGTCTCTTTTTGGTATAGACATAATAGTATATACTAATTAAAATAAATGTAAGCGTTACAACGAATAGGAGGGATAACGATGTGGGGAATCATAGCCACTTGGCGAATGGCACATGAAGGCGTGATAAATGCAAAAGAGTTATTAGAAAATGAAGGAACATGTGGGGACGCAGTCGAAGCTTCGATCAAATATGTAGAAGATTATCCATTTTATAAATCAGTTGGATACGGTGGACTACCGAATGAACGCGGGATCGTAGAAATGGATGCGGCTTTTATGGATGGGAATACTTTTAAAATTGGAGCAGTAGCAAGTATCGTAGATGTAGCGAATCCGATTTCGGTTGCAAGAAAATTAAGTAATGAAAAATTCAATAGTTTTCGTGTTGGGCAAGGAGCAACGGAATATGCAATGTTAGCAGGTTTTGAACGTAAGAACATGTTGACAAATCGAGCAAAAAAAATTTGGCAAAAACGACTAGAAGAAATCGCAAAGACGAACTTAAGTCCTTATGATGGTCATGATACAGTGGGTGTTGTTTCTTTAGACAAGCATCAAGGAATGGCAGTAGGAACTTCTAGCTCCGGTTTATTTATGAAAAAAACTGGAAGAGTAGGAGATTCGCCACTGTCGGGTTCTGGTTTTTATGTGGACAGCCAAATTGGGGGAGCGACAGCTACTGGTCTTGGAGAAGACCTGATGAAAGGGTGTTTAGCTTATGAAATTGTCCGTTTGATGGGGGAAGGGAAGACGCCACAAGAAGCTTGTGATCAAGCGGTTTATTCATTTACTCATTTACTTAAAGAACGCTATGGCAAAGCGGGTGCTTTTTCTTTAGTGGCAATGAATAAAAAAGGGGAATGGGGTGTTGCAACCAACGTCGAATTTACGTTTAGTGTGGCAACAGCTAATGAAAAACCTGCCATTTATTTAGCCAACCCTGATGATAACCAGAAAACCATTATTGAACCTATTACAAAAGAATGGTTAGAGGCATATGAAAAAAGAATCAAAGCACCGATTTGACTCCATGAGTGAGTTAGATCGGCGAATGTTCCATTGTTTTTATAGATAAAGGAGGAAGAAAAATGACCACTAAAAAAATCTATTTATTTTGTGAAGCTGGGATGTCGACAAGTATTATGGTGAATAAAATGATGGAAGTAGTGAAAAAACATCAGATGCCTTTGGAAATCCAAGCGTTTCCAGCGATTCATGCAGAAGACAAGGTAGAAAAAGAAAAACCAATAGCTATTTTATTAGGACCGCAAGTCAGACACTTGAGCGACAAGATGAAAGGAACTTTTGAAGCGCAAGGTATTCCAGTAGGGATGATTGCTACGGAAGCTTACGGCATGATGGATGGCGAACGTGCGTTAAAAGATGTATTGAAGTTAATCAAAGAAAGTAAAAAAGAATAACAGCATTTGAGAACGGATACAAATAAACTTGAAAACAAGATTGGAGGAAAACTTATGCAAAAATTTTTGAATTGGTTGGAAAAAGTATTGACACCAATGGCAAAATCAGTTGGGGAAAACAAGTATTTGATTGCGATACGAGATGGCTTTTTATTATCTACTCCATTATTAATCGTCGGGTCGTTGTTTCTTGTATTGACCAATTTCCCTATTCCTAACTGGAATGAATTGATGAGCAGTTTTTTAGGAGAAGATTGGGCAACTATGTTAAACAAACCCGCTACAGCTAGTTTTGATATTATGACAATCTTAGCTGTAGCAGGTATTGGTTATAGTTTGGCCAAACAATTTAAAGTAGATGCTATGCAAGCCGCAATTATTTCTTTAGTTTCCTTTTTTATTGTCACCCCTTTTTCAACCTTGTTTACGCCAGAAGGTTCGTCCGAAGTATATGAAGTAGGAAGTTTACCTTTGCGTTGGATGGGGTCAAGTGGTTTATTTCTAGGGATGGTTGTCGCTTTATTATCGACTCGGATGTTTGTCGCTTTGATTCGAAAAGGTTGGACGATTAAAATGCCCGATGGTGTACCGCCAACAGTCGTTAAGTCTTTTGAAGCATTGATTCCAAGTTTCGTTATTTTGACATTTTTTATGATAGTGAATTGGTTAGCCGCTCATACTACTTATGGAAATCTACAAGAAATACTATTTAAATTTTTACAAACGCCATTACTAAGTTTAGGAAATACTTTAGGAGCCATGATTATTGCGTACTTATTTTTACATTTTTTCTGTTTTTTTGGCATCAATGGTTCAAGTGTCGTAGGGGCAGTATTCAACCCTGTGCTGCGTGCGTTGTCCATTGAAAATTTAAATGCCTTCAAAGATGGTCATGCAATTCCTAATATCATTACCGGACAATTTCAAGACATGTTTGCGACTTTTGGCGGAGGTGGTTCTACTTTATCACTGATTTTAGTCATGATTATTGTGTGTAAAAGTCAGCGAGTGAAGAAACTCTCACAATTGTCGCTTGTACCAGGGATTTTTGGTATCAACGAACCAATTATTTTTGGGTTACCCATCGTATTGAATCCGATTATCTTGATTCCTTTTGTTTTGGTGCCGACGATCAACATTATTATTGCATATTTCTGCATGGATTTAGGCTTAGTTGCTTATACAAATGGAATCCAACTACCTTGGACTACGCCACCAATTATTTCGGGATTTTTAGTGAGTGGCTGGCAAGCTTCTATCCTTCAAGCGTTACTTATCTTGTTAGGCATGGGTATTTACTATCCTTTTATCAAAGTTTTGGATAATCAATATTTAAAAGAAGAGCTGGAAGCAGAAGAAACAGAAGTAGAAGAAATTAACTTTGATGATTTTGATTTCGATACGTTATAGAAGGAGAGCATTATGAAAAAAATTATTTTAATTTTGAATCATGTCATGGCGGGAATGGGGAGCGATGAACAAGCGCAATTACCTCCTGGTGGGAAAAAGTGGCCATGGGTCCAGGTGAAACCTTGGCCCCTCTATTCAAAGAAAAGAAGGCGACGATTATCGCAACCCTTTACTGTGGGGATCGTTACTATTTAGACCATCCAGAAGAAGTCAAACAAAAATTTATTGGGTTTGCCAAAAAATTTGAAGCAGATGCTGTTTTATGTGGACCAGCAATGCACTATCCTTATTTTGGAGAAATGGCTGGTAAGCTAGCTCTGGCATTTCAACAAGCAGGTATTCCTGCGGTAGCAGCCATGTCGATTGAAAATCCAGCGGTAGAAGAATACCGCACGTTCATTCCAATCATTAAAATGCCTAAAAAAGGTGGAATTGGATTAAATCAGTCTTATAAAAATATGGTCGAATGCGTCACTATTCTAGCAAATGGCCAAACCTTAGATGTAATGGAAAATGATCTTTTATTTTAAATGAAGAAGAAAGGCTCTTGATTCCTTTTAAGAGTCTTTTTTTTATTTGTAAAACTACAAAATTCTCCTAGTAATCTTGCTACAAATTATAGAGAATTGAATAGACAAAAATGAATAATGAAGAAAGAAGGCACGAAAAAAATGAGATAAAAAATGTTCAATAGAATAAAATAAAGATTTCATTCAGGATGTTATTCATTTAAACTATTATTGTCATCGGTATCAATGATAATAATGTGAAAAAAATATGTAATGAAAGAAGAAAATTTTTCTTTGCTAGTTATTTATCCATATATATGGAGAAAGTCGTGTAATTTTTTAGTGAAAAAGAGTGTAAGGAGATATAGATGATTAAACCAATCTTAAAACTAATGATTAATTTATTTGCAGGATTTAGTTTATTTGCTGTTCCATTAATCGTATCCAGTTTTCTCTCAGATAGAGGGATTTTTGGAGAGGCCTTTGTAGTAGAATTTTTAGGAGCAACTCTCATTTCTAGTTTCGCTATTTTATTTTTGGCTGTTTCTCTTAATCGGTTTATTGATGAGATCCAACCATCTTCTTCTGCTAGTAAAAATTGAGTCAATTGATGAAGGCAGAGAAAAAAATGTCAGACAAAAGATAGATAGCAGAGAGAAAAAAATAGTTCATATCAAATATTCAGTTATCGTATGGAAAAATACTAGAAGGATGACGTTTTATAAACATATTTTCTCCTTTTAAAATTTTTTCGGAGGGATATGAGCTTGTTGTACCAGACTGTTTTCCTGACAAAATAAACTTACCCTAGTCGCTAACATTTAATCTGGAGTATGTATGTTATTTTTGAGGAGCACAGACTAAAAATAATAAAAAATATGAATAGAAAATCTATGGATTTTTTATTCATATTTTTTATTTAGAGGATATTAAATAGAGTAACGCATAGATATACGAGTTAGTTCAAATTTCTAATACCATCCAGTTGGATTATACCAACAAGAAAAAGTATCATTTTTCCCTCCGGAGGCTTGTGCATATGCCCACTTTTTATTTGTAGCATTTGCTGATTTTACAGCACTTCCTACTTTTGCTTTTGCACCATGCCTGTTGTAATCACGTCTGTAGTGATTAGAATTCCCTAATTTTTTATTTCCTGATTTTTCCGAATAATAGACCCATCTCCCAGAACTATGATTAATTGTAGCTCTAGAACTGGTAGTTTTTGACACATGTGAATCTATAATATTACCTTTCGCATCAAAATGAATGTAACCTGGCTCTGTCGAAGAATCATTTATTTCTCCTGATACTTCAGTAGCTGAAACTTTTTCTGAAATAGTTGAAAGAGCCAAAGCTGTTACAATAACAATAAAAAAATTCAATCCTATTTTTTTCATTTTAGCTTTCCTCGTTTCTATTAAAATTAAAGCATCATACACTTTGTTCCTAAGTTGGCTAACTCGGTATCATGCGTTACTACTATAACTAAAAAATCTTTGGCAACTAACTCTTTCAAAAGACTGAACACTATCTTTTTGTTGGATTCATCTAACGATCCTGTAGGTTCATCTGCAAGAATGATACTTCCACCTTTCAGCAAAGTTCTAGCCAAGGCAATTCGTTGTTTTTCCCCTCCAGATAGTAAATATACGGGAGTTTTTAAATCCTTTTTTAAATTGATTTTCTTCAAGGTCTCAATCTTTAATAAATTCTTTTCTTTTAGAGACATTTTTTTAAATTTCAACCCAATATTCAAATTAAAATCAATTGTTTCATATTCAATCAAACCAAAATCTTGAAATAAAAAAGAGATTTCATTTCTTTTAATCTTCGTCTTTTCTTTCCTCGTCATTTTGTTTACAGGCTGACCAAACATATGAAATGTTCCAGAAGTAAATGTTTGATTTAAACCCAAAATATTTAACAATGTGCTTTTTCCAGCACCACTCTTCCCTAGAATCGTGATAAGTTCTCCTTTGTTAGCAGAAAAATTATCTAACTGAAAAAGTTGTTGATTATTGATTTTTTTTGTAGCATTTTTTATAGAAAAAATTTCTGACATACGGTCACCATCCTGAAAGTATAAATAGATTATTCTTTTTTTCGATATACAGTAAAAAGACAATGGTCATACTTAAATCAATCATTATAAAAATGATCATATTTATAATGATCTTTAAATCACTTTCCCAAAAAATAAACATAAATATAGTTGCTAAGCCCCATTTAAAGAAGATTTGTATGAATAGTGTACGGTACGTAGACAAGAGGGAAAAACCACTTAATCTTAATAAAGCAATTGTTCTTTTGTTATAAATGAACAGAATGCTTAGTACTAAAAAACTTAAAGAAATAAACGAAATCATTGTTACAATAAAAATGCTAATTAACTGACCTAAAGATTTGCTTATCATTTTAACTACGATTTCTTCTGCCTTAGTATAAGGAAACAATAGCTGTAAATTATCACTCAGCTGATTTTTTTCCACTAGCTTTAAAATTTTTTTCCTGTTTGTTGGATCTGCCTTTACTTTTAAGGGGGGAGAACTATCACCATTAATGATATTTCTTTCCCAAAAGGTACTATTCTTAAGTGTCAAAATCTCTATAAAAGGGTAATCGTCAATCCACGGATCATGTAAAGTGAACGTATATATAGATTGATTATCCTGAATATAATAAACTTTTGTCTTTTGTTGATAAAAATCGTTATAGTAACTAATCACTTCTTCTAATTCATTTCTCAAGTCTTTTTCTTTGTAACGCTCAGGAATCAAAAGGATGTGTTTCTGTTCTTGTTCATCAATATAAATCCGTTCTCCTTTTTCATCGAGAATTTGAAATTTCTTAAGGTAATTAGGATTTACTTTAATTCCTCTACCAAAGATTTCATTTTCCTTTATATGATAATCAGATAAATTGACAAGTATACTTCCTTGTTCATTTAATGATTCGTATAATGAATCATCCATGTGTTTTTGAAGCTGATTTGCATAGATAAACTCTATGTGGTTCTTTCCTATAGTTAAGGGATAAAATACTTCATAATTTTCAGAAACAATTTCGCTAGGTACTTCATATGTATTCCATAAATTTGTTGTTGCTAAGATAATTTCAGACAAGTTTGTACTTGTTATGGCTAAAATAAAAGAAAAAAGTAGAGTGACAGTAAAGGTTAGAAATTGGAGATATTTAAGTCTTTTTTTCATGGAGGGCAACTTGATAATTAAATAAATAAAAATAAGTGAAATGAAATAGGAACCTCCTAACAATAGTGTGAGTAAAAAAGTATATGGTAGAAATTGTTCTCGGAACATCTTCCACATCAAGAATGATTCAATGGACACTACACATAGTAGAAAAAACATAGTAGTTTTACCAATTAACGTATGCATGATATGTTTCACAGAAAAGCCATAATTGGATAGTAAATGGATTTCTTTAATTAGTATGAAATAATAAGATCCTAATGCAAAGACAAAAAATAAGATCCCAATTTGAACATAAGAAGAAAAATGATATAAATCAGTACTCGATATAGGTGAATAATTTAATTCATTATTAAAATCACTAAACACATCAACCTCATAAGTTGTCTGGAAAATTTTGTTATATCCTTTTGCGAAACCTTTTGCGTAAATCTCATATTTTTCTTTATCAGAAGTTAATAAAAAAAATTCCCCTTCGAATTCTTTTTTGGTGATTGATTGCTGGATGTTTTCGATTAGAAAACGGGTATTCGAGAACGGCAGCTTAAAATTTGTTGGTTCTTTTTGGTTTTGATAATAGAAAGTAATTTCTAATTTAGGTCTGATTTTAAAATTAAAACCTTCTTTTATTTCATTTGATTCATTTGTCACTTTTTTCATATAAGGGATATCGTTCTTTAAAGAAAGAGTTTCAAATAGAGAAATGAGTTGTCGATATTCTGATTCTTGAACAAAAATTTTTGGCACACGTAACGGAGAATAATTAGTAGTATGATTAAAAGTATGCACTGTTTTATTCAAATTTTGTTGATTAATTTTTGAAAAAGATATGGCGATAGTTACCAAAATAAAAAGAAAACATAAAAAATATTTCAAAAATTTGTTGGTCAATTTGCTTCATTCCTTTATGAAATTTTAAATCACATGTAAATAGTAAAATATTTTCAACGAAATGATAATGACTTTTCAGTATATGATCTGTAGAATAAGTCTATAATACATAGAAATTGATAGGAATAGGTGAGTGGTGTGGGTTGTCCATAGATGGAATGATAAAAAAATACCGTAAATTAAACAATTTAACTCAAAAAGAACTAGGAGCCAGAATAGGTGTCTCAGATAAAACAATCTCTAGTTGGGAAAACAACAGAACAGCTCCGGATTTAGAAATGTTAGCGCTTCTTCATGAAACATTAGATATTCCTCCAAATGAGTGTATTCCCATTACTACTGGTGGCACACAACAAATGAAACATAAAGTGAGTATGAACAGCTTTTTTTTAATTCTCTTTTTATTTATTGTATTTTTCTCTTTTTTTCTAATAAATTTTCAATATAAAAATGAGTGGCTAGACAGATTTAATCCGATTCTAAAATCACAAACAGGTTATACAACTCTCCCACTGGGAAATATAGATGGTTCTACCGAATTCTGGGTAGTAAATGACGCTTTTGGTCATGGGACATGGTTAACTTTTTCAGTAGGAGAAACAACGGATGAAAAAAAATATGCGATAGTGAAGCACAAGGGTCTCTATGTTAAAGAAGCAAGACTAATTTCATGGGATTCAATTCCTACAGACATAAAAGACTTAATCCACCTAAACTATGACGAATCCATGAAACGAATGAATGGTGAACCCAATCATCATTAAGAGGAAGAATAATAAAGTATTCAGAAAAAAAGATTTTTGAAGCGTTTTTACAGTTATCCGACCAATCTTCAAACATCAAGCACTTTCTTTTTGATTGCTTTTTGTTACTTAATTCTTAGCAAATGAAGAGCTTTTTATGTTTCCTAAAATCAAAAAAGTGGGATATTTACCAGAAGTTCTTCTGATAATGTCCCACTTTTTTCACTATAAAATTTAGAAAGCAAAATTTTCACAAATATGCTAAGATAACAATAGACGCGTCCTGAGGGAATCGAACCCCCGTCTCAAGAACCGGAATCTTACGTGATATCCACTACACTAAGGACGCAAGCACTGGAACAATTGTAACGAAACCAAAAAAAAATTACAAGGGGAATGGACAAAAAAATGAAATTTCAACAAAATTTTTCACAAAAACAACAACAAACACAGAAATTAGCCATGACACAACAACTGCAACAGTCCATTCAAGTTTTGCAATATAACAGTGAAGAGCTATTGGCATTTGTTGAAAACCAAGCGCTGGAAAATCCCTTAGTAGAAGTTGTAGAACCAGAATGGCAATCGGATTATCAAAAAATAAGAACTTCGAATGAAAGTGAAGAAACTAATTACTTAAATCAAATTCCAGATACAAGTATTTCTTTGTTTGAATCACTGATTGATCAGATTCACTTAAATTATCGGGATACTTTTTTACGTAAACTGGTTTTATATTTAGTTGAATATATTGATTTAAATGGCTTTCTGACTATTGATTTGAAAGAAGCACAAGAAAAGATGAGTGCTACTTCAATTGAAATTCTTGATGCACTAACATTGGTGCAACAACTCGAACCAGCTGGTGTTGGGGCAAGAAGTTTACAAGAATGTTTGATGTTACAAACAGAAAGAGATGACTTCGCACCAGAATTAGCTTACATTGTTTTGGAAGAATGTTTTGACTTATTAGTCGATCGTAAATGGAAAGAAATTGCGCAACGTTTTTCGATTGAATTAAGTGAAGTGCAACGAATTTTTGACTATATTCAAACCCTTAGCCCAAGCCCTGGTCGTATCTTTGATCGTAGCGATGAATTATATATTATTCCCGATGTAAAAGTGATCGTGGATCAAAATGAAAATATACGAGTGGTGTCCAAACGAGGAAATCAACCAGACGTACGCTTTCAAGAAACATATTTTAATCAAATGCAAAAAAAAGCGGACAAAGAAACACAGGCGTATTTGAAAGAACGCAAACAAGAATTTGACTGGCTGAAAAAAACGATTCTACAACGTGGAGATACGATCTTGCGGGTAGCACAAATCATTGTTTCGCATCAGCAAGCTTTTTTTACAGATAAAAATAGACCAATCAAACCACTAACTTTAAAAGAAGTAGCAAAAGAAATCGAAGTTCACGAATCTACTGTGAGTCGAGCAGTCAACGGAAAGTATTTAGAAACAACATTTGGTGTGTTTGAATTGAAAAAATTCTTTACCACAAGAATTCAGCAAGTGAATACTGAAACAGCCGAAGAGTTTTCAGCAGATACCGTGCAAAAGAAAATTCAAGAACTAGTTTCTCAAGAAGATAAAAGTAAACCCCTTTCTGATCAAAAGATTGTGGAATTATTAAAAAAAGATGAAATCTTAATTTCCAGAAGGACTGTGGCAAAGTATCGAGATTTGTTAGGAATCCCAAGTTCATCAAAAAGAAAACGTTACGATAAATAATAAAATTTAAGACTAGAAAAAAATGACAAGTTTTTCTAGTCTTTTTTGTTGAAAAAACCGAACAAAACTGTTAGACTTACAGACGTGAGGTTGAGATTTTCCTTTTTAATATTTTTAAAAGTAGGAAAGTCACATTTCTTTTTTTATCATACATGGGTCGTTTTGAGTCTACATTGGACAAATATCGTCCAACTAAGGAGATCGCTATGCTAGATGAATGGAAAATGATGGAATCTGTTGCACCTGATATGATGGAGGTTTTACAGGAACGCTATAAAATTTTACGTAATATTTATTGGATGCAACCAATCGGACGCCGTAGTTTATCAGAAAGCATGGGCATCACAGAACGAGTCTTACGGACAGAAACAGATCTATTAAAACAATTAGATTTGATCAATGCCTCTAAGAGTGGGATGATGTTAACCGACAAAGGAAAAGAAGTGTATCAAAGTCTTGAACGCTTCATGGATCAACTTTTAGGAAGGCATCAAACCGAAACAAAACTGGCTGACTATTTTGGAAATCAGCGTTGTATCGTTGTGTCAGGAAACAGTGAAGAACAACCTAAAGTGGCAGATGCTTTTGGCGAAGCATTAAATGAATCTTTAGATTTGTTACTCCCAGAAGGTAATAATATCATTGCCGTAATGGGTGGAACAACCATGGCTGTAGTTGCTGAACAATTAACGAATTTGGAAAACAACAAACGGCACAATCTATTTGTCCCGGCTCGGGGTGGAATCGGTGAAGCTGTCACTGTACAAGCAAATTCGGTCAGTGCTAGAATGGCTACAAAAGCAAGTGGAAATCACCGAGCGCTATATGTTCCAGAACAATTGAGTTTGGCTACGTACAATTCTTTACTCAACGAACCATCTATTCAAGAAGTTTTAAACTTGATTAGTCAGGCAAATTGTGTTATTCATAGTATTGGACGTGCGTTGCATATGGCAGCACGACGAAAAATGACTGAAAAAGAATTAGTCATGCTGAGACAGGCGAATGCAGTAGCGGAATCTTTCGGCTATTTCTTCAATGAAAATGGAGAAGTGGTTTATAAAGTTCCTCGAATCGGCATCGAATTAAAAGACTTAGCGAATATTCCCATCATTCTTGCAATTGCTGGGGGTAGATCAAAAGCAAAAGCAATTCGCGCCTATATGAAAAATGCACCAAAACAAACGTGGCTGATTACAGATGAAGCCGCAGCAAAAGAGATTTTAAAAGGGAAATCCCTTTAAAATAAATATTTTTTTGATTTTCATAAGGAGGAAATCTTAAATGACAGTTAAAGTAGGTATTAATGGTTTTGGACGTATCGGACGTCTAGCGTTCCGTCGTATCCAAGACGTAGATGGAATCGAAGTAGTAGCAATCAACGACTTAACAGATGCTAAAATGTTAGCACACTTGTTAAAATATGATACAACTCAAGGACGTTTCAACGGAACAGTTGAAGTTCACGAAGGTTCATTCAACGTTAACGGAAAAGAAATTAAAGTTTTAGCTAACCGTAACCCTGAAGAATTACCTTGGGGCGAACTAGGTGTTGACATCGTTCTAGAATGTACTGGTTTCTTCACTTCAAAAGCAGCTGCTGAAAAACATTTAACAGCTGGTGCTAAACGTGTTGTTATCTCAGCTCCTGGTGGAAATGATGTTCCAACAATCGTTTATAACACAAACCACGAAACATTAACTGGTAAAGAAACAGTTATCTCAGGTGCTTCATGTACTACTAACTGTTTAGCTCCTATGGCTAAAACATTAAACGATAAATTTGGTGTTGTTGAAGGATTAATGACAACTATCCACGCTTACACAGGTGACCAAATGACATTAGACGGACCTCATCCTAAAGGTGACTTCCGCCGTGCTCGCGCTGCTGCTGCAAACATCGTTCCTAACTCAACAGGTGCTGCTAAAGCAATCGGTTTAGTAATCCCTGAATTGAACGGTAAATTAGATGGAGCTGCTCAACGTGTTCCTGTAGCAACTGGTTCATTAACTGAATTGGTTACAGTTCTTGAAAAAGAAGTAACTGTTGATGAAATCAACGCTGCAATGAAAGAAGCTTCAAACGAATCTTACGGATACAACACAGACGAAATCGTTTCTTCTGATATCGTTGGTATGACTTACGGTTCATTATTTGATGCTACACAAACTAAAGTAATGACTGTTGGCGACAAACAATTAGTGAAAACTGTTGCTTGGTACGACAACGAAATGTCTTACACTGCACAATTAGTACGTACTTTAGAATACTTCGCTAACTTATAAGATAGACAAACGTACAAGTGTAATTGATAAGCATGTACACTTAAAAGCGGGGAAGCAATCGCGCTTCTTCCGCTTTTTTTGATAATAAGTTTATTTAGGAGGTCATAAAATGGCTAAAAAAACAGTGAAAGATATCGATTTAAAAGACAAAAAAGTTCTTGTTCGTGTTGACTTTAACGTGCCTTTGAAAGACGGCGTGATCACTGATGACACACGTATCAAAGCTGCTTTACCAACAATCAATTATGTTTTAGAACAAGGCGGAAAAGCTATTCTATTTTCTCACCTAGGACGTGTGAAAACAGAAGAAGACAAAGCAGGTAAATCTTTAGCTCCTGTGGCGAAACGTTTGGGCGAATTATTAGGAAAAGAAGTAACTTTTGTTCCTGAAACTCGTGGCGAAGAATTAGAAACTGCTATCAACAACATGAAAGACGGCGATGTTGTGGTCTTTGAAAACACTCGTTTTGAAGATGTTGATGGTAAAAAAGAAAGCAAAAATGATGCAGATTTAGGTAAATACTGGGCTTCATTAGGCGATGTATTTGTCAATGATGCATTTGGTACAGCTCACCGTGCACATGCTTCTAACGTAGGAATTGCTTCAACTGGTATTCCAACAGTTGCTGGATTCTTAATGGAAAAAGAAATCAAATTCATCGGTGAAGCAGTAGAAGAACCAAAACGTCCAATGATCGCAATCTTAGGTGGAGCAAAAGTTTCTGATAAAATTGGTGTTATCGAGAACTTGATTCCTAAGGCGGACAAAATCTTGATCGGTGGCGGAATGACTTATACATTTTACGAAGCAAAAGGAATCAAAATTGGTAACTCTTTAGTGGAAGCTGACAAAGTAGCTTTAGCCAAAGATTTGATCGAAAAAGCTGGAGACAAACTTGTATTACCAATTGACAACGTTTGTGCACCAGAATTTTCAAACGATGTTGAAACTCAAGTAATCGAAGGAGACATTCCTGAAGGTTTAATGGCATTAGACATCGGCCCTGCATCAGTGAAATTATTTGCGGATACTTTACAAGGTGCAAAAACAGTTGTTTGGAACGGACCGATGGGTGTGTTTGAAATGAGTAATTTTGCAAAAGGTACAATTGGTGTTTGTGAAGCTATTGCGAACCTTGAAGATGCAACAACCATTATCGGTGGTGGAGACTCAGCAGCAGCAGCAGAACAACTAGGATTTGCGGATAAATTCACACATATCTCAACAGGTGGCGGCGCAAGCTTAGAACTATTAGAAGGTAAAGAATTACCTGGACTAGCAGCAATCAACGATAAATAATCAAAAAATTGCGACGAGTAACCGCAGGAGCAATCCAACAAGGAACTTAAACTGTCAAACATTAACAAATAAATAAAAATGTAAGAGAAAAGCGATGTGAGTTTTTTACTCTACGTTCCTTTTACATTTTGAATAGGAGTGCACATCATGCGTAAACCAATTATCGCTGGTAACTGGAAAATGAATAAAACTGCATCTGAAGCAAAAGAATTTGCTGAAGCAGTGAAAAACAATATCCCTTCAAACGATAAAGTAGATTCTGTTATCGGATCTCCAGCTTTGTTCTTACAAGAATTAATGGCTTCAGCTGAAGGAACAGAATTGAAAATCTCAGCTCAAAATTGCTACTGGGAAAACTCAGGTGCGTTCACAGGTGAAACTTCACCAGCTGCTTTAGCAGACTTAGGTGTTGACTATGTAATCATCGGTCATTCAGAACGCCGTGAATATTTCCACGAAACAGATGAAGATATCAACAAAAAAGCAAAAGCAATTTTTGCAAATGGTATGATTCCAATCCTTTGCTGTGGTGAATCTTTAGAAACTTATGAAGCAGGAAAAACTGCGGAATGGATTGAAGGACAAATCACTGCAGGTCTTGAAGGCTTAACAGATGGTCAAGTAAGTAACATGGTTATTGCTTATGAACCAATCTGGGCAATCGGTACCGGTAAATCTGCAGATGCTCAAATCGCTGATGAAATCTGTGGCGTTGTTCGTCAAACAGTTGAAAAATTATACGGCAAAGAAGTTTCTGATGCTGTACGTATCCAATACGGTGGATCTGTTAAACCAGAAAACATCGCTGAATACATGGCAAAAGAAAATGTTGATGGTGCATTAGTTGGTGGCGCAAGCTTACAAGCTGATTCATTCTTAGCATTATTAGATGCTGTAAAATAATTGGTGAAAATTTGCGAAAAATGCAAGAAATGTTTGCACTAACGTAAAAAATTAACTAAAATCGTATATGAGGGAAATCCCTTAGGAAAAAACAAACTCAAAGGAGAGACAAAACATGTCAATTATTACTGATGTTTACGCTCGCGAGATCTTAGACTCACGCGGAAACCCAACAATCGAAGTAGAAGTATACACAGAAAGCGGAGCTTTTGGCCGTGGAATGGTTCCTTCAGGTGCTTCAACTGGTGAATACGAAGCAGTTGAACTACGTGACGGAGACAAAGCTCGTTATGGCGGTAAAGGTGTAACTAAAGCTGTTGATAACGTAAACAACATCATTGCTGAAGCAATCATTGGCTACGATGTACGTGACCAAATGGCTATCGATAAAGCTATGATCGCTTTAGACGGAACTCCTAATAAAGGTAAATTAGGCGCAAACGCTATTTTAGGTGTATCTATCGCTGTAGCTCGCGCAGCTGCTGACTACCTAGAAGTACCTTTATACCACTACCTAGGCGGATTCAATACAAAAGTTTTACCAACTCCAATGATGAACATCATCAACGGTGGATCACATGCAGATAACTCAATCGACTTCCAAGAATTTATGATCATGCCTGTTGGCGCTCCAACATTCAAAGAAGCATTACGTATGGGTGCAGAAGTATTCCACGCATTAGCAGCAATCTTGAAATCTCGTGGATTAGCTACTTCTGTTGGTGACGAAGGTGGATTTGCTCCTAACCTTGGTTCAAACGAAGAAGGATTCGAAGTAATCATCGAAGCAATCGAAAAAGCTGGCTATGTACCTGGTAAAGATGTTGTTCTTGCTATGGATGCTGCTTCTTCAGAATTCTACGACAAAGAAAAAGGTGTTTACGTATTAGCTGATTCAGGCGAAGGCGAAAAAACAACGGACGAAATGATCAAATTCTACGAAGAATTAGTTTCTAAATATCCAATCATCTCAATCGAAGACGGCTTAGACGAAAACGACTGGGACGGATTCAAGAAATTAACTGACGTATTAGGCGACAAAGTTCAATTAGTTGGTGACGACTTGTTCGTAACAAACACTCAAAAATTATCTGAAGGTATTGAAAAAGGAATCGCTAACTCAATCCTTATCAAAGTAAACCAAATCGGTACTTTGACAGAAACTTTTGAAGCAATCGAAATGGCTAAAGAAGCTGGTTACACAGCAGTTGTTTCTCACCGTTCTGGTGAAACAGAAGATTCAACAATCTCTGATATTGCTGTTGCAACAAACGCTGGCCAAATCAAAACAGGTTCTCTTTCACGTACTGACCGTATTGCTAAATACAATCAATTATTACGTATCGAAGATCAACTTGGTGAAGTTGCTGAATACAAAGGTTTGAAATCTTTCTACAACTTAAAAAACAAATAATTTTTAACTAGAAAATCTTATTTTTTAGTATTAAAAGTTGTTTTAATATTCTGGAGACTCTTCTTTTGAAGAGTCTTTTTTTAAAAAAAGACTCTTCAAAAAATATAGATTATTGAGGTCTCATCTTAATGAGCAAAAAGCAATAAAAAATAGTAGTTAAAAATGAAGCATTTACATAAAACTTCTAACGTTGGAAATAAATAAATGAATACGATGGATATAAAAATAAAGAAAATAACTTTTGAAAGCATAGCATGGGAGAGGGAACGCTAATAAAAGCGAGGAGAAAAATAAAGAAATCTACTTATAATAGTTGATTTATGTATATTAGCTTTAGAAGATTTGTTTTTTTTTTTTTTGAACAAGGTGATGTTGATCTAAATTTTTTAACTTAATTCTGGCAGAAGTCGCCCATTCTCTATAGGTGGGTGATGAATGCCGTTTTTGTATGAGGGTATCGTAGGGAGATCGAAGACGACACATAAGGCTTATTGCCTTTTTATTTTGCTTTATATTATAATCAGTTTATATAAGAAATGAGCAGATATCACATGGAATGAGAGACTGATAATCATTCAGTATTTCTACGCTATTATCATCTTGTACGAATTGCAGAAGCTTATCACATCACTTTAGTTGAGTGGAACCATGTTCATCTCATATTCAAAGCACAACCTAAAACAGAACGAACAAAATTCATCCATGCCTATGAAAGTGCCTGTTCACGTTTGATCAAATGTGACTTTCCACGAGTCAAACAGTTTTCTTGGAAAGAAATATTTTGGTCTAAAAGTTTTTGCCTTTTGACAACTGGTGGTGCACCTAGTGAGGTCATCGAGAAATAGTTTCAAAATCAAGGAGACAATCACAAACAGAGAGGTGAAGTTTATGGAACGGCTAAAAGCATATAAATTCAGAACCTATCCAACAAAAGAAATTGGCACATTTACACGAGAAAGTAATGAATCAGCGCACTGATTTTCTGAATAAGTTAAGTACAGAAGCCCACGATATTATCTGTATGGAAGACTTAAATACAAAAGGGATGTTGCGTAATCATAAACTAGCGAAAAGTATTTCGGATGTTCCTTGGTCTAGTTTTATGACTAAATTACAATACAGAGCGGACTGGTACGGTCGGAAAATCATCAAAGTGGATAAGTGGTTTCCATCTAGTCAAATTTGCTCAAAACGCGGACAAAAAGACGATAAGAAATCCCTCGAAATCGAGAATGGACCTGCCTTATTTGTCATACCCATCATGACTGAGATATCAATGAAAGTATCAATATTCTGACTGAAGATCTAAGACTAAAACAATTAGCATAGATAAAAGAAAGAACCATAGGCACTACGGGGATAGCTTGGTTAATAAGAGACACCGCTGTTAGTAAAAAAACAAGCGATCAAGTAGGCTCTCTTCCCAAGAAGCTCTCACTACAAGTGTTAAAAATCGTTAGGTTTAGCTAAGTGGTGAGTGGTTCACAAGTCATAGTATGAAAATGAATATTGGTTATATAATTGAAATGAATTTTTAGTAAAATTAATTTTTTATATTAGTAAAAATTATATTCGTTATATATTATTAATCATGTATAATGACGATAAAGTAATAAGTTATCAAAATGAAAGGATGTGTTTTATCTAGATGACAACTAAAAATTTAAAAAATTTTGAACGTCAAGCTGAAATTTTAGCGCTTACATTAGGGCTGGAAGACAATAATAAATTCAAATCACGTGGCGCAGGAGGCAGAGACCATTATCAGTCATTATTTTCTATTTACATAAAAATGATTAAAGATTCTGAACATAATACTTTTATTAATAACGAAAGCAAACCGCAAGTCATCCAATCACTTCAACGTACAATTGATTTTTATAATACAAAAAAAAAAGAAGATATCCAGAATTTGTTTGGAACTTTAGAAAAAAACGATCCTACTTCTTTTATTATTGTTCCAGTTAGTTATCTTACTTTGACTAATCAAAAAAATTCTAGGCATACTTCTTCACTAATTGTATATAAGATGGAAAATGAATATATTGTAACAATGATTGATAAAGAAAAATTATTTAATAGTAAAAATGGAGGTTACGTCACAATTTCCCAAGATAAATTAGAAGATTTTAGTGCGTTGCTCCTTGATAGTAAAACTACTTTTGACTATGTTCCAACGTTTGATATCAATAAAGCGTATGGGATTTTAAAGAAAATTATGGCGTTGTCAAATGAAAAAAAATTGAAAATCTTGCCTATTAAATTGAGTAAACAAACTATGGGTAATTGTATAGTAGCTGGTGCAGAAACTTCACTTAGAATGGCACTATCTAATTGTCATCAAAACATATTTGAAACGAATAAACAAATAAAGCTCTGCTCTCTTTTTCAAATGCGTGAGTGCTTTTTAAAAGCTTTAAAAGGGACCAACAGTGAACAAAATAAATATTTAGACGAAATTTTTAGTTATTATTTAAAGCGAAAAGAACAAAAAGAAAAAGTATTACCAAAATTAACTCCTGAATGGAACAGTTGGAAAAATCCAGTACATAAAATTATGTATATAGCGCAAAAAAGAAAATATATAAAGAAAAAAGAGGAAATTTCTTTACAAATTGCTAAGGAATTTAACGCTTTTTTCTCAGCGAAAACGCCACCAATGAAAAGCTCTAGTAAGTGGTCTCTTGATGAGATAAAGTTAAATGCTAAAACGAATGAAGCTATAAACTTATATTCAGTTCGTTCTGGTCCTTCTCCCAGCAAAAGCAGGGAAGAGTTGAGTTAAATAAAAAAAATACCTATTTTTTTATTTTTGATATTTATATACCTGTGTAATAATAAATAGTATTTGCACAATATCTTAACAATAATTTTTTTGAAAGCTAATAATTACTAATATAATGATAGTTATATTATAAAGAGACTTTAAAATGAGAAACATACGAAGAAATAATATTCTAAGCGAATTTACAAATATTCTATTTCTTGCTAAGATGTTATCGACAAATAGAAAATAGAATAATGAGGAAAAGAAATGAAAGCTAAGATTTTTAAGGGGTTAAAATGGTTGGGAATTTCCATTGTTGGTATCATTTTATTGGTTATTATAGCCTTTCAAGTTTCACCAAAACCTGGAGCTTATGTGATTGGACATTTATTTAGTGACACGATTACTATTACGGATGAAGCAAATTATAATAAAGCAAAGGCATCCGTTCACGTAATAGAAGATGAAGTTTATCCATCCAAATATAAGAAAAATACTTATGATATCTACTATCCAAAAAATAGCGAAAAAGCTGTGCCAGTCTTAATCTGGGTACATGGTGGTGGGTATGTAATCGGTGACAAGGTGGGTGTCAAAGAATTTGCGACAAAATTAGCTGCAGATGCACAAATAGCCGTAGTGACCATGAACTATGAACCAGCACCAAACTCACAATACCCAAATCAGGTGATGCAAGTCAATGAATTGGTTCAGCAATTAAAAAAGGATAAAAAAGCAATGTTAGATCTGTCCAACGTTCTCTTTGGTGGAGATAGCGCAGGTGCTCAAATTGCTTTACAATACGTGACGATACAAACAAATAAAAATTATGCAAAAGAAATGAAGATGAAACAAATTGTCGATCCAGAAACGATCAAAGGAACACTCTCCTATTGTGGGCCTGTGGATTTACAGCAAGTTGCTAAACAACAATCTGATAACCGATTTATGCGTTTCTTTGTTCGAACCGTGGCTTGGTCACTCTTAGGACAAAAAGACTGGAAGAATGATGATCGTTTGTTTCAAGCGAGTTTAGTCGATCATGTCACCAAAGATTTTCCACCAACTTATATTACAGATGGGAATGCCTATTCCTTCCAAGACCAAGGGATCGCATTAGAAAAGAAATTAGAAGCACTGAAGGTGCCTGTAAAAGGTTTATTCTTTAAAGATGAGGAAAAAGAAGTCAGTCATGAATATCAATTTGATTATTCTTTGCCAGAATCAAAAAAATACTATGAACAAACTCAAGCTTTTATTAAAAGCTTGTTGGGGAATTAATGCAAAAATATCAAAGATAGATAGTTGCCAAAAAGAGTTTATGTCTGAATTTTTTGGGAAGTTGATTAGACGAAAAACACTAGATTATCCAAAAATGCTTGTTTTAATTTAGATATATCATAATCATAAACGAAAAAATCTCGAAACATAAAAAGGTTTCGAGATTTTTTATCTTAGTAGACTTTTTTCGGGGATATTTTTATACCATTATCTATTTTATTTGAAGAACTAGAAAAAAGTGGAACATTGTCTTTTTTTTGGACCTAACTTTGATAGCGTTTAGGCTGAACGTTGGTTGTGTTTGAAAATCTAGATCGGATTAAGTAATTATGGTAGAGTAGAATAAAGAAATGTTAGGAGTGATGTAATAATGGAAAAAGAAGAAAAAATTTCTATTTTGCAAGAAATCGTTCGAATCAACTCAGTAAATGGTAATGAAAGAGAGGTAGCTGAATATTTAAAACAACTTTTAAATAGGTATGGCATTGAAGGAAAGATGGTTTCCTACTCAGACGGACGCGATAATTTGGTGGCTAGTTTTGAAAACGGATACCAAAAGAAAGTTCTCGGTTTATCCGGGCATATGGACGTTGTATCCGCCGGTGATGAATCAGCTTGGATATATCCACCTTTTGCAGCAGAAATACACGAAAACCGTCTTTATGGACGAGGAACAACGGATATGAAGAGTGGATTGGCCGCAATGGTGATTGCAATGATCGAATTGAAAGAATCTGGACAGACTTTTAATGGAACGGTCAAATTATTAGCCACGGTAGGAGAAGAAATCGGTGAATTAGGGAGTGAGCAGTTAACAAAAGAAGGTTACCTAGATGACTTAGATGGATTGATCATCGGAGAACCAACCAACTACAATTTAATGTACACCCATATGGGTTCGATTAACTATACAGTCATTTCACATGGAAAAGAAGCGCATAGTTCAATGCCACAAGAAGGTTATAATGCAATCAATCATTTAAATGAATTTATAACGAGAGTTAACGAAAAAATGAATCGCATAGCTAAGAATTTCAAAATCCTGTATTAGGTCAACCCATTCATAATATAACAGTGATTAGTGGGGGAAATCAGGTCAATAGTATCCCAAGCCAAGCACGTCTTCAAGGAAATATTCGCTCGATTCCAGAGTTTTCAAATGAGAAAACGATTGCTTTGTTACAAAAAATAATTAACGAATTGAATGAGGTCGCTAAATATCAGTTAGAGTTAAAGATCGATTATAATAAAATCCCTGTGAAAGCTGATCCGGATTCTCATTTGATTCGCTGTATTCAAGAGCAATTCGAACAACCATTGCCTCTAGTCGGTGCGGTAGGAACAACAGATGCGGCTGAATTTACAAAATCTAGTCATGCCTTTGATTTCGTTGTTTTCGGACCAGGAGTTGTTACGCTTCCTCATCAGATCAATGAGTATGTGGAAATTGATAATTATTTAGAGATGATTGATAAATATCAAGCGATCATTTTGTCTTATTTAGCATAAAATATAGAATGTACTAAAAAGGAGCTGATTACGGTCAGCTCCTTTTTAAAGTTTTCTAATTTATCAGTGACAGAAAGTCTATTTTTTCGTAGTTACCTTAGGAAAAAGATTTCAGTTTGTGACCTCTCTTGATTAAGGAAACGACCACTAGAGTCACCACCAGCAAAGAGAGTAACCGATCTAAGTAATCTGTACCAATTTGGACGAGGATCGTGCTGATTATTTGATTTATTCCTAATCCGTGTAACACTTGAACGATCATACTTGAACCAGAAGAAGTGATGCCACCAAAAAGTTTTACTGTAATCAGAGAAGAAATGATCGTACCTGGGATTGATAAAATAAGTGCCCAAAAGATCAAAGTCCAGCGATTTTTATTCTGATATAAGCGACCATGAAAAAGGATGCCAGCAAGTAAACCTGTGACTATTTGAACAGGTGAATAGTATAGGGAAAAAATATCTGTTGTCACGCCACTGAGTACACCGCTGATCAAACCCGTCAATAGGCCAAAAATCGGACCAAGTAAAGTACCAGCAAAAATGGTTCCTATTGAATCAAGATAAATCGGTAAGCGGAGCCATAAAGCAATGGTACCACCAAGATAATTGATTCCAATACATAAAGCGACAATGGTGATCATTCTTGTTGTTATTCTTTTTTTTGACATATTATTCATCCCATCTTTAATCTTTCCAGATCTTTTTTAATCATTTCTTCTTGTGCATTTAAAAGAATGGTCAAAAACTTCCAGAAAAATAGATGAGTGTCTACTTCTGTCAGAATCATACTATTTGGTTTTTTTTGCCAAAAATCAAAGCGATCAACGAGTGTTTGTCCGCGACTGATCCCTTGCTTTTCAACAGCGGTATAACTTTTAAAGCCATGACAAATACTGCCATCAATAAAATAGGCAACGGCTAAAGGATCATTGATGACACAACCGAGAATTCTTTCTTGTTGCCAATGAAAGTCAAAATAAAAACGAGTAATCGCTTTTAAGTAGGCGCCTTCATCAGGATTGATTTGACAGCAATATTCCAGTAAAGTAGGTGTTAAAACAATTTCTCTAGTGACATCTAGTCCGACCATTTCAATCAGCTTACCTAAGTGTTTAAAGACAAAGGCTGCTGCATCAGGATCACACCAATAATTGTATTCCGCTACTGGTGAACAGTTTCCGTGGCTTTTGTAGGTGCCTCCCATCGTAACAAAACGATCTAAGTGCTTGCCTAAATTTGGATTTTTCATCAGTGCACATGCGATATTGGTCAAAGGACCAAGCGCAATAATAGAGGTGTCTGTTTGATTAGAAAAGTATGTCGCTAAAAATTCAACGGCTGATTGTTTTTCTACCTGTTTTTCTTGTACTTTAGCAAAATTTGTTTCACCTAATCCATCTAGCCCGTGAGTGTCTTGTGCGCTTACAAATGCTTGTTGCAGAGGCTTAGCCATCCCTTGATAGACAGGGATATCTAAACGATTACAACGCTTTAAGCACTTGAAAACATTTTGGCTACCAATTTCAACCGGGACATTTCCACAGACCGTGGTGATAGCGACAACTTCAATCTCGGGTGATTTAATCGCTAATAAAAGTGCTAAAGTGTCATCGATTCCAGGATCACAGTCAATAATTACTTTTCGCATTATTTCCAATCTCCTTTCTTTAGAGATACTTAGTTTTTTATTCTGGGAAGTTTCCGAACCAGTCCAAGGATAAGCCTTGATTACAATGCACCCAACTAGTATACTGGCTTTTAAATAATTTGTAAATGTTATTTTAATCTTCTATTTTATTTTGTTGAGATTAAGTTTACATGGAAATAAGGAGAATACTTGAGTCATTTTTTTAGAAAATGTTACAATAAATAAAAAGAGAAAAAAAGATAGAGAGAATAAAGAAAACTTTTATAGAAAGTAGGGGAGATAAGTGATTGTCTTTTATCTTATTGTAGTGGTACTTCTATTATGCGTAGTCATTTATCAAGGCCTTTCTTCTTATTATGCGCAAAAGCTAATTAAATCAGGCCTGCAGCGAGGAAACAATTGGTATGAGAAAACGGGACATCAATTAATGGATCCTTCCGCTTTCACTGTTGTCAAAAAACAACGGCAAATTGCGGAAAATAAAGCTGCAGATTTCTGGGAAAAAGGAAAAGAAATTGAAGTAAAAAGTCAGGACGGCTTAAAACTGATTGGACGAGTTTTCCATTTTTCTCCATCTGATAAAAAGTGGGTTATTTGTGTCCATGATTATCGGAGTAATGGAAAAACGGACATGTCTTACATCGGGGAAAAATATGCAGAAAAAGGTTTTAATGTATTGATCCCTGACTTACGTGCTCATGGAAAAAGTGAAGGCGAAATTATCGGTATGGGGTGGCTGGATCGCTTGGATTTGATTATTTGGATTCGCTATATCTTAAATGAACAACCTGAAGCATCCATTATTTTGCACGGTAGTTCAATGGGAGCAACTGCTATTATGATGGCGAGTGGCGAAAAATTACCAGAGGCTGTCCGTGGATTTATTCTTGACAGTGGATTCGTCTCTGTATACGCAGAATTTAGGTACATGTTGAGTAAATTAACTTTTCTTCCTCAAAAAACAATCATGCGTTATGCCAATCGTTACGCAAAAAAATATGCGGGTTATTCATTAAAGCAAGCTTCAGCAACACGTCAGTTGGGGAGCAATCATCTTCCTTTGTTGATTATTCATGGAGAAGAGGATCATTTTGTGCCAGTGGCTGCAGCTTATACGATCCAAAACGCAACAGCAGGTGAAAATGAACTATACTTGGTACCAGATGGGCAGCACTTAGAAGCTGCAGTTAAAGATTCTAATACCTACTGGACTGTCGTTTTTTCATTTATTGAACAGCGCATCCATTTATAATCCTCACACTTGTCTCTAAGTATAAATAATTGTTTGTCTAGCAACAGACTGTTAAAATTAAGAAGAACAAATGATTGGGTTGAGACAAGGAGTGACAAATAATGGAAATTAAAGAAGAACAAAATCGATTGGTACTACTAAATGATGATGCACAAGAAATTGGAGAAATGACTTGGTCTGATGCAGGTCCGGATGTAATGATTATTGACCATACATTCGTTGATCCAGAATATCGCGTGCAAAAATTAGCAGAGAAATTGGTTTTTTCTGGTGTCGAATTGGCCAGACGAGAAGGTAAAAAAATTATTCCATTATGTCCATATGCTAAAAAAGAATTTGAAAGAAAATCAGAATACCAAGATGTACTTCACAAGTAATGGATTGGCGAAAAAAAGAGCAGAAGATTTGAGCAAAATATTTTAAATAAAAATAAACTGAAATCTAAAAAAACAGCTAAGTATTTTTTAGGTTTTGGTTTATTTGTCTTGTGACAACTATTCGTTTTGGGATACGACCAAAGTATAAAGGCAGAGGTTCTTTTAACTTAGGTGGTTGTCAGAGTTTTTTTTATATGATAAAGTAAAAGGGATGATATTTTGTAGAAAGGAGGCTGTTCTATGTATAATTTAATTTTAGGGATCGTGATTGTTTTATCTATTGTGATGGTGATTGCTATTATGATGCAACCAAGTAAACAAAATAGTGCAGCAAGTGCATTTACAGGCGGTGCGGATCAATTATTCGGTAAACAAAAAGCGCGTGGATTCGAAGCAGTCATGCAACGTTCAACCGCATTTATGGGTGCAATTTGGATGATTTTATTGTTTGTACTTGCCTTTTTATCTTCTAAATAAAAATTGCTTTAAACAATTAATGAGCGATGGATGACTCTTAATTCTAAGACAAAATCAATTGAAAGTCTGATAGTTGTTTTTTAGCATCCGAGTCGGAATGTTCGAAATGAATGTCTTTTTTCGAAAAATTTCGGCTTCTTTAGAGTATTTATTTTATGATGACGCATGGGAAAAAAAGATAAGCTATTTCTTGAAGAGCAGTGACAGAGGTCTCGGCTCTTTTTTTATTGTGAAAAAGCTGATTTGCCATAAGAGATCCTCCATTTATGGTAAAATGAAAAGCACGAGGTGAGCAAAATGAAAAGTCTACCAAAACCCCTTTATGTAAAACACGGTCAGCGCGCGGTTTTATTGTTGCATGCCTATTCTGGCAGTCCTAATGATGTTCGCATGTTGGCACGCTACTTGGAAAAATCTGAATACACTGTCTATGCGCCCTTATTTACTGGACACGGCACCCTAAATCCCCAAGATATCTTGACACAAAAAACTGAAACTTGGTGGGAAGATACCAAACAAGCGATTCATTTTTTAGAATCAGAGGGATTTTCTCAAATTGCTGTTTTTGGTTTATCAATGGGGGGGATTTTTGCGATCCGTGCAATGGAGGAGTTACAAATGATTGGCGGCGGTTTTTTCTGTTCGCCTATTTCTCCAGTTGAAAATCATGTGCCAGAAAATTTTGAGCGTTACGAGCGTTATGTGCTAAAGGCTGCAGGAAAATCGGAGCAAGTAATTGAAGAAACTGTTACCTCTCTTCGACCACATGTTCATCAACAATTAATAGAAATACAAAAACAAGCTGCAATTGCAGAAGAAAAACTGAATGAAATTCAAGCACCTGTTTTTTTAGCTCAAGCAGGACAAGACGAAATGATTGATCCATCTGGTGTCTATGAAACAGCAAAAAAATTGGCAGATAAACGAATGACGATTCAATGGTATCCTCAGAGCAAGCATGTGATCACTGTTGGTGAATCAAGAAGATTATTGGAAAAAGATGTGTTGGAATTTCTAGAGAATTTACCTTGGAATGAGGAATCAATATGACAAAAGAAACTTTAAAAGAAAAAATTATTTTCTTTATTGAAAAGGAACGTAAAAAAAGCTTTTCAATGGAAGAAATTGCTCAAGGATTGGGATTACAAAAAAGCGAAGACTTTAAATTACTTGTCCAAACGGTCGCACAGATGGAAAGAGAACAAATGGTGGTTTTTACGAAAAAAGGGAAAGTAAAATTACCATTAAAACCAGTTTTAATCGAAGGGACTTTTCGTGCTAACGAACGTGGTTTTGGATTTGTAACGATTGATCCAGAAGAAGACGATATTTATATTCCAAAAGAAGCAACTGGTTATGCTATGGACGGTGATACGGTAGCCATAGACATTATTAAAACAGCAGATTTTGTGATGGATCGTGGAGCGGAAGGAAAAGTAGTGGAAATCCGACAACGTGCCACGACTCAGCTAACCGGAGAATTTGTGGCTTATACAGATGAAGAGGTAAAAGAAACAGATCTTTATGGAGTTGTGATACCGAAAGATAAAAAAATGAATCAATTTAAAGTCTATGCTGTAGCTGAAGGCGTCCGTCCGGTCGACGGTAGCATTGTTATGATCGAGATCACTCACTATCCAGAGAAAAATTATGCGACGAGTTTAGAAGGCATTATCAAGCAAGTGATTGGACACAAAAATGACCCTGGCATGGATATCTTATCAGTCGTTGTATCAAATGGCATTCCTACAAAATTTCCAGATGATGTATTATCAGAAGCGGATCAGGTACCGGATAAGATTAACGAAAAGGATCTCCTTGATCGTAAAGACTTAAGAGACCAGTTGATCGTAACAATTGACGGGGAAGATGCAAAAGATTTAGATGATGCAGTAACTGTCAAAAAATTAACGAACGGCAATTATTTCTTAGGTGTTCATATCGCTGATGTTTCTTATTATGTGACGCAAGGAAGTCAATTGGATCGTGAAGCATATGAAAGAGGAACGAGTGTATACTTAACGGATCGTGTGATACCAATGATTCCACAGAGACTATCAAATGGTATTTGTTCATTGAATCCTCATGTGCCTAGATTGACAATGAGTTGTGAGATGGAAATTGACCCCAATGGACAGGTTGTTTCCCATGAAATCTTTCCAAGTGTCATTCAAACGACAGAGCGCATGACCTACACAGCCGTGAATCAAATATTAGAAGAACAAGATGAAACTGTCATGAAACGTTATGAACAGCTAGTACCTATGTTTCAAGAGATGCAAGAATTGCACCATATTTTAGAAACAATGCGGATTCGTCGTGGGGCTATTTCTTTTGAAGACCGTGAAGCTAAAATTATGGTGGAACCAGATGGGCACCCCATTGACATCTTACTTCGAAGTCGTGGGGTCGGTGAACGATTGATTGAATCGTTTATGTTAGTAGCTAATGAAACAGTAGCTGAGCATTTCAACAAGCAACATTTTCCCTTTATTTATCGTATTCACGAACAACCAAAGGAAGAAAAAATGCAACGTTTCTTTGATTTTGCCTCCGCACTGGGAATTGTTGTGCGTGGAACAAAAGGAACAATCACACCGAAAGATTTACAAAAAGTAGTAGAAGATGTAGAAGAAAAACCAGAATCAGCAGTGATCAATACAATGTTATTAAGAAGCATGCAACAAGCACGCTACTCAGAAGATAATTTTGGTCACTATGGCTTAGCAGCAGAATATTATACGCACTTCACTTCTCCGATCAGACGCTACCCCGATTTGATTGTGCATCGCTTGATTCGCTCTTATGGGCAAGATCCAAGTGAGACCAATCAAGCTTATTGGGAAGCTGAATTGCCAGAAATTGCGGATCATAGTTCGAAGATGGAGCGCCGGGCAGTGGAAGCGGAACGTGAAGTTGATGCAATGAAGAAAGCTGAATTTATGATGGATAAAGTGGGAGAAGAATTTGAGGGAATCATCAGTTCAGTCGTCAAATTTGGCTTGTTTATTGAGTTGCCAAACACGATTGAAGGATTAGTTCATATTAATGAGCTTAAACAAGATTATTTCCACTTTATTGAAAATCATCTCGCATTAGTTGGTGAACGGACGGGGTTAACGTTTAAAATCGGACAAAAAGTTCGTGTAAAAGTGATAAAAGCTGATCCAGAAGAACGTGCAATTGATTTTGAGTTGATTGAAGCTGAAGAAGTTCTGCCGCTTGAACGACCAAAAACAGCAAGAAAAGGTCGTCCCACAAATCAACAAACCAAACAGTTGAAATCTCGCTCAGAAAGAAACGGGAAAAAGAACCCTCATACCAATGAGCGGAAAAAAATGAAGATGGCAACAAATAAAAAAAGCAAAAAACCTTTTTACAAAGGAATTAAAAAGAAAAAGAAGAAGTAAATAGAAAAGAATGTTAGTTTGGAGGAATGTCTTATGCCAAAGGGCGAGGGCAAATTAATCGCACAAAATAAAAAGGCTCGCCACGATTATTCGATTATCGATACGATGGAAGCAGGAATGGTTTTACAAGGAACAGAGATCAAGTCCATTCGAAATAGCCGCATAAACCTCAAAGATGGATTTATTCGAGTACGTAATGGCGAAGCTTTTTTGCATAACGTTCATATCAGTCCATATGAGCAAGGGAACATTTTCAATCATGACCCTTTACGGACAAGAAAATTGTTACTGCACAAAAAGCAAATCACACGTCTGGAAAGCGAAACAAAAAATACGGGGATCACTATTGTGCCTTTAAAAGTGTATATTCGTGATGGCTATGCAAAAGTTTTGATTGGTCTTGCGAAAGGGAAAAAATCATATGACAAACGTGAAGATTTAAAACGTAAAGATGTCGATCGACAAATTGATCGAACATTAAAAAATTTCTCTAGATAATTTCATTATCCTTTTTCGCATATTCGGTGCTTTTAGGTTTACTTAATGATAAAATTTGTTAGCATTTAATCTGATAAAGCATGATATCACAGGTTTTTTCTTGTAATACAGCACCATGATTTTCATGGAAAAAGGAATTTTTTAGACTGAAATAAAAAAATGTCGTTTTTTCATGAAAATGTTTTGAATTTTCTGTTTCATGGTGGTATGATACCGTTTGGTTGGAAAACGATTTAGAAAAACCAGATGTACACATGAATTTGATTTTATGTGAAATTCAGGGAAAAGAGGTGAAATGGATTGGATGAACGCTCGCTAACGTTCCATATTGGACCGGTTTGGTTTGATGGTACTGTTTGTATGATGGTGTTATGGACCTGTTTAATTGTCTTCTTCTTAGTTTACTTCTTTACGAGAAACCTCAAGATGAAGCCAACGGGAAAACAAAATGCGCTAGAATGGGTCATTGATTTTACCCGTGGGATCGTAACTGATAACCTGCCTAGAAAAGAATTGAATAATTTTCATTTATTGGCTTTTACATTATTTTTATTTGTCTTTGTCGCAAATAATATCGGGTTAATCACAAAAATCGTCTTACCTAGCGAAACCACAATTTGGAAAAGTCCGACAGCAGACCCGTTTGTTACTTTAACTTTGGCATTTGTCATGATTACACTTACTCATTTATTCGGGGTGAAAAAGCTTGGCTTTAAAGG
This sequence comes from Enterococcus villorum, assembly GCF_007990225.1. GTDB lineage: Bacteria > Bacillota > Bacilli > Lactobacillales > Enterococcaceae > Enterococcus_B > Enterococcus_B villorum. The sequence goes on along the minus strand of NZ_BJWF01000017.1, from coordinate 6,221 downwards.
GTATTTTGTAAATTCGTTCCTGAAACCATATAGTTTTATGTTTCCAATGAAACTAATTGAAGAATTTACGAACCTATTAACACTTGCTTTACGTCTTTACGGAAATATCTATGCGGGGGAAGTTTTGCTTACCTTGATTGCAAGTATGATGAACAATTTAGGTTGGTTCTCTTTACCGTTAGCAATTCCTTTAGAGATGGTCTGGATCGCCTTCTCATTGTTTATCGGAAGCATCCAAGCATTTGTCTTTGTCACTTTATCAATGGTGTATATGAGCCATAAGATTGAAGTAGAAGAATAACATCGTTTTAAACAAACTACTATTTATCTATTTAGGAGGAAACAAATTATGAATTATATCGCATCAGCAATCGCAATCATGGGAGCAGCTATCGGAGCTGGTTATGGTAATGGTCAAGTAATTTCTAAAACAATTGAATCAATGGCACGCCAACCAGAAATGTCAGGTCAATTACGTACAACAATGTTTATCGGGGTAGCCCTAGTTGAAGCTGTTCCTATTTTAGGTGTGGTTATTGCCTTAATTCTAGTATTCGCCGTTTAATCAATTCTACTAAACGAGGATGGGACAAAATGTCACTAATCCTCTTTTCCTTGTAGAAAACTGAGAAAGAAGCGGTGTTTTTATTTTTGAAGTAAAAAACAGCTTGTTTCTTAACAAACTAGAATAAAAGGTGTGTAAAAAGCTGAACAAGAAACGTCAAGTTCCTTTACGCTCCAAACGATACACCTTAAAGAAAGGAAGGCTCGCCTATGCTGAATCAATTGGCAATTGCAGAAGTTGGGAATCCGATGTTAGGTAACATCATTGTTGTCAGCGGCTCATTTGTGATATTAATGTTCCTATTAAAGCACTTTGCTTGGGGACCAATCAGCGATATTTTGAAAAAACGTGAAGATAAGATCGCCAATGATTTAGATTCTGCTGAACAATCTCGCATCAAGGCAGCAAAAATGGAACAAGAACGCGAACAACAATTGTTAGCTTCTCGTTCAGATGCTGCTGACATCATTAAAAATGCGAAAGAAAGTGGAGAATTAAGCCGTCAAAATATTTTGAAGGATACACAAGAAGAAGTTGCACGTCTAAAAAGCAAAGCGCAAGCCGACATCACGTTAGAACGTGATTCAGCGTTAAACTCTGTAAAAGATGATGTGGCTGATTTATCCCTTCAAATTGCGGCTAAAATCTTGAATAAAGAATTATCTCCAGAGATGCATGAATCTTTAATTAATCAATATATTGAAGGTCTAGGTTCTTCAAATGAAACTAGATAAATATACTGTCGGTAGACGCTATGGTAAAGCATTGTTTGAACTGGCGATCGATTCAAATAGTGCAGAAGAAATTTACCAAGAATTATTAAGCTTACGCCAAATCTACGGTGAAGTTCCTGGATTAGGCAACGTGCTTAGTGACGTCCGCTTAGAACCTCATGAAAAACGTATCATTATGGATAAACTGATCAGTGGTTTCGACGGTATCGTAAAAAACTTTTTAGAAGTTGTCTATAGTTACAATCGTATGTCCGATTTATTATTTATGATCGATGAGTATGAACATCGCTACAATGAATATAAAGGGCTACTTTTAGGCAGTGTAAAAACTGCAGTACCACTTTCTGACGAACAATTACAAAAACTAGAAAAGAATGTTGCAAAAACAATGGACTATCAAACAGTGGAATTAAAACAAATTGTTGATTCTTCTATTATTGGTGGGGCAATTGTTGAAGCCAACCATCGAGTAATCGACGGAAGCATTCGTACGCAATTAGAAAAAATGCGTAGTCAATTAAATAGATAGTACAAAGAGGTAGGTGAATCGAATGGCTATCAAAGCAGAAGAAATTAGTGCCTTGATTAAAGAACAAATTGAAAATTATCAAAACGTGCTTTCAGTCGAAGAAATCGGTACCGTGACTTATGTTGGTGACGGAATCGCTCGTGCACATGGGTTAGAAAACGCAATGAGTGGTGAGTTGCTTGAATTTTCAAACGGCTCATACGGAATGGCGCAAAACTTAGAATCAAATGATGTAGGGATCATCATCCTTGGTGATTTCGAAACTATTCGTGAAGGAGATAAAGTAAAACGAACCGGTAAAATCATGGAAGTCCCAGTTGGGGAATCTTTGATTGGACGTGTCGTTAACCCATTAGGACAACCAATTGATGGACTAGGTGAGATCGTAACAGATAAAGCTCGTCCGGTAGAAGCCATGGCACCTGGTGTTATGCAACGTAAATCAGTAAATGAACCAATGCAAACGGGTTTAAAAGCCATTGATGCATTAGTTCCAATTGGACGCGGTCAACGTGAATTAGTCATCGGTGACCGTAAAACAGGTAAAACATCGATTGCGATTGATACGATTCTTAACCAAAAAGGTCAAGATATGATCTGTATTTATGTGGCGATCGGCCAAAAAGATTCCACTGTACGTACACAAGTGGAAACATTGAAAAAATATGGTGCGATGGATTACACAATCGTTGTCAATGCAGGCGCATCACAACCAGCTCCATTGCTTTATATTGCACCTTATGCAGGAACTGCAATGGGTGAAGAATTCATGTATAACGGCAAACATGTCTTGATTATCTTTGATGACTTATCAAAACAAGCTGTTGCCTATCGTGAACTTTCCTTACTATTACGTCGTCCTCCAGGTCGTGAAGCTTATCCAGGGGATGTATTCTATTTGCACTCACGTTTATTGGAACGTGCGGCAAAATTAAGTGATGATTTAGGTGGCGGTTCAATGACTGCCTTACCATTTGTTGAAACACAAGCGGGAGATATCTCTGCTTATATTCCAACTAACGTGATTTCAATCACTGATGGACAAATTTTCTTAGAAAGTGATTTGTTCTATGCTGGAACTCGTCCAGCGGTTGATGCTGGACTATCCGTTTCTCGTGTTGGTGGTTCTGCTCAAATCAAAGCTATGAAAAAAGTAGCAGGAACATTACGTCTTGACTTAGCAAGTTATCGTGAATTAGAAGCATTTACACAATTTGGTTCTGATTTAGATGCTGCGACACAAGCAAAATTAAATCGTGGACGTCGGACAGTTGAAATCTTGAAACAAAAACTTCATGCCCCACTTGCTGTTGAAAAGCAAGTAGTCATCTTATATGCTTTGACACACGGATTCTTAGATAGTATTCCAGTAGACAGCATCTTAGATTTTGAACATGAATTATTTGAATATCTAGATACGAACCATTCTGACATCTTTGAAACCATTCGTACAACAAAAGATCTTCCAGATGAAGAAACGTTAAATACTGCGATTCAAGAATACAAAGATATATTTTTAGCGACAAAAGGAAATACCTCTTCAACAGAAGACAAATTGAAATCCATTCAAAATGCATAGTGAGGTGAGATGAATGGGCGCTTCATTAAATGAAATCAAGACCCGGATTGCTTCAACGAAGAAAACGAGTCAAATCACTCGAGCAATGCAAATGGTGTCCGCTTCTAAACTGACAAAATCTGAAGCTTCTTCCCAGAAGTTTCAGATTTATGCAAACAAAGTCAGAGAAATCGTCACTCATTTGACAGCAACACAACTAAATGACATTGCTTCTGATAATCCTCGAGGAGATATCAATTACAATAGTATGTTGGTTAGTCGCCCAGTAAAGAAAACTGGCTACATCGTGATTACAGCTGATGGTGGTTTAGTTGGTGGCTACAATAGTTCTATTTTAAAACAAACAATGTCTATTTTAGAAGAAGACCATCAGTCGCCAGATGATTACGTAATGATTGCTATCGGAGGAACTGGCGCAGATTTCTTCAAAGCTAGAGGGATTAATTTAGCTTATGAATTACGCAATTTGTCTGATCAACCAAGTTTTGACGAAGTACGTAAAATCGTAGGTATGGCAACAACAATGTACCAAAATGAAGTATTTGATGAATTGTATGTATGCTACAATCATCATATCAATTCACTAACTAGTCAATTTCGGGTAGAAAAAATGCTACCAATATCTGATTTAGACCCAGAAGAAGCAACGACTTTTGACCAAGAATACATTTTTGAACCTTCAAAAGAAGAAATTTTGGCTCAACTGTTGCCTCAATATGCGGAAAGTTTGATTTACGGTGCAATTGTTGATGCAAAAACAGCAGAACATGCGGCAGGTATGACTGCGATGAAGACTGCAACAGATAATGCTGCAACTATCATTGATGATTTGACGGTATCTTATAACCGTGCAAGACAAGGGGCTATTACCCAAGAAATTACCGAAATTGTTGCCGGAGCTTCGGCACTAGAATAGTATTGAGATTGGAGGAAAAAAGATGAGTTCAGGCAAGATTGTTCAAGTAATCGGTCCCGTTGTCGACGTGGAATTTTCTTTAGACCAATCCTTACCAGATATCAACAACGCATTAGTTGTTTATAAAAATGATGAGAAAAAATCAAAAGTTGTTCTTGAAACAGCGTTAGAATTAGGTGACGGTGTCATCCGTACAATCGCAATGGAATCAACAGATGGTTTGCAACGTGGGATGGAAGTCATTGATACTGAAAAGGCCATTTCTGTGCCAGTAGGTAATGAAACTTTAGGTCGTGTGTTCAATGTTTTAGGAGACACGATTGACTTATCTACACCTTTCCCTGAAGATGCGCCACGTAGCGAGATCCATAAAAAAGCGCCAAACTTTGATGAATTAAGTACAAGTACAGAGATCCTTGAGACAGGAATCAAAGTAATTGATTTGTTAGCTCCTTACTTAAAAGGTGGGAAAGTTGGTTTGTTCGGTGGTGCCGGTGTAGGTAAAACCGTATTGATCCAAGAATTAATTCATAATATTGCCCAAGAACATGGTGGTATTTCTGTGTTTACCGGTGTTGGAGAACGTACTCGTGAAGGTAATGATTTGTATTACGAAATGAAAGATTCAGGCGTTATTGAAAAAACAGCCATGGTCTTCGGACAAATGAACGAACCACCAGGTGCACGTATGCGTGTTGCATTGACTGGTTTAACAATCGCTGAATATTTCCGTGACGTAGAAGATCAAGATGTGCTATTGTTTATTGATAATATTTTCCGTTTCACACAAGCGGGTTCAGAAGTATCTGCCCTTTTAGGTCGTATGCCTTCTGCCGTTGGTTATCAACCAACGTTAGCAACAGAAATGGGTCAATTACAAGAACGGATTACCTCAACGAAAAAAGGTTCAATTACATCAATCCAAGCCATTTATGTGCCAGCCGATGACTATACTGACCCTGCGCCAGCTACTGCATTCGCTCACTTAGATGCAACAACAAACTTGGAACGTAAATTAACCGAACAAGGGATCTACCCAGCCGTAGACCCATTGGCTTCATCTTCAAGTGCTTTGGCTCCTGAAATCGTAGGTGAAGAGCATTATAAAGTAGCTACTGAAGTCCAACACGTATTACAACGTTACCGTGAACTGCAAGATATTATTGCAATCTTAGGGATGGATGAATTATCTGATCAAGAAAAAGTTTTAGTTTCTCGTGCACGTAGAGTTCAATTCTTCTTGTCACAAAACTTTAACGTAGCGGAACAATTTACTGGACTTCCTGGTTCTTACGTGCCAGTAGAAGAAACGGTTAAAGGTTTCCGTGAAATCTTAGAAGGTAAATACGATGACCTTCCAGAAGAAGCATTCCGAAGTGTCGGTAGAATAGAAGACGTCGTAGAAAAAGCGAAAAAACTAGGCTACTAGAAAGGGGTGCCCCATGGATCAATATTTAACTGTGAATGTGGTGACTCCTGATGGTTTGGTCTATGATCACCATGCAGCAATCGTCGTTGCACGTACAACAGCGGGTGAACTTGGTATTTTACCAAAGCATGCGCCCATCATCGTTCCTTTAACGATTGATGAAGTACGTGTGAAAAGAACAGACTCTGACACACACGTAGACTGGATCGCTGTAAATGGCGGAATTATGGAAGTTCGTGACAACGTTGTTTCTATCGTAGCAGATAGCGCGGAACGTGAAAGAGATATTGATGTTTCCCGTGCTGAAAGAGCAAAACAACGCGCCGAACGACAAATTGCAGAAGCAAAAGAAAAAGAAGATACCAATGAATTGAAACGTGCGACCGTTGCCTTGCATCGTGCAATCAACCGAATCAAGGTTTCAAAACATTCGTAGAGGTTGTGACAGAGCCGCTTAGCTCTGAGTATT
>NZ_BJWF01000016.1 GCF_007990225.1 Enterococcus villorum | reverse complement strand
TTTGAATTATAGTACAGCTTCAATCGAGTCAATCATTTTTATAGGTATCGTTTTCGGAGCAAAGCGTTCTACCACATTTCCATCTTTATCAACTAAGAATTTAGTGAAATTCCATTTGATTGCATTTGATAATGTACCCGGTGCCTGTTTTTTTAAATATTCGAAAAGAGGATCGGCATTAGACCCGTTAACATCAATTATCTGATGCATTGGAAAGGTGACGCCGTATGTGGTTCGACAAACCTGAGCCGCATCACTAGCAGTGGCTACTTCTTGCTTGAATTGATTGGAAGGAAATCCTAGAATAACTAAACCTTGTGATTGATAGCGTTCATAAAGTTCTTCTAACTGCTCAAATTGTGGCGCTAATCCACATTTTGTGGCAGTATTGACGATAATCATTGGGTGTCCTTTGTATTTATCTAATGAATAAGTGGTTCCATTTTCTAAAGTGACTGTGAAATCATAGATGTTCATAAAAATCCCTCCTTATTAATAATTCCAAAAGCTCTAAACGTCCAACAAAATCACTTGTTTTCGTTTAGAGCTTGGTTTAAAACGATGTTTATTTATCAGTCATAATTTTTAGCGATTTTAGGTTCGAGTACAAAAAGATAAACATAAAAGAATAGTTTTGAACACTATAAATATAAAGTATGATCTACAGTGAACTTTATCTTAACGATTGACTCAACCTTTATGCTTCGACTTCTGACCATTCATCACGCTTTTCTAAAAATTCACGAGCTAATTCTTGAGCACCTTCTAGTGTATGACTTGCAGCCCAGCCACATTGTTTTTCATTACTTGCAGGTACTTCTGTTGCTTCGAGCACGTCTTTCATTGTTTTTTCTAAAACATCTAAAATATCTTCATAACTTTCGTGGTTTAAAACAGTTAGATAAAAACCAGTTTGGCAACCCATTGGAGACCAGTCAACGATATAGTCAGCATGATTACGAATTAATTCTGCAGTTAAATGTTCTAAAGAATGTAAACTTGGCATATCCATGTGTTCTTTATTTGGTTGTTTAAAACGGACATCATATTTAATGATGACGTCTCCGTGTTCACCTGTCTTTCGATCAGCTACTCTGATATATGGTGCTTTTACCTTCGTATGATCAAGGTTAAAACTTTCAACATTCATTTTCATGTCTTATTGCTCCTCACTATTGGTAATCGATTTTGTTTATAGAGATCAAATAAAGAGTAACTTGATTTCTACAAATAGGTAACATCCATTTAGATTCTATCACTTATTTCTTTCAAGGTGTAGCAATCTGAAATGTTTTTTGCTTTTCTTTCAGAGTTTAGCTTTCTTTTACTGATCCAAATGCTTGGTTTAAGTCATCCAATAAATCATCGACATATTCGATTCCTACAGAAAGGCGGATAAGTCCATCTTTAATACCTGCTTTTTCTCTTTTTTCTTTTGGAACAGAAGCATGAGTCATAACGGCGGGGAGTTCGACGAGACTTTCTACTCCCCCCAAACTTTCAGCTAAAATGAATAATTGAAGCGACTCAACAAAAGGAATTGCAGCTGGTTCATTTTTTAAAGTAAAAGAAACCATTCCGCTAAAACCACTCATCTGTGAACGTGCGATTTCATGATTTTGATGGGAAGACAAACCTGGATAAAAGACTTCTTCTACTTCGGGATGTTTGTTTAATAATTCTGCTACCGCAAACGCATTTTTTTGATGTTCTTCCATTCGGACACTTAATGTCTTGATTCCTCTTTGGAGTAACCAACTATCTTGGGGGCCTAATACTCCACCAATCGCATTTTGATAATAACCAATTGCGTTGGCTAATTCTTGATCGTTAGTAGTAACTAATCCTGCAACAACGTCACTATGGCCACCTAAATATTTTGTGCCACTGTGTAAAACGATGTCGGCCCCTAGTTCTAAAGGCTTTTGAAAGTAAGGAGTGGCAAAGGTGTTATCCACAATTGTAATCAACTGATGTTTCTTTGCCAGTTTGTTGCTTTTTTCAAGATCAGTGATTTTTAATAAAGGATTGCTAGGCGTTTCTAAATAAAGTGCTTTGGTGTTCGATTGAATCGCTTGTTCTACTTGAGACAAGTCACTTGTATCGACAATCGTATACTCTAAACCGTTCTTAGTAAGTACTTTATCAAATAAACGGAAAGTGCCACCATATACATCGTCACCAAGTAAAATATGATCTCCAGCTTGGAAAAGGGAGAAAACGGCATGAATACCAGCTAATCCAGAAGCAAATGCAAAGCCTTTTACTCCGCCTTCTAAATCAGCAATTAATTCTTCTAACGCAAAGCGTGTTGGATTACCAGAGCGAGAGTACTCATATTGTTTTGGATTTCCTACGCTATTTTGTCGATAAGTCGAGGTTTGATAGATGGGCACGCTGACAGCTCCTGTTGTCGGGTCTTCGCTAATGCCACCATGGATAAGTTTTGTTTGAATATGCATTGTCTATTCCTCCTAATTTTAAAAAGCTCAATTGAAATTTTACAGTAAAGTGCAGGTGAATGGCTTAGAGATAAATCGCTTTAGATAAGTAACGATCAGCAGTGTCTGGGAAAATAGTCACTACTGAACTTCCTGCAGGTAATCGTTGGACTTCGTGTAACGCAGCAGCAAAAGCAGCTCCGCTAGAACTACCAACTAATAAACCTTGATTTTTTGCTAGTTGTCTTGTATAAGCAAAGCCTTCTTGATCTGAAATTGTTTCAAATCCATCAATTGAAATGTCTGAAAGAAAAGGAGGGACAAACTCCACACCAATTCCTTCAATCTTGTGGCTATGGGATTTTCCCCCGTTTAAAATGGATCCTTCTGGTTCGACTCCAATTAATCGAATCAAAGAATTTTGTTCTTTCAAGTATCTAGCCACTCCAGAAAAAGTACCGCCACTCCCAATACCAGCGACAAAGCTAGTAATTTTTGTCCCAAGTTCCTTACTGATTTCTGGTCCTAATGTATGATAATAAGCTGCAGGGTTTTCTGGATTTTCAAACTGCATGGGTAGAAAACTGTGTTTGATTTCTTTTGCTAATTCCTTACTTTTTTTAATCGCACCGGTTATGCCTAGATCGCTTGGTGTATGGATAATGGTTGCTCCTAATGCTTTCATTATTTGTTGTTTTTCTAAACTGAACTGTTCTGGAACTACAAAAATTGTTTTTAGATGAAAGCTTAAAGCAGCTAAGGCTAATCCAATTCCAGTATTGCCAGCTGTTGGTTCAATAATTGTTGTATCTGCTGTTATTTTCCCTGTTTGCACCCCGTGTTTAATCAAATAATAACCCAAACGATCTTTGATGCTACCACCAGGATTTAAATACTCCAATTTCGCGTAAATGGCTGAATGTTCAGGCATTGGATAATCTTTATTGGTAAATTTAAAAACAGGTGTATGACCAATTATATCTGTGAGCGTTGTAATAACCATCATGACCTCCTAAAAAGTATAAAATAAAAAGGAACTGACTATTCAATCAGCTCCTTGGAAAAATCATTAAATAAGTATTGTACGAAAAAGAAGAGAAAAACAATACTGATTTATGAGGGGCTATTAATAGACATGACAAATCGTATGCTGCTTTTTTGCACCATACAACAACAAAGATTCATTTGTTTTCGTTTGCTGTTTGTCATGTGGAACCCCTCCTAAAAATAATTTCATTAAAAATAGCATGAAAAAAAGAGAAAGTCAAAGATGAAATCTTAAAAATAGATAATTTCCTAGTTTTCTAAGCGGTTGTCTGATACAATAAAGTTGATTATGATTAAGATAAGAAGGAGCAAAAATAATGATCTCAGCAAGTGATTTAAGAGCCGGTATGACATTTGTTCAAGACGGTAAATTAATTAAAGTTTTAGACGCAAGCCACCATAAACCTGGTAAAGGAAATACAGTGATGCGTATGAAATTAAAAGACGTTCGTTCAGGTGCTACTTACGATACAACTTTCAGACCAGAAGAAAAATTCGAAAAAGCCCATATTGACACAAAACCAGTACAATATTTGTATACAATGGACGATACAGCTTTCTTTATGGATTTGGAAACATATGAACAATATGAAATTCCAGTAGAATCAGTGGAAGAAGAAATGAAATACATTTTGGAAAACATGGAAGTGAAAATTCAGTTCTTTGGTAGTGAAGTGATTGGTGTCCAATTACCAACAACAGTTGTCTTACGTGTAGTGGAAACTCAACCTTCTATTAAAGGTGCGACAGTAACAGGATCTGGTAAACCTGCTACAATGGAAACAGGACTAGTAGTCAATGTTCCTGACTTCATCGAAACAGATGAATTACTTGAAATTAATACAGCAGAAGGTTCATACGTGAAACGTGCATCTAAATAATTTTTAAAAGAAAGACTTTTGAACAAGCTCATTAAAATGGGGTTTGATCAAAAGTCTTTTTTTATTATAGTTTTTGTTGGAAGCAAAAGAGAAATCAGTTGATCCATTACAAAAAAGAATGAAGAGTACGAAGGAGTAGTGTTTTTTACTTGCTATTTTAAACATTAAGTTTTAATATAGTTTTGAAAACTAGATGTAAAAGTCTTATAAACAGTTTATAATGGAATTAGTGGAACTAGTCAACAATGATTGGAGGAAATACAAAATGGAAGTGGAGTTTAGTCGGAAGTATCAGATTGTGAATGAAGTGTTGAATGCTGTCACTCATGGAATTGCCGCATTATTAAGTATTATTTGTTTTAATATGTTGATGCAACGAGCACATTCAACGCTCGATTATATTGCTTTTATTATTTATGGGAGTTCGTTGTTTTTGCTTTTTTTTACTTCTACGCTCTTTCATAGTCTAATTTTTACGAAAGCAAAAAAAGTATTTCAAATATTTGATCATTGCTCAATCTATTTATTGATTGCGGGAACCTATACACCTTTTTGTTTATTGATTGTGCAAGGACTTTCTGGTGTTTTATTGCTTAGTGTGATTTGGGCAACGGCTGTTATTGGGATCATTTATAAATGTTTGACATTATCCAAGGCCAGCCAAGTCTCTAAAGTGTCAACGATTATTTATAATGTTATGGGCTGGGGGATCGTGATTGTTTTACCTAAACTTTATGAGAATATCAATTTTACGGGATTGATACTTTTGGTTGCAGGTGGCTTAGCTTATTCTATTGGATCTGTTTTTTATAGTATGAAAAGTAAGAAATTTACTCATGTTATTTGGCATCTATTTGTCATGTTAGGTGCATCTTTAATGTTTTTAGCTGTGTATGTTGGTTATGTTTTATAACCAACTTGTCCTCATTTGATGAAAAAATTAAATTTATAAAAAATGAGAGAATTTGAGAATAACCTCAAATTCTCTTTTTTTATTTATGCAATATTTTGTATGAACAAGCATTTTTTTAATAAAAGTGAAGATATAGTAGACAATTTATAAGTTTTTGTTTAATATTATTCAAATAAAATTAAAATATTTATTAAAAATCTATTTGTTTTTGATAAAAATCATTTTTGAAAAGAGGTAATTCTAAATGTCAGAGTTAATGATCGGTGAAATTCCTGCAAGTTAATTAGTCAAGCAATATCAAAGCCCCCTTTATGTGTACGATGAGAAAAAATTGAAAGAAACGATAAAGGCATTTAAAGAAGGATTTCAATCCGATCATTTTAAGACAAAGGTATTATATGCTTCAAAAGCATTTCAAACAGTCGCAATGTTAAAGCTGATTCAATCTTATGGATTAGGTTTAGATGTTGTCAGTGGTGGTGAAATCTACACTGCTTTGAAAGCCGAATTTCCAGTAGAAACGATCTACTTTCATGGAAACAATAAAACGCCTGCTGAACTACGTTATGCTATCGAAAATGGAATAATTCACTTTGTGGTAGATAATCGGATGGAAGTGGAATTATTGTCAATTCTTAGTCAAGAATATGACAAAAAATTACACGTGATGATCCGTTTAAATGTGGGGATCGAAGCGCACACGCATGAATATATTGTAACAGCTCATGTTGATTCTAAGTTTGGGATGCTTTACGAAAGTGAAAACTGTCAACAAGCCATTCAAATCGTGCAAACGAGTGATCATTTAGTTTTGGAAGGATTTCATGCTCATATTGGTTCGCAAATTTTTGAAATGACGGCTTGGTTAGCTGAAATCGATAAATTAGTCGGTTATCTAAAAGAGTTTGATGAAGAACTTTCACTGAATCTCGGAGGCGGTTTTGGGATCCGTTACACCGAAAGTGATCGACCTTTACCAATTGAGGAAACGGTGAAAGAATTAGTTCGCTACACGGAAGAGGCACTACAAAAACAAGGGGTAACCATTCAGCAACTAATGATTGAGCCAGGAAGAAGTATGGTAGGAGAAGCAGGAACCACGCTTTACACGGTAGGCTTTATCAAGCAAACTCCTCATAAAAAATACTATTTTGTTGATGGTGGAATGACTGATAACATCCGTCCCGCACTATATCAGGCAACTTACCGATGTGATCTTGCAACAAAACTGACAGCAGCGAAAACAGAGAAAGTGACAGTAGCTGGAAAAATGTGTGAATCGGGCGATGTTGTGATCCAAGAAACTTTCTTGCCACCTGCTGAGCCAGGCGATATTTTAGCCGTTTATGCGACAGGAGCTTATGGATACTCTATGAGTAGCAATTATAATCGTGCTTTGACACCAGCAGTGGTTTTTGTCAACGGCGATACGTCTAGATTAGTTGTACGTCGACAAGAATATGCAGATTTGTTAAGAGGTGAAGTTCTATGATCATCCATAAATACAATGGCTGTGGCAATAACTTTATTGTACTGGATTATGAGGAAGAAACAGATTATAGCCAATTTGCCGAAAAATGGTGTGGAAAAGATCAGTTTGATACCGATGGATTGATTGCAGTCAAAACCCAGCCACTAGAAATGATCTATTATAACAAAGACGGAAGCCGTGCACCGATGTGTGGCAATGGTATTCGCTGTTTTGCTCGTTATGTGTGGGAAAAGAACATCGTGAAAAGTTTGCAATTCGATGTACAAACATTAGCGGGGACAATTTCTATCGAAATCTTAGAACAAGAGCCATTTTATTGTGTGGCTCAAATGGGTACGCCAGATTATTCTATCAAACGCTTAGCAGTGGCACAGACAAATTCAGATTCGATCGTTGATCAAACATTGATAATTGATGAGGAAGAAGTTCAGCTGACTTGTTTATTTATGGGAACCATCCATACGGTTGTCTTTGTAGAAGATGCACAGGCGCAATTAAAAAAAGACTTAGGAGAAAAGATTTGTCATCATCCGATGTTTAAAGAAAAAACAAATGTGAATTTTGTTCAGCTAATTAGTGAAACAGAAATGTTCGTTCGTACGTATGAACGCGGTGTTGGTTGGACACTTGCTTGTGGAACGGGTTGCTGTGCGGCTTATGTAGTTGCTAAAGATCACGGTTATTTATCAAAAGATGAAGTGACTGTTTATCTGGAACAAGGTGCATTAGTGATTACAGGGGACCAACAAATTCAGATGATGGGACCAGCTGTAGTGGAATGGTCAAAAGAATTGGAGGGATGAGCTATGTTGAAAGGTTCAATCGTAGCATTAGTTACACCAATGAATAAATTTGGTGAAATTGATTATGAGGGACTTGGAAAATTGATTGATTTTCACCTGTTAGAAAAAACAGATGGTTTATTAGTACTAGGAACAACCGGAGAAGGCTCTACTCTTTCAGATGAGGAAGAAGAGGAAATTTTACGATTTACGGTAAAAAAAGTCAATCAAAGAATTCCTGTCATTGCAGGTGCCGGATCCAATAATACGAAAAAAGCAATCGAAAAAGTAAAACGTTTTGCTGCACTTGGCGCAGATCAATTACTTGTGATCACGCCTTATTATAATAAAACGAGTGATGCGGGTCTATTGGCTCATTTTACAGCGATTGCGGACCAATCACCTTTACCTATTCTTTTATATAATGTGCCATCAAGAACAGGAATGACTATCCCAATCCCTATTCTTAAAAAATTAGCAAAACACCCACAAATCATCGGTATCAAAGAAGCTTCTGGGGATATTGCTTATGTAATGGAAGTCGGACGTCTGATAGAAGAATCATTTGTTCTATACAGTGGCAATGACGATACGATTTTACCTGTATTAAGTGTAGGAGGGATCGGTGTGATTAGTGTCTGGGCGAATATCCAACCTAAACGAGTCCATGATTTAGTAGAAGCTTTTGAGCAAGGAGAAATGAAAAAAGCCCAGCGTCTTCAACTGGAGGCATTACCATTAATCCATGCTTTATTTAGCGAAACAAACCCGATCCCAGTAAAAGCAGCGATGGATTTAATGGGGCTTCCTGCTGGGCCCTTACGTTTGCCGCTTGTTCCTTTAGCAGATGAAAAAAGAGCGCAACTTGCACAAATTTTGGATTAGAAAGGGCGGGATCGTTGATGAAAATTGGTGTGATAGGAAATGGAAAAATGGGGCAAAAAATCCAAGAGATCATTGGTAACTATGGGCATGAAGCTGTTCTTCTTGAAACGTCATTAAGAAGAGCTGCGACAGTCGCTTTTCCTGAAAAAGTAGAAGCGCTCCTTGATTTTTCTCATCCCAATAATCTAGAGAAGATACTTTCTTATAGCATTCAGCATCAACTTCCGATAGTTATCGGAACGACTGGCTATAGTGAAACACAATTACAAACCATTCAAGAAGCGGGGCAAACCATCCCAATCTTATACGGTACAAACTTTTCATTAGGTATCTTAGTGATGAACAAACTTGTAAAACAAGTAGCAAAAACACTGGGAAATTGGGAAATCGAATTGATTGAAAAACACCACGATCAAAAAAAAGATGCACCTTCTGGAACAGCAAAAACATTAATTGCCAGTCTGCAAGAAGCAAGAAAACTGACCCCGGTTTTTCAATGGGAAGATCAACCACGAACAACAGATAAAATTGGTGTACACAGCATACGGGCTGGTTCCATACCAGGAGAACATGAAGTGTTGTTTGCTACAACCAATGAAGTCTTATCTATTAAGCATGAATCCTTTTCCAATCAGATTTTTGCGGATGGCGCAATCAAAGCCACACTTTGGTTAAAAGATCAATCGGTAGGATTTTATCACCTAGAAGATATGGTGAACATTTAAAGGAGTGAAAAAGAGCATGGACGCACAAGAAATCATTCAATTTATTCAAAAAGCAGAGAAAAAAACACCAGTAAAAGTATATCTGAATGTCACTGAACCAATTGAATTTGAACATGGCAAAGTATTTGGGGAAGGAAAGAGCCAAATCGTTTTTGGTGATTATAATGAAATTGCGCCAATTCTACAAAAAGAATCAGAAAAAATCATTGATATTGAGATAGAAGTAGCGGCTAGAAATAGTGCGGTTCCTTTGCTTGATTTAAAAACAATGAATGCTCGAATCGAACCGGGTGCGATCATCCGGGATCAGGTATCCATTGGGGATCATGCGGTGATTATGATGGGCGCAATTGTTAATATTGGCGCTGTAATCGGAGAAAATACTATGATTGACATGGGGGCAATCTTAGGTGGTCGAGCAATGGTGGGAAAAAATTGTCACATTGGCGCAGGAGCAGTTTTAGCTGGTGTGATCGAACCAGCTTCGGCAAAGCCAGTAGTGGTAGAAGATGGTGTATTGGTTGGGGCAAATGCAGTCATCGTTGAAGGGGTCCATATTGGGGCAAATGCTGTAGTAGCTGCCGGAGCGGTAGTTCTTAGAAGATGTAGCAGCAGATACAGTCGTAGGGGGGACACCTGCACGTGTTTTAAAAATAAAAGACGATCAAACGAAAAAAAATACCGCACTAATTGCTGCACTACGCGAATTATAGAAAGGATGAAAAAGATGCGCGAAATAGATACCTGTATTGTGGGAGCGACTGGCCTAGTCGGACAAATGATGTTGAAAGTGTTAGAAGAGTATGACTTTCCAGTTGGACGATTGAAGCTTTTAGCTTCCAAACGTTCGGTTGGTAAGAAGTGTCTATTCAAAGACGAAGAATATACGGTGGAAGAATTAACAAAGACATCATTTGAAGGGTATGATTTAGCGCTTTTTTCAGCTGGAGCGGGAATTTCTCAGGAATTTGCTCCGATTGCAAAAGAACGAGGACTACTCGTTATTGACAATTCTTCAGCATGGAGAGAAGATCCGACTATTCCTTTGATCGTACCAGAAGTAAATCTCATTGACCATGAGATGGATCGATTAATTGCTAACCCTAATTGTTCAACGATTCAAGCTGTTTTACCTTTAAAAGCTTTGCAACAAACTTTTGGCATCAGTCGTGTTAATTACTCTACGTATCAGGCGGTTTCTGGATCTGGACAAAAGGGAATGGAAGATTTATGGGCGACGAGAAATGGGCAAGCGCCTACCCTTTATCCATATGATATTAGTCAAACAGTGATTCCAGAAATCGATGTAGCCTTAGAAAATGGGTATACCAAAGAAGAACAAAAAATGATGAATGAAACTAGAAAAATTTTGCATCTACCTGACTTGCCTGTTTCCGCCACCTGTGTCCGTGTGCCGATCGAAGTAGGGCATGGGGTATCGATAGCCGTACAGTTAGAAGAACCATTTTCAATTGATGCCATTCAACAATGTTTACAAGACTTCCCTGGAATACAAGTAGTAGACGATCTACCCACACATCGTTATCCAACAAGCGTGCTAGCCAAAGGGTGTGATGACGTATATGTTGGGCGAATTAGGCGTGATATGGCAGTGGAAAATGGGGTATTGCTTTATACTGTAGCGGATAATGTCCGTAAAGGTGCTGCGGCCAATGCCGTGCAAATAGCGACAGCTTTGCTCCCTCAATTAATGGAGGTAGCAAAATGAAAGTAGCAAAATTTGGTGGTTCTTCGATGTCTCATGAAGACCAATTTAGAAAAGTAAAATCTATCATTACTTCAGATTCAAAGAGAAAAGTAGTGGTTGTTTCTGCTTTAGGAAAACGAACCAAGAAAGATGATAAAGTAACAGACTTATTGTATTTGATTCATGCCTACCTTCAACATGGGGTTGATTGGACACCTTTGTGGGAAAAAATTTGTGAACGATTCATTCAGGTAAGAGATGTCTTAACATTAAATTTTCCAATCGAAAATGAATTACAACACATCCAAGAAAAGTTAAAAAAAGAAAAAGTTTCACAAGATTATTTAGTCAGTCGAGGCGAATACTTAACTGCTCAATTAATGGCAGAGTATATAGGCTATACGTTTGTGGATGCCAAAGAGTTGATTTTCTTTGATTATTCAGGAGAAGTTGATGAAAAAAGCACATCACTTGCTATCACAAATGCTTATCACGAAGGAAAACGATTAGTAGTTCCCGGCTTTTATGGTTCCAATCCAATGGGAAAAGAGAAACTATTAGGACGTGGTGGTAGTGATATCACTGGAGCGATTTTAGCAAAAATGTTACAAGCAGAATGTTATGAAAATTGGACGGATGTCTCTGGTATCATGATGGCAGATCCACGAATCATTGATTCGCCGAAAGTGATCGAGGAAATTTCTTTTAGAGAATTGCGAGAAATGGCCTATATGGGCGCAAATGTTCTACATGAAGCTGCTATTTTTCCTGTTCAAGAAGCAGGTATCCCTATCCAAATAAAAAATACCAATGAGCCAGAAGCCAAAGGGACGAAAATTTCAAATTATGAAACCGAAAAAGAAAATGGATTAACAGGCATTGCCGGAAAAAAAGATTTTCTTTCCATTACATTATTTAAACGGCATATGTCAGATGAGATTGGTTTTATTTGGAAGGCCATGAGTATTTTTGCTAATCATGGCATTTCCATCGAACACATTCCTTCAGGGATCGATAATATTGGTGTGGTGGTTTCTGCTGAGGCGATCGCAGAGAAACTTTTTTTGATTACTAAAGAATTAAAAGAAAAATTAGGAGTTGAAGAAGTCGAAGTTATTGAAGATTTGGCATTAATCTCAGTAGTCGGAGGGCCCCACAAAGAATTAATTGGCTTATCAGGAAAAGTATTGTCAATCTTGAATCAACTTGAAATTCGCACCTCCATTTTGTCGCAAGGAGCCCAAGAATTGAACTTGATTATCGGTGTCAAAAACACGGAATATGAAACAGTGGTACAAGGAATTTATGAGGGGATGGTGAATGCAAGTGCTAGCCAAACATCGCATGGCGTTACATCAAATTCCTGAAATAGGTTTTCACGAGTTTAAAACCAAAGCATATTTATACGAGCAAATCAAAGATAGTGGGGGAATCTTACACGAAATAGGAGAAACTGGATTGTTATTGTATTTTGACAATCAGCAAAAAGAGACCATTGCTTTTCGTACAGATATTGATGCGTTACCAATCAAAGAAGAAACGGCACTTCCTTTTGCATCCATTCATGATGGTTTTATGCATGCTTGTGGACATGATGGTCATATGGCCATGTTATTGGGGTTAACAGAGTATCTCTCTTTGAACAAAAAGGAGTTACCGTATAATGTTGTTTTGATTTTTCAGCCTTCAGAAGAAATTTCGGGCGGGGCGGAAAGTGTCATTCAAAGTGGTCTATTGGATCATTATCAAGTTCAAGCCATTTTTGGGTTTCATCTCTGGCCAGGTTTGCCAGAAGGAGAAATTTATTCACGACCAGGTGCGTTTATGGCACAAAGCAGTGAAACAGATATTATCATCAGTGGAAAATCAGCGCACATTGCATCTAGTGAGTCTGGTATTGATAGCATTGAAGGAGCAGTAGGATTTATGAAAGAAGTTTATGCCTTTGAACAAGCTCTGCCAAAAGAATGGTTACATCTAGTAAAATTTGGACAGATCAAAGGTGGAACGATTCGGAATGTACTAGCGAGTGAAGTCATTATCTCTGGAAGTATCAGGTCTTACAGCCAACAAATTCAAAATGAAATAAAAACACAATTATCAATTTTAGCAGAAAAATTTCAAAAAAAATCGAATGTGTCGATTCATTTCCGTTATAATGATGGATATCCAGCAGTCATCAATGATCCTCACTTATATTCAGCTTTAAAGCGCTCAGAAAAATTGCATGAACTTGAACAACCTGTTTTACAAGCAGAAGATTTTGGTATCTATACTCAGAAGTATCCTTGTGTTTTTTTCTTTTTAGGTATAGGGAATACACCCGCACTTCACGATGCACAATTTGATTTTAATATGTCTGTTTTAGAAAAAGGTGTTGCTTGGTACAAAACGATCCTTAATACGAACGGACTTGTGAGTATTTCACGGAAAAAGGATCAGTAACAAAGAAAGGGGAAATAAATGAATTTAACGAATCGTTTTAATCGAAGACTTGCAAAAGTTGAAATATCAAAAATCAGGAGCTTTGATCAGCAGATTTCTTCCATACCCGACATCATCAAATTAACCTTAGGAGAACCTGATTTCGATACACCGCAGCATGTCAAACAGGCAGGAATGACTGCTATTGCAGAAAATTATTCCCATTATACTGGTATGAGAGGACTTCCTGAGCTATGTGAAGCTGCTTGTTTGTTTCAAAAAGAACGCTATGGATTGGACTATGATCCACAAACCGAAGTACTAACTACTGTCGGTGCAACCGAAGCAATCGCCGCATCATTATTATCTATTTTAGAAGAAGGAGATAAAGTCTTAATCCCTGCACCAGCCTATCCTGGTTACCAGCCAATTGTCGATTTAGCAGGAGCTGAACTGATTACGATTGATACGTCAGAGACCGATTTTATTTGCCAACCAGAACAATTAGAATCGGCTTTTGAAACCTATGGTACGTCAATTAAAGCGATTATTTTGAATTATCCAAGTAATCCAACAGGAACATTATTGTCTTCAGAACAAATGGCTAAATTAGCAGAAGTCATTAAAAAACATCCTGTTTTTGTGATCAGTGATGAAGTGTATTCAGAACTGAATTATATAGGGGATCATGTCTCAATGGCTTCTTATCTTCCTGAACAAACTATTGTAATTAATGGGTTGTCTAAATCTCATGCCATGACAGGATGGCGTATTGGATTTATCTTTGCCTCAAAATATTTGATTGATGAAATCATTAAAGTCCATCAATATTTAGTGACTTCCGCTACTACAAATTCACAAAAAGCTGCGATTGAAGCACTGACAAGAGGTATGTATGATGGTGAGAAAATGAAAGAACGCTACGTTGAAAGACGAGATTATCTTTTAGGTGAACTGACTAATTTAGGTTTTAAAATCTCTCCACCAGATGGGGCGTTTTATCTGTTTTGCAAATTACCAGAAACGGTTACCTTAAATTCTTGGGGATTTTGTCTAGAATTAGCAGAAAAAGGTAAGGTTGCTTGTATCCCAGGGTCTGCTTTTGGTCCAGAAGGAGAAGGATATATTCGCATTTCTTATGCCAGCAGTCTAGAGGAGTTAACCGAAGCTTGTCATCGGATCAGTGAATTTTTAACAAAACAATAAATGAGTAAATAAAAGCTTTGTTCAGGGGAAAGTGAACAAAGCTTTTATTTTTTAACTTTATATAAATAGACATGCGTGATAATTGAGGTAGAAAGTAGAAAAAGAAGTTCTGTAAATATAGTACACGATAAATTTCCTATTATTTAACGAACAATAAATTTTTAAGAAAAAAGTTGACTACTCTTTTATTCTAATGATTTCTCTGTTCGCATTATTTTTATGATATTTTAGAACGCATAACTTTTGATTTATAAAAAATCGAATGTTATGTTTAATTTGTTTAGAATAATTCTAAATAATTGAACAAGGGGGTTTCATTAATGGAAAAAACTAAAGTTATTATTGTCGGCGCCTCACACGGGGGGCATCAGTCTATCTTAGAATTGCTCTCTAGGTATGGTGAAGATGTAGAAATTACTTTATTTGAAGCAGGAGATTATGTTTCTTTCATGTCTTGCGGAATGGAATTGTATTTAGAAGATCAAGTAACAGATGTAAATGATGTACGAAATTTTAGACCAGAAAACTTTCCACAACCTAACGTTCATATATTGAATAATCATGAGGTAAAAGCAATAAATGCAGATGAAAAAACAGTAACGGTTACTAGTCTAGAAGATCACACTTCTAAAGACTATGAATACGATAAATTAATTTTAAGTTCAGGTGTAAAACCGAATTCACTGCCTGTTCCGGGCGCTGATTTGGAAAATGTATATTTGATGCGTGGCTATAATTGGGCAACAAAAATCAAAGATAAATTAACTGATCCGGCAATTAAAAATGTAGCGGTTATTGGCGCAGGTTACATCGGGATCGAAGCTGCAGAAGCCTTTCGCAAAGCTGGAAAAGAAGTCACTTTATTAGATGTGATTGATCGACCATTAGGTACTTACTTAGATAAAGAAATGACGGATATTTTAGAAGAACATTTAAAAGAGAAAGGAATCAAGGTTGTAACAGGCGCAAAAATCAAAGCCTTTACAGGCGATCAAAAAGTAGCCGCTATACAAACAGAAAATGAAGAAATGGCAACTGATTTAGTTATCCAAGCAGCAGGAGTAAAAGCCAATACGGAATGGCTAAAAGGAGTAGTAGATCTCGATGATCGAGGATGGATCGTAACCAATGAGTATTTACAGACAAATCTTCCTGATGTTTATGCAGTAGGCGATGCAACGCTGGCTTATTCAATCCCAGCACGAACTAAAATGCCGATTGCGCTCGCTACCGTGGCGAGAAGAGAAGCACGGTATGTAGTGAAACATCTATTTGAAAAAATCCCAAGTCAACCATTTGGCGGAGTAGTTGGTTCTTCGGCATTAAGTGTTTTTGATTATCATTTTGCAGCGAGCGGGCTCAATAGTTTTACTGCTTCAAAAGCTGGTGTAGCAATCAGTACAGCTTATTATGAAGACACATTACGTCCTAAATACGTTCCTGAAAAATATGGCAATACTAAAGTTTCGATTCAGTTGTTCTTTGACCCAATCACGCATCAAATTTTAGGTGGAGCTGTTTTATCGACTTATGATGTGACTGCCCAAGGAAATGTCTTAGCTTTAGCGATCCAACAAAAATTAACGATCGAAAACTTAGCAGAAGCTGACTTCTTCTTCCAACCGGGCTTTGACCGCCAATGGAGCATGCTCAATCTAGCTGCCCAACAAGCATTAGGGGAAGAACCATTTGTGGAATAATAAAGTGGACATTTACCGTTTATACAGAGGTGGTAAAGAGTGGATAAACGGAAATCGAAAATATGAAAAAGAACGAATGAGTGGCGTCTTCAAGGAGAGGTTAGGAATATGAATGTAACCTGCTATCCAAAAATTTCTTACTTTCTCTAGGTGTCATAGTGTACTATTGTGTGACGTTTTGTTGCTTATTTTGGGTAAGAGAATCATTCATTACGCTACTTTTTAGATTCATTCACTAAGCTAGTTCTTTTTATGTCATTAGGCATTCATCACCTTTTCTCTAACATTAGGTGATGGATGCCTTTTTATATACCGGTGCCATTAGATACTCCAAAAAACATAAATAAGAGGTAGTTCCAGTTTTTTCTATATGTACATGGATAGTAAAAAAACACATGATTTAAAAATGGTTGTTTTGTTAACTTTTGCTGTTAAAAAATAAAAGAGCTATACTAGCATATGAGAGTTATGCGAAGTTCACATATGAACGAAAGGTGTTTTTTATGAAAAAAATTATTTTATTTTTGCTTTTATTTTTAGCAGCTATTGGTATTGATTATGAAATAAATTCGATTAGTGTGATTCATCTATCAAATGTAAATGCCTTATTTTTATTGGTTGCCATTTTATTGCTAAGTTTGTATATCATTCCCGTTATTTTTTTGCTTTCTTGCTATAAAAAATATTTTTCTACCCCCATATATCTTCTAAGTATAAGTTTAGTTTTTGGTTGTTTTATTCCTGGGTGGATGGCCGCGTATGGCAATGAAACAGCTAAATTCGTAACGGATTTTTTTATTCAAGGATCTTCAAGTTTAAATGCGTGGATTAATGCCCTAACAACCTCGTTGACAGAAGAGATACTAAAAGGTGCCTGTGGAATAGGTGTTATTTATCTGCTAGGGAAACGGAATTTATCCGATGTTTTTATTATTGGAACCTGTGTGGGTCTAGGGTTTCAAATCGTAGAGGATATCTCTTATATCGTTAATCAAGCGAGTGAATCAATGAAAGAGATTTTTCCACAAACGATGTTACGAATTTCTGGTGCTCTTAGTTCTCATTGGGCTTACACTGGTTTATTTGTTTTAGGTGTGTTTTGTTTAAGGAATAAAAATTGTGGTATTTCATCTAAAAGAAAATATTTATGGGTGCTAAGTCCAATAGTCTTACATTTTCTATGGAATTCGCCTTTAAATGAATGGATGCTTGGTGATATACCAATGGTTTCAGCACTCTTGACAACTGTAACGCTACTATTGATTATTCAAACGGTTCACTACTTTTTACAAATAGAAAAAGATCATAAAACAGTGAAAGTCTGAAAAAATTAATTCTCTTTGCTAATTTTTCGTGGTCGCTCATCGTTTCCTATTGTTTGAAAAAGAATGGTAGTAGTTCATTTGTTAATATATTTATTTCTTGAAGCGACCACCAAAAAATGGTCTGAGTATCTTCTTTTGACGAACACTTAAAAAAATAAAACCATCATTTGAAACTTAGTAAAGAAAATGATTGACTTCTTTCAGAAATCACTCTATACTAAAATTATTCTTATATCAGTTTGGAGCGATTATTATGAAAATCACACGTAACTCACAACTGAATAATTATTACTTTAGCTATTTTAGATAGGTTTGTATTCATAAAAATTATGGGTACAAACACAGCATTTGTTTGTATCTATGATGGCTAAGGATGTTTGAGATGACTTGCTCGCCGCATAGATGAAAAATCTATAGTGGCTTTTTTATTTGATTATTTCAGGGCCCACTGTAGATTTTCTAATCTACGGTGGGCTTTTTTTATACATAAAGGAGGAACGAGACGTATCTAAATTGAAGTAAAAAAGCAAATAAATAGTTGGTTTGTGAGAATTTGTGTCGCTAGATGAAGTATTTAGAAACCGCAATAGGTAACATAAAATAAAAAACAAAGGGAGTTATTCTATGATTTTAATTATTAAACCAGGTGTCCAAAAAAATGAGTTGTTGCCAGTGATTACACGCATTAAAGAAGAAGGGCTAGACGTCCAAATTAACCATGGAAAAGATCGTTTTGTCTTAGGATTATTAGGAGATCCTAAAGTAATTCGTGATGTTCCATTTGAAAGATATGACATTGTTGAACGTGCGGTTCCGGTTTCTAATACGTACAAATTAACTTCACGAGAATTTCATCCACAAGATACGATCGTTAACGTAGATGGTGTAAAAATCGGTGATGGTAGCTTTGTAACTATGGCTGGACCATGCTCAGTCGAAGGAGAAGAGCAAATCATGGAAACAGCTCGAATGGCTAAAGCAGGAGGGGCAAAAATTTTACGTGGGGGAGCCTACAAACCAAGAACGTCACCGTACGCTTTTCAGGGATTAGGAGAAGATGGACTGAAAATGATGCGTAAAGCTGCTGACCATTACGGCTTGAAAGTGATTACTGAAGTAATGGATAAAGCGCATATTGATGTGGTTTGTCAATATGCTGACATTATTCAAATTGGCGCAAGAAATATGCAAAATTTCCGTTTATTAGAAGCAGTTGGTAAAACTGGCAAGCCGATTGGATTAAAACGAGGGATTTCCGGTACAATTGAAGAGTGGTTGAATGCAGCAGAATACATCGCTGTCCAAAATAATTCAAATATCATTTTCATTGAACGTGGGATTCGCACTTACGAAACAGCTACTAGAAATACCTTTGATTTAAGTGCTGTTCCATTGATTAAAAAATACAGCCACTTTCCAATTATCGTTGACCCAAGTCATGGAACGGGTGTATGGGATCTAGTCACACCAATGGCACGAGCAGGAGTAGCCAGTGGGGCTGATGGGATGATCGTAGAAATTCATCCTGATCCAATCAATGCTTGGTCTGATGGACAACAATCATTAAACGAAAAGAATTACTTGAATATGATGAAAGAAGTGGACATTTTAGTAGAAGCAATGAAAAAAATCAATGCTTTATAGAAAAGAGGAACGCTTATGTTAGAAGTTATCTTGCCAGAAAAAAGCTATGAAATTGTTATTGAACGGCAATCGCTAAATCAAGTAGCGAATTGGCTTGAACGCCTATGGAAAGATAAAAAAATTGCGATCATCAGTGATGAAAATGTTTTCCCACTTTATGGAGAAAAAATAAAACAGCAACTGAAAGAACGTTATGAAGTGACGACATATGTTCTACCAGCAGGTGAAAAAAATAAATCACTTGAAATGGCCACAAAGTTATATGATTTTCTAGCAAGCGAGCAGTTCACGAGAAGCGATGGCATCATTGCTTTAGGTGGTGGGGTAGTAGGTGACTTGGCTGGTTTTGTGGCATCAACTTATATGCGCGGGATTGCTTTTGTACAAATACCAACGTCGTTACTCGCACAAGTTGATTCTAGTATAGGTGGTAAAACAGCGGTCAATGCACCAAAAGCCAAAAATATGATTGGGACATTTGCCCAGCCAGATGGAGTACTGATTGATCCAGAAACACTGAATACTTTACCGGAAAATAGGATCCAAGAGGGGATCGCTGAAATCATCAAATGCGCAGCGATTAAAGATGAAAGTTTATGGAATGATCTCACTCAATTTTCTGGGATCGAAGATTTATTGGCTCATAGTGAAACAGTGATTGAAAAAGCTTTGCGAGTGAAGAAAGAAGTGGTGGAAGAAGATCCATTTGATCAAGGAAACCGTTTGTTGCTTAATTTTGGTCATACGATTGGTCATGCCATTGAAAATACTGCAGGATATGGACAAATTAGTCATGGAGAAGCGGTGGCTATTGGGATGGTTCAAATCAGTCGAACTGCTGAAAAAAGAAAAGAAATGCCTGATGGAGTTACGGCACAACTTATTGCGATGAATCAAAAGTATCATTTGCCTGTTTCCTACAAGCCATGGAATGAACAAGCGTTGTTTCAAGCAATTACCCATGATAAAAAAGCAAGAGGAAAAAATTTGAAAATTATTTTGTTGGAAAAAATTGGCAAAGGAAAAATCCAATCTATCCCAATGAAAGCAATCAAAAATTATTTAGAAGAAGGTGAGTAAATGCGCTACTTAACTGCAGGAGAATCACACGGGCCAAAACTTACAGCGATTATTGAAGGTGTTCCAGCTGGTTTAACAGTCTCCATTGAACAAATCAATCAAGAATTGGCCAGACGACAAGGCGGCTACGGTCGTGGTGGTCGTATGAAAATTGAAAAAGACCAAGTGGAAATCACTTCTGGATTACGGCATGGGAAAACATTAGGGTCGCCTCTTACGATGACGGTAGAAAACAAGGATTGGAAAAACTGGCAAACAGTAATGTCGGTCACTCCTGTTTCTGAAAAAGACGAAAATTTGCGACGTGTGGCAAAACCACGTCCAGGACATGCTGATTTGGTTGGTGGTATGAAATATCAACATCATGATCTAAGAAATGTGTTAGAGCGATCTTCCGCAAGAGAGACTACGATGCGGGTGGCGATCGGCGCACTAGCTAAACAAATTTTAGCAGCGTTAGATATCGAGATTGCCAGTCATGTTGCTATACTTGGTGGAATCAAGGCCATGGTTCCAATGGTCTTACCAGTCGCTGAAATCAAACAAAAAACGGCAATGTCAGAAGTAAATATGGTGGATTTAACAGTGGAAGAGCAAGTAAAAGAGTTAATCGATACGACCAAAAAAGCAGGAGACACTTTAGGTGGAGTGGTGGAAGTACGAGTGGAAAATGTGCCTGCTGGTTTAGGTAGTTATGTTCAATGGGACAAAAAATTAGATGGGAAATTAGCTCAAGCCATGCTAAGTATCAATGCATTTAAAGGAGTAGAATTTGGGATCGGATTTGAAGCAGCTTCTCTTCCTGGATCAAAAGTGATGGATGAAATCGTTTGGGAAAAGAGTGGTTACCGAAGAACGACGAATCATTTAGGCGGTTTTGAAGGAGGCATGACAAATGGCGAACAAATCATTGTGCGAGGAGTAATGAAACCTATTCCTACTTTATACAAACCGTTGATGAGTGTAAATATTGACACCAAAGAACCTTATAAAGCCAGTGTAGAACGCTCAGATAGTACAGCTGTTCCTGCCGCTTCAGTTGTGGCAGAACACGTCATTGCAACAACGATTGCTATGGAGATTCTTGATCATTTTCCAGCAGACAATATGCAAGAATTGAAAAAGGCTGTTGAGAATCACCGTAAAATGATTCAAGAATTTTAAACGGAGGTAATGATGGAGAAAAAGGTATTTGTCATAGGGTTGGGTCTGATTGGTGCTTCTTTATGCCGAGCAATCAAAGGGTCATCACTGACACTATATGGTTGGGATCATTCAGAAGAAACCAGAAGAATAGCAAAAGAAACACAAGTAGTTGATCATGTCGTTACAGGAATAGAAGCAGCTAGTCAAATGGATGTTATTTTACTGGCAGTTCCGATACAAGCCAGTTTAGAATACCTCAAGCAACTAGCTAGACTTTCACTAAAAAAGACAGTACTAGTGAGTGATACCGGCAGTACCAAAGTGACCATCATGGAGCTTGCACGAACTTTGCCATTTGATTTTATCGGAGGACATCCCATGGCTGGCTCTCATAAATCAGGCGTAAAAGCAGGAAATCCTTATTTATTTGAAGAAGCCTATTATATCTTAACGAATGACTGTCAAAGTGATCGTATGGAAGAATTAATGTCTCTTTTACAACCAACACGAGCGAAGTTCGTTCATTTAGACGCAAAAAGCCATGATGAAATCGTCGGTGTATTAAGTCACCTCCCTCATGTCGTTGCTGCTGCTTTAGTGCAAGCAAGTGAGAACTTAAATCAAAAATATCCTCGTGCTTCTCAACTAGCTGCTGGTGGATTTCGTGACATTACACGGATTGCTTCTTCGGATCCAAACATGTGGACGGATATTTTAATAACCAATCAAGAAATCGTGTTAAAGCTACTAACAGATTGGCAAGTAGCGATGGAGAACTTGAAGCAAGAACTAACGAATAAAAACCAACAAGCAATCCATCAGTTTTTCACTCAGGCAAAACAAACACGGGATCAACTTCCGCATAAAAAACAAGGAACAATTCCGGCTTTTTATGATTTATATGTGGATATCCCTGATATCTCTGGCGCAGTCGCCAAAGTGACGACAGCATTAAGCCAAGCAAATATCTCTATCATCAATTTAAACATCCAAGAAACGAGAGAAGATATCTTTGGCGTATTGGAATTATCTTTTAAAAATCAAAGTGATTTATTAAAAGGAAAGACACTTATTGAAGCTGAAAATTTTCATTGTTGGATAAGGAGTTGAAGCAATGCGATTATTGACAACAAAACATGGAATCAACGGTAAAGTGGTGATCCCTGCGGATAAATCGATTTCTCACCGTAGCATTATGTTTGGTGCGATCAGTCATGGGAAAACAATCGTTAAAAATTTTTTAAAAGCAGAAGATTGTTTAAGTACAATAGAGGTGTTTAAACAACTGGGAGTAAGGATTACAGAAGAAAACGAACAAATAATAATTGAAGGAAAAGGATTTGAAGGTTTAACTGCTCCAAGTGGCCGATTAAATGCGGGCAATTCTGGTACCACCATGCGTTTAGCATTAGGAATTTTGGCTGGACGACCGTTTACTTCTGAGATTGCTGGAGATGCTTCTTTAAACCGCCGACCAATGCAACGTGTGATGCAACCGTTGCGGGAGATGGGAGCAGAGTTACATGGAATCGAGCATGCTGATTTGCCACCACTTCGAGTGACAGGGGAAATGTTACAGGGCATTGAATATGCCATGCCGATTGCTAGTGCGCAAGTAAAATCAGCGATTCTTTTTGCTGCTTTACAAGCACACGGAAAAACAACCATTATCGAAAAAGAAAAATCAAGAAATCATACGGAAGAAATGATCAACCAATTTGGCGGTAAGATTAAAGTAACAGGCAAAGAGATCATATTAGAAGGACCTCAAAACTTAATTGGTCAAGAAGTCACGGTTCCTGGCGATATTTCTTCAGCTGCGTTTTATTTAGTCGCAGCAACTATTTTACCAAATAGTGAGGTGTTGCTAGAACAAGTTGGTATCAATCCTACTCGTACAGGTATCCTTGATATTTTGGCGCAAATGGGAGCAATGATTGAAACAAAACGGATCGATCAAAAAAATCAAGCGGCTGATTTGGTTGTACGTTCGGCTGCATTAACTGGTTGTGAAATTCAAGGCGAAATTATCCCAAGATTGATTGACGAATTACCCATCATTGCATTGGCTGCTACTCAAGCTTCTGGGACAACAATTATTCGTGATGCACAAGAATTAAAAGTGAAAGAAACCAATCGAATTGATGCAACGGCTGAAGAATTAACAAAAATGGGCGCAAAAATTGAACCAACAGAAGATGGGTTGATTATTCATGGACCAACAACATTACATGGCGCAAAAGTTAACAGCCACGGTGATCACAGAATTGGGATGATGCTTCAAATTGCTGCTTTGTTGACAGATGAGCCAGTTGAATTGATTAACCCAGAAGCTGTAAATATTTCTTATCCTGATTTTTTCTCTGATCTAGCGAAATTAATTAAGGAGGAACCTGCATGAACCCCATTGTTTTGATTGGTTTTATGGGTGCGGGAAAAACAACGGTCGGTAAAAAACTAGCAAGCAAACTTGGGAAATCGATGATTGATATGGATGATCAGTTAGTCAAACGTTTAGGCTGTCCTATTGACTCTTACTTTGCCACTTTTGGAGAAAGTGCCTTTCGCCTACATGAAGCAACGCTTTTAAAAGAAGTTTTACAAAAAGATGCGATTATTGCTACAGGTGGAGGGGCTATCTTATCAAAAGAAAACCAATTATTGCTAAAAGACCAATGTACCGTCTATTTAAAAGCAGAAGCAGATATTTTGATTGAACGGATACGCCAAGATCAAAAAAATATTCGACCTCTTGCTTTAAAAAACAATGATTTAGAACTAAAAAAAATGATAGTAGAACGTGGGAATTTATATGAACAGTTGGCAACTATTACGATTGATACTTCACAAAAAATACCAGAAAAAATTATTACAGAAATCATAAAGCGGGTTGAATATGATGAAAATCGGTTATCTAGGTCCTAAAGGTTCATTTACGTACAGTGCGGTAAAAAATTATTTTCGAAAAGGAGAATTTCTTCCTTATCAATCACTGATTGAGTTAATTGATGCACAACGAAATCAAGAAATTATGTATGCGATGGTTCCCATTGAAAATACGATTGAAGGATCTGTTCTTCCTACGCTTGACCATGTTTATGAGACGCTACCATCCATTCAAGGAGAAGTGGTGTTACCAATTCGTCAACAATTAATGGTTCATCCGTCACATAAGGACGACTGGAAAAAGCTGACGAAGATTTGTAGTCACCCACAGGCATTGGCACAATCCCAACTTTTTTTACGTACGCATTTTCCCAAAGTCGAGATTGAACAACATGGTTCGACTGCTCAAGGGGCGCAACAAGTAGCTATGCACCCTGAACAATGTATAGCAGCTATCGGTTCTAAAGAAGCTGCGGAGGAATTTGGCTTAGTGATCGTACAAAAGGACATCCAGATGGTTTCGACAAATGAAACCCGTTTTTGGTTGTTAGGAGACACATCAATAGATGCAACCTTGAAAGTAACAGGCTACAAAGCTACGTTATTTATTGATTTACCAGAAAATAAACCAGGTGCGTTGTATCAAGTGTTATCGTTTTTTGCCGAACAACAATTAAATCTAACTAAGATAGAATCTAGACCGCAAAAAACGCATTTAGGGGAGTACTTTTTCGTCATTGATGTGGCTATTGAAAAAGAAGAAAACAAACTAACAAAGATCATTCAGGCATTAAATGAAAAGTCATTTTCCACCCATTTGATGGGTTGTTATCCTGTGTATCATACCAGTATCTAATCGTACGGATAAAAAATAATAAACAAAAAGCGCACAAACAGATGATTTGCACACTTTGTTGAATTCCTTTAGGCTTAAATTAAGCGATAAGAAAGGAAGAGAAAAAATGGCAAAAAAAGTTGCAACAATCGTCACTGATTTAGTGGAAGATGTTGAATTATCTTCACCAAAGGAAGCTCTGGAAAAAGCTGGACATACAGTCACGTTGATTGGTTTTGAAGCAAATCAAACAATCAAAGGAAAAAAAGGCACAGAATTCAAGGTTGAAAAAAGTATTGCGGATGTTTCTCCTGAAGATTTCGATGCGCTTTTGATCCCAGGTGGTTTTTCACCAGATCAATTACGAGCAGATCAACGTTTCGTTGATTTTGTTTCTTACTTTTTAAAAAATAATCAACCGTTATTTGCTATCTGCCACGGCCCACAATTATTTATTCAAACAGGATTGACTAAGGGACGAACAATGACCGCTTATGATACGGTACGTCCAGATATTGGTTATGCGGGAGCAAATGTGAAAGACGAATCAGTAGTCGTTGATCAAGCATTGATTACTAGCCGAAATCCTGACGATCTGCCTGATTTTAATCAAGCGATTGTCGAAGCTTTAGCTTAACAAAAAGGACTTCGCTAAACTAAAAGATAGATAAACTAAAAAGTAGCGACTCATGTATAAAGTGAAAACATGAGTCGCTACTTTTTTGCTGATTAATTATTGCTATTTTTTTGAATTACTTTCCAATTAGTCAATCAAAATTTCATTAATTAGAGAGTAAATATAAATGACTATTTCCTGGTTCTAAACGAGAATCATTTGTATGTAAATGTTCACCATCAAAAACTTGATACGAATCATTTTTTGTTTTACAAAGTTCTTTTATTTTTCTGACTGTATTTGTGCCTTCGACTAAAACACCAAAGTCATGTTCGCAGGAATAGTTATATACTACTGCAGAGGGATGCTTGGTAATGCCCATTTCTCGTGCAATTTTTTGATCAGAGAAAAAGACTTCTTTGACAAATTCTGATTGACGGTCTTCTTTGAACATCGAAATATCACCGCCGACTTCTGCAAAAAGATTTTCTGCAAGTGCTGGAGAATAAGGTATTTGATGACATCCCACAGCTTCTTGTAACTTAATTAAAAATTGCCGCCCTTTTTTCTTTCCTTGAAACTGGGCAGCTTTGCAGTCTAGTGCAGCAGAATAAGTGGTTGAAAATAAGTGATTACGCGCAGCTAGATCTTTTTTAGATATCCCGTTGCGTTGCATGACATCCCCGATTGTCTGCAAGTTAACTAAAGGAAGGAAACGAAACTGCATTTTTTCTTGTGATGATTCTCCGTACTCTTCTTCGATAAATTGTAATAATTGTTGCTCGAGTTTAAAACAACTTTTCCCCAAAGGATTAACAAATAGATAGATTTCGATCATATGAATCTCCCCCAAAATAGATTCTATACAACTCGTGAATTCTTTTATTCACAACGTATAACTTAACAGAAAAGTGAAAAAAAATGAACTTAAGTGCCTTGTGAAAATGATAGAACTTTAATCTTTCGCTTCGATCATCCGCTGAATTTTATTTTTAGCAGGACGATAGGGAAGAAAAAAGCTCTTTAAAAATGCTAAAAAATCAGCTTTGCCAACTATTGGATCAGTTACTTCTAATTCTAATTCAAAGTCATGCAATTGTTTTCCAAAGCTTTCATCAATAGCCAATAAACCCTCTTTAATGTGAAACTCTGCACGTTTAGTCGTTAATTCACCTATAGCGTGCAACTTTTCTGACTGAATATTTAGCTCCGCTAGTTTTTGAAAGACCACACCGTTTAATGGTAATTTTTGGTGTTCAATGAAGGAAATAGCTTCCTCTTTTTTCAGAATGTCCGTTGTTTCAAGCTTGCCTTTTTTTGTGGGAGATTTTAAGGTATATTCTGCATGAGTTTCAAGCAGTCGGATACGTAACCCACACTTTTTTTTGGCTAATTGTGCATCAGTTGTATCAAAATAAACATTCGTTTGAACTGTAAAATCAGTTGCTTTTAATTGGTAATGTTGAATCAATTGTGCGTATTCTTTTTGTGTCAGCATGGACTTATATTCGATTTCTAACATTTCAGACATAGGTATCGCTCCTTTTATTCATTTTGCCTAAATTTTCTCTTTTGGTCAACACAAAAAGTTGAGAGGTACGAAAAAACGACATTTATATGTTAAAATAAAAAAGAATGCTAATAAAGTAGAGGGATCAGCTATGGAACGAGATTGGGAAGAATTTTTAGCACCATATGAACAAACTGTATCAGAATTAAAAGTAAAATTACGTGGCATAAGAAAGCAATTCAGAGAACAAAATCGCCATGTCCCGATTGAATTTGTCACTGGGCGAGTGAAACCGGTCGATAGTATCATCACAAAATCACAATTACGCCATATTCCGATGGGGCGTTTAGAAGAAGAAATGTCTGATATTGCTGGACTTAGAATCATGTGTCAATTCGTTGAAGATATTCATCAGGTGGTGGATATCATTCGTAAAAGAAAAGATATGAAAGTGATTCAAGAAAGAGATTATATTACGAATAAGAAAGCAAGTGGCTACCGTTCATATCATTTAGTGATTGAATATCCTGTTCAGTTAATTAGTGGCGAAAAGAAAATTTTAGCTGAAATTCAAATTCGCACATTAGCGATGAATTTTTGGGCAACGATTGAGCACTCATTGAATTACAAATACCAAGGAGTATTTCCAGAAGAAATGAGTGAAAGACTACAACGTGCAGCAGAAGCCGCTTATCAGTTAGATGAGGAAATGTCTAATATCCGAGAAGAGATTCAAGAAGCCCAACGTTTATTTTCCCATGGAAGAGGGAAACGTGATGATGTGTATTATCGAACCATATTAAATCGAGAAAAAAAGGAAGAGGAGTCCGCTGATGAAAGTAGCGATCGTCCATAACCAAGAAAGTAAAACATTGCAAGTGACAAAACGATTGAAAAATCTTTTGGCACAAGCGAATATTCAAATTGACGAACAGCAACCAGAATTGGTCATATCTGTAGGTGGTGATGGCACCTTGCTATCTGCTTTTCATCGATATAGCCATTTGTTAAATGACGTTCGTTTTCTAGGTGTTCATACTGGACATTTAGGTTTTTATACCGATTGGCGAGACTATGAATTAGAAGAATTGGTCGCTAGTTTGCAAACAAATCGTGAACAGAGTGTTAGTTACCCTTTATTAGATGTGCGGATTAGTTATTTAAATAATCAGCCAGAAAAACATTTTTTTGCTTTAAATGAATCAACGATTAAACGCTCAAATCGTACGATGGTAGCAGATGTTTATATTAAAGATGAATTATTTGAAAGCTTTAGAGGTGATGGCTTAGCTGTATCTACGCCAACAGGTTCTACGGCTTATAATAAAAGTGTCGGCGGGGCAGTGATCCATCCTAGTATCAATGCCTTTCAATTAGCAGAAATTGCTTCATTAAATAATCGAGTCTTTCGTACATTAGGCTCGCCCATGGTTATCGCACAAGATGAATGGGTCGAAATCAAATTAGAAAATACAGAGGATTATCTTATTACCGTTGATCAACTGGATATTGCTGAAACAAATATTCGCTCCATCTATTATCGAATTGCCAAAGAGCGAATTCATTTCGCTTCTTATCGTCATATGCATTTTTGGCATCGTGTAAAAGATTCCTTTATTGGTGAGGGGTAACATGGAATTTGTTTGGAACTATGAGAAAGATTATCCGCAACAAGTAAAATATTTCTTAAAAGAAAAAGGTATTTCTAAAGGGTTATTAGCTAAAATAAAATTTCAAGGTGGAGAAATCAAGGTGAATGGTAAAACTGAAAATGTCTTGTTTTCTCTCACGTGTAATGATAAGGTAACCATTGTGATTCCTGCAGAAGGAGAACATGAGTCGGTTCTTTTAGATGACACGCCAATTGATATTGTTTATGAAGATGCGCACCTTTTAGTGGTGAATAAACCAGCAGGAGTTTCTTCTATTCCTGCGCAGTATCATCCAAATCAAACGATGGCTAATCGAGTGAAAGCTTATTACAAACAACAAGGTTATGAAAATCAAGTCATTCATGTTGTCACAAGATTAGACCGAGATACATCGGGATTGATGTTGTTTGCGAAACATGGATTTGCTCATGCAAAATTAGATGTACAGTTGCGAGAAAAGAAATTCGTTAAGAAATACCAAGCGCTTGTCAGTGGGGAGCTAACTAAATTAATGCCCCATGGTTGGATTGATTTACCAATTGCCAGGGATGTTTCCTCTTTATTAAAACGAATGGTTTCACCATCTGGTCGAAGTGCACAAACAGAATATTGGTTAGAAAAGCGAACGGATGAAGTGGCGTTGGTGGATATCCAGTTACATACGGGAAGAACCCATCAAATCAGAGTCCATTTTTCGGAGATTGGTTGTGCGCTTTTGGGTGATGACATATACGGTGGTCGGATGGATCTTGGCATAACTAGGCAAGCATTGCATTGCTATGATCTTCGTTTCTACCATCCATTTACACAAGAATTACTAGAATTTAAACAACCTTTGGCAACGGATATGGCGACTGTTCTCCAGCATTTTGAAGATTAGGATGAGGTGAGATTGGTTTGGATGAAA
The DNA here is from genome assembly GCF_007990225.1 of Enterococcus villorum. Lineage (GTDB taxonomy): Bacteria > Bacillota > Bacilli > Lactobacillales > Enterococcaceae > Enterococcus_B > Enterococcus_B villorum. Next base: position 23,713 of record NZ_BJWF01000016.1, on the reverse strand, counting down.
ATCAAGAACTAGAGGAACGATTTGCTCAGCTATTATGGGATTTAAGGGAAAATAATATTCAAGAATTTAGAAATAGCTTCTTGGAAATGCATATTTATGAACAAGGGCAGTTTTATCAATCTCTTAATGAAGAAGATCGTCAACTGATCTATGCCTATTTATCTCCTAAAGAATTAGCAGATATGTTTGATGTTATCGAAGAAGATAACGAGCATATGAAAGAGTATTTAGCTGAAATGCGTCCTAGTTATGCGGCAGAAATGCTTTCAGAGATGTATACCGATAATGCGGTAGATTTACTGAATACCTTAGACAAAAAACAAGTAGCAAAATATTTAAGTTTGATGACGACAGATGATGCCAGTGAAATCAAAGAATTATTGCATTATGAAGATGAAACAGCTGGCGCCATCATGACGACTGAATTTGTATCAATTGTAGCCAATCAAACTGTTCGCTCAGCTATGTATGTGCTGAAAAATGAAGCAGATGTAGCAGAAACGATTTACTATATTTATGTGGTGAATCAAGAAGGACAATTGGTTGGGGTCATTTCTTTACGTGATTTGATTATCAATGATGATGATACGATGATTTCTGATATAATGAGTGAACGCGTCTTATCTGTCCATGTCGGCGATGATCAAGAAGACGTTGCTCAAACTTTTCGAGACTATGACTTTCTAGCATTGCCAGTGACCGATTATGATGATCATTTACTAGGGATTGTGACAGTTGATGATATTATCGATGTAATTGATGATGAAGCTGCTAGTGACTATTCTGGTTTAGCTGGGGTCAATGTCGAAGAAATTGATGAGAACCCAGTAAAATCAGCAGCTAGACGTTTGCCTTGGTTGATCACACTTTTATTTTTAGGCATGTCTACCGCCTCTCTTATTAGTCACTATGAAGAATTAGTGAGCGAAGCAAGTATCTTAGCTGTATTCATTTCACTAATTACTGGTACTGCAGGAAATGCAGGAACACAATCTTTGGCGGTTGCTGTCCGACGCTTAGCAGTTTCTGACGATAAAAATGCGGGATTTTTACGCTTAATTTTAGCAGAAGTATTAACCGGGTTAGTAACAGGAGCAGTGACAGGTTTGACCATTTTTTTAATTGTAGGGATTTGGAAGCATAATTTCATCCTTGGTTTTGTCATTGGTATTGCCATGTTGTTTGCCATTACTGTAGCCAATTTAGCGGGAAGTTTGATCCCTATGTTGATGGATCGCCTAGGGTTTGATCCGGCGGTAGCCAGTGGTCCGTTTATCACAACTTTAAGTGATTTGACTAGTGTATTGATCTATTTTAATATTGCCTCATTATTTATGGGATATTTTATGTAAGTCATTTTTTGAAAAGCTATAAATAATTATCAAACGAGTAAAAAACGTAAGTAGCAAATTTTTTTCTTTGCTGCTTACGTTTTTTATTTTTAAATTCATTTAATCCAATGGAACAATTTTTGTGCCGTGAACTTCATTGATTCCTAGTTTTTCTGCGACGAATTCTGCATTTTGGTGATCAATCTTTCCGCCAGGCAGGATAATCAAACGACCATCCGCATAATCAATCAATTTTTTTAATTGTTCAAAATGGGTTTCGATTGGTTCATTTGCCTCTCCACCATGTGTTAAGATACGGTCTACACCATGATCAGCCAGCCAATCAATGGCTTCAAATTGACGTTCTTTAGGAATCTGATCAAATGCCATATGGAAAGTGATTTGTAATCCTTCGGCTGTCTCAATCAATAATTCCATTGCTTCCTCATCAATCCAACCAGAAGGGGTTAAACAACCGATAACCACACCATCTGTGCCTAGTTTTTTCGCTTCAATCAGATCGGTATGCATGATTTTTAGTTCAATATCATTGTAGACAAAGTCGCCACCTCTTGGCCGAATAATAGTCATTACAGGTATTTCTTTTTCATTAGCATAACTTAAAGTTTCTTCAATCACACCTGTGCTAGGAGTTGTACCACCAACAGCTAAGTTATCGCATAATTCAATACGATTTGCTCCTTTAGCAATGGCTAAAGGGATAGAAGTGTAATTTTCTGCACAAAATTCTTTGATCATTTGTTTGCTCCTTTATCATTCGCCTTCTTCCAGAAAATTGTAACATATTTTTTGTAGTTGCTAAAGTTTTGTTCTAACGTTAAGATGAAAGAGTAATGAATGATTAAAATGAGAAATGAGCAAAAAAATGTTAAAAAAAATTGATCAAGGACGCCAATTTCTACAAAAAAATAAGGACATGTTCCGTTGTCCGATTTGTCATACAAATGTAGTGTTAACTGAAAATGGTTTGGTGTGTCAGAATAATCATCATTTTGACTTATCCAAAAAAGGCACGCTTTATTTTTTAAACCACGGCATAAAAACAGAGTATGATCAAAGCATGTTTGGTCCCAGACGTCGCATGATTCAATCGGGGATGTATCAACCAGTGATTGAATTGTTAGCACAACAATTATCTTTAGACTCAGAAGTATTAGATGTTGGCTGTGGCGAAGGTAGTTTCTTAACTGAACTTATCAAACGTCAACCATTAAAAAAAGCTATTGGCTTTGATATTTCTAAAGAAGGCGTATATGCAGCTACAGCTCATCCAGTCGACGCGTTTTGGTGTGTCGCAGATTTAACTAACCTTCCCTTTGGCGATCAAAAATTTACACATATCCTAAATATTTTTTCTCCATCACAATACAAGGAATTTCAACGCGTACTAACTGACGATGGTGAAGTCTTAAAAATCGTACCACAAGAAGGATATTTAAAAGAATTACGACAAGCTTTTTATCCTGATCAACCAGCAAAGCAGCAATACTCAAATAAACGTGTGGTGGCTAAATTTGCTGAATCCTTAGAATTAATACAACGTCAACGTGTGACTTATGAATTTGAAATCCCCGAAAAAAATCAACAAGATCTCTTAGCGATGTCACCTTTAGAATGGCAAGTAAGTAAAGAAATAAAAGAACAACTATACAAGAACCCTGTGAAAAAGATTACAATTGACGTAGAATTATTAAAAGGAAATAAGAGAAAACGATTGCAATAAAATTATTCTTGACCAAAGGTTGCAAAAAGAGTTTGTTGATGATATAGTAACGACAAGTTGTTTTTTCATTGGTTTTTATCAGGTTCCTGTTCTGATAAAAGTTAGTGAGAAGAGCTTCACTAACGTAACGACTCGCAGTGACTGACACCGAGTTGATACGTTTTTTTTTATGCAAAATTTACGATTAGATAGTTAACATATAGATGAGAGGATTGTGCCATATGAACCATATCGTTTTATTTGAACCGTTAATCCCAGCGAATACTGGAAATATTGCTCGAACATGTGCCGCTACGAATACGCCCCTTCACCTGATTGAGCCACTAGGATTTTCAACGGATGATAAACAGTTGAAACGGGCAGGGCTAGATTACTGGAATGATGTAAATATTACTTATCATAAAAATTTAGAGACCTTTTTATCTTATTTAGGAGATCGTAACCTTCATTTAATTTCAAAATTTGCCCATAAAGTTTATAGTGACGAAAATTTTGCGGACGGTGAAGATCACTTCTTTTTATTCGGCAAAGAGACCACAGGACTACCAGAAGAATTTATGCGAAAAAATGAAGAGAAATGTTTAAGAATCCCAATGAATGATGAACATGTTCGATCATTGAACTTATCAAATACAGCAGCTATGATTGTCTATGAAGCCCTACGCCAACAAGGTTTTCCAAATTTAGAATTAACACATCATTATGAAAATGATAAGCTAGACTAGAGGCTATTTTACAAGTGCCCTGATTCAAGCATTAAGGAGCAACAAAGGAAAACAGCATTCCATGTTTTGCATTGTTGGGAGTTAATGCCGAAGAATCAACTTGAAAAATGCCGTTTAAAAAAAAGGCTATTTTGCAAGTTCTCTGATTCAAGCATAAGTGAAAATATTCTTGCTTTTTATGAACGAGTTCTTTGTCTTTAGGGAATAACTCGAATAAAATAATGAACATAATCGTTTTACGAACATATAAGGAGTTCGATGCAAATGGAATTATATTTTACACGTCATGGAAAAACGCAATGGAATCTTGAACGCCGCTTTCAAGGAAGTAATGGAGATTCTCCGCTTTTACCGGAAAGTTATGATGAAATCAAAGCTTTTGGTAAAAAAGTGAAATATGTGCCATTTGAAGCTATTTATTCAAGTCCGGCTAAACGTGCTCGAGATACAGCAGAAGGCATAAACAAAGAATTAGCGCAGTCAGTAGAAATTATTTATACCGATAAATTAAGAGAATTAGGATTAGGCGAATTAGAAGGACAGTTGATTGATGAAATGTATAAGCAATATCCTGAGAATTTACCTAATTTACGCAATCACTTAGATCGTTATGATCCCACTCCTTTTAATGGAGAAAGGATCGAAAGTGCCATTACACGTATTGAAACTGTTGTAGCTGATGCAGTCGTTTTACATGAAGGACCTATTCTTTTTGTTGGACACGGAGCGGCTTTGACTGCTGCGATCCAATGGATGATCGGAAAAGAGTTAAGTCAACTAAGAGAAATGGGTGGATTATATAATAGTAGTCTAACCATCTTAAAAACAGGAGAACCTAAGAATTTATTGCCTTATGAACTCAAAGTTTGGAATGAAATTGACTTTTTAGGAAAAGAAACAAAACCTGAACCCTTACTATAATCGAAGGAGGCGGCACTATGCAGCCAGAAGAAATGCCTTATTTTGTTGGCACAGTTGCCGCAATCTTTTTTCAAAATCCTAGTAATTTTTATAAAGTTTTATTAGTTCGGATTAGTGAGACTACCGCTGAGTATCGTGAAAAAGAGATCGTGGTTACTGGTAGCTTTGGTGAGATTCAAGAAAATGAACTTTATCGTTTTTATGGGGAATTAGTTGATCATCCTAAATATGGCAGACAATTAAAGGTAGAACGTTACGAGCAGGAAAAGCCCACAACGGTCAATGGATTGGTCGGTTATCTTTCTAGTGAAAAATTTCCTGGAATTGGCAAAAAAACAGCTGAAAAAATTGTCGAACAGTTAGGCGAGGAAGCGATTGAAAAAATCATCGAAGATCCCATGGTATTAAAGCAAATTGCTGGCTTAAATCAGACAAAAAGAGAGATGATCGTGGAGACTATTCGTCTAAATCACGGCATGGATCAAGTGATCATGGGGTTAAATCGTTATGGATTTGGCAGTCAGCTAGCCTTCAGTATTTATCAAGCGTATAAAAATGAAGCTTTAGATATCATTCAGGAAAATCCTTATCAACTGGTGGAAGACATTGAAGGAATCGGATTTAAACGAGCGGATAATCTAGCGGAACAATTAGGTATTGAAGCGAATTCTCCACGACGTATCCGTGCGGCCGTTTTGCACCAAATTTTTCAACAGGCGGTCCAAACTGGGAATACATATGTTCCAGCTGAAACACTTCTTCAACAAACAATCAAAATATTAGAAACGAGTCGTCCAATTGAAATCCAACCTGACCAAGTAGCAACAGTGATTATTCAACTGGTGGAAGAAGGTAAAATTCAACAAGAAGAAACGAATTTATATGAAAATAGTCTGTATTTCTCAGAATGGGGGATTGGCAATTCGATTCAACGTTTGCTCAGTCGGAAAAAAGAAATCAAGTATGAAGAAAAAGCCATACAAAAAAATATCCGACGTATCGAAAAATTATTTGGCATTCAATATGGACAGTCACAAGAAAAAGCAATTGCCGAAGCTATACGTTCACCTTTATTCATATTAACTGGTGGACCAGGTACAGGGAAAACGACTGTAATCAATGGGATTGTTCATTTATTTGCAGAATTAAATGGATTAGAATTAGATCCCAATAAATACACACAAGAAATTTTTCCAATATTGCTAGCAGCGCCAACGGGACGTGCGGCTAAACGAATGAATGAAACGACGGGACTCCCAGCTAGTACGATTCATCGTTTACTTGGGTTAAACGGTCGAGAAAAAGCGCCAACAGCAAGCACCAAAGAGCTTGAAGGTGGCTTGTTGATTATTGACGAGATGTCAATGGTTGATACGTGGCTAGCCAATACCTTATTTAAAGCCATCCCAACTAATATGCAGGTTATTTTAGTAGGAGACAAAGATCAACTGCCATCTGTAGGTCCTGGTCAAGTGCTTCATGATTTACTTGAAATTGAACAGATCCCTAAAGTCGAATTGAATCAAATATACCGACAAGAAGATGGTTCTAGTATTATTCCATTGGCGCATGAAATCAAAGAGGGACGTTTGCCCGCAGATTTTACGAAAAATCAAAAAGATCGCTCGTTTTTTAAAAGTGATGCTTATAACATTGAACCTTTAGTAGCAAAAATTGTGTCAAAAGCCAAAAACAAAGGATTCACTGCCCAGGATATCCAAGTGTTAGCACCCATGTATCGTGGACCTGCTGGGATTGATGCACTAAATAAGATGATGCAAGAGATTTTTAATCCAGGTGGAACTGGGCGAAAAGAAGTACATTGGAATGAGACGATTTATCGAATTGGTGATAAAGTGCTACACTTAGTAAATACGCCTGAATTAAACGTATTTAACGGTGATATGGGTGAAATCACAGGAATCATTTTGGCCAAAGATTCAGAAGACAAAGTCGATGAGTTAGTCATTCAATTTGATGCGAATGAAGTAACCTATAAACGCAATGAATGGAACAAAATTACCCTTTCTTATTGTTGTTCGATTCATAAATCACAAGGCAGTGAGTTTAAGATGGTTATTTTACCAATGGTTCACCAATATCAACGGATGTTGCAACGTAATCTTCTTTATACAGCTGTCACTAGAAGCAAAGAACTGTTGATTTTATTAGGGGAAGAACAAGCTTATGTGACATGTGTAGTAAATGAGTCAGCCAGCCGAATGACGACGTTGAAAAAACGCATTGAAGAAAATGATCGTATGAGCCTCACAACCCGAACAAAATTAGTGGCTTATGAAGATTCTCTTGTCGGTAATGATCCTTTTGAAGAAGGAACGTATACCAATGCTGGAGAAACAATAAATTCAAAGGAAACGGTTGAAAGTAAAAAACATGAAAAGAAAAATGTCGAAAAACTGACGGAAAAAGAAGACGAAAATCTCTTCACGTTAGCCGAAGAAGAGATAAAAAAAGAAACGCCTGAACCAGTGGAAGAGATATCATCTGAGCAACGGTCTAAAAACTATATTTTGACCACCGAAGCAATTGAAAAGCAATGGCTTGATCCGATGATTGGGATGGAATAAGTGGAAATGAAATAGAAAAGATATCTCAACAGTTATGAAGAAAAACTGACTAACTGGTTTTTCTTTTTGCAACTGAATCACTTAATAGCGATTGATTTGAATACTGTTTATTAAAAATATATTATAGAGGTATTTAAACCTCGATCGATTAGCAAAAAATCTCACAGCAGTTTTATCTGGTGTGAGATTTTTTTGTTCTTATATGAAAAGCAGTAGAATGAAACATAAATCAACGCAAGACTTCACACCAAAACAATTGTTTCTTTGTCGATAATTGCAGATCAAAAGGCTGTTTTTCCATATCCTCACCATCTTCTTGTCCATATTGAGGAACGGTAGAAAGGATCCGTAATTTACTTGTGGTGAAATGATGGAAGTTTTTGGATTTCATTTGTTTTTTTTGTAGTAACAAAAGAACGATCCAAAGAATTTTAAATAAATTGATTCGCTCAACGACGACCAAATCTATCGTTGACTTAGCAATTTCTGCTGTAGGGGCAATGGCCACTCCCCCACCAAAATAGGGGTGGTTTGTGGCGGTACATAAAAATGCTTTGTCAAAAGCAATTTGTTTCCCGCCGATATCAACTAAAATTGGAAAGCCCTTTTGGCAAAAAAAGACACGTAAAATAGATAAAAGATAGGAAAATGATCCTAGATGGTATTTATTCAACTGTTTTTTTGCATTGGAGTGATTAGTCGCATGGACAATTGCAGCATCTAATCCAATCCCAAAGTTATTAACTACAATTCCTTGTTTTTCACTTACCTTTTCTTCGTAAGATAAGAGATTAAATTCTTGAGGTTGATGAGTGCTCAAGATATTTTCTAAAGCTTTTACAGCGTTTCTAGGTAAGCCAATCCCTCGAGCAAAATCATTGCCCGAACCAGCTGGAATATAGGCAACAGGGAAGTCAACGCCTAGATGATAAAAGGTATTTAATACTTGATGCAATGTACCATCGCCACCAATGACAACAAGTAGAGGGAATATGTTATCTTGTTCTTGCACTTCTTCTGTCCAGGCTATTAATGTTTTTTTAGCTAATTCTTCAGCAATTTGTGCATCGTGTCCTTTATACTCGCTATAATAGATAGAATAAGTGAGCTTTTTTTGCTCAAGTAATGGAATGATTTTCTCTGCTACTTTTTTGCCAGTCCCACTTCCAGCAGCTTGGTTAACTAATAGATAGTAATGGAAGTTCATTTTTGCCTCCTGCGACACATTTCAGAAAAGAAATACAACATAATATCAATGATAAAAATAAAAAAGTTTCCATTGATTTTTTTGTATAAACCTCTTAACAGTTGCAACTAAAATGTTTATTGTCGGTTTTCCATAGTTTATTTCCTACAAAGATAAGAAAATAAATATTATTTTTACCTTTGGATATTATAGCAAAGAAGAAGGGTTTTGAAAAAGAACAGCTTGCGGAAATAAATCGTTGTCTAGTTATTGAGCATTCGTTTGAATGGGAGTTTTACTAAGACTGATTTCATAAGTGTATGAAAATAAAAAAATTAAAATAAAAAATCTAGCAAGTTATTTTCTTTCAGTTGCTATGAAGAAAATTTAAGAGTTCTAAGTTTCATTACATATACTTAGTTCTTAGACAGTTTGCTAGATAATAATATAAATGTTTATATGTTTAATAAAAGTTGAAGTATATCTTCGTAATGTTCTATACGTTTAGTTATTTTACCTTTCGAGTATTCTAATAAGGTCGGGGTTGAGGAAATTCCATAGTTTTCAACTAATCTTTCATTTTTTTCTTCATCAATATTTATACCTAAAATAATTTGAGCAACATCTTCTTTGCTGAGACTTTCTTTCAAGAAAATACACTTAGCACAGCTATCAGAGTAGAAATATAGATATACTTTATTCTCTATTAAATAGGTATTTAACTCATTAGCATCTATTGAATGATAAAAATTTTCATCAACAATATTTCTCAAAAAAAGAAAGAGTGTTGATGAAAGAATTATAATACTTACAATACTTGTAGAAATAATTTTTTTCATAGATTTTTTCCATTTCTCAAAGTTTGATCTCTTTGAATATATTTTTCAACTTCTAGCATATTTAAGTTTAGTTTATTTTATTTACATTCTGTAGAAACACTTACTCCAGATTTTGCCCATTTCCATGATCCAGAGAATTTTTTTCCTTGATATACTGTACACCAAATAGCTAGTCCTGTCGCAATAACAAGTGCTAATACCATAATTACTGCAAGTAACACAAGAAACCAAGCATCATATTTAATAAGAGCATTGTCTAAAGAACGAACGATTCTCGTTTTCTTTTTTTCAAAAAAACACTTTGTTTGAAACAATAAATGATTTGTTTTATTGCTAATTACTTCTGTCAAGTTTTTTCCTCCTAAAGTGATTATAGATTGCGTGTAAGATACTTCTTCCATCTCCGAAAATTGGAAATAAAAAAAGTAGATGAGCTAAATATAAATATGCTAGAAAATTGATAATACCTGAGTTTAAAAAGTAATTAATGAACAATAATAAGAATCCGATAAGTCCAGAAAAAAAAGGTCCTGATAAAGAGATAATTATTTGGACTTTTGGTGTCATTTTTTTTAAAGTTACAAAAGACATTCGCCAAGGTTTGACATCTAAAAAATAGGGGATTTTTAGATAGTCTAATAATTTAAAATGAGCCCATTCATGTATAATAAATGAGCCAATCACTCCAATATAGTAGATAATTATGAAATGAAAGGTTATTGCAATGAGTGTGAAATCATAAGCGAATATACTAAGTAAAATTAAAAAAAAGGCACAGAACAAAAAAATAATATTAATTATTTTTACAGTTTTTAGAATTGTTTTCAAAATAAGATACATAGAACTTGAACCATTTACTTGCCTAATAAGCGAGAGCGTCTTTCTTTCAAGATGGAGTGAAAAGTGCTTGTTAAGGTAAAGAAAACGGTAAATAATAGTATTGAAATTAGTATAGGCAGGATTTCTCCTGTAAAACCTAAACTAACGGTAATACTACCATCTGGGTTTGTTATATTTTCAAAAAACATTGTTTTAAAATAAGCAAGATATTTTCCGGGTTCAGGAGAGGAAAACAACACTACAAGAAAATGAACAGCCATCAAAATAGCAACAAGAGTGGTGGAGATAATAAAACTCGAAAGAATTTTTTTTATCATAATAACTAACCATTCCTTTCATATTGACTTAGGATGCGAATGCTTTGAACAACAATAGCGATCAAGAGAAAAAATATCGAAAAGACTTGTACTGTCTGGGTTAAATTTAAAAATATAAAAATTAATACGATTAAAAAGGAAAAAATGGTTGTAATTGTTATTCCTAAGGTTATGCTAATAGGATTATCAAAGGTAGGAGGAAACATAATGCTGATCATTGTAAAATAAATAACTAATACAAATGCGAACAAAATAAACAATAGTAGTTTTTTTATATCTCTTACTAAAAAGGCTTCTGAAATAATAAAAGGTGAAGAAAATAGATAAGAAAATAACAAATTTGAAACGATTAAAAAAAGATATTCTTGTTTGGCAGAATAGATTTTGTGAATCTTTAATAAAAGTCGAAGTTTATCTGTTTGTGTGACAGAATATAAGCTGTTAAAAGTTAGGAGTAAGAATACATCTGAGGACACAATAGAATGATTTAAGTATCCAATAGCATAAGCGATGAGACATAACCCGAATATCAAATAATTTTCTTTTAATCTAAATGTACGTTTTACATAAGCTAATTTCCAATTAAAGCTTTGGATTGATTTTTCTGTAATCTGGAAATATTTCTTATTTTCTATTACTTGGTTAGAGGAAATAACACTAGTAAAGATAAGAAGTAACGTATTTAAAATGAAGCAAATGCCCATTGCTATTGTAAAAGTATATTTCTTCGATAAGTCATTGAAAATCAAAGGTAAAATAAATTGTCTTTTTTCACCGTAGTAATTTGAAATCAAATGTTCGCCCCATTTTTTATATTGATTAATTCCGACTAATAATAATAAAGATAAACTTAATATAGTAATGAAGTAGTGATTGAGTGGTACATTAATTTTTTCAAAAAAATAGAAAAACAAATGATAGAAAAAATTCAATACACAATAGGTGGTTAGGATAACAAATAAAGTGTTTGTGAGAATACTAGTTAAGAAACTTATATTCGTTTTCAAAATGAATCCAATAATCAAAGGAGAAATCAATCCAAAAACAAAAGAAAAAACGATAATAAATTCGAAAAGTAGTAAGGAATTTCTTCTAGATTTATTTGATACGGGTAATTGAATGGTTATGATCAATAAATCATAGGATTTGAGAAAAAGAACTTTTACAAAACTAAAAGAAACAATTGAATAGATAAATGTAGTTAGAGCGTAGAAATTGATAATAAGAGTAAAATTCTCTTCTAACTGGATCATCGAATTAAAAAATGAGTAGGATAAAAATATTACAGCAAACCATACTAAAAAAAGGATAGAGAGGATAAAATATTTGTTTATCTTTTCTTTAAGAATTCCAGCATTTAAAACTTTTCTTCGAAAAAAGGATAGATAAAGTAATAATAACTCTTTGGAATCAGTCCAAATCATAATCAATATCTCCTGTTTTTATCATATCGTAAAATATTTCTCGTAGATTCTGATGATTATTGAGATATTCATTAGAATCATAATAAATTTCACCATTATGAATTAAGATAGCTCGAGATTTAAGTTCCTCCACCAAACTAAAATCATGTGTACACAGAAAAATTGCGGTATGCTTTTCTAGGAGTTTTGTTAAGAGTCTCTTCGTAATTTCTCTCGCTTCAATGTCTATGCCATTTAACGTTTCGTCAATAATTAATAAATTAGGCTGAATAATAAAAGCACAAATTAATTGCAATTTTTTCTTTGTTTCATGAGAGTAACTCTCAATTAATTTATAAAACAAATGATCCATAGAATAGTAATTCAAAAGTTTCGATAGTAAAAGTTCATTATTATTTTTTTTATACAGGGATAATAATAACAATAAATATTCTTGTCCTGTCAAAAATTCTGGCAACACATCATCGCTTGAAAGATACATGACCTCTTTTTGTACCTGGGGTAGTGTATTAAGCTTATGATTTATTTTTATTTCTCCAAAAGATGGTTCTAAAATATTCATGATAGCTCTAATTAGAGTAGTTTTTCCACTTCCGTTTGGTCCTACCAAACCAATAATTTCATGAGTGGCAAGAGATATTGAAACTCCTTTCAAAATCGGCGTCTTTTCATAAGAAAAATGTACATTTGCGACAGTTAACATGTTATATCCTCCCATTCAAATCATTACTACTTATCCAAGTTTCAAAATCATTTAGGTCGGCTCCTTTTTCAGGAGTCCATTCTATTTTAGAAAATAGTTTACCATTTTTAAATCTTGCTAATGCAGGGGTATATTGGATACCAAATGTGTTTTTAAACGTGTTCCATTCTTTTTCATTTTTCCTAATTTTTGCTATATTTAGATAGTAAATTTTATTTTCTAGATGTTCACGTTTAATTATTTCAATGAATTTTGGTTCAAAAATGAGACAATCACTGCAAGAAGATCGCCCAACATAGACGATTATTTCTTCTCCATTTTTAACCTCTTCTAGGAATTTTGAAGGTAATTTTGAAGGTAAGTAATCATAAATTTGTGGATACGACTGTTTTAATGTTATTATTTCTTTTTTTGTTCATTATTTACTTCTTTTAAGCAGTATCTAGAATAAAATAAGATACTGTTACTTATTAAACTAGATAAGAGCAAAAAGGAATAAAAAAATTTTTTCATAAGATACTCACTTTACAAATAGAAATTTTAAAAAATGGTTATGTTGATCTTTTCGTGGAATTTGAAAATAATGCAACTATAGGATGAATTTATGTGAAGATACCTCCTTTTCTTTTTTTTCTTTCTCAAGTATTATTATAAAGAGAAATAATGATTTTTTTTCTTTTGGTACATATTTTCTCATAAAAAAAAATAAATAATAGGAGGTATTATGGAAATCCATGAATTGTTAAGGAAAATTCGTAAAGATAGAGGGTTTTCTCAGAAAAATTTAGCACATAATATAACTAGTAGAGAATCTATCGCAAAGTACGAAAACGGCGAAAGAAATATACCGTTCACTATTTTATTGGAAATATTAGATCGATTGAATGTGAATGTGGATGAATTTTTGTTTTATTTAGAAGATGATTCCATTGAGAGAAAAAACATAGAAATGAATGCAATAATGAAAGTAAATAATAAGGAGAAAATTTCTTCAAAATATCATTTGCAAAAACTTAGAAAAAAAATAGCTGTTTCCAATGATATAGCCGATGTAAGAAACTATTTGATCGTTAAAACTTATCATTGGTCCAATGGATTAGAAGATGAAAGAAGTTTAAATAAAAAGGATAGAGAATATCTAAAAATTTTAAAAGATTATTTGGAAAAAGTAGAGGAGTGGGGACGATTTGAAATGGTCAGTTTTGCTTCATTACTTTTTTTATTTGATACAGCTTATATTCGCCAACGCATTTCAGAAGTCAATCATAAGTTAGCTAAAATCAAAGGGAATGAGATTTTCAATCCCGTTTTATCTTATCTTTATCATCAGGCATTTCTTTTAATGCTAGAGAGAAAACACGGTCATTTAGCGAAGCAATATCTCGAAAAATTTCACGAAATGCAGCATGAATCATTTATTGTACATAATAGTAGCATAACTTATCGTTTCTACCATGCATTAATTCTTTACTTAGAAAGAAAAGGTCGCCAAGAAAAAAAGCAGATATTAACTATTATGAAAGGGTTAGAGCTGATAGGAGAAAAACAATTAATAGAAGAAATTAGAAATAAGTTAAAGAAATTTGAAAAAATCTATCATATCACCCCCCAATTTTTTGAAGAGCTGACTGCTTATGAGCTATCGTTTTTTTAGGGAATTTAGTAGAATAGTGAGGATTTTTATAACAATCTACGGTATTCAAGAAGCAATTCCTTTGAAAAATAAGCCGAAATTCACAAAAATTTAAAAAGTAATTTGCATGAATTTTTTCTTATCTCTCGGAGCTAAACTCTTCTATTCCAGTCTTTTTTAGTATAGACGCTGGGATAAACATTGATCAAGGAAATAAATAATGAAAATACTGTTATAACAAGATTTTCACGCCATAGAGAATATGCTATAATACCCTTTGCGGTTCATCAACCATCCCGCGTTAAAAAAACTAGGAGAAATGAGGATTTTTATGCAAAAAACAAGAGAACGCCAGCGATTGACGGTCGTTGTGGTGAATGGAATTATTATGGCTTTATATTTGGCACTTACGATTTTAGTGGCACCAGTCTCTTCTGGTCCCATTCAATTTCGTATTTCAGAAAGTTTAAATCACTTAGTGGTCTTCAATCGAAAATTACTTTGGGGTGTTTTAGGCGGAGTGATTGTTTATAATGCATTTTTTGGTTTTGGATTATTAGATGTTATGTACGGCGGAGGCCAAACTTTAATTTCGTTAGGCTTGACTGCTTTGTTACAAAATAGAGTAAAAAGTGTTAAAGTACGCCTGGTATTGAATACAATTTTCTTTACAGTTGGTATGGGGACGATCGCATACATGCTTGTACCAACAGGCGGAAGTGCTTTTTGGACCACTTATGGTACGTTAGCATTGAGTGAGTTTATTGTTATGGCGATTTCTGCACCATTAATGTATTACTTGGATCGCACATTAGATTTTGAAAAACGAGTGTAAATTGTGAATAAATAGTAATTTTTAACATTTTTACAAAGTATTTGATTTTTAAGAATAAAAAATAGATGAACAAAATAATTGAAACAGAAGATAAAAAAGTTTTTCTTTTATCTTCTGTTTTTTTACATATTCACAAAGCTTTGTTCCTTCAACTGGAAAAATATTCTAGCTGTGGGAAAAAAGATGGTTATCAAAAGTCGTTACATTGTAAATTTATTCGGGATTTTGTAAATTTTCGATTTCGATGACTTTATAATTTTTCTTTTCTAAGTGGTTAACGATAGTCTCACAGACTGATTGTTCGGTATGTGCAGGCAATGTAATTAAGGTACGGCGGATATATTCTTCTTTTTCGATATCTAAAGTAATGCAACTTGCGATACTGCTGTGTTTTGATACGATTTTTGCAATGGCTGCTAGGTCCCCTTGTTTTCCAGTGGAGGCAATCGTTAAAACATAACTTCCTTGCTCAACACTCCAAGATTGAGAAAGCATGTTTAACAACGTACTATGTGTCAAAATGCCATAGAAATGATTGTCATTGTCCAAAACAGCAATATAAGGTAATTCTTTGATAGTGAAAAATACTTTAAAAAAGGAAGTATCTAAATAGATAAATTTTGTTGCATTTTTTAAAAGATGAGTGACAGGCAAGTTCATATCCCCACCATTTGCTTTATGGCGATAGATATGCATTTTATAAATATTTCCTCGGAAGATATTCCCTGAAGCATCTAAAATAGGCACACAACGATAGCCAGATGATTCTAGAACTTCTAAGGCTTCTTGTAAAGTATTCATTTCTGTAACGGTTGTTAGATCCTTTTTCTTATATACCAGTGTTTTTAGTAACATAGTTTTACCTCCATATATCTCATTTTTACTTAATTTCAAATTAATCATATCATAATTAATTATAAAACAATAGGTTCTTTAAAGACGAATTGACAGAAAAACTTTTCCGTGATACTGTAAATGAGTACGATTTTGGTTTTCAGTGAGGAGGTAGGAGCAGATGGCAAAGAAAAAAGCAGCATTAGCTTGTTCCGTTTGTGGTTCTCGAAACTACACCAAATCGGTTAGTGAAGGAAAAAGTGGCGAACGCTTGGAAATTAATAAATTTTGTAAATATTGTAATCAATATACCTTACATAAGGAAACAAAATAGAGCATAGGAGGATGAAGGAATGAAGTTTCTTAAAAGTGTAAAAGACGAAATGAAACAAGTAACTTGGCCTAACCGTAAACAGTTGCGCAAAGATACATTGATTGTCATCGAAACATCCATTATCTTTGGTGTGATGTTTTTCATTATGGATACAGCTATTCAAAGCTTGTTTAGCTTAGTCTTAAAATAAGACGCTAGTAAAAACAGCTAAACAGTGCTATAATCAGTTTGAAGAAAAACTTCTGGAAACTGGGGTTTTTTTATTTTACAACGAAATGAGGAGCCTTTAATGGAATCTTTTGAAAAAAATTGGTATGTATTACATACATACTCTGGTTATGAAAACAAAGTAAAAGCAAATATCGAATCACGTGCTCAAAGTATGAAAATGGCTGACTTTATTTTTCGTGTGGTTGTTCCTGAAGAAACTGAAACAGAAGTTAAGAATGGTAAAGAAAAAGAAATCGTTCATAAAACATTTCCGGGATACGTATTAGTAGAAATGATCATGACCGATGCTTCGTGGTATGTTGTTCGTAATACTCCAGGCGTGACAGGATTTGTAGGTTCACATGGTGCAGGTAGTAAACCAGCTCCGTTGTTACCAGAAGAAGTAAGTCATATTTTACGCTCAATTGGTATGAGTTTACGACAAACAGAATTAGAAATTGAAGTCGGCGAAGTGATCAAGATCATCGAAGGTGCTTTTGCCGGATTAGAAGGTCAAGTAACTGAAGTGGATGAAGAAAAAGAAAAATTAAAAGTCAATATCGATATGTTTGGTCGTGAAACCAGCACCGAACTTGACTTTGACCAAGTGGATAAAATCGACTAAGAGAAATAAAAAGTTCCTAGAAAATGGGATAGGAAGCGACTACAAATAAATGTCACTTCCAAAAATAAACCGAGATTTGCAAAAATTATTTTTATATTTTTGTGAGATTTCGGTTTATTTTTGTAGAATTTCTTTAGACAATAACGAACAAGCAAGCCTAAAAGATAGGGAATGTAAAATATGGGTCCTTTTGGTAATCAAAAGAGTGGTCTATATAGTTTTTATAAGGGGGACACAATGAAAAAACGGAGAAAATGTGGTGGGATTGGCTTGTTGTTACTGATTAGTTTATTCTTTATTAGCAGTTGTCAGTCGAAAACTGACCAGCAAACAGCACAAACAACTCAGTCAACAAAAACGGTCGAAACAACCGAAAAAACAAAAGAAAAGAAGCAGCAATCTACTATACCCACTTTATTTTTTCACGGATATAGTGGCACGGTCAATTCTTTTAAAGGGATGATCCAACGATTGGAAGAATCTGAAAGTGGTAAAAAAGAGTTAACGTTAACGGTTGATGGAAATGGAAATGTGCAAGGTGAAGGGGCACTTTCTAAAAAAGCAGATAATCCAATGATTCAAGTATTATTTTCAGATAATAAAAACAATGAATGGAATCAAACTGAGTGGATCAAAGCTTGTTTGGTCTACTTACAGGCAACGTATGGAATTGAACAAGTGAATTTCGTTGGTCATTCCATGGGCGGGGTGAGTGGATTGCGCTATCTAGCAACGTATGGTCAAGATACTTCATTACCTAAAGTAGAAAAATTTGTTGCGATTGGGGCTCCTTTCAATGAGTTTGAAGACAATAGTGCCCAAAGTTTAACCGATGAGTTAGAAAATGGCCCAGCCGTCGTTTCAAGTCGTTACCAAGACTACCAACAACTGATTAATAATGTGCCTACCACTACTCAGTTTTTGTTGCTCGCAGGACAACTGAATGACACGGATTTAAGTGATGGAACGGTACCATTAAGTAGCGCTTTGGCTGTTTATGCGTTATTGAATCAACATGGAAATGCGGTAGAAAAAAGAATAGTCAAAGGGGAGAATACTACACACAGCATGCTCCATGAAAATCAGGAAGTAGATACACTTATTCGTCAATTTATTTGGGACATCAACTAATATGGTGAAAATCAAGTTTGACGAATACCTGATTGGTTGTATATGATGATTCACCTTTTGATAACCGCTTTATAAAATAAACCTTTAACAGGAAAAGCCATACTCGGTCTTTTTTTGTTAAAGGTTTATTTTGTTCTTTTTTGTTCATTTAATTGTTGTAGATTTCGGATACCTTTTTTTTGAATTTGTCTGCCAATAAAGGCAATGTCTTTGGTCGTTAGATTAATATCTGTGTATTTAAATAGATTCTTTTGTGAAGCAGGAGTGACATTACCAATAATCAGATCAAAAGATTCATTTAACATCGTCAAAGAGAAAGAGTCAAGCGGATTCAAAACTGTAATTGCTAATTTATAGGGAATAAACTGTTCGATTTTCGTTTTAATAAATTCTGCATGTGAACTCGTCGTGTCATAAAATAAAGCTAATTTGAAATCGGCATTTGCATCAATGATTTCTTTCGCAAAATTAGGGAATGAAGTATGAAAAATATAAATCAAATGATTGATTGTATTGGAACGAATAATCGGCAAATTTGAGCGAACAAGTAAGTGTATAATATCTTGGTTGACTGCTTGTTGCACAAAATCACAGTTGTTGACGAAACGAGAAAAGCGATCATCCAAGATACAGTAAGGTACTTTCAAGTTAATACCTGCAAAATACGTAAAGACGACAGCATCCAACTTTTCAGCAAAGTCCTCCTCATGATAGTTATATTTTTTAAAAATACGCTTGGTTAATTGATAAAACGTATTTTTTGTTTCACGAAAAATTTGGGGATCTTGAATGACATGTTCTACTGCATAACCGACCATTTTTTTGACAGAGGAGCGATTATAGCCAGCAAACTCATTGAGATCAATTTTTTCAAGAAAATACTCGATATGGTCTGTGGTTGCCTGTGTCTTGGTAAGGCGATCGCGCTTTGTATTAATATAAATGACAAAAGCAATTTTTTTGATATCAGAAAAGTAAAGCTTCAAAGGAGTCATTGTGGCTACTACGTGAGCAATCTTCAAAAATTCCTGTTCTTGGTTTTTATTTGCATCAACGAATTCATGTTGGTATTTCTCTAAGAAAAAAACCAAAAAAAAACTGACGAATATTCTTTTCGTTTCCTTTTAACTGGATGGGTTTGGTAGCAATAAAAAAATCATAAGGTGCTAAAACTAGATTGATTTTTTTGATTAAACGAATAATGGATGATTTACTTAAATTTAACTCAAGTGCTAGCATTTCATAACTCGTAAAGTTTGATGAAAATAATAGCTCTAGTAACTGGAACGCCGAAGCATGAATTAAAAAATAACTATAAACGTCCATCAAAGTGGCAAAAGGCCGCAACTGAATTTGAACAAAAGAGAAATCATCCATTTGCACATCAAGAAAAGAAAAATCATTGGCAATTTCGATAAGGTAATTTCTAGTTGCTGTCATTGAAATCGAAAATTTTATTGCTAAATCATGGAGACTTGTTTTTGAACCATCCAATAAATACTCAATAAGTTGCAATTTTTTCTGCGAAGTAGATGATAATAAATTTCTCAATGGAATTCCCTCCCACCCCTTTTGTGTAAATAGTATCATGTTTTCCAAGTACTCAAAAAAAATACGCTCGTCATTTTTTTTGAATACTTCATGCTTCTTTTTTTTGGCAAAATAATGGTGAGGGATAGATGCTAAATAGATTGAGAATAAGGTGCATGAAATAGAAATCTATTCATTTTTAATAGAAGAAAGGAGGAAAAGAAATCAGTATTTTTCGGTGACGTATGATCAGTGTTGAACAATGAAACTTAGTGAAATAATTTCCAAAACCAGGTGAATAAAAGCCAGAATCATACACAAAAAGGGTGAATTAATATGAAAAATAAATTTTCTATTTATATATATATTATTGGACTACTAGGAGCGATTTTTTGTGAGCCAGCAATCGTTCTTGCCGAGGCATTGTCCTCATCTGAAAGTAGTCCGAGAACCGCAGAAACGATGCCTAGTAATCAAACAACCGCCGATGGACTTGCTAAGGAGCCTACAACTGACTCCGCCGGCGCACAAACGCAATCATCAACTACACAGCCAATTGAAAACGCCACTCCAGAAACCGAGCCAAGCAGTGCACAAGAAGAACAGCCATCTGATACAATTAATCAAAATACGATCCAACCTCGAGCACCTGACGAAAGTACAGTCAGTACAAGAGAGGCGCTTAATGCCAATTTGAATGAACGTGGGGTTCAACTTTTCCAGAATGTTCGTGTCACTGATTTAAGTGATCAACCGTTCACTGCAGAAAATCCACCGATGTATAATGGAAACATTAAGATCCATTTTGATTGGGCATTGGCAAATGAAGAAGAAATTCAGGCAGGAGATTATTATACCTATCAACTTCCAGAATATTTTGCTATCCATAATGAAGTGAGTGGAGAGCTGGCTCGTGCTGGGGGACAATCGTTAGGAACATTTACTTTATCAAATGACGGCGTTTTGACAGTAACCTTTAATGAGGCGGCACAAACACTATCAAATCGTTCAGGAAGTATTGATTTAGTTACTGAATTAAATGTGTCTACTGTGACGGAAGAAGTTACAATCAGCACGGGTATTTATGATCAAGATGGACATGAGATCATCATTACTTTGCCAATTTATGAAATAGATATTATGAAGAAAGGAAATGTGACATCTAGCGGGTCAGTTGTCTGGGAAATTATCTTTAATCAGACAAAACGAGAATTACATGATGTTGTCGTGACTGATCCAATGCCCCAAGGATTAGCATATAGTACTACTTCAACAGGTTACCTTTATGATGAGCGTATCGATGAATGGGTACGTACTGATGGACTGTATACTTTTAATAGTACCAACAATACGTTTACCTTTAATCAAACGGTGACAGGACCAGTCCGTATTGTCATTAATAGTGCGGTAACCAATCCTAGCGCCTCTTCTTTCAAGAATACCGCTACTATTACTAGTAGTGATTTTAAAGAAAAAACAGCAGAAGCAACTGTCACTTATGATCAACAGTCTGAGTACAAGCGATTTACGGGCTATAATCAAGAAACAAAACGTGCATCTTGGGAACTTTCTGTGACATTAGATAAAGATCAAGCAAAAGTGTTAGATCAAACTTATTCGGGAAATGGTCCTAATACTGCTACACATTTTTTTGTGAAGGAAAGTTTGAAGATTACAGACAAAGATGGAGTGACTGTGCCAGCTGAGGATTGGTCATTTGATCCGACGTATGAACTGAGCAAAAATGGCGAAGTGGTTCGTTTTAGTCTCACTTTTGCAAAAGCAGGATATTACAAGATTCAATATGATACACAGTTATATGAGTCGGTTTTATCAGATACGAGAATTAACAATTACGCCTCAATTCGTGACAATCAAAATACTTCTTTAACTGGCAGTGGTACGGTCAATCCATCAAAAACGATCGGAGTGGTTAAAACTGGCGGTACTAAAGATTATGAGAACTTGACGGTTCCTTGGAAAATTGAAACCAATACTAATCAACAAGAAGTAAGTAACCTCATTATTGAAGATCGTTATCAATTGATTTCAGGTGCAAATAGTAGCGCTTTAGAATTACTAGCGGATACATTAGTTGTAACAGCAAGTGATTCCACAGAACCATTGACACTAAATACCGATTACACGGTTTCGATCGTCAGAGAAACGAAAACACTCGCAGATGGTACCACCTCAGAAATGGAAACTGGTTTTCGTATTGAAATGATAGGAGCTTACCAAACAACTTCGGCGACGATCACTGCTAATTTCAAGACTAGATTTGACGTGCCAAAACAAATAGCATTAGGTAGTTCTAGTAGTCGATTTAGTAATTCAGCTTTTGCGCATTATACTGATGTAGCTGGAAACCAACAAACTGAAGCTTCAGAAACCAATACATGGTTAGATGCAAATTGGTTAAAAAATGCTCTGAAATATGGATTGTTCATTTCTCAAGGTGAAGATGTAGCCAAAGCGATACAAGCAGCATTTGGGCGTAACCTGGGTAACATTTTTGGTGAAACTACTGTCTCAAGCGATCAAGTCTACTGGATGGCTTTGTTCAATACCTACCATACAAAGATTAACAAAGATGCTGTTATCGTTGACCAATTACAAGAAGGACAAACTTTTAAAGATCTGGCTGTTTATACTGCTTCCACCACTGGTTATACAACTCAGATACGTTCGTTAAAAGAAAAATTAGTTCTTGGTGAAGATTATAGTTACACTTACGATCCAAACACTAAAGAAGTACGTATCACTTTACTAAAAGAAACGACTGAAACACTAGCTGTTTTTCTTTCAGCAGAAGCTGCAGAAGATGTTTTTACCTATAAAAATACCATTACGCTGACTGATCAAGATACAACATTGAAGGCGGATGGACAAGTCGACAAATCCGCTAAAACGGATTGGTTAATGAAAAATGGTAGTCAGAATGCAGAAAATAAACGTCTGATTGATTGGGAAGTAATGATCAATGCCGATAGTCGCAAGATCCATAATGCTATTGTAAAAGATACAATCAACTACAACCAACAAACCTTTTTACTTGATAATAATGGTTCCCCTGTTGTAGAAGTCTATGAAGCAGTATTGAATAATGGAACTTGGGAAAAAGGATCGAAAATCAACTTTAATCAGGTAGATAATCCAAAAATCACCACAGATGTAGCTGCCGGTACTCAATCGTTAGTTTTGGCTTTTGAAGAGACAATAGATAAACCATATTTTGTCGTTTACCAAACTCAACTTGACCCAGGTATCTTAAATAATGAACGAGTAGCTAATAATGTTAGTTTGACAGGTAGTGAAATTGAGATCCATACTGTGACCAAAGAAATCACTATCAAATCAACAGACGGTAGCAGAGAAACAGGAATTGGTAAAGAAGCGATCTTCCAGTTAAGTCGTAAAAATGCACAAAATAATTATGAAGTTATTTTGTCAAATTTAATTGTTAAAAATAATCAAATCATGAGTGATGGTGTGGCACTTGATCGTATCGATAACCTACGTTATGGCGATTATATGATTCAAGAGATCACTGCTCCAGATGGCTATCAGAGAGATGCAACACCTTATACTTTTACCATTTCTAACGAGCAAGTCAATTATGTTTTTGAACTGGCAAACCAAAAAGAAATCAAAGAGATAGACCATGTTTTATCTGCTCAAAAAATTCTTAACGGACGTGAATTGAAAGATAGCGAATTTATCTTTGAACTACTGAATGATGACGGTAGCGTTATACAAACGAAAAAAAATGATGCTACAGGACAAGTCAACTTTGATCCGATCACTTACAATGATGTAGGAGAATATCACTATACGATTCGTGAAAAAGCTGGAAATGATCAAACTATCACCTATGATACCAAAGAGTTAAAAGTAACCGTCAACGTTGCTGAAAAAGACAATCAGCTTGTCGCTACAGCGACATACGAAGGCAATCCAGTG
>NZ_BJWF01000015.1 GCF_007990225.1 Enterococcus villorum | reverse complement strand
TCTTTCAGAAAATACGCTTACCACAGCTACAACACCAGCGAGTCCTACACCAGCAATAAATGCTACACCAGAGCAACCCACACTAGCTAAAACGACAACAACCGAGAGTCCTACACTTTCTATACCAGAAACATATATTCAAAGAAGAAATAAAATGCTTGAATTAAAGTTCGATATGGTCATGCAAGAAACAAAGGCTTTAAATGAACAATTTCTTGAAATAGATAACTTTTTTTTATCGAAGAAGAAGGCTCATGACTTTACATTATCTAAAACTAATGAAGACTTAAGCTTACGACAAGATAATATAAAGGACAAGCTACTTCCAAAATTAAAGAATGAAACAAATTTGCTTCAAGATCAAATAATGAATGAGAAAAATTATATAAACTCGCTTGTAAAAACAGGAGAAATGAGCTCTTTGAAAGCAGAAGAGGATATGAATGAGTATGATAAACTCACTAATCAATTTGAAAAGCTAAGTAATCAGTTTGACGTTGATAATAGAAGGAATATAACAGATAAATTATTGAAACAACACTTTCCAAATTTCACTCCTACAACAGTTATGAATAATACATTTACAACCAAAAGACCTACTATTTCTACACCAGAAACATATATTCGAAGAAGAAATAAAATGCTTGCATCAGATTTCAGCAAGGTAATGGAAGAAATAAGTGACTTACGTAACCATGTTAATGGGTTAATTACTGAGATAGATCTCAACGTGTCATTGAAGAAAGTATATCCTGAGTTATATAAACGTCTTCCTAGCGATGAAGACTTAAATGCAAAAATTGATGATGCAAAGAATAACCAACTTCCAAAATTAGCGTATGAAAGAGATTTGGTTCAATCTCAAATAATGAATGAGAAAAATTATATAAGTTCGCTTGTAAAAGAAGGAAAAATAAGCGCTGTGGAAGCAGAAGAGTTTATTAATAGGTATAATGGACTCATGGATAAATATAAACAGCCAATTCCTGACATTAACATGGATAACATTACAACCACAACAGAAAGAACTGCCACAACTACCACAGAGATTCCTACTCTTTCTACTTCGGAAACATATATTGGAAGAAGAAATAAGATACTTGAATTAAATTTCGACATGGTCATACAAGAAACAATGTATTTAAGTAATAAAGCGAATGAGATAGAGGATATGTTATTCTTAAAGGAGCAGTTTCCTGACTTACCACTTCCTAATAGTATTGAAACCTTAAAAGCACAACGTGATGAGATAAGAGGTGAACTACTTCCAACATTAGTTGATCAAAGAGACTTTGTTCAATATCAAATAATGAATGAGAAAGATTCTATCGAGCCGCTTGTAAAAGAAGGAAAAATGAGCGCTGTGGAAGCAGAAAAGTATAGGAATGAGTACAATAAACTCATTGATAAATTTGAAGTGCCAGTAAATGTTTTTGGTCATGAATTTGACAACATAAGAAAGAAAAGAGACCTATCATTGGAACAAAGCTTTTCAGAAAAATCAGTAAATATAGCTACAGATAATAAAGAAAAACCAAGGCTTTCAGATAAATCAGCAAATAAGGCTACAGATAAGAAAGAAAAACAAAGACTTTCAAAAAAACTAGAAAGTATCACTACAAATAATAAACAAAATGTATTAAGGGGACGTTCAGTGATGAAACGAGAGCCAGTTATAGCAAGGTAGTTTATAAAAAAGTGTGTCAATTCCTCAATGCTAGTGTCAAGCATTGCAAGGGAGCAAACGAAAAGAATTGCAAAAAGTGTTAGCTTAAAAACGCGCTGAGAACCATCTAAGGAGTAAACTTGTCTCTCCACTTCTATAGAATAAGTCTCCATATTTGTCATTAGTTTACATCTAGAAGAAGAGTGACTGAACAGCTCAAACGCCTTACCTCCAAAAATATTTAGTGCCCAAAAAAGTTCGATTTTTTGTCTAACTTTTTTGGGCGCTATACTAAATTGGTCTTTTTAAGAGTCAAATATCACATTTTCATCCATACAGGTTCTAAAGTATTCCCATCTAAATCTTGAACTTCAAGGGAATACATCTCTTCTTCTGGCATACCCATGTCGACTTCATGATAACTTCCCCCATTTTCTCTGGCTATTTCTGCGAATTTTTTAACTGCTTCAGCATTTTCTACACTAAAAGAAATCAAAGCCCCACTTGTTTTTTTATTGTCAGCAATTTCTTTGTCTTTTAAAAACTTTTTATAAAAGTCGTGAGACAACAACATCACCCAAAAAGTATCATCCCAAACCATTGAACTTGCTTGTTCATTTGAAAATTCTTCATTTTTCTTGAAACCTAATTTTTCATAAAAAGCCACAGACTTATCTACATCTTCCACAGGAAAATTAACAAAAACCATACTATTCATTTTATTCTCTCTCCTTTTCTATTTTTATCTATCATCCGTCATTTTGTAACCGTTGTCAAAAAATGTGAACTAAAAAATATGGATTGGCGTATTTCTAAATTCTTCTTAAATTAAAAAATTGCTGTCTGTAAAAATGAAGTTGCCTCTTTATTCAGTAATATCCACTAAACATTTTTATGCATTAAGAAGATAACTGTAATGTGTCGGTTGTGGAAATGAATCAATCTGTTTGATAATAAGTAAAAATAATAAATGAAGGTATTCAAATCGCCTTATGGGGAAAAGTCCTTTAAAATTAAGAAGATAGACGGTTTAAAATATGATAAAATAAAAAAGTAAGTTTTTTCAGAATCTATTCAACAAAATGATTCATCCTAATAAAATAATAAATATAGTAAGTGAAACAATTTATGGAGAACAAAGTATAAGAGGAGAGAATAAAAAATGACGATCCAATGGTTTCCAGGACATATGGCGAAAGCACGCCGTGAAGTTTCTGAGAAAATGAAATATGTCGATATCGTGTTTGAATTAGTGGACGCACGATTGCCACTATCATCACGTAACCCAATGCTTGATCAAATCATCCAACAAAAACCAAGATTGGTTTTATTAAATAAAGCAGATTTAGCCGACCCACAACAAACCAAATTGTGGCAACAGTATTTTAATAAACAAGGGCACCAAGCATTAACCATCACTGCTCAAGAAAGCAAAGGAATCAAGGCACTGATACCAGCTGCAAAAGAAGCTTTAAAAGAAAAACGTGCACGTGATGCTGCTCGAGGAATCAAACCTCGTGCGATCAGAGCAATGGTTCTAGGCATTCCCAATGTCGGTAAGTCGACTCTAATGAACCGACTAGTCGGCAAAAAAATTGCTCAAACTGGCAACAAACCAGGGGTGACAAAAGGACAACAGTGGCTACGTTTAGGCAGTGAACTAGAATTATTAGATACTCCAGGAATCTTATGGCCAAAGTTTGAAGATGAACAGATTGGGAAAAAATTGGCCTTAACAGGTGCAATCAAAGACCAATTAGTTCATTTGGATGATTTAGCCATTTATGGTTTAGACTTTTTTGCCCGTTACTATCCAGGAAGAGTGGCTGATCGTTATCATTTAAAATTAGACGAAGAGCAACAAATAGCATCGGAATTACTGATGACTATTACTGCCAAGCGTGGTTATAAAGATGATTATGAGCGGGGGAGCGAAGTAGTCGTTTTTGATATTCGTCAAGGGAAACTGGGACGTTACACCTTAGATCGTTGCGAAGAATTGGAGCAAGAAAGCGATGAGTGAAGCAATTCTAAGTATTAAAGAACGATTAAAAGAAATTCGTTCATTAGATGATCCTGCGGTTGCTGTTTTAAGACAAGATCCACGAAAAGGCGTTCAGCAAGCCCTACTTGCCTTTGAAAAACGGCTGAAAAAAGAGGCTCTTATTCAAGAAAAATATTTGGAAATGTCAATGTTTGAGCAAATGGCATATGAACAAGGACATGAGTGGATTGCAGGAATTGATGAAGTAGGGCGTGGTCCATTGGCAGGGCCAGTCGTAGCAGCAGCGGTTATCTTGCCTAAAAATAAACAAATACTTGGGTTGAATGATTCAAAACAATTATCAGAAAAAAAACGAACAACGCTTTATGAACAGATTCAACAAAAAGCAATTGCTATCGGTATCGGTCTCATTGATGAAAGAAAGATTGATGAGGTGAACATCTATGAAGCAAGTAAATTGGCGATGATTCAGGCGGTAGAAAAATTAGCAGTGAAGCCTAGCTATTTGTTAATTGACGCAATGACTCTTGAGTTACCTATCCCCCAAGAAAAATTGATTAAAGGAGATGCTCGCTCTGTATCAATTGCCGCAGCAAGCATTATTGCTAAAGTGTATCGTGACAATCTGATGAAAAAATATGAGGAATTATACCCAGGTTATGGTTTTGGTCATAATGCCGGTTATGGTACTAAAGAACACTTACAAGGGCTTGCGAATCTGGGAATTACACCCATCCATCGAAAAACTTTTGCTCCAGTGAAAAACTATTTAACATAAATGTTCCTCTCTTACGTATTTTATTTAAAAGTAGTGTAAGAGAGGTGACTTTTAATGATAGATAAGATTGATCGTTTTTTACTTAAATTGGCTTATGCAAAAGGTATCAGCATTCAGGGAAGATGGGCTGTTGTGCAATCTTTATTAAAAACGGGAAGAGAAGAACTATTTTGTCATGAGATTATTGAAATTGCCAAAATTTATCGTTATCAGGAGAAATTTAAAGAAAGTTGGCAGAAATTAACCAACCATTTTTATGAGTTTGAAATCACTCAATCGTTTATTACTTGCTTAGATCCACTCTACCCGTCACAGCTTCTTCATCTTGCTTTTCCGCCGATTCTTTTATTTTATACAGGAGATCTTACTTTGCTTGAAAGGAAGATGCTTAGTGTGGTAGGTGGAAGGCAAACATCTATACTTGCAAAAAAAATTGTTCATCAGTTACTTTCTCCTGTCATAGCAGCTGATTATGTGATTGTTAGTGGCTGTGCAAAAGGCGTTGATACATATGCACATCAAGCTGCGATAAAATATTCGGGAAAAACAATCGCAGTCATTGGTACGGGTATAAAAAAAGTTTATCCAAAGGAAAATCAATATCTTCAAGAAGAAATTGGGAAAAAACATCTTTTACTTAGTGAATATCCACCAAATGAAGGACCTAAAAAATATCGATTTCCTATGCGAAATCGAATCATCGCTGCCTTGTCACAAGGAACTTGTGTCATTGAAGCCAAACAGAAAAGTGGTTCTTTGATAACAGCGCAACAAGCATTAGAAATTGGTAGAACTGTTTTTTCTGTGCCTGGGAATATTTTAACAGAACATTCAGTCGGCTCACATCAACTGATTCAAGATGGCGCAGTTTGTGTGATTTCTGGACAAGATATATTGTTGGAATTGAGAGAATAACAAGAACTTTCTCATTTGATTTTCTTGACAAACGTTTTCTGAATGGATATGATAAGCTACGATTTGTATGAGTCCTCTTATATAGTAGGAACACGTCAATGGAAAGGAGTCCATTCAGTAATGGCATATAAATATTTAGTGATCGTTGAATCACCTGCAAAGGCCAAAACCATTGAAAAATATCTTGGTCGCAATTATAAGGTAATGGCTAGTGTTGGTCATATACGTGATTTACCTAAAAGTAAAATGGGAATTGATATTGAAAACAACTATGAGCCCCATTATATTTCAATTCGAGGAAAAGGCGATGTCATAAAAAGTTTAAAATCAGCAGCAAAAAAAGCTCAAAAAGTCTATCTAGCAAGTGACCCGGATAGAGAAGGAGAAGCAATTGCTTGGCATTTGGCTTATTTATTAGGGCTAGATTTATCAGAAAAAAATCGAGTGGTCTTTAATGAAATTACAAAAGATGCGGTTAAAGCTGCGTTTAAAGAACCTCGAACGATTGATGTTGATTTAGTAGATGCTCAACAAGCACGAAGAGCGTTAGATCGTTTAGTTGGATATTCCATTAGTCCTATCCTATGGCGTAAAGTCAAAAAAGGATTAAGTGCTGGGAGGGTTCAATCCGTTGCGCTAAAAATCATTATTGATCGAGAAAAAGAAATTCGTGAATTTATTCCAGAAGAATATTGGAGTATTGATGGAAACTTCAAGAAAGAACGGAAAAAATTTAAGGCGAATTTTGGGGGCATCGATGGAAAAAAGAAAAAATTACCTGATGCACAGTCAGTAAAAGAAATAACTGAACGAATAGATGGACAAGATTTTACGGTTCAAAAAGTTGAAAAAAAAGAAAGAAAAAGAAACCCAGCTAACCCATTTACAACGAGTAATCTGCAACAAGAAGCAGCCAGAAAACTGAATTTTAGGACTCGTAAAACCATGATGGTCGCACAACAATTATATGAAGGAATTTCTTTAGGTAAGCAAGGTACAGTTGGTTTGATTACTTATATGCGTACCGATTCTACTCGTATTTCGGATACAGCAAAAACAGAAGCAGCTACCTTTATTGAAGAAACCTATGGGAAAGAATTTTCTAGTCATGTGAATCGTAAAACTAAAAATGCCCAAGGTGCTCAAGATGCCCATGAAGCGGTTCGTCCGACGAGTGTTTTACGAACACCAGAAGAAATCAAACAGTATCTAGATAAAGATCAGTTGAAGCTGTATACATTAATTTGGTCAAGGTTTGTAGCCAGTCAAATGACACCAGCTATCTTAGATACGATGAAAGTGACTTTAGCGCAAAATGGTGTTATTTTTATTGCAAATGGTTCGAAAGTAAAATTTAAAGGATTTATGCAAGTATACGTAGAAGGCAGAGATGATGGCAAAGAAGAAAAAGAAAACATCTTACCAGAATTAGCAGAAGGTGATGTTGTTCAATCTGTTAATATCGAGCCTAAACAACATTTTACTCAACCACCAGCAAGATTTAGTGAAGCTACACTGATTCGTGCACTTGAGGAAAATGGTGTAGGTCGCCCTTCCACATACGCCCCAACTCTTGATACGATCCAAAGGCGTTACTATGTGAAATTAACCCAAAAACGTTTTGAGCCAACTGAACTTGGGGAGATCGTCAATTCACTGATTTGTGAGTTCTTTCCACAAATTGTCGATATCCATTTTACTGCAGAAATGGAAGGGGATTTGGATAAAATTGAAGAAGGAAAAGAAGCCTGGATTAGAGTGGTTGACCGTTTCTACAAACCATTTGAAAAAGAATTAACCAATGCAGAAGAGAAAATTGAAAAAATCCAAATCAAAGATGAACCAGCAGGATTTGATTGTGACATTTGCGGGCATCCTATGGTTATCAAATTAGGAAAATATGGTAAGTTTTATGCATGCAGTAATTTTCCTGACTGTCGAAACACAAAACCAATTGTGAAAGAAATTGGCGTGACTTGTCCTGTTTGTCATGAAGGACAGGTAATTGAACGCAAGTCCAAGAAAAATCGGATTTTTTACGGTTGCTCGCGTTTCCCAGAATGTGAATTTACTTCTTGGGACAAACCAATCGGCAGAAATTGTCCAAAATGCGACCAATATTTAGTAGAAAAGAAAGTAAAAGGTGGCAAACAAGTTGTCTGCGTCAATGGCGATTACGAAGAAGACATTCAAAAATAAAATGAGAAGAGGTTCTTAATTGAAAACTGTCAATGTTATCGGGGCAGGATTAGCTGGAAGTGAAGCTGCATGGCAGATTGCGCAAGCTGGCGTTCCTGTTCGTTTATATGAAATGCGCCCTGTCAAATCAACAGAAGCGCATCACACAAGCAATTTTGCTGAATTAGTTTGTTCCAACTCTTTAAGAGGAAATAGTTTGGCAAATGCGGTCGGTTTATTAAAAGAAGAAATGCGCCGATTAAATTCTGTGGTTATCACTTCAGCTGATGAAACGGCCGTTCCTGCTGGGGGAGCTTTAGCAGTGGATCGAGATTCTTTTTCTGAAACGATTACGCGTAAAGTCAAAGAGCACCCATTAGTTACGGTTATTAATGAAGAGATGACTGAAATTCCAGATGGGATTACGGTAATTGCTACTGGGCCTTTAACTTCTCATCCCTTAGCAGAAAGTATCAAAAAATTTAATGGATCTGATGGTTTCTATTTTTACGATGCTGCTGCACCTATCGTCGATAAAGCTACGATTGATATGGATAAAGTTTACTTGAAATCGCGTTACGACAAAGGCGAAGCCGCTTATTTAAATTGTCCGATGACCGAAGAAGAGTTTAAAGCATTTCATGAAGCATTAACTACAGCAGAAGTGGCAGAACTTAAATCTTTTGAAAAAGAAAAATATTTTGAAGGTTGCATGCCGATTGAAGTTATGGCACAACGTGGATTTAAAACAATGTTATTTGGACCAATGAAGCCCGTTGGATTAGAAGATCCAAAAACTGGTAAACGACCATACGCTGTGATTCAACTTCGTCAAGACAATGCAGCTGCTTCATTGTATAATATTGTTGGGTTCCAAACTCACTTAAAGTGGGGAGAGCAAAAACGTGTTTTTCGGATGATTCCTGGTCTAGAAAATGCTGAGTTTGTTCGTTATGGTGTGATGCATCGTAATAGTTTTATGAATTCGCCAGAGTTGCTAAAATCCACGTATCAGTCAACGAAACGAGAAGATTTGTTCTTTGCAGGACAAATGACAGGCGTAGAAGGTTACGTTGAAAGTGCGGCAAGTGGTTTACTTGCAGGTATAAATGCTGCACGTTTAGCAAAAGAAAATGAGCCGATTGAGTTTCCAAGAGAAACAGCGATGGGAAGTATGGCTTATTATATTACTCACGCAGAAGGGAAACATTTCCAACCAATGAACGCCAATTATGGATTATTCCCTGAACTACCAGGACGTATTCGCGATAAGAAGTTACGTTATGAAGCAATTGCGCAAAGAGCACTTGCAGCGAATGAACAAGTAAAAAGTAAATTATTAGAAGAAATGACAGCCCATTAGATGAGAATGGCACCTTTTTAACGGAGGTGTCTTTCTTTTAGCTAAAAAATCATTTTTTTAGGTGTGAATCCTTTCAATCTCTTTCACCGAGCCTCAAATGTTTGTCAAGATAATTGTTCTAATTGTGAATAAACTTAGAAATATTGATTAAATTCTGACAATTTATTTGTTTTTTTAATTTTGCTATGCTAAATTTATTTCTGGGATTAAAAGGAAGGTGATAAAATGTCAGAGCCAATATGGAAAGAGAAATTTTTGCGCTATTTGATTGTGGAGCGTGGATATTCTGAAAAAACGCATGAAGCGTACGAAGAAGATATCACTAATTTTGAAAGATTTCTCGCCGAATCTGGAGAAGAGAATTTATTAAAAATCAATCATTTAGACGTGCGAGTGTATTTAAGTTATCTATCCGATGAGCGGTATAGTCGAAATTCGATCAGTCGTAAAATTGCTAGTCTGCGTTCATTTTATCAATACCTTTTAAAAGAAGAGGCGATCAAAGAAAATCCTTTTTCTTATGTCCATCTAAAAAAGAAAAATTTAAAACTTCCACGCTTTTTCTATGAAAACGAAATGCAAGCTCTATTTGCTAGTGTGACGGGTGACAAACCATTAGAGTTGAGAAATCGTGCCTTACTAGAAATACTTTATGGTTCAGGTATTCGTCTAAGCGAGTGTAGTAACTTAAAAGTATCAGAAATCGATTTTGACTCAGAGGTTATGTTGATTCATGGAAAAGGGAATAAAGAACGCTATGCACCACTTGGTTCATTTGCACAAGATGCTTTGTATGAATATTTTGAAAAAGGGCGTCGTGTCCTCATGGATAAATACCAGAAACAACATGAATTTGTTTTTGTAAATCACCATGGCGAACCGATTACACCGACAGGCATTGAATATGTATTGAATCAAGTCATTAAAAAAAGCAGTTTAGACAGTTCAATCCACCCACATATGTTGCGGCATACATTTGCAACACACTTACTAAACAATGGAGCGGATATGCGGACTGTCCAGGAATTATTAGGACATGCCAATTTATCTACTACGCAAATTTATGCCCACGTAACAAAAGAAAGTTTACAAAAAAATTATCGTTCTTTTCATCCAAGAGCGTAACTGAAAGTGTCAATGTGAACGTAACAAGGAGGAAAAAATTATGGTAGAATCACAATTTCATTCAACAACGATTTGTGCTGTTGAAAAAGATGGGAAATTTGCAATGGCAGGAGACGGCCAAGTAACGATGGGTGAGTCTGTTGTTATGAAAGGCAGTGCTAGAAAAGTCCGTCGAATCTATAATGATGAAGTCATCGTGGGATTTGCTGGAAGCGTAGCAGATGCATTTACTTTAGAAGAGAAATTTGAAGGAAAACTAAATGAATACAACGGAAATTTACAAAGAGCAGCGGTAGAGCTAGCACAAGAATGGCGTACGCAACAATCAATGCAAAAATTAGAAGCTATGCTGATTGTGATGAATGACAAAGAGATGCTGTTGGTTTCAGGAACAGGTGAAGTCATCGCACCTGATGATGGCATTCTTGCGATTGGTTCCGGTGGTAATTTTGCATTAGCTGCTGCTCGAGCAATGAAAAACTATGCGCAAAATGAGATGAGCGCAAAAGAAATAGCAGAAAATGCGTTAAACATCGCAGCGGACATTTGTATCTTTACAAACCATAATATCATCGTAGAAGAATTATAGAGGTGAAAAAATATGTATGAATTAAAGCAAACACCAAGACAAATTGTCAGTGAATTAGATCAATATATTATTGGGCAACAAGCAGCCAAAAAATCTGTTGCTGTTGCGTTACGTAACCGCTACCGTCGATTACAATTAGACGAAAAAATGCAACAAGATATTACGCCAAAAAACATGTTAATGATTGGACCAACGGGAGTAGGTAAGACAGAAATAGCTCGCCGTCTAGCCAAAATCGTTCATGCGCCTTTTGTGAAAGTAGAGGCCACTAAATTTACAGAAGTTGGTTACGTTGGTCGAGATGTGGAATCAATGGTACGTGATTTAGTCGAAAATGCTATCCAAATCGTAGAAAAAGAACAATATAGTAAAGTTTATGCAGAAGCTAAGAAAAATGCAGAGAAACGATTGGTGAAGGTTTTAGTACCTGGCATTAAAAAAGAACAAAAACAAACAGGCAACCAGTTTGAACAGATGATGAATCTATTCAATGCTGCACAACAAACCACTGCAGAACCTCAAGAAGAGGTGACAGAAGAAATTCGTGTGAACCGTAAAACAATTCTTGAGCAATTACAAAAAGGATTGCTTGATCAACGTCAAGTAACGATTGAAGTCGAAGATCAAAAGAAACCTGCCCCAATGATGAATAATGGATTGGAACAGATGGGGATTGATTTAAATGAAACATTAGGTGCATTAACACCTAAGAAAAAAATAGAACGTAGAGTCACAGTTAAAGAAGCACTCGAACTATTGATCAAAGAGGAATCTGCTAAACTTGTTAAAGATGCCGATATCCATAGTGAAGCAATCAAATTGGCAGAATCAAGTGGCATCATTTTTATTGATGAAATTGACAAAATTACTTCAAAATCACAACAATCAGGAGAAGTATCAAGAGAAGGTGTCCAAAGAGATATCTTGCCGATCGTTGAGGGTTCACAGGTAAATACGAAGTACGGTGTTCTTCAAACAGACCATATACTATTCATTGCTTCTGGTGCTTTTCATCTTTCAAAACCAAGTGATTTGATTCCAGAATTACAAGGTCGTTTCCCTATTCGTGTCGAATTAGATGATTTATCTGCAGAAGATTTTATTAAAATATTGACTGAACCAAATAACGCATTGATCAAGCAGTATGTAGCATTGATTGGTACAGAAAATGTTTCAGTTATTTTTACCAAAGAAGCGATTGAAAAAATTGCTCAAATTGCGTATGATGTCAATCGCGACACCGATAACATTGGTGCGAGACGTTTGCATACAATCCTTGAAAAATTGTTAGAAGATTTATTATTTGAAGCGCCAGATATGCAAATGGGCGAAATTACAATTACCGAAGCTTACGTAGTGGAAAAATTAGGGTCTATTGTAGCTAATGAAGATTTAAGTCGCTTTATTTTATAAAATCGGAGGTAGAAAATGACGGATTTATTAACCAAAACACGCAATATAAACAAGTTGCTACAACAAAAAAATACTTTTGATATGCAAGCTGATTTACCTTATGATAAGATGGCGGTGACTTTAGGCGCTATTTTAGACAGTAATGTATATATTATCAGTAGTGATGGCGTACTTTTAGGCTATGATGAGCGTCATGACGTAAACAATGAACGGATAAAAATGATGTTTGTTGAAAAACAATTTCCCGATTCTTATACAGACACAGTGGACCAATTAAACAAAACAGAAGCAAATATTCCTATTAGTAGTGAAATGACGGCTTTTCCTTTTGAAGCGAGAGAAAAATACCCATTTGGATTGACAACAGTAGTTCCTATTTTTGGTGCAGGTGAACGTTTAGGAACAATCATTTTATCAAGGATGGAACAAATTTTTACAGATGAGGACCTTGTATTGGCTGAATATGGCGCAACCGTGGTTGGTATGCAGATTCTTTATCAAAAATCACGAAGCATTGAAGCGGATGTAAGAAGTGCTACAGCTGTGCAAATGGCTATTAATACTTTGTCTTATAGTGAATTAAAGGCAGTTCAAGCAATTTTTAACGCACTAGATGAGGATGAAGGACGTTTAACTGCATCGAATATTGCTGATAAGATAGGCATCACTCGCTCTGTGATTGTGAATGCATTACGTAAATTAGAGTCAGCTGGAATTATTGAATCGCGTTCTTTAGGAATGAAAGGAACATATCTAAAAGTTCTAAACTCTCGATTTAAAGAAGAACTAACAAAGCATAGTTATTAACAAATGTTTTTTACAAACAGAGTAGCTTCTCAAAAAGTAGGTCATTTCATACTTAGCGCTATTATAGATTTGACCAGAAAATACGAGCTTTCTTTTCATGATTGCTCGGCTTTCTACTTGTAAAAAAAGACCATGAGGGTAAAACCAAAAATCAAATTGATAATTTGGTTTATCTTCTCAATCAAATAAACGGACAAGAGCAGAAAGGATGTACATTAGCAAACATCTAGAAATGTTCAAAAAAGACGTGAAAGAGCAACCAGCAAAAGAAAACTTGCTGGTTTGTCTTTCATTTTGTCAGATTCTAGATGTATGAACGAGTGTTTCATTCTGACTGAACCGCTGAACGATGGAGGAATTATTATTATGACTGTAATCATTCAAAACGACCAATTGATTGCTGAAATTGCTGAGCATGGAGCAGAATTAATCAGTTTAAAATCAAAAGAAACAAATCTCGAATATATCTGGCAAGCTGATCCAGAGTATTGGGGAAGACATGCACCGGTGTTGTTTCCTTTTGTTGGTCGTTTAAAAGACGATCAATATACGTATCAAGGAAAAACTTATTCAATGGGCCAACATGGTTTTGCTAGAGATATGGATTTTGAAGTGATTGAACATGGGCAAGAATTGGCCAGTTTCGTACTTAGAAGTACACCAGAAACGAAAAAAAATTATCCTTTTGATTTTGAATTAGTCATTTCTTATGAGTTGGGTGGTGATGGAATCACGGTACATTATCAAGTAGCTAATACTGGAGAAGAAGAAATGTTCTTTTCTATTGGTGGTCATCCAGCCTTTAATGTTCCTCTGGAAGAAGGGTTAACTTTTGATGATTTTTATCTTGCTTTTTCACCGAAAAAGTCAAGATTGCGTTTGCCTTTAAAGGGTCCTTATATTGATATGGATCAAAGAACACTAGGGCAAACAAATACAAACCTAGCCCTAATGCGTGAATTATTTGAAAATGATGCGTTGGTCTTTGAAACAAAAGGATTAAATGCGTATGCGATTCGTAGTGAAAAATCTAGTCACAGTATTACTTTAAGTTATAAAGATATGCCTTATGTTGGAATCTGGTCACCCTATCCAAAAGAAGCACCATTTGTTTGTATTGAACCTTGGTGTGGGATAGCTGACACAGTGGATAGCTCGGGTCATTTAATGGAAAAAGTAGGGATCAACCAATTAGGCGCACACGAAATCTTTAAGACCAAATATTCAATTACTGTTAAGTAGAATAAGCAGAAAGAAAATAGCCTCATAATAAATAAAACTAGCTCTTTCTATTTTGGTGGTTCTCACGTATTCTAGTAAAAAACAACCAGTGGAAGAAAGAAAAAACAGTTGACTGTATGTTGCAGTCAACTGTTTTTATCTCATAAGTGCTCTTTTTTCTTACTGCTATTCAAACCGAAAGGAATACGACTTTCCGAGTGATTTTTGATACGTTGAATATTGTCTTTGTGACGATAAAAGATAAAAGCAGAAACTAAAAAGGCAATTATCGTTAGTAACCAATTTTGTTTAGGTAGGATACTCGGTGCTAAATAAGGCAGGAAGATTGTCGATAAAGTAATTAATGTGGCGCTAATCATACTAGTCAAACTAACCATACTGGTACAAAATAAGGTAACGACAAAAATAATACTCGAATATATGAAAAATAAAGGATTAAATCCTAATAACATACCTGCACTTGTTGCGACCGCCTTTCCACCTTTGAATTTAGCAAAAATAGGAAATGTATGACCTAAAATCGCACAGACACCAAACCAAAGGGGATTGATTGATGTTACATGAAAAATAATCGGTAAGCAAGTGGCTAAGGTTCCCTTTAAGATATCCATAAACAAAACAACGGTACCTGCTGTTTTTCCTAATACTCTAAATGTATTTGTAGTACCAGTGTTGCCACTGCCATGCTGTCGGATATCTTTTTTAAAAAATAATTTGCCTATCCAAACACCCGAAGGTATTGAGCCTAAAAGGTAGGCGGTTAAAAATAATAAGATCAATTTCATGATTCTACCTCTTTCAAGTTAAAAACTATTGTTTATTTTAGCATGAATAAGCATTCGGAACAATTGAAAAAATTGAAGATTGAGCGAGTAAAAATGAAATAAAAGGGGAAAGTAAGAGCAGACAGAAATGTCTACAGAAAATTTCATTCAGATAGCAATTTTATATGACGTGAAAGCTCTTCAAGTTTGGTGTATGATTCATCTACTAAATCATATAGAAAAAATTCTACATGGTGAGACGAAATGAACTTCATCGTCCGAGTGATTCGTTTCTTATACTGACTGTTTGTCATATCGAATAAAATAAATAGACAATATATCTTGTTTTTTGTTTTATGTAACTAACGAACTTCTTATACAAACAGCGGTATTTCACATCGATAGAGGATAGTGTATTCTGTTTAAATTACTTTAAAAGAAGAAAAAGTTGCATCATAGGA
Source organism: Enterococcus villorum (assembly GCF_007990225.1). Taxonomy (GTDB): domain Bacteria; phylum Bacillota; class Bacilli; order Lactobacillales; family Enterococcaceae; genus Enterococcus_B; species Enterococcus_B villorum. The sequence continues at coordinate 39,954 of NZ_BJWF01000015.1, read as the reverse complement.
TTAAAAAACAAATATAAATAGATAAGCAATAGTAGCGTAAAGTTTTTTATCACAGAACAATGGATGTATGTTTTTCGAGCCATCCAATTTTAGCTGGAAAAGAAATTCTAGAAGAAAAATTTTATATCTATTTGACAGTCATAGAAAAACAAATCAATAGGGCTGTTTTTCGTCATAGTATAAATATTTACACTAGGAATAAAATGAAGCAGAACCTATAAAAAATGGATCAGACGGATATGGTTTTGGATCGTTGAACCAAAATCAAACTTATAAAGATAAAAAAGCAATAACGAAAAAAATGACTGCTTCCACAAAGGAATTTTAGAAAAGCTATTCAAGGAACAATAAATATTGATTTCTCGTTTAACCTCTTTTTTTTCGTAAGCTTTTCTAGTATGATTATCGTGGTGCGGTTTTTACCGTAAAGTATGATTGAAGGAGCGTTTGCCTTGGCAAAAAAAGTAAAGAACGAATATAATGATGCGTCAATCCAGGTTCTTGAAGGATTAGAGGCAGTTAGAAAACGACCAGGAATGTATATCGGGTCGACTGATAGCCGGGGCTTACATCATCTAGTCTATGAAATTGTCGACAATGCGGTTGATGAAGCTTTATCTGGCTATGGAAATGAAATTGATGTAACAATCCATGAAGACAACAGTATCACTGTAAAAGATAGCGGACGTGGCATGCCGGTTGGAATGCACGCTTCTGGTATTCCAACAGTTGAAGTGATTTTTACAGTTTTACATGCCGGTGGTAAGTTCGGTCAAGGGGGATACAAAACCTCTGGCGGACTTCACGGAGTAGGTGCAAGTGTCGTTAATGCGTTATCAAAATGGCTGACTGTAACGATCGTCCGCGATGGGATAGAGTACCAACAAAAATTTAGTAATGGCGGTAAACCAAACGGAACATTGAAAAAAATAGGGAAAACAAAGAAAGAAAATGGAACAACTGTCCATTTCTTGCCCGATGAAACCATTTTTTCTACCACTAAATTTTCTTATGAAATTTTATCTGAGCGTTTGAGAGAGTCTGCTTTTCTTTTAAGAGGAGTAAAAATCACTCTTTCTGATTTACGTGGTGAAGAACCAGTGAAAGAAGTCTTTCATTATGAAGAAGGCATCAAAGAATTTGTTGATTATCTTAATGAAGAAAAAGACACCTTGACACCTGTTGTTTATTTCTCTGGTGAAAAAGATGGGATTGAAGTGGAAGTTGCTTACCAATACAATGATGGCTATTCAGAAAATGTGCTATCATTCGTTAATAACGTGCGGACAAAAGACGGCGGTACCCATGAATCTGGGATGAAATCAGCCATGACAAAAGCCTATAACGAGTATGCTAGAAAAGTAGGCTTGTTGAAAGAGCGAGATAAAAATCTCGAAGGAAGCGACTTTAGAGAAGGTTTAGCAGCTGTTCTCTCCATTCGGGTTCCTGAAAATTTACTTCAGTTCGAAGGTCAAACCAAAGAAAAATTAGGGACCCCAATTGCTCGGACTGTAGTGGATAATGTGATCGGCGAACAAATGGGCTTTTATTTACAAGAAAATAGTGAAATGAGTCAAATGTTAGTAAGAAAAGCAATAAAAGCTCGAGAAGCTCGAGAAGCCGCCCGAAAAGCACGTGAAGAAAGTCGAAATGGAAAGAAACGTAAAAAAGGGGAGTCATTACTTTCTGGTAAATTGACACCAGCGCAATCACGCAACCCTAAAAAGAATGAATTGTATCTAGTGGAAGGAGATTCCGCTGGTGGTTCTGCCAAACAAGGAAGAGATCGTAAATTCCAAGCAATTCTGCCTTTACGTGGGAAAGTAATCAATACAGAAAAAGCGAAGATGCAAGATATCTTGAAAAATGAAGAAATCAATACCATGATTTATACCATTGGATCGGGAGTAGGACCTGAATTTTCTATCGAAGATTGTAATTATGACAAAATTATTATTATGACCGATGCGGATACGGATGGTGCACACATCCAAGTACTATTATTAACTTTCTTTTATCGTTATATGAAACCATTGATCGAAGCTGGGAAGGTCTATATTGCCTTGCCTCCGCTATATAAAGTTTCTAAAGGGCAAGGAAAGAAACAAGTGATTGAATATGCTTGGACAGATGATGAATTGGCAGCAACGATTAAAAATATTGGAAAAGGATACATGCTGCAACGCTATAAAGGTCTTGGAGAAATGAATGCGGAACAACTATGGGAAACAACAATGGATCCTGCTTCTCGTACTTTGATTCGCGTAAGGATAGATGATGCTGCTCAGGCAGAACGTCGTGTAACAACATTGATGGGCGACAAAGTCGAACCTCGTCGTAAGTGGATTGAAAACCACGTACAATTTACGTTAGAAGAAGATGGAAGTATCTTAGATAAAAAAGAAGAAGTAGAGAATACTTCTTCTGGTTCAAATGAATTATTTGACGAAGAGAAACAATCTGAAATAGTTGGAGAATAGGAGGTCACCTGATGGAAGATCGTCAAGAAGTACAAGAACTAACCCTAGAAGAAGTGATGGGTGACCGCTTCGGACGTTACTCAAAGTATATTATTCAAGAAAGAGCATTGCCGGATATCCGTGATGGATTAAAACCTGTACAAAGACGGATTTTATTTGCAATGAATAAAGATGGCAATACCTTTGATAAAGGGTTTCGTAAATCGGCGAAGTCTGTAGGGAACATCATGGGGAACTACCATCCTCATGGTGACAGCAGTATTTATGAAGCAATGGTTCGCATGAGCCAAGATTGGAAGCTAAGAGAAGTTCTTATAGAGATGCACGGGAATAACGGAAGCATGGATGGAGACCCACCAGCTGCCATGCGTTACACAGAAGCTCGTTTATCACAACTAAGTGGAGAAATGTTAGCGGATATTGAGAAAAACACGGTTGATCTTGTCTGGAATTTTGATGATACAGAAAAAGAGCCAACTGTTTTACCAGCGAGATATCCTAATCTCTTAGTCAACGGTTCCACAGGTATTTCAGCTGGTTATGCAACTGAAATACCTACTCATAATTTAGCAGAAGTAATTGATGGAACGATTTATCTGATCGATCATCCTAAAGCAAGTTTAGATAAACTAATGGAGTACATTCCAGGTCCTGACTTTCCTACAGGCGGGATTTTACAAGGGAAAGATGAGATTAAAAAAGCGTATGAAACTGGTCGTGGAAAAGTCATTTTACGGTCGAAAACTAAGATTGAAGCCATCAAAGGCAATAAACAACAAATTGTAATTTCTGAAATCCCTTATGAAGTAAATAAAGCCACGTTAGTTAAAAAAATGGATGAAATCCGTTTGAATAAAAAAATCGACGGAATTGCAGAAGTTAGAGATGAAAGTGATCGAACAGGTTTACAAATTGTGGTTGAATTAAAAAAAGATGCCAATGCACAAGGTATTTTAAATTATCTGTTTAAAAATACTGAACTTCAGATCAACTATAATTTTAATATGGTAGCCATTGATCACATGACCCCTCATCAAGTTGGATTAAAAGATATTTTAAGCAGTTATATTGTCCATCGAAAACAAGTAATTACCAAACGTAGTCAATTTGACTTAGAAAAAGCGCAAAAACGTCAACACATCGTAGAAGGTCTAATGAAAGCTTTGTCGGTTTTAGATGAAGTTATTACGACAATCCGAGAAAGTAAAGATAAGAAAAATGCGAAGCAAAATTTAATCGAAGTTTTTCAATTTACAGAAGAACAGGCAGAAGCAATTGTTACGTTACAATTGTATCGTTTGACGAATACCGATATTACAGAACTCCGCAAAGAATCAGAAAATTTGATTGCTCAGATCACGGAATTAAATAAAATTTTATCAAATGAGAAAGAACTATTCTCTGTGATGAAAAAAGAACTTCGCGAAGTCAAGAAAAAATATGCGAATATACGGATGACAGCTATCCAAGATGAAATCGAAGAAATTAAAATTGATACAAAGGTGTTGGTGGCACAAGAAGACGTGATCGTCAGTGTGACAAAAGAAGGATATGTAAAACGTACGAGTTTGCGTTCTTACAGTGCTTCAAAACCGGAAGAAATTGGCATGCGAGAAGGCGATTATCTTTTGTATGCTGCCGAACTAAACACCCTAGATCACCTTCTATTAATTACAAATAAAGCAAATGTTATCTATCGTCCAGTTCATGAATTACCTGATCTGAAATGGAAAGATGCAGGCGAACACATCTCGCAAACCATTTTAAATCTTTCTGTTGATGAATCGATTTTAGCGGTCTTTCCTTATAAAAAAATCGAAGCGGAGAAGACGCTGATCTTTATAAGTAAAAATGGTTGGATAAAACAAACTCGTATGACAGAATTTGAACCATGGCGTACGTATAAAAGTCGCCCGCTTAGCGGAATGAAATTAAAGAGTGAAGATGATGAATTAGTGGCTGTTTATCTTGAAGAGGGACAAACAGACTTGGATGTCTTTTTAGTCACACATCAAGGCATGGGGTTACGTTATCCACTGGAAGAAGTACCTGTAGTTGGTGCAAAAGCGGCTGGTGTTCGCTCAATCAATCTAAAAGAAGCAGATACGGTTGTGAATGGATTGTTGGTATTTGCTGAAGGGGATGCGCCAATCGTTCTCGTGACGCAACGAGGAGCTATTAAACGTATGTTAGCTCAAGAAATCAGTCAAACATCTCGAGCTAAACGAGGCGTAACGGTCTTACGTGAGTTGAAGAAACATCCACACCGTGTCATCTATATGTCAGAAGGAAATGCCAAAGAAAGAACGCTTGTTAATCAAAAAGGGCAAGAACTAGTGATTAATCCCACTGATTATCCAATAGGCGATCGCACCTCAAATGGATCGTTTGTTTTAGATGAGAAAAAAGGTGGCGAGGTGATCCAAGTAATCGACACGGCAGATATGATCATCGAAAGTTAACTGTTATAATGTTTTTTGTAATGAGTCGCAACTGTATTAATACAGTTGCGACTCATTATTTGTATTTTTTTAAAAAAACTTAATGAGAAAACAATAAAATATGAAAGTGTTCACAATGGATAAATGCTTTATTATCAATGTTTATTTATATATTTAAATTAAAAAGAAATTTATTGTTAAATAAAAAACAAGAAAACCCTTGCAAAGATAGCTTTCTGTGTTATACTTATCACGTAAAAACTGTTACATAAAACAGACAACAGGAGGTCCATACAATGGAGCAATGGAATGGATTTAAAGGAACCAAATGGAAAGAAGGCGTAGATACAAGAGACTTCATCCAGAATAACTACACAGAATATCGTGGGGATGACAGCTTTTTAGAAAAACCAACAGAAGCAACAGAAAAATTATGGGAAGAACTACAAAAACTAAATGACATCCAATTTGAACGTAATGGCGTTTATGATATGGATACAGAGATCGTGTCAACGATTACTTCTCATGATGCTGGTTATTTAGATAAAGACTTAGAAAAAATCGTTGGTTTACAAACAGACAAACCGTTGAAACAAGCATTTATGCCTTTTGGTGGGATTAATATGGCCAATAATGCTTTAACAAGCAATGGTTACACACCAAATGATGAGTTAACTCATATTTTTACTGATTGGAGAAAAACTCATAACCAAGGTGTATTTGATGCTTACACTGCTGAAATGCGTGCAGCTCGTAAAAACAAGATTATTACTGGGCTTCCAGATGCTTATGGTCGTGGTCGAATCATTGGGGATTATCGTCGTATTGCGTTGTATGGAATTGACTACTTGATGGCACAAAAGAAAAAAGACCACGATATGACTGGTTTCCACACAATGGATGAAGAAGTGATCCGTCTTCGTGAAGAAATCACAGAACAATACCGTGCCTTAGCACAAATGAAAGAAATGGCTGCGAAATATGGTTATGATATTTCTAAACCAGCTGCGAATGCGAAGGAAGCTGTTCAATGGTTATACTTTGGTTACTTAGCAGCAATTAAATCACAAAATGGTGCAGCAATGTCTATTGGTCGTATTTCTGCATTCTTAGATATTTATATCCAACGTGATTTAGACAATGGAGTAATCACTGAACAAGAAGCACAAGAATTAATTGATCATTTAGTGATGAAATTACGTATGGTAAAATTTGCTCGTACGCCAGAATATAACCAGTTATTCTCTGGATTCCCAATCTGGGCAACACTTTCAATCGCAGGCATGGGCTTAGATGGCCGTTCATTAGTGACTAAAAATGACTTCCGTCTATTGCATACATTAACAAATATGGGACCTTCTCCAGAGCCAAACTTGACAGTATTGTATTCAGAACATTTACCAGAAGGATTTAGAACTTATGCAAGTAAAATTGCTATCGAAAGTTCATCTATCCAATTTGAAAATGATAATCTGCTTCGTGAACAATGGGGTTCTGATGACTGTGCAATCGCATGTTGTGTGTCTGGAACAGTTGTTGGAAAAGACATGCAATTCTTTGGTGCTCGTGCGAACCTAGCAAAAGCATTACTTTATGCAATTAACGGTGGCGTGGACGAAGTAACAGGTGCGCAAGTCGGTCCTGAGTATCGTCCAATCACAGGTGAAACACTAGACTTTGAACAAGTAAAACATAACTTTATGAACGTAATGGATTGGTTAGCAGAACTTTACGTTAACACATTGAACATTATTCATTACATGCACGATAAATATTCTTATGAAGCAGCGCAACTAGCGTTAATGGATTCAGATTTAAAACGTACATTTGCAACAGGGATTGCAGGTATTTCACATGCGGCAGATAGTTTAGCTGCAATTAAATATGCACAAGTAAAACCAATTCGTAATGAAAAAGGAATTGCCGTTGACTTTGAAGTAACTGGTGAATTTCCAAAATATGGAAATGACGATGACAAAGCAGATGAACTTGCTGAATGGATCTTAGAGTACTTCATGACACAAATCAAACGTCATAAGACTTACCGTAACTCAACTCCAACAACGTCATTATTAACAATCACATCTAACGTAGTTTACGGAAAAAATACAGGGAATACACCTGATGGACGTGAAGCTGGAAAACCGCTTGCTCCTGGTGCAAACCCAAGTTACAATGCTGAACAAAATGGACTATTGGCAAGTCTGAACTCTACAGCTAAAATCAATTATGCTTATGCTCGTGATGGTATCTCTAATACCCAAACAATTAACCCTTCTGGACTTGGAAAAGATGAAGAAACTCGTATTGGTAACTTACGTAATGTCTTAGATGGTTATTTCTCTAAAGGAGCTTACCATTTAAATGTTAACGTATTTAGTAACGACTTATTACGTGACGCAATGGAAAATCCAATGAAATACCCTAACTTAACCATCCGTGTTTCAGGATATGCCGTTAAATTCCGTGATTTAACAAGAGAACAACAATTAGACGTATTGATGAGAACATCTCACGACAGAATGTAATCAAGAGGTTGTGAACAGCATGTTCTGCTTCAAGAATTAAGAACAAAAATGTGAAAATAGCTTCTCATATTTTCCCATTTTTGGGCTTAATTCCGTAGAAGCAATGCTGTGAACACCGTTTATCAAGAGGTCGTGAAAAGGCTGGTCTGAATCAAGCAATAAGAACGAACAGAGAAAAATAGCTTCTCATATTTTTCCTCTGTTTGGGCTTATTGTCGCAGATGCAAGCCTTTGAACACTGTTTACCAAGAGGTCGTGAAAAGGCTGGTCTGCATCAAGCAGAACAAGCAGAGAATAAGCGCTTTTGATCAATTACTCTAATGGAAGTCACGAAGTAAAACCATTGACTTTCATCAAAAATAAAAAATTTGAGGGCAGAACAATTAGATGTTCTTGCCCTCATCTTTTCAATCGTAATAAAACAATAAGTGTATTTTGAATGAAAATGAAATTAAAGAAAAGAAGTGATCCTTATGGAAGATAAAACAATTGGCTATGTTCATTCGATCGAAACGTTTGGTTCAGTAGATGGACCGGGTGTTAGATTTGTCGTTTTTATGCAAGGCTGTCGCATGCGTTGTGAATTTTGTCATAATCCTGATACATGGAATATAGGTGGAGGAAAAGAATATACGGCAGATGAACTGTTAGACCAAGCGGAACGGTATCGTTCTTATTGGGGCTCAGAAGGGGGAATCACAGTCAGCGGTGGAGAACCGTTATTGCAGATTGATTTCTTAATTGAGTTGTTTAAAAAAGCCAAAGAACGTGGAATGCATACGACTCTAGATACATGTGGTAAACCATTCACACGTGAGGAGCCATTCTTTTCTCGTTTTCAAGAATTGATGAAATATACTGAATTGCTGCTTTTTGATATTAAACATATCGACAATGAAGAGCATAAGAAATTAACACGTTGGGGTAATGAAAATATACTAGAAATGGCACAATATCTTTCTGAAATTAATAAATCAGTCTGGATCAGACATGTTTTAGTACCTGAACGCAGTGATTATGATGAATATTTGATTCGCTTAGATGATTTTATTAAAACCTTGGAAAATGTGGATAAAGTAGAAATCTTACCTTATCATACAATGGGAAAATATAAGTGGGAAACCCTAGGGCTAGAATATCCATTAGAAGGAATCGAACCGCCGACAAAAGAACGAGTCGAAAATGCGAAACGTTTGCTTCACGTGGAAGAATATAAAGGTTATCTTAATAGATAGAAAAGGACGGAAAAGAAGATAAGTATTGCTTCTTTTCCGTTTTTTGCTATTATTAAATAGGAGAAATCACAAAGGAGCGAGACAAATGTCAAAAATTTTAGTTTTTGGTCACCAAAATCCAGATACCGATGCAATTGGAGCTGCAATTGCCTTCTCACATTTGCAAAATCAATTAGGAAAAGAAACGGAAGCAGTTGCGTTAGGAACACCTAATGAAGAAACACAATTTGCTTTAGACTATTTCAAACTTCCTGCCCCTCGTGTTGTTCATTCTGCTAAAGAAGAAGCAGCGCAAGTTATGCTCGTCGATCATAACGAGTTTCAACAAAGTATTGCTGATATTGCAGAAACAGAAATTTTAGCAGTCGTTGATCATCATCGTATTGCAAATTTTGAAACAGCAAATCCACTATACTATCGTGCAGAACCTGTTGGGTGTACAAGTACAATCATTTTGAAATTATATAAAGAGCATCAAGTAGAAATTCCTCAAGCAATAGCCGGGATCATGTTATCTGCGATTTTATCAGATACGTTGTTATTCAAATCACCAACTTGTACATCAGAAGACGAAGCTGCAGCAAAAGAGCTTGCTGAAATTGCCGCAGTCGATGTAACAAGCTATGGACTAGACATGTTAAAAGCGGGAACGAATCTTAGTGATAAAACTGCTGCAGTTTTACTTGACCTTGATGCGAAAAGCTTCCCAATGGGTGGTAAAAATGTTCGAATCGCGCAAGTCAATACAGTGGATTTAAACGAAGTGATGGCGCGTCAAAAGGAACTTGAAGAAGCAATGGCTGATGAAATGTCTAAAAATGGGTATGATTTATTTGTTTTAGTTGTCACGAATATTTTAGATAGCGATTCTGAACTCTTAGTGGCTGGTACTGGTTTGGAAAAAGTAGAAGAAGCTTTCCAAGTCAAATTAACGAACAATCGAGCTTTATTAAAAGGCGTTGTTTCACGTAAGAAACAAGTAGTACCACAACTAACAGCTGTTTTTAGTTAAACATTTGAAAATATCCTAAACTGACCGCCGGAACAATAGGAATTGTTGAAACTTATTTCGGTCACAAATTAAGAGTTGAATGAAAAAAGCAGGATAAAGTCAGTAAGACATTTATCCTGCTTTTTAGTTAGTAAAAATAAAAACATGAAAAGGAAAAAGAGAAAGTAAAGATGAACTATTTTTATTCTAAAAATAAACAAGAGAAATTGGGGAAATTAGTTGAGCATGATCTTTTCCCTTTATTAATTGATTACATGTATCAACATCAAAATGAGGATATTATTTTAAGAGAACTGAAAGCTGTTTTTCCGCAACGAAAATTTGAAGCTTTTCTTGATCAGCTTATTGATGAAAACTTATTAAAACGTGAAAATCGTCGCTACTCTTTAAATTTTCCAATTTTTGATGAAAGTAAATTCCAAAAAGAAATAGAAGAAGCCACTTCTCTTATGACACAAAAATTAGTTTCTTTTTCACAAGAAGAAAAACAGCTCGTTATGGGAGAAGAAATGTGGTCTTACTGTTTTGAATCGAAAAGCAGTTATTTTTATGCGACAGTGGAATATTTATTACCAATAAGTAAACATGTTGCTGGTAATCAAACCTATCAATGGGTATCGTTGAATTATCACGATAGTTTGACCTTTTCTCTAGCTAATTATTTTTATCTGCAAAAAAAGCAAATAGCAATGCCCGTAGAATTTGAACGTTTAGCTAAGCTAATTGGAGATGTCAATGAAATGTATTATTTCGATCAAGTAGAAGTAATTATTGACCGAATAAAAGCAAATAAGTATAAGCGTCGACGTCCTAGTATCTTTTATGATTCTTTAGTACTAACAAAGACAATAGAAACTAAAATAGTTGAGAATGAAGAAAAAACGCAGCTAGCGATTCCTATGATTGAATCTAAAATAAAAACGATTGATTTTCCAAAAATAGCACATGGGCAAACGGTAGAAGAGAAAGCTTATATAAAAAGGAAAGTGTACGAATGTCTCATCAACCAACATTTATTAACTGATTTTTCTTACCTACGTCAAATAAAATAAAAAAACAGTTCAAGACGATTAAATATTTTTGTCTTGGACTGTTTTTCTTACTTTCCACATCATAAATCCGAGGCATGAAATAAAAAGTAATTCTAAAAAGTTACTTGTCATTTGAATATTTGCTGGATCAAAAGTTGGTGCTAGCGCTAATACAAGGAATGAAAAAATACTATAACCAAAACAAAAAAATGGGATGGCTTGCATAAGAAAAGGCAATTGTAACTTTTTATACATCAATGAAAAAATAAAATAGGTAAAGAGAGATAAAGTTACGACTAAACCATTTATGATAAAAAAGAAAAGTGAATTTTGGTTAAATGAGTAAAAGAACGTACTGAGTAAAGACAAGGCTTTTAACACAACGAAGAAATTCGCGGCTTCATTCATCCTCTTAGGTAATTGATAGACCATAAAAGCTCTAAAAGATAAAGAAAAAACAAAAGCACAAATGGATGAAAGTATTAATAAAAATTGACTCTCATCTAACTGATTTAGCCCAGGTTGATCCAGTAATAGCCAACCAAATGCATTGCAAGGTGCATCGGAAGAGCGGAAATAGGAATAGCATATAAATAAACAGAGCGTTAATAGAGCAAAAATAGTTCCTACATGTAAAAAAGTATTTGTATTTCGTTTCGTTTCCATATATTCTCCTGATAAAAATAGTGTTAATCATGATATATGATAACAAAATGATGAGTATATGTCGATGGTTTTTAATGAAAATAAAAAGTATTGTTCATTTTATAGTATAAATTTCATTTTTTTCATTTTATTTGTTAAAAAGTTCTTTCATTTGATGCTTTCGTACTTTTTGTCCAAAAACCACCAGAAATATATGTTGGTACATACGAAATGATAAATGTGCTTGACTCAATTTCTTTGATTAAAATATTTGATATATATTGTTCTCCCAAACTATTTGCGGGTAAAATCGTTGTGATCCTTCTATAGCCTAATACTAATTTGTTTTCAATAACTATCCCGCTACTAATCCCTATTGTGTATCCTAAAACATAAAGAAATGGATAGGAATGTCCAGACGTTCCAAAACAAGCGATAATCCAACCATGTAAATAATAATTTCTACCATATTAACGAGTGGAGCCAATCCATAGCCTTTTATAGTTGACATAAATCGAAGTGTGTTTAATGGAATATACGCAAAATTAATAAGAAAAATCATAGCGAACATCTGAAAATCAATCATTGAAAATCCTTCATTTTCCTTCCTTTATTTAATAAAAGTAGAAAAAATGAAAAATAAGTCTTTTTTCGTTCTAAAAAATGATAAAACGATTATAATAGAATTATAAAGAGAGTTGGTGATAATTATGAAAACAATCAATCGAGCGATAGGAACCACTCATATTCTAAGTATTTTATCATGCGGATACTTAGATTTATATTCAATTAATCAACCAGTTGTAGCTAATAATATTATCTTTCAACTATCATTGACCGATAGTTTAATTTTAAGTATTTTTTTATTTACTATTATATTTATAGGAAATGTATTTGGAAGTTTTGCCAGTTTTTTGAATTTTTCTATTTATCCTTTGCTTTCTTTGGGACTTGGTATGGCTGGGCTTTGCACGCTTCTTTTATTTGCAAAAGTGATCAATCTGTTTGTCATTTTATTCGGTATAATTAGTGTTTTTCAAATTGTTGTTAGTTTGTGTGAAATCGTTCATTCAACCATTTTGATGAAATTAGGTGAGTAAATTAGTGAATCCAATCCTATTAAAGCGTACAGTTAAAAATATTCCATTACTCGAAGTTGTTTTAAAAGAATTAAGAAATGAAAAAATACCAATAATTATATATTATCATGGTTGGCAAACAAGCAAAGAGCTGGTTTTGACTCAAGGAAGGAAGTTTGCTAAAAAAGGATTTCGTGTGTTATTGCCAGATGCGATGAATCATGGTGAACGAAAACAAGCAGTTTCTTCAATTCCCTCCTTTACTTTTTGGAATAGTATCTATGGTAACTTGTTTGAATTTGATACCTTACTCGATCATTTAAACCAGCGTGGCCTATTACATGAAAAAATAGCAGTAGGTGGGGTCTCAATGGGGGGCATGACGACTTGTGCTTTGTTGACCAAACATCCGCAATTGGTTGGTGGGATTTGTTTGATGGGCTCTCCAGCACCACTTGAATATGGAAAAGAGATCTACAAAAGAGCAAATGAATTTCACTATGTACTACCAGAAGATTACTTTGATTTAATTTCGTGGGTTCCTACATATGATTTATCTTTGCAACCGGAAAAATTGGCCGGTCGTCCGCTTTACTTTTGGCATGGCGTGAAAGATGAAAAGATACCTTTTCAACAAACCAATGATTTTGTGAATGAAAATCAATACAAATCTTATGGAATGGGAATTGTTTTTGATTTTTCACGAACGGAAAGACATATGGTGAAAATCCCATTGATGGAACTTGCGGCAGATTTTTTAGCAGAAGCAATGAAATGACTAAAAAAGAAATAGATAAAAGAAAATTGTAAGAGGGAATCATCAATGAAAAATAAATGAATGAAACGGATGATTACCTGAACCGTGTATCTTTTATAAAATAGACCAGAACCAGAATTTCAAGAAACTTAACAAAGGTTCTTGGAATTTTGGCTTGTTTTATTCTTAATGTTGTAGAGAAGATAAAAACGATTTAGGTCTTGCTGATTAATTGTAAAATTACTGAGTTTTATTGCTACAAAATTTGCTATAATAAAAACAACAAAAATTAAAAATTTTTTTCACGAAAGGAGTAGTCTATGCCAACGTTAGCTGATGTTGCTAAAAAAGCAAATGTTTCCAAAATGACAGTCTCGCGCGTGATTAATCATCCTGAACAAGTGACAGATGAATTAAAAGAATTAGTATTTTCTGCTATGGCAGAGTTAGACTATCGACCTAATATTGCAGCTAAAGCGTTGGTCTCTAATCGCTCACAGATCATCAAACTGTTTATTTTAGAAGAAATTGATACAACAGAACCCTATTATATGAATTTATTGATGGGAATTGCAAAATGTATTGGGAAAGCCCATTATTCTCTACAATTAGTAACAAATGATGCATTTGACGTAGGGTCTTGTGATGGCTATATTATCACTGGAGTAAGAGAGAAAGATTTTGATTGGATTGATCGTTTAGAAAAGCCTGTCATCTTATTCGGAGAAAATCGGTTTGGTTATGATTATGTAGATAGTGATAACCATTATGGAACGGCGAAAGCTTCACAATATGCGTTAGAATGTGGGTATGAAACCATTATTTACATCGGTATCGATGAAGATGAACCTTTTGAATTATCAAGAGAAGCAGGCTATATTTCTGTCATGAAAGAGGCTAAGTTAGCCTCTCAAATTTTGCGTTTTCCCAATCATTCGACAATGGCAGAAAATTACCTGATTGATCATTGGCATCGGTTTAACAAAAAAACATGTTTTATTTGTAGTTCTGACCGATTAGCTTTAGGTATTGTTAGAGGGATCGTAAAAGGAAGAGGAAAAGTTCCAGAAGAATTTGGAGTGATTGGTTTTGATGGTGTTTTTTTAGATCAAATCAGTTCGCCTAAGTTAACGACTGTCAAACAGGATATTGTTCGAATGGGTGAAGTTTGTGGAGAAATGTTGCTCAAAAAAATTGCAGCAAAAGGGGAAAGCCAAGGATATCGGCGTTTTTTCCCAGAGTTAATTATCCGTGAAACGACGAAATAACATTTGATCAGTGAATTTCAATTGTGGTCACTATTGTAAATGAATAAATTGTGCTATCATTGAGAAAAGTCTCATGGATGAGAAGGATGGTTTAAATGAAAGAAATTAGTCGAAAACATTTTCGTTTTCCTGCTTATGATGATGAAACTGGGGTAAAGTTAGAAAAAAATCAAAAACGTGTTTTATTTGATGGACAAGATGACTTATTGACAGAGATGAATAGTCAACCTTTATTTGAGCAAATGCAAGAATTTCACTTTGCAAAAAACGAAGGCAAAGAGCAACGAAAACGCCGAAATCTGAGCAAGTCAAACAAAAAAAATCCAAAAGAAGAACTCGTGTACCGGAAAGAAAAACTCTCTGATTATCGTGTTCCTACAAATAACGAAACGTTTGTTCAACCACATTCTAAAACGACCAAAGGAACCACATCAAAACAAAGCAATCAGAAGCATTCAATGGGTCGTTCTTACACAGAAAACCCTAAAAATCCTGGGAGAGAACGAACGTATTTTGTTCCAAAGTATGTTCCAGCATCGATTATTCCAGATCCAAAAACACGTAAAATTTCAGAGAATGAATTAGTTCGTTCTATGAAAAAAAGTAAGGATTCTTATTTGTTATTTGACAATGAATTAGTTCCATATCAAGAAAAAAAAGTAGGCGAACCTTCTGTCAAACCATTTAATAAGGTTGAAAAGGAACCTTTGAATCAAAGAAAAAAAGAAAAAGGCCATGGTGTTTTAGAAAGATCACTTCAAGGATTGATTGAAGACCAAGGGAATTCTTTGGGAGAAAATAGTTATTTTAAATGATAGAAAACCTGAATTTGCCGTTAGGATGGATTCAGGTCTTTTTATTTGAATGAAAGAAGGAATTAACAATGAAAAAAAGAATGAAACGGATTGGTTTTTATGAAGGGTTACCCATTTCAGATGCACATAGTTTTATTGAAGAAACAACAGAACGACCAATTCCTAAACATCGAGATTTATTAGTGCAAGTGTCAGCAGTCTCGGTAAATCCGGTTGATACAAAATTTAGACACCAAGCAGTTAAGAAGAATACGTTAACTGTTTTAGGCTTTGATGCGGTAGGTAAAGTAGTAGCAAAAGGTTCTGAGGTTAAAGACTATGCTATAGGAGATCGCATCTATTATGCGGGCACATCTAAGCGTTCAGGAAGTAACCAGGAATTTCAGTTAGTGGATGAACGTATCGTGGCAAAGGCTCCAAACAATTTAACGGATGAAGCGTGTGCTGCATTACCATTAACGGCGATTACAGCTTATGAACTACTCTTTGAAAAGTTTCAATTTATACCAAAAGAAGTAGCCAATACGACTAAAAACATACTCGTAATCAACGGTGGTGGCGGAGTCGGTTCGATTTTAACGCAATTAGCAAAATGGTGTGGTTTAAAAGTTGCTGCTACAGCCAGTCAAAAAAACTTTGAGTGGTTAAAATCCAATGGTGTAGACTACCCAATTGATTATCACCAACCAGTAAAACCTCAGTTAGAAAAAGTTGGCATGGATAAAGTAGATGCTGTCGCTGTATTATTTGATATTCGTCCTTACTTAACAGAACTTGTAGAAATCATTCAACCAATGGGACATATTGGCATGATTGTGGGGGTCGATGAGCCTATTGATATATCAAAGTTTAAAAATTTGTCTGTCACTTTTGATTGGGAATACATGTTTGCAAAAACAGATCATGAAAAACAGATTGAGACACAAGGGGAGATATTAATTCATCTCACAAAATTGATCGAAGAAAATAAAATTCATACCAATTTAGGAAAAGTATATAAAGAAGGAATATCCGCTGATACATTAAAGCAGGCAACGAAAGAGGTAGAATCGGGAAAAGTACAAGGAAAAGTAGTGATCACTGGTGGCTTTCGCTAAAATAAAAAAATGACCAAAAAGGACAAAAGCTTTTTGGTCATTAAAAAAATAGTAAAAGTTTCTAAGGAATTGATGTCTTTTATTCTGCAGAATCAAAAGACTTGATTGTTTCGTTTTCTCTAGCAGAAGAAATAAATTTAAATGGATTAGTAATATCAAGATATTTTATTTTATTCAAAGTATAAGACAAGATAGAACAACTAACTAGTGTATAAATAAAATGTATAATATCTAAATATAATAATGAGACAATCAAGATACCGAAAGTAACGAGAAATAAACTTTTTCCAATTTTGATCTGGAAATATTTTTCAAATACTTGATAAATGATGTCTGTACCACCTGTACTTCCACCAAAGCGAAAAACAAGACCACAACCGATACCAGATAACACACCTGTCATTAAACTATTAATTAAAAGGCTTTGTACAGCAAAATGAATGTGCAACCCTTCCCATAGATGTAAAAAGAATACTAAAGAAAACGTGCCAATGATCGTGCGAAGAAAAGCCTGTTTTCCAAAAATAAATAAAGAGATCAACAATAATGGCAAGTTAAAAATCAGCGAGGTAATAGAAGGTGCAAAACCAAATAAGTTATTCAATAAAAGGGCAATTCCTGTCACGCCACCATCTGCTAATTTTGCAGGAATATTGATTCCGGTTACCGCTAATCCATAAATCGCAGCGCCAAAGATTATACCAATTAGATCTGTAAATAATTTTAATTTTTTCATGTCTATCCTCTTTTTTTATGAAAATTTTCAGCAACTTCTTTATTATACTTGCTGATCGATAATCTTCAAGAGAGAAATGGAAAAATCTTGTAAAAAAATATCATCATTACAAAGGAGCCCACGATGCGTGCAGCAGATTTATTAACTCTGATAACCAATTCGCCAACGAAAAGAGAGTACAAAGGAATCTATTTAAACAAAGAGGAGCAGATTGTACCACTAACGAGTATTCGAACAAACCAGATGAATCAATGTGTCCTTACTTTTGAAGAAAGAAAGTCCGTTCTTTCGCTAAACGAACTATTACTGTTTTTAATGAAAAATCGTGAGAAAGACATTGTTTATCAAAAAGATCATCAAACTTATCCATTATATGGACTGAAAGAGGACTCTGGAAAACTAATTATTTAAATTAGTTTTAAACAAATCTTGTGAGAATTTCAATCTAAAAACAGAAAAAAGAGGAAAAAAAGAGAAAAATACAACGTTTATGAGTTTAAAATGATCAATTATTACTTTTTTAATACAAAGTAGGAAATTGCAGTATAATAACTAATGAACAAGCCAGCAGAAAAAATATCTCCCCCACGAGGTTTCAACTTTGCTGGCTGTTTTATTTTTATAAAATGTGAAAAGTCACCTTTTGAGTGGAATATTTTTCAAAAAGTTAGACTTTTATGGAGTGGAGAAATCCACTCCTTTTTTCGTACACTAAGATTGAATTAGTAGTCTTCAAAAAGTAGATTTTCACGCTAACATCAGTAAACATTAGTAAAGTCATGTATTTATGTAGATATAAAAAGTTGTTTTGCTCCAATTAAAATTGGAGTAGTCATCAAAAAAAACTAATAGTTACCAAGTGTTTTGGTGTTCTCATTAACATGCTAGGATTAGGGGTATTTATTGATCATTTAACAATAAGGGAAGCATCGTAGGTTTTCTTTTGAGACAACTTATTTGGGAATTATTTAGACTATGTTTATACTTAAATTAACGTGGAAAGGAAGGGACTATGAATAATTTTATCCAAACTCTTATTGAAAGAAAGAACGAACTAATCACCGCTACATTTCAGCATTTATCTATCTCATTAATCGCCTTATTGCTTGCGATCATTATTGCGATTCCTCTAGCGATTTGGTCAGTTAACCATAAAAAAATGGCCGAGGTTTTATTACAAATAACCAGTGTGCTTCAGACGATTCCATCACTTGCCTTATTAGGTTTGTTGATTCCATTTGTTGGTATTGGCACAGTACCTGCACTAATTGCTTTAGTTATTTATGCATTGTTACCGATATTTCAAAATACGTATATCGGACTTAGTGAAATTGATCCATCCATTGAAGAAGCTGCTGTAGCGTTTGGCATGTCTAGAATGAGACGTTTGCTCAAAGTAGAATTACCTATCGCGTTACCAGTTATTATCTCCGGTATTCGTACAGCATTAGTATTAATTATTGGTACGGCTACCTTGGCAGCTTTAATTGGCGCCGGTGGGTTAGGAACGTTTATCTTATTAGGAATCGATCGTAATACGCCAGTGTTAACATTGATTGGTGCTATTAGTTCCGCTTTATTAGCGATTATTTTTAGTAGTTTGATCCGTCTTTTACAATATCTAAAACCTAGATACACTGTGATGACATTATTTATTGTTCTTTTAGGAATTGGAGGTACCTCTTTATACCAAAGTGGTGTTTTTAAGGAGGAAAAGATTACAATTGCTGGTAAACTTGGGTCTGAACCAGATATTTTGATTCAAATGTACAAAGCATTAATTGAAAATGAGACAGATGCTAAAGTTGACTTAAAGCCAAATTTTGGCAAGACAAGCTTTCTTTTTAGTGCACTAGAAAACCAACAAATTGATATCTATCCTGAGTTTACTGGAACAGTTTTAGAGAGTTTGGTGAAGGTGCCCGATGCTTTAAAAGGGAAACAATTAGATAAAAAAGAAACATATGAACAAGCAGATTTATTGTTAAGCAAACAGTTTGATATGAAGCTTTTACAACCAATGGCTTATCAAAATACGTACGCTTTGGCAGTGAAAAAATCATTTGCCAAAGAAAATAATTTAAAAACAATTTCTGATCTAGCCATGGTTGAAAATCAAATCAAAGCAGGATTTACTTTAGAGTTTATCGATCGGTCTGACGGTTATAAAGGAATTCAAAAAACTTATCAACTGAATTTTCCAAGTGTTCAAAGTATGGAGCCGAGTTTACGCTATCAGGCGATAAACAATGGCGAGGTAAATGTGGTGGATGCTTATTCAACTGATAGTGAGCTAAAACAATATGACCTAGTAACCTTGGAAGATGACCGAGGTTTATTTCCAGCTTATCAAGGTGCACCATTGATGACCACGACTTTTGCTAACGAACATCAATCGATTGTTAAAGCGTTAAACAAACTTTCAGGCAAGATCACCGAAGAGCAAATGATTGAAATGAACTATCAAGTGAATGTAGAAAAAAAACAACCTGCAGAAGTAGCACAGACATTCTTAAAAAAAGAAGGCCTACTGAAGGAGGAAAATAAATGAATCGTTTGATTGAATTTAAGCAAATACAAAAAAAATACGGAGAGAAATATGCAATTAAAGAATTAAGTCTGTCAATTGATGAAGGGGAAATTTTCGTATTAGTTGGTCCTTCTGGTAGTGGAAAAACAACTTCGCTCAAAATGATTAATGGTCTTTCTCAGCCGAGTGTTGGTGAAATATTTTTTAAGGGAAAATCTTTAAAAGAATATAACCTGCAGAAAATGAGATGGCAAATGGGCTATGTGTTACAACAAATAGCACTTTTTCCAACAATGTCAGTGAAACAAAACATTGAAGTCATCCCAGAAATGATTGGTTGGGAAAGAAAAAAAAGAGAGCAGGTAGTTGATCAATTACTTGAGAAAGTAGGACTGGATCCAAAAATTTATCGAAATAGAATGCCTCAAGAATTATCAGGTGGCGAACAACAAAGAATCGGCATACTGCGAGCACTAGCAGCTAGTCCAGAAGTGATTTTAATGGATGAACCTTTCAGTGCATTGGACCCGTTGTCAAGGAGCTCATTGCAAGATCTTGTTTTGTCATTACACCAAGAATTAGGGACAACTATTGTATTTGTTACACATAATATGGATGAAGCAATAAAATTAGGGGATCGAATCGCTGTTATGAAAGATGGTGAACTTATTCAGTGTGACACTCCCGAACAATTACTGGCCTCACCAAAGAACAATTTTGTGCGAAGTTTTTTTGATGAAACGATTCAGCAAAAACAACAAACTGTCAAAGATTTGGTTTTAGCTAAATGCTATTCACAAAACCAGCACCATTCCAATCAGCCATTTGTTTATTTAAGTACACCTTTGAATGAAGTTTATAAATTATTGAGTCAACACGAAATAATAACTATTCAAGAAAATAACGAATGGATAGGTGAAGTGACTAGAAAAGATATCTTGACATATTTAAGCAGAAAGGAAAGGGAAAATGAAAAAATATGATGAAATCGTGATTGGTTCAGGTGTCGCTGGTCTAAGTGCTGCCTATGGATTAAAAGAAGCGGGTAAGCAAGTGTTAGTCATTGAAGAAAATCTTTGGGGGGGCACATGTCCAAATCGTGGATGCGATCCAAAAAAAATCTTATTAAATGGGCTTGAAACAAAAAAACG
The DNA here is from genome assembly GCF_007990225.1 of Enterococcus villorum. Lineage (GTDB taxonomy): Bacteria > Bacillota > Bacilli > Lactobacillales > Enterococcaceae > Enterococcus_B > Enterococcus_B villorum. Next base: position 19,149 of record NZ_BJWF01000015.1, on the reverse strand, counting down.
TGTCGAACAACTGTTAGGGAAAGGATTTTCAAAAGTACCGCTTGTGGATTGGCAAGCACTACAAGCCTTTAAACGAACATTCACAGACCCAGTTTCAAAAAATCGTCAAGCTGAGTTAGCCTCTGCCGATATTGATTATTTATCAGGAAAAGCTCACTTTATTAATGAACATACCATAGTTGTGGGTGAAGAAACCATTACAGCTACTCACTTCGTCCTTGCCACAGGACAAAGGCCGGCCATTTTACCCATTGAAGGCAATCAATATTTGCAAACAAGTACTGATTTTTTATCATTAACTGAGTTACCTGAGGAAATTATTTTTATTGGCGCTGGCTATGTTGCGTTTGAATTAGCAATGATTGCTCATGCTGCTGGCAGTAAAGTAACCATCGTCCACCATAATCAGCGTCCATTAAAAGCGTTTGAAGAGAAGTTAGTGAAGCAATTGGTGGAGCAAATGGAAAGAGCAGGGATTCAATTTGTTTTTGACTTTGATTCTCAACGTATTGTCAAAGTAGACGATCGTTATCAATTACAATCCCAAATCAAAGAATTACAAGCGGATGCTATATTTTGTGCAACTGGACGTCAACCTAATATTGAGCGTTTAAACCTTGAAGCAGCAAATGTAGAAGTAAATAAACAGGGGATAGTAGTAAATGAATATTTGCAAACAACAAATCCTATTATTTTTGCATGTGGAGACATTGTAGCACGAACAGAACCTAAATTAACACCAGTCGCAACGTTTGAAGGAAATTACATTGCTGATTATTTAACTAAAAATTCTGCTGAAAAAATCAGTTATCCGAATATCCCTACGATTGTCTTTACTAGTCCCAAACTAGCTCAAGTAGGAATAATAAAAAATCAACTTACTGAAAAGCATCAATTGGAAGAAATCGATATGACTAGCTGGTTTACCTATCGACGAGAAAACGAGCCAATTGCCAGAGCACAATTGATTTATGACACAAAGGGATATTTAGTCGGTGCCAGTGTATTAAGTGAACACGCAGATGACTTAATCAATACGTTAAACTTATTAATCAACCAAAAGATGCGAAAAAAAGACCTTACACAAATGATCATGGGTTATCCGACGTTGGCTAGTGATTTATCTTATCTGTTGAAATAAAAAAGATAAATATAGTTTAAAACAAAATAGAATATGTTTTTTGACTAAATGACTAGAAAAATTATATATTTTTTTACTAAATCTAAAAAGCAAACACTTAAATTTGAGGACAAGAATGAATTGAATCAAGTTTAAGTGTTTTTTTATCGTTTTTCCCAATATACGTAATCGAAAAATATAAAATTAGAAAAAACTACCATTTTTTTAATAATATTTTAATGTAGTGGTAGACATACTCATTTTATTACATTAAAATGAATATAGTAGGATGTTCTCCTCAACAAAGCATAAAAAAATGAATTGATTAGGAGGGAGATATGAAACATTTACTAAACAAACAAAGTTCGAGGCAGTTGGCATTATTAGAGTTATTATGGAAAAACGATTGGCTGACTATTTCAGAAATTGTGAAAGAAATTGGTGGTGTTGAAAAAACTATTCGCACGGATATCAAACAACTAAATGAGATGATTGAGCCACTAAAAATAGAAACTTCATTTAAATATGGTGTTTTTTTAAATAAAGATTTGAGAATTTCTAAATCCTATATCTATTCCATTTTCTTGCAAAAGAGCATTGAATGTAAAATGCTTGAAGCTATATTCATAGATCCTATGATTACTAAAGGAGAGTTGTGTGACCAGTTATTTATTTCTGAAACACAATTAAATCGATTACATACCAAATTGAATATTCTAATGAAGAAATACGAGATTCAAATTACGAATGACTTAAAATTGATTGGGAATGAGAAAAACATACGTAAATTTTTCTCAAGTTTATTTTATGAGATGTACCTTTCGCTTGATTTTCTTTTAAAAAAAGAAGAGTTTCAGTTGATAGATATCGTGTTAAATCGTTTCTATAAGAAAAATAAAGACAAGATGGTTGCTGATGATCAACATTACTTATTATTAAATAAAATGCGTATAAAAATATGGGTAGCCGTTTATCGATGTAAATTTGGGGATTGCTCAAACGAAAAGCTGCCCCCCTTTGATTATTCAATGATTACAAATGACAACAAGTTAAAAGAGCAATGGCAACAAGTATTTGGAATCGAATTGACCGAACAAGTTTTATTTAATCTGTTCGATTATTTTCATGCGCCATTCAAATTAAATGAAGATTTGACACAGATAGGAACGAGTCAATTGCTTTTAAAAGAGAAGTTTGAAAAACTTCTCTTAGAAGTGAGTCAGGAATTAATGATTAATTGCTGTAATCAAGAAGCGTTGATACAGGCTATTTTATGTAGTGGCATTCGTGCCATTGGTCCTACATTTATTTTAAATAATGTAGAAGAAGATTTTGTGTTAGAACTGATGAAAGATCGACAAGATATTGTATTAATCGTAAAAGAAAAACTTCATATCATCTACGAAGAGCTATTATTACCTCTTGCCGATAAAAACAATATGCTCTATCAATCAATCTATACGTTGATGTCACAATGGCCTGAATTTCGAGCAGAGATACGTAAACCGATGATTAAAATAAAAGCAGCCTTACTATTAGACATACCAGCGGGGCATCTGAAAATGTTGAAAGAAGAAATTGAGTATCATTTTAGGAATACATATGAAGTAGATATCTTACCACCTTTAGAACAAAATCTATCAAAACAATTAACTGCCTATGACTGTATTTTAACTAATTGTTTTGATAACAGTCATATTGAAAATGTAAAAATAATTGGTGTACCAAATTATTTTGGGGAAGAATTTGTCAAAAAACTACATTCTTTTTTGATAAATAAAAAAGAAGAATTAAATGGTTTTCGAAAAAATATTTTCATATGATTGATCGCTAACAGAAAGTACATATAAAGAATAAAGTGAAAAAATGTGCGACAATGGATAAAAACTTACCAATAGATGGGTAAAAGTCAGTGTCTAGATGCATGCTTTGTTTTTATAGAATTCGTAAATAACTGTAGTTAAATAGAATGAACGTCAAATGAATTTTAATTTTTTATCTCTTTAATAACTGTATATATGTACTCTAGAAAAGGGCTGAAGATGCCAAGGTGTATCTTATGTCCTTTTTTTTATTTTTTTATGGTGTAGATTACAAGCTAGTAAATGTTATAAAATAAGGGGAATTTGTTGGAAAATAAAAGTGGAAAGTTATGTAATATATTTTACCATGTGCTCGGTATATTAAGGTTATTCTTATAGAAATGAATATGCTAAAAATAAAACAAGCAGTATATATTTATTTAAGAGGAGAGTTAGAGAAGAGATGAGAGAAATATTAGACGGACGTTTAAAACGACAATTGAATATTTTGGAAATCCTTTGGGAATCAGAATGGATTACAACAGCTGAACTAGCAGAAAAAATTGATAGCTCAGAAAAAACGATTCGGAATGATTTTTCTCAAGTAAATGAAATGATCGCCCCTTTATCAATCGAGACTTCTTTTCGAGCAGGAATTATTTTAAAAAAAGATCTAGCAACCCCAAAATCATTTATCTATTCCAAGATACTAGAAAAAAGTTTGGAATACACTTTACTAGAAACAATATTTTTAGGGAAAGCTCGTTCAAAGGAAGAACTTAGTGACATGCTCTATATTTCAGAAACTCAAGTATCTAGAGTGATCAATCGAATTAACCAAGAAGTACGTTTTTTTGATTTTCAAATCACTAATCATATTGAAATCATAGGAAATGAAGGGAATATCAGAGATTTTTTTGCCATTTATTTTTCTGAAAAATATCATTTACCCGAAAAATTAATTCAAAAAGAAGAGATAAATTTAATATCAGATATCATTGAAATATTTATAAAAGAAAATACAGTTTGGGCGATTGTGAATAATGATAATCACTTATTCCTAGGTAATATCAAGTTTCAATTATTTGTCTGTTTAACACGATTAAAACAAGGTTATAAGATGGAGCCAAATGAAATAACTTTTTCTTTTACACACTTAGTGAACGAAAAAACAATGATAGAAAAAATACATAATATATTTGAGATAAAAGACGTAAATGAAGAAACACTTCAACAATTATTTTATGAATTTTATCAGCCCATAAATCCAACGATGCGATTTAGCTCTGAAGGTATTGAAATCGATTCAGTCTCCATAAAGAAGCAAATTGGTCAGGTGATTACCTTACTAGAAAAGCAATTCAATTTACTATGTGAGAACCGTGATAAGTTAATCCATGATATTTATTGGACAACAATGAGTACTGTACGTCCTACTTATATTCTATATGATAAAAAAAAGGATTTTTTTGACAATACATTACGAATAAGTCCTGATTTAGTTACTGCCTTAAGAGATGAATTTTTTGATATTTATTTTTCACTTGGCAATCCTTTTTTTTCATATCTAGATGAAATGATTCATCAATCAATTTTTAAACTCTTGACTTCTTGGTCTGAATTATGGGTTCAAGTAAGAAAGAGTAAAACGAGTATCAATGTGGCACTTTTATTAGATAGCTCCTACGATCATATGCGTATGCTCAAGGAGGAGATCCAGTTTTATTTTAGACAAAATATAAAAATTGAAATCATAAATCCTTCTACCCGCATTCAAAAATCCTATTTACAAAAGTTCGATTGTCTTTTAACGGACGTTTATTCCCCTGATTATTTTGGTATTCCAACTATTGGCATGTCCAGTTATCTTGATGAAGATGTTATTGATAAATTGGTTGAATATTATCATCTTAAAATAGATGCTAATTTGACTTGAATGTTATCAGTTGCTATAAAACCTAGAATAGTTAGTGAAATAGCAAAAAAACCTTGAATTTATTATCAGTAATAATTATTTCTTTATGTTATACACTTTATTTTTTAATCTTAAGTTGCAATTTTTTACAAAAAAATAATTACTGAACCAAAGTATATTTACCAATCTAGCGGTAAAACTTGGTTTTCAATCCAACTTATATTTGAGGATAATATTGTATGTGGAGGTTGCGTCGTTAAAGTAGGAGGTGAAGGGAAAGATAAAAAAAATGAGGTATTATCTGATAGGCGTTTTAATGCTTTGCTTTTTCATTACAAAAGACTGTCATGCGCAAACCACAGCCAAACAAGATATTCGAGTCGAAGCAACAATAGGACCATGGAATGCCAGCTCAAACAATAACGGGAATGACGCAGGAAAAAAAGAAAAACCAACTATAACGATTCCACCATCTGATGCAGGTTCTTCAGCGAAACTTCCACAAACTGGCGAACAAATGAGAATGTATACATTATTGCTCGGCTGGATGCTATCCCTTTTCTCATTGGTTATGTTGATCAATGTCAATCGTGAGAAAGAATATGTGATTTAAATTTTATTTTTTATGAAAATAATTGTAAATTGTTTTCAGTGAGGAGAGAGAAACAAGAATGAAGAAGTTAACAAATATTCTACTATTATCATCTATTGTATTAGGTGGCATAAGTATCGGGGCAAGTAGTGTAAGTGCAAATGACTTGGGATGGGTACCTGGACAGCAAGACCCAGAACCAGGACAAACGATTAAAGGCGAAGAAAATGCTGAGGTTGCTGTTAATGGTTGGGTCGGAGAATGGACTCCTGTAGATCCTGATGACAAAACGTACATTGATATTACAGTTCCTCTAACAGTTCGTTATGCAAACGCAATGTCTGAAGATGGAAAAACTCTTCCAGATATCTTGTCGCCCCTTTATACCATGACGAATAATTCTAATGCGCGCAGAGTGATGGTAGAAGTAGCGAAATTTGTCGAAAATGGTGAATCTGGGGTGAAACAAAACTTGTATTTTACGCCATTAAATGAAGCTGGCGTGCGCTTACAAAGTGCTTCGGGACAATTTCTGAATACGCCTACTTACTTAACAACTCTCGGAAAATCTAAAAGTAAAGCTTTGAAATTTGAAGGAAATATTGCTGAAGGATTCAAAGTGGAGGAAGTAGTAAAACCATCTTATGCGATGTCTCTTAATTTTACAGCTTTGAAAGACTAAAACAAGTTTATATCATTTTATTTGTATCATATATTATTTTTGGAAGTGCCAGTATCATGATGGAACTTTCGCACATAGAACTATAAAAAATAGACGTTACTGTCTTTTTAGTAGAAAAAATGAAATAACTTGGAAATAGTTTTAAATTTTATACGCAATATCTTATATTTCTGGAGGTTGTGGATAGTGACAAAAAGACTATGAATGAAAGCTGGTTTGGATCAGGCTAATGAGACGAGCTTCTTTTATTCTTCAAAATTAAAAGATTTTTACTTAGTAGAGATGAAGCGATTTGTTTTTTGATTTAATCAGAAAGGGAGATTTTTTTAAATGGCACATAAAATGAACAAAAGAAAAAAAAGCACATATATCATTATCGTTGCATCCCTCTTATTTTTGTTATTAGGGATTGGCGGATACTTCTATTTTAATCAATCTCCCCCACAAGTCGTTGCTGGAGTCCCTGACGTGGATGAAAACATCTCTAAATTAAACAATGATGAACTATTGAAAAAGATGCAAGATGAAGTGGACAAAGACAATATTCGTATTGTATTGAAACATGAAGTTGAACTTGATGAAGATGGAAAAGCCAATGTGGACATACGCAATGTTGGTGCTAACGCATATAACATCCAAGTGGAATACTATTTAGCTTCTAATCAAAAAAAATTGTACGCTTCTGGATTGATTCCGCCCAATAATGGCATATCATCCGTTACTTTTGAGAATATGCCTTCATCAGGAACACATAATTTAAAAATATATTATAAAATATATGATAAAAAAGAACTGATTAATACTACAACAATTGATGGGACACTTAAAATCAGTTGATCCAAAAGGTGTATTTAGAAAAATAGTTATAAATACAAAAAACAGAGTAAAATAGAGTATTTCACCATTTTCTGTTTATGCCATCTACTAGAGGGATCCTTTGAGAGGGGGTCCTTTTTTTGCTCTTTAAAAGATAAATTTACCTAGGAAGTGGAATTTATCGGTTTGTTTTTTTCGCATATCTTTAATAAAATTTAAATAAAGAAACATTCAAACTTAAAAATAATGATAAATTTGGTTAGGAGGGATGGATATCAAGCCGATTATATTAAAAAAAACAAATTATCGCTTTTATGAACTTGAAAAAGCCCAAAAACATAATCAAAGAGAAAATGTTGAAACAAATATAATATATCCTAATAAAACAGCCTTAAATTATGACGTGTTAAACAAAAAAATGATTAATTACAAAAATGCCATTAGACGATGTTTAACACATTTATCTTCAACAAAAACCATTCATTCAAATTGGATCGTGTTGATCGAATGGCAAATTATATTTGAAGAAACTTCGCTAGATAAATTATCTGCTAGAGAAACAAAGTTATTCTTTTTACAAGTTGTGCAAACTTTTCAAAAACTTTATGGGATATCAAATGTCGTTTATGCCCATGTTCATTTTGATGAAGAAAAACCACATTTACATATTGGCCTCATACCAATGAAAGAAGGCAGACTCAATTCCACACATATTATTGCTAAGTATAAAACGAGCGAGTTAGAGACAGAACTATTAACAATAGTTGACAAACGTATTGAAAAAAAGTAAAACTTCTGGATACAGCAAAAATATTTCCCACCTAAATCATACTCAAACATCAGATGAACCATACTTAGAATATAAAGAACTATACAATAAACTGATTAATCAATCCATCTTACCATCGGAGATAAAAATAACAGAAACGGGTCGCATACCCTCACACCATTATTCAAGTGGAACGAAAGAAGAAAAAACCATTGAAGAATTAAATAAGGAAAATGATTATCTGGAATCGTTGGTAAAAAAATTGAAATCTGAAAATAACCATTTAGTAAACGTATTAAAAGAAGCAGAAAAAATATTCAAAAGTTAGAAAAACAATTAGCTATAAATGATGAACAAAGTAAAAAACAGTTTGAAAAAATTGAACTTGAAAATAAGAAATGCATAAAAAATTGACAGAGACGTCATCATCTCTGCCAATTTTTATTTATTTTACTACTATTAGTACCAACCGTTTGTTTCCCAGAAAGCTTTCGCTGCTTCCCATGAACCATAACGAGAAGTTACGTATTGTTCAGCAACTTTTTCTTGATTCGCTGCTGAATAGTCACCATTTAAGTAAGAAGAATCTAATTGGTAACGTCCGATGTAACGACCATTTGTTGCTGTGTAAGAACCACTTGATTCTTTTTATGCAATCCATTCTTTCGCTGAATTTGTGCTTGTAGTAGTGGTTGAAGCTGTTTGAGTCGTTTGTTGTGTTGTTTCTGTTTGAGTTGCTGCAGGAGTTGCTTTAGTAGCTGTATTTTGTTCTACAGGTTGAGCCACAGGTTGTGTTTGTACTTGTGTATGTTGTACTGGTTGCACTGCAACAGATTGGCTACCTGTAGGAATAGTTAGTTGTTGACCTGAATAGATCAGGTTAATATTTGATAGTGAATTTTTTTCTGCAATTGTTTGGACTAAAGAGTTATCGCCCACGTATTTTTGAGAGATTGTTGATAGTGTATCACCTGATTGGACAGTATAAGCTTCGTCCGCATGTGCAGATGTTCCCATAAAGAATAAAGCGCCGGCAGTCAAAGTTGTTCCAAGTAATAATGTTTTAAGTGATTTCATGTAAAATCTTCTTCATAAGTTAAAAATAGATTTGTTGTGACCAACGAGGAGTACTTTACCACGATAAAATATTTCATAGGTGATAGCTTTGTGACAAATCTACGTTTTTTGTAATAAAAGAAGTAATACATGTAATCGTAAAGGCTTTCTTTGCTGATAAATCAATCATAATGAGTAAAAAAAATATATTATGCAAGTTATTAAGAAAAGTTTAAACACAGTGTTTTTCGTGTATTGCTTTAAAAATAAGAGCGTGAATACCTATAGGAACAAAGAAAAAAGCCATAAAACTTCAAAGTAAGTTTCATGGCCGTGTGAGATTGCGCTACCTTTTTATCAGGAAGCGACAATTTTATTAAAAAACTATCGTTCAACTCGATTTGTAATTAGTGGAAAGAATTTCAAACAATAAATAGCACAAATTCCTACAATGATATAAATGGCTTTAGCTAGCATTGTGGTAGAACCACCTGCAATTGTAGCGACTAAATCAAATTCCAATAAACCAACTAACAACCAATTTAATCCACCAACGATCAACAATGTTAAAGCAATTATGTCTAATGTTTTCATTGTTATTACTCCTCTCCTTATTTGACATATTCTAATTATAAACCAATTTTTAATTTAGAGCTAAAATCCTGCTTAATACTCTTAAATAAAAGTGTTTATTGTTTTTTTGTGTTATATATAATATATATTAATTAGAAAAAAATAAATATTGTTAAATTGATAGATCTATTTTCTAATTATTTTTTCTTCATTTTTTCTTCGTTGTTTATTCTACTGAAAGAATGTTAGAAAAGAACATGAACATTTAGCGTAAAAGGAAAATAAGAAGTATTGGCACGAATGTATCTAAGGGATGTTTTTAATTGTTGATGACGAGAAGTTTTCAATGGAGCAAATGACAATCAAAATAGAAGAGGTCGTTATTAAGGAAGAAATAAAGCATAGCTGTTTGTATTGTTTATAATAGAAAGAGTAAGACGGAAAGAGAGAATTTTTATCAAAAGAGGAAAAATAAAAAAACGTAGAGTAATACTACTCCACGAACAATAAAAAATGCAGACGATGGGATTTGAACCCACACGAGCATACGCTCACAAGACCCTCAATCTTGCATGTCTGCCGTTCCATCACGTCTGCATATAGAATAACAACAAACTAATGATAGCGAGTATTTTTAAAGATGTCAAGATGAAAAGGAAGAGAAGCATTGAGAAAATACGATGGTGAATTTTCAGTATTAGGAATGTTAGTGGGTATAATCGTAGGATTGCTTAATAAGAATTTATTATTTGGAATTTTTATTGGCGCTATTTGTGGGATTGCAATGGATTGGGGTGCTAATTTATGGGAGATATATCGACGAAAATAAACAGGTGAACGGGGAGTAAAATGGAGGGGCATGCTTTTTAAAAATGTTGGCAAAATTTAGATAGATAGAGTATGATATTGGAATAAATAAGTAAAAAATAAAAAAATCAGAAATTTCTAATTTTTTTGAAATGAGGGATTGGATAACATGATGAGAGAATATGAAAAATCCAATAAATTAGAAGGCGTAAGTTATGATGTCCGAGGGCCTGTTTTAGAAGAAGCAGAACGTATGCAAGAAGAAGGAATCAGTATTTTAAAGTTAAATACTGGAAACCCTGCACCTTTCGGATTTGAAGCGCCCAATGAAGTTATACGTGATTTAATTATGAATGCTCGTGATTCCGAAGGGTATTCCGATTCTAAAGGGATCTTTTCAGCACGTAAAGCCATTGAACAGTATTGCCAACTTAAAAAGTTCCCGAATGTGACGATCAATGATATTTATACCGGTAATGGTGTGAGTGAGCTTATTACCATGTGTATGCAAGGGTTACTTGATAATGGTGACGAAGTGTTGGTTCCAATGCCAGATTATCCTTTATGGACTGCTTCCGTATCGTTAGCAGGGGGAAAACCGGTTCATTATATTTGTGATGAACAAGCAGAATGGTACCCAGATATTGACGACATCAAATCAAAAGTGACGAGTCGGACGAAAGCGATTGTCATTATTAATCCTAACAATCCTACTGGTGCATTGTATCCAAAAGAAATTTTGGAACAAATCGTTGAGATTGCACGTCAGCACCAATTGATTATCTATTCAGATGAAATTTATGATCGTTTGGTGATGGATGGCTTAGAACACATACCGATTGCCACACTGGCGCCAGATTTGTTCGTAGTGACTTTAAATGGACTATCCAAATCTCATCGTGTAGCTGGTTTTCGTGTAGGATGGATGGTGTTAAGTGGGGAAAAATCTCATGTAAAAGGATATATTGAAGGCCTAAACATGCTCTCTTCTATGCGCCTTTGTTCCAATGTTTTATCTCAACAAATCATTCAAACTGCACTAGGAGGATATCAAAGTGTAGACAAACTCCTTTTACCAGGGGGACGTATCTATGAGCAACGAGAATATATTTATCGTGCAATCAATGAAATCCCTGGTCTTTCTGCAGTAAAACCGAAAGCCGCTTTTTATATTTTTCCTAAAATTGATACCAAGCGCTTTAATATTTTAGACGATGAAAAATTTGTTTTAGACTTTCTTCATGAGCATCAAATTTTATTGGTTCACGGTGGCGGATTTAATTGGCACCAACCCGATCATTTTAGAATCGTCTATTTACCAAAGATGGATGATTTAAAAACAACGGCTACCAAGATGCGCGAATTTTTGTCGACTTATCGACAAAATTAGCCTGTCCGTATTTTCCGAAAAAAGATTGTGAAAGTAGCGTGTAGCTCCGAGCGATTATAAATTTATAAAATGATTCCTCATGCTTTATAAATTTAGCGTTTATGGTTGAGGAGTTGCTCCTTGAACGTTGTTTATGCCAAGAGGTCGTGAAAAAGCTGTTCAGCTTCAAACATTAAAGAAAAATTCAATAAAACAACTTTCCATATTTTGTTGAATTTTTCTTTAATGCCGAAGAGTTTAGCTTTTAAACGTTGTTTACACGCATTTAGAGCGTGAGGCGAAAGTATTCTTTACTTTTTGTCTCACACTCTTTTTGGGTTGGAACGGATAGAGGAATGAACATGATTATCAAGAATAAGGAAAACATTGGAGAAGTTCTATAGGACATTTCTTGATGTTTCTTTCTTCGTAAAGTAAAATACTGGTATAATGCGAATACGCATATTTTGAAGGAGGATGCTTATGGAAACGTTGGTCGCTTCCTTTGGTACAATCATAAAAGAGATTCGAAAAGAACAAAAAATGACACAAAAAATGCTTTCGCAAGATATTTGTTCACAAAGTGTTTTAAGCAGAATTGAAAATAATGAGGAATTACCAAATGTTGTAGTAATGGCACAAATCTGCCAACGTTTAGGCGTAACGATCGATCATGTCTTGCGTTTATCCCATGGGAAAATTCGAGCAGTATTGAAACAATTTGAATTAACCGACCTTTATTTTCAGCAACGAGATTATCGCAAATTAGAACAAGTGATAAAATCAACAGAAATTACAGAAAATCTATATGAAGCGACAGATTTTCAAAAATACTATTATTATTTAGGCGTATGCGAATTTACATTACGTAAAAATATTACTCAAGCACTTAGTTATTTGAAAGAAGCACTCTCTTATTCTACTTCAAAAGATCGATCGCAAGTGACGGATATTGAGATCCAATTAATTAGTTGCATTGGAAAAATTTATGGTGTAGCAGGTAAATCAGCAGAAGCCAGATATTATTTAAGTCGGAGCATCCAGTTGTTTCATGAGACGATTCAAGATCGAACCAAAAGCGAGTTTACGCAAATATTCTATAATTATGGCAGTTTTTTGTTGCATCAAGATGAAATTGACCTTTCTTTAGAACAAGTAAATCATGGGATTCGTTGGGCACAGGACAAAAATAGTTATTATTATCTTAATGATTTATTTATTTTAAAAAGTTTGATTTATAAAAAGAAAGGCGAAATCAAGAGGGCGTTATTTTATGAAGAATTAGCCCAATCTGTTAAAAAAATATCTAAAAGTCTATAAATGGTGTAGACCATTCTTGACTTATCTCCAAAATAAGAGTACCTTTAGGGTAGAAAATCAAAGGAGAGAGAAGAATGAGAACTTTTATCTATGCGGACAAATTCTTTTTGTCATCCGGCGTCAAAAATGCAGGTTATCTTGAAATTACTGATGGTCTATTTGGAGAGTATACTCAAAATACACCAGAAGGAGAAATCAATATCATTGACCAGAGTGGAAAATGGATTGCCCCTGGCTTAGTAGATACGCACATTCATGGTTACATGAATCATGATGTGATGGATAATGATGCAGAAGGTGTGAAAGCAATGTCAGAGGGGTTGCTTTCTTGTGGTGTAACCTCGTTTTTACCAACGACTTTAACTTCAAGCAAAGAACATTTAAAAGACGTTGCTGAAACAATTGGAAAAATGTATCAAGAAGCACCTGGAGCAAAAATCAAAGGTATTTATTTTGAAGGACCTTTCTTCACAGAAGAACATAAAGGTGCGCAAAATCCAAGTTACTTTGGTGATCCTGATCTAGCCACTTTTCACGAATGGCAAGAAGCTTCTGGTGGCTTAATCAAAAAAATCGCATTAGCACCAGAACGTCATGGCGTTGAAGAATTTGTCAAACAAGTGACAGATGAAGGCGTTGTTGTTTCTTTAGGTCATAGTAATGCAACAATTGATGAAGCTCAAAAAGCGGTGGAAGCAGGGGCGAGTGTCTTTGTTCACGCTTATAATGGGATGCGTGGCTTAAACCATCGTGAACCTGGGATGGTAGGTGCCTTGCTATCATTAGAGCATGTTTTTTCAGAATTAATTTGTGATGGGCATCATGTTCACCCAAATGCTGCTCAAATCTTAATGGAAAAAGCGGGACATGATCATGTTGCGTTGATCACTGACTGTATGATGGCTGGTGGAATGCCTGATGGAAACTATAACTTAGGAGAATTTCCGGTTGTTGTGAAAGATGGCACTGCGCGTCTAGAAACTGGAAATTTAGCAGGAAGCATTTTGAAATTAAAAGAAGCAATCAAAAATGTTGTAGATTGGGGTTTAGCCACACCTGAACAAGCGATAATGATGGCAAGTTTGGTTCCTGCGATCAGCTGTAAGATTGATGATACTTGTGGGAAAATTGCTAAAGGACGTGACGCTGATTTCATCGTGTTAAATCCTGACATGACGTTAGAAGCTACTTATTTAGACGGAGTAGAACGTTATCATGCTTAAGAAATCTAGCTATTGAAAATAGTTTTATTTAGCCAATATAGCTAAAAGAACCGCAAATAGGATTTCTATTTGTGGTTCTTTTGGCTTTTTTATTTGATTAAAATCTCTAAGCGTGTGACATATTCTTCAGGTTTATTTGTTTCGTGAAAATCAATAAGATAAGATTCATAAAATGGACTGACGGTAGTGAGTTTGTTTTCTTTTGCAAATTGTAAAATTGCTTCGATCCCATCATTTGTTTGCTCATAGTCACCTTTAAAGCTGTAACTAAGGTAAGTACCTGCAGGAAGAATTTCTACATCTTCATTTTTTAACGAAAGATCGGGATGAAAATAAAAAACTTGATACTCATATGGTTTTTTTTCTAAATGAATAACGCTACCAAAAAGGTTTTGGTTATTGGCACTAAGCAAGGTCTCGTACTTTTTATGAAGTTCTTTTAAGGAAAAGTCAATCTCCTCTTCCTGGGTAATCATCGAAGATTTAAGAATCATTCGCTCTGGGTGCTTCATCAGTAGCGGTTTTTTATAGTCGATCTGTTCGGCCTCTTCAATTAATTGTACCCGTTCTTCTAGCTGAGCAATTTTTTTCTTCGAGTCATCAATGCATTGATGAAGCGCTTGTATTTCAAAGTCTAAAAGTTCTTTGGTTTTACCAACATTTTTTTGATGCAAGTATTTGGCAATTTCAGCAATCGAAACATCGAAATAACGCAAGTCGCGAATGGTATTTAGTTGTTCGATGTGCCTGTAGGAATAATTTCGATAACCGTTTTCATCATAATCTGGAACAATTAATCCTAATTTTTCATAATAACGTAACGTATGAGCTGTAATATCATATAGCTTTGCTAATTCATTGATCTTCAAATAATCACTTCCGTAGATAACATATTTATAACAAGTCCATTTTACTATGAAATATCGATGAAATGTGAAATAATTTTCTATTACTCGAAAAATTTTCATCTACTTAACTTTACAACTATTTGACTCTTTATACTCTGAATCGCAAGAAAAGTACAGACATGGACAAATGAAGAAAATAAAATGAGCAAGTTATTGGTAAGAGAAGAAAAATCAGGGAATCCGATATTAGATCACAAAAATTGATTATATCCTCTTGTAAAGGATGATCTATCGTTTCAAAATTGAATTGTTCGGCAAAAAGATTCGTACAGATGATGCTATACAGAACCTTATTCTATTGGTATGATAGACGTAAATAAACGAAGAGAAAGAGGGGATGGAAGTGATTGGGGGTATAGCATTAGAAACGATTTATTGGTATACATTATTGGGGTGTGCTGGGATCGCTGTGTTTTTGGTTCTTTTTGGGGATATTTTTGTTTTTGATGGACCGATTGATCCGATCCTTATTGTTCCATGGCTAACATTTACTAGTTTGTTTGGTTATTTAGGAGAGCATCTAACAGAACTTGATTCTATCTTCCTTTTAATTGTTAGTGGTGCCATTTCGACAGTTCTCGTATTCTTGCTAAATTTTTATGTGCGTGTGCCAATGAAAAATGCCCAAAGCTCGTTATCAGCCTCTGAAAAAACACTTGAAGGACAAATAGCCATTGTAGTAACCCCTATCCCATTACAAGGAATGGGTGAAATACAATTAAAAAGTGTGACTGGTTCGATTACACGACCTGCCTGCTTTTATGCGCCACAGAGTACAACCGCAAAAAGAGGGGAACAAGTATTAATTATAGAAGTAAGAGATAGAGTTTGTTATGTAACGCCTTATGAAGGCATGTTAAAAATATAAAGGAGTGACAAAAATGGAAATACCAGGAGTGTTTATCGCAATTGCACTTGTAGGGTTGATTATCTTGATGTTGTTGATTGTATTTGTAGCGAAATACCAGACAGCAAAACCTGATGAAGCATTGATTATCAGTGGGAGTTATTTAGGAAGTAAGAATGTACACACCGATGAGAGCAACAATAAAATCAAAATCGTACGTGGCGGAGGCGCATTTGTGCTACCAGTTTTCCAGCGATCTAATCGAATCAGTTTGCTTTCAAGTAAATTAGATGTTTCTACCCCAGAAGTCTATACAGAACAAGGGGTACCAGTGATGTGTGACGGAACCTCCATCATAAAAATCGGTTCATCCGTGGAAGAAATTGCAACAGCAGCTGAACAATTTCTTGGAAAAACACGTGAAGAATTAGAAAATGAAGCAAGAGAAGTATTAGAAGGACATCTTCGTTCGATTTTAGGCTCAATGACAGTAGAAGAAATCTATCAAAATAGAGATAAATTTAGCCAGAGTGTGCAAGAAGTTGCTTCCGTTGATTTAGCAAAAATGGGATTGATTATTGTTTCTTTTACGATAAAAGAAGTGCGAGACAAAAATGGTTATCTGGATTCTTTAGGTAAACCAAGAATTGCTCAAGTAAAACGTGATGCAGATATTGCGGAAGCACAAGCTTTGAAAGAAACGCGAATCAAAAAAGCAGAAGCAGAAAAAGACTCACAAGCAGCTGAATTACAACGCCAGACCGAAATTGCAGAAGCATTAAAAGAAAAAGAATTGAAGTTAGCTGCTTATAAACAGGAACAAGACATTGCTAAAGCTAAAGCAGATCAAGCGTATAATTTAGAAAGTGCTCGTGCACAGCAACAGGTAGTGGAGCAGGAAATGCAAGTAAAAGTTGTTGAAAGACAAAAACAAATTGAACTTGAAGAAAAAGAAATCACTCGTCGAGAAAAACAATATGATTCAGAAGTAAAGAAAAAAGCTGATGCAGATCGTTATGCCAAAGAACAAGAAGCACAAGCGCAAAAGGTAAAAGAGGTAACAGAAGCCGAAGCAGAACAGTTCCGTATAGAAGCGTTGGCACAAGCACAAGCAAATAAAACTCGTTTAGCTGGTCAGGCTGAAGCAGAAGCGACCTTAGCAAAAGGGAGTGCAGAAGCTCAAGCAAAAGAAAAAATTGCAGAAGCCTTCAAAGAATATGGTGAAGCAGCAGTATTGAGTATGGTCATCGAAATGTTGCCTCAATTGATGCGTGAAGCTGCTCAACCGCTTGGGAATATTGAAAAAATCTCTGTAGTAGATACTAGTAATGGTGCTAGCGAAACAGGAGGAGCGAACCGTGTGACCAATTATGCGACAAACTTGCTCGCTTCTACCCAAGAAACATTGAAAGAAACGACAGGGTTAGATATAAAAGACATTATTGAAAATCTATCCAATCGAGGAACCACCAAACAAGTAAATTTATATGAAAATGAAAAAACGACCGACCAAGGGGAATAATTTTTTATAAAAATAAAACAAACGAGTGTCTCTTATTACAGTGAGGCACTCGTTTGTTCATTATATGTATCATCTCTCTTTTTATTTCTTTTGTTTTTTGATTTTTTCTTCTACTTCTGCCAAATTTTTTCTGAGTAGTGCTTCTTTTTTTTGCAATTCGACAAGGTCTTCTGCCAACTCTTCTTTTTTTTCAAGTTCAGGTGGGCGTAAAAAGAAATTGATGCCTATAGCAATAAAAGTGCCGATAAAAGTATCTAAGACTCGTTGGATGGCGTACAATGTAGATTCTCCTTGAGGTACACTAAGAGCAATCAATAGTAACGTTGAAACAGCAGAAATGATCCCAGAATTATTGTTGAAGCCATCGGAAATAACAATCACAATGATAACTAAGACAGGTAATAAAAATAGCTCGACCAAAAAATCGTTATGGAAATAATGTTTCACTAAAAAGTAGAGGATGCCAAGAAAACCACCAATCGTATTTCCGATGATTCTTGAGCGTCCGAAAGAAACGGTGGTCGTTAAGTCTTGGCGTAAAGAAAATACTGCAGATAGAGCAGCAATCATTGGTAAACCACGATTAGTTACGTGAAAAAATAAAATACATAAAAAAACTGCTAAAGCGCTCTTTATTGTACGCATTCCTAACCGAAAACGACCAAATTCCATAGCGTACTCCCCTTTTTGTTCTTTTTTATAGGATAACGAATTTTAAAAGAGATTGCTAGTTTTTCGATAAAGGTTTTAGTATAATTCTAAGAAAAAAGAAAGGAGCGGTTTATGCGTATTGGTATGAGGACCGTGAAAACGGTTATTAGCGGTATGTTATCGATGGTAGTGGCGCAAATGTTTTCGCTTTTATTTTGGCCTTCCGCTGGGATTATCGCTTTGTTAAGCGTCGGGAATACGAAGCGTTCCACTTTAACGATTGGTTTATCAAGAATCGCTGCATTTGTATTAGCTACAGTATTAGCTTTTATCAGTTTTTTTATGCTTGGTTATACCATACTTGGATTTGGATTATTTCTTTTGTTATTTATTCCATTGGCTGTTTCTTTTAAATTGACGGATGGAATTGTAGTCAACTCCGTACTGATTACTCATTATCTAAGTGAGAAAAATATGAGCTGGTCTTTCATTGGAAATGAAGCAAGTTTAATGGCGATTGGTGTTGGTTTTGCTTTAGTAGCCAATATTTATATGCCAGACATCAAAAAACAGCTACAAAGAAATCAGCAAGATATTGAAGAACAGTTTCGTCTTATTTTAAAAAACATGGCTGATTTTCTGCTTTCCGGCAAAAGCGTAAATAACCAATTGCTTTGTGAAAAATTATTACTTTTTGTTAGAGAGAATCAATCTGATGCCCGAAAATACCAAGAAAATTATTGGGTAAAGCAAACACAGTATTACGAAACGTATTTTTCGATGAGGCGAACACAAATCAGCGTCATTAAAGATATGCAGAGAAATTTGGAACGGATTCATGATCCTGTTCCTTATGGTGATCATATTTATGGAGTGTTGATCTACACAGCAGAAACTTTTTCAGAAAAAAACGATGGGAGAGAAATATTAAAGCGTATTGAAGAAGTCTATGAACTTTATCGAAAAATGCCATTACCAACCGATCGTTTAGCTTTCGAAGATCGTGCAGAACTTTTTCAATTTCTACAATCATTTAAGAGTTTTATCGAAATCAAAGCAGAATTTTCACAACAAGCAATTCATTAACTATTTTTTATGGGTACTTCCATTCTTTCTTTTAATCACTTTTTTTCTGTAGATAGAAAAAAAGAATCGGCTTTTCCTTGTTGCTATGGAA
>NZ_BJWF01000014.1 GCF_007990225.1 Enterococcus villorum | reverse complement strand
ATTAAATGCTTGATCAACTTTAGATAATAATCTTGTTTTTTCTTCACCATCTGGTAGCGCATTAACTTTTTCTCTTGCGGCATCAACGTTTTCTTGTAATAAATCTTTTTTGACAATCGTTTGCGCTTCGTCTTCATATAATCCTTTCACTGCATTTTGCGCATCTAATTGAATTTTACGAGAAGCTTCGATTAACATTCCATCTTGCACCACATACGTGTAGTTTCCACTGTTATTTGGTTTTAATTCTGGATGATTGACAAGATAGCGCCCATCTGCTTCTTGTTTCATAATCGTGATGGTATCACCATCTTGTATGTTAAATTCTATGGTCTCTTGAGGATATACTTCATTGCCATAAAATGGCAAACGGAATCTGCCTTCTCCACGGTTAATCTCTACTACAGCGTAATCTTGCTCGAAATATTGGTGAGGTCTGCCTTCTTCTGTGTGAAACAATAATTTACCATTTGTCACAGTAAGGCGGGCAAACAGACGGTTATTATAACCTTTTAATTGAATCTCTTGTAAGCCATTATAAGCTTGATCAACTTTAGATAATAATCTTGTTTTTTCTTCCCCGTCTGGTAACGCATTGACTTTTTCTCTAGCATTATCTATTTCTGATTGTAGCAACGTTTTCTTGACAATCGTTTGGTTATTATCTTCATATAAACTTCTTACTGTATTTACTATTTCATTGTACTTGTCTTGAAGTACTAGTAATCCATCTACAATAGTATAGCGAGCTACAAAATTAAGAAGTGAATTATTATTATGATTAGGATTTAATTTGTCATGATTCATAAGAACGCCATCTAGTGGATCATGAATGAAAATTTCTACCTTATCTCCATTTTGAAGGGTGTATTCTAACTGTTCAACCGAAAGATTATCATTTGCTAGAATATCTCTTCGCAGGATTTCCCTACTCCCACGTATAATTTTTAGTTGAGAAACCAGAAATGTTCCATAAGATGATGGTCTTCTACCAGTTGTCCGTAAAATCAATTTATTTGGTGTAACGTTGACTGTTGCAAATGTTTCTCCTACATCGGATCTTAAAGTGAATTCTTGTAACTGATTAAATGCCTGATCTAATTTTGACAAATACTGAGTTTTAGTTTCTCCGTCTGGCAACTTTTGGATCTCTGCACGTACACTATCAATATCAGCTTGCATTAAGGTAGGTCTGACTGTTGTCAAATTAGCATCAGTATAAATTTTTGTTTCCATTAAGTATTGAATAACATCTGGTGTGACTGCTCTTCCTTGAACTTCTTGTTGCGTTTTTTCTTCGGATTCTTTTGTTTCTTCTACTTCTTGTTTATTTGCTTCTTTTGTTTCAACTGTTTGATCCGCTTTTTCTACAGTTGCTTCTGTATTGCTTGAGGAAGAAATAGTCTTCTCTAAAGCATTTACTGGATTTTCAATTGGTGACTGTTCGTTAGAAGAAACTGTTTTTTTCTCAGATTCTTTTGTTTCTTCAACTGTATTAGCTAAAGAAACAACAGGTTGTGTTAAAGTAGATAATAAAACCAAACCTGTCGCTGATGTTGATAATAGTTTTTTCAAACGTTTCTTTTTTGATAAATTTTTTCGTTTCATTCTTACCCTTCTCTTTCTACTTAAATTGATTTAATAAAAACAAACGATTATTCATCCTCACCCCTTTGAAAAAATACTAAAATAAATAATCCTGTGCTTGATTGCTCAAAGGATTGTATGTTTAGTCTATAAAAAAACAAATTCCTCGATTATTCATTTTTTTCTATTATAGAAAAAATGTCACATAGTTATTTCTTTTCCAAATTCATCAAAACAAGCGACAAATAATTTTTTTATTGTTCTAGTGAAAAAAAAGACTAGAGCAATAAAAAGCTCTAATCTCTTATTACTAAAGGTGGAGCTATGATAAATAAACACATTCCACCTTTTCTTCTTATGATAATAAAACAAATTACATTCTATGCTTTTACCTTTACAGTAACTCTATATTATTTTTATCTTCGACATCTTTTGTCGCATTTCTTGTATCAAAAATAACTTTGGCATTTTTCTGAATCATTGAATAATCAAGAACTGAATGATCGGTAGTAATGACTACTAAATCATATTGTGCTAGTTGTTCTTTATCTAAAGTTGTTAATCCTTGGTAACATTTTTCTTGATGTTTATAAGATTGAACGTAAGGATCATAAAAATCGACCTTCGCAAATTCTGTTTTTAAATGAAGCATGATATCAATTGCTGGGCTTTCTCGATAATCTGAAATATCTTTTTTATAAGCCATGCCTAATAGTAATATTTTGCTATCGTGTAGCGATTTTTTTCTTTTATTTAATAGTTTCGTTATCCTTGAGACAATATAGTTCGCCATATTGTTGTTTACTAACATCGAACTTTCAATCATTGAGGTATGAAAGCCTTGTTCTTTTGCTTTCCATGACAAATAGTAAGGATCCAAGGGAATGCAATGTCCACCTAATCCAGGTCCTGGGTAAAAGGCTTGAAATCCATAGGGTTTTGTTTTCGCTGCTTCAATAACTTCCCAAACATTGATCTTCATTTTTTCACATAAAATCGTTAATTCATTAATTAAACCAATATTAATATTTCTATACGTATTTTCCAAAAGTTTTTCCATCTCAGCAATTTCTGGTGTGGAAACTTTATGAATTTCTGACTCCAAGACTTCCTTATAAAAGGATTCGATCACCTCTAAAGCATCTGCGCCAATACCACTTACAACTTTAGGAGTATTTTTAGTCGTATACAACTTATTCCCTGGGTCCACTCTTTCAGGTGAAAAGCCTAAATAAAAATCTTGTTCACAGATTTTACCAGTAGATTCGAGAATGGGTTTTAATAATTCTCTGGTTGTTCCTGGGTAAGTGGTTGATTCTAAGACAACTACGCTATTTTTACTTAAAAACTCAGCAATTAAATTTCCTGCATGTTGAATGTATTTTACATTCGGTTGATAATGGTTATCTAAAGGTGTTGGCACACAAATGATCAGGATTTCTAAGTCTTTCACCATAGAAAAATCAGTTGAAGGAACGAAGGTATTTTTTTCTAATATTGCTTCAATTTCTTGGTCTTTTACATCATCTACATAACTTGTAGCTGTTAATAAAGACTGAATTTTTTCATTGTTTACATCTAATCCTACGGTATGGAATCCTTTTTTTGCGCACTCTATCGCCAATGGCAATCCTACATATCCTAATCCAATAATACCAATTTTGGCTGTTTTTAATTCAATTTTTTTTAATAAATCTTGTTTCATTGTTTCCTCCTATTAAAATTATCTGGTATTCCATCCGGTTTTCCAGATTGTTAATAATGAATAAATTCTTAAGCCTACAAGTATGACGCCATAAACCAAACTATAAATAATCGAAACAAAATAATTCACTATACCTAGTGTTTTTATTCTCATTGATCCGATTAAAGCAACGAGTATATGGTAGGACATCCATATAAAAATTAATTGTTGGCTAAGTAAAAAATTGGTTACATCAACAAAAATGAGTGTGATACCTAAATTCATTAACCAAAGATAGGATTCAAGTAACTGATAGATTAATAAAAATGGTTTCTTCCAACAATGTCTGACTGAATACAAGGATTGTAAATAACCGGATTTTAACCATCGCACTTGTTGCTTAAAATATTTTGTTGCTTTTTCAGGGACATCTGTATAACAAATGGCGCTACTTTGATAAATCGACAGATAATTTTTTTGATTGGTAATATCTGTTAGGAGTCTATCATCACCAGTATTACAATTTATTCCCATAAATTTACTTTTTTCTAAAACTTTTAAAGAATGATCATCAAATACTTTTTTTCTGTGCATGCTTAATGCACCTGAAGCTACAACAATATGATTAAACAAACTCTGAGAAGCTCGACCTACTTCAAAAGCATTAAAATAGATAAATCGTTGCATTTTAGTTAAAAATGAATGTTTGTAATTTCTTACTCTTATTTGTCCGCAGACCGTTCCTACTTTAGGATTATCAAACGGTTTTTTTAACTCCTCTACTGCTCTTGGGTCTAATTCACTGTCAGAATCAGACAGTAAGATAAGTTCTCCACTAGCATGTTTGATTCCCCACATTAGGGCAGCTTTTTTTCCTTTATTTTGTTCAAAACGATGAACGATTATTTTTAGGCTATGGTGTTGAAGTTGCTGTAAATAATCATAACCTTCCTTACTATGACTCCCATCATCAATAAAGATGATTTCATTCACTACAGTCGTTTGTTTTTCTAGTGACACAAGCATCTTTTTAATGGAAGTGACTGATTCATTATAAAATGGAACAATCGCTGTGATACTATACGCTTGGGTACCCCCTTCATATTTCTGATAAAAATAGGAAGTAACAATTTTAAACAATAAGTAGACAAAATTAAGCGATAAAAAAACCATGTACCACTCATATTTTTTATCGACCGATTGTTTTAAGAGAATCACCATGACTACAATTGTTGCGATTAACATTAAATTAAAAAACTTTCTCGATTTTTCTTTCATATTCTCCCTCCATCCACTTAGATTTTAATGTCATCTTTTTAGAATATTTCTTGTCATTTTAATCAGAAATAAAAATAATAATAAACACACACTCATAGGTGACTTTCAATACACATCGCATCTTTTAGAACTAATCATAGTGTTTAATCGCACAATCTTTACACGGTTTATGTAAGCCAAACGAATCTATCCATTTATTTATAAAAAAATACGCCTCTTATTTTAGAGACGTACTTTTTTATTTTCTTTATTGTTGATTTCTATTACTTAAGCATTTAGCTAGTTTGTAATTGATAAAATCTTGATCATAAAAAGGATAAGTGATTAAATCTGATTGTTTAGATCAAACTTTTCTTATTTTGCTTTTTTGTCAGAAGCATTTTTGACTAGTCGAACAATTAGAGCAATTGTTGGAATGATCATCAAAAATTCAACGATGTACATTGCATTTACAATTAAATTTTCCCATGTTACTGGCACTATAAAGCCTAAAAGGATAAAAATTAAAATAACAACAAGATTACCTGCTAAAGCATGAAACAACTCTGTTAAATTTGCTTTACTCTTGTAATCAAAGCTTTTTTTCCAGTAATTAATGTATGTGTTTACCAAAAATTTTCATTCCTTTCTATCACTTACGTACTTTGTCCAAACAAATCATAGCTCTTTTTTTCCGGGAAATTCATCTTCTTTTTGTAACAGTAAGTGAAGCAAATACACTTTTTTTAGTATGGCTTGTCTAATTGGTGTTAACTCATTGGCCTTAATTGTTTTTACTTGTTGTTGTTCTGGAATTTTCTTTAAAGAAAAGTAATGCCACAAATCAAAAATCGAAAGCACCTTGCTACTTGTGAAGTAATAGGTTATATTTTTTTCTTTTGACCTGTTTTCATGGAGTAAACTATTGGTTGAAAGTGGGATGCTTAGCCACTTATTTTTTCTATAATCTGATTCCTTATCATACTGAGTTAAATCATAGGTTTCAATAATTTTATTCAGTTTTTGTGCATACTGTTGATCGGTGGCATAGCGACCTTGAAGATAATTAGTTGCTTCTTGGTAATTTGCAGTTTCAGATTTCCACACAGGTTTATAAAAATCTTTATTGCCAGCTATTCCTTCTTTGATTAACTGTGCATAATTTTCTAAACTTTCTTTATAAGAAGGATATTTACAAAATTCGGCTTTTACTTGGTAACTTTTACCAGTATTGTCCTGTTCAACGGTTTCAAATGTTATACTCTCCCCTTTGTAACTACCTTTAATTCCAAAGAGATTATAGTTTGGCTCTCTTGACAATTGACTATTGCCAGAACCACTTTCTAAAATAGCTTGTGCAAGCATAACGGACGCATAAATCCCTTCTTTTTGCCCAATTTCACGGGCATCTTCCGCAATTTTCTCTAAAAAAACCTTTGTTGATTGATTTGGAGTAAATGCCAATGGCTCATCAAATTTATTTGGAATAGAAGAATTGAAAAGATCCTCATTTCCTTGCTTCGACAAATCAATGCGCACAGCAAAATCTGGTGTATATTCGGAAATAGAAGTTATTTTCACTGCTTCCCCCGGCTGTGGGGCATGAATAAATTGATTCTCTCCTAAATAGATACCGACATGAGTGGTGGCACCTGTTGATGAGCCCCAAAAAAGTAAGTCTCCTGGTTGTGCTTGATTTATTGGAATTTGTGTCCCTGCATATTGTTGTTCGCCTGTCCATATACCAATAAAGTGCCCGGTAGCACGCAGATAGACATAGTATGCTAGCCCAGAACAATCAAATTGATTTGGACCCTTTGCGCCCCAGAGATATTGTTTACCGAGATGTCTTAATGCTTCTTGAACAATTGCTTGTTGTTGCTCATTCGTATTGGTAGAAAGAACCTCATTTATTGGTTTCTTTGTGACAAAATTTTCACTAGGACTTGCTGGTTCTTTCGCCTCTTTCATTGCTCCATTTTCCTTTTCTTTTGCTGGTGGAGTTGTTTCTTTGTTCAAAGTGTTGTCAACGCTACTTGTCGTTTGATTAGTTGATTCTTCTTTAGGTTGTTCAGGACTTGATGAATGTGCAGGTTTTGATTGATTCGAATGACTTCCGCTAGTTTCTGTATTCGTGCCTTGCTCTGGACTATTGGAAGAATCACTTGAATTAGTCGTTTTATCCGTTGAAGATTCTGTTTTTTCCTCTGACTCACTCGTTGAAGAATCTGTTATTGGATTATCTTCGTTTGGTTTAGAAGGATCTTCGACCGGTACATCAGGAGTCGTTTCAATCAAAGCTGTGATAAAAATATTTTGGGTTCCAACTACAAATGTTTGAGTACTTAAATCGATTTCCTCTCCTCCATTAATCGAAAGAGCCAATGACTCTTGTTCTTCATCTGCTAAAATAGTGTAAGATAGCTTTGTTCCTGTTTCAACTTCTAGTACACCATCTTGTGAGCCTGTCAACACTTGTCCATCTTGTGTCTTCAATTGCACACGATCAATTAATACAGGATCAATCATAATAGTTATTTTAGATGTTTTATCCATTGCATCTACTGTACTTTCTGTGACACTGGATGATTCTAACAACGTATTTTGTTCTGAAATTTCTTTTTCTTCAAAAGCAAAAGCGGAGTGAGTGGTTAAAACCATGGGCGCCACCAAAAAAGAAATAGTTAACAGTTGTATGCTTTTTTTGGCTTTTTTCATTTGTTCTTTCTTTTTTCCTTTCTTCTTTCCGTTCATCCACAAATGGATCCACCTATAGAAATAGTAGTGATGAAAAGAATATTTTAAACGGTTAGTTCCGTTATGTTGGCGATTATACTGTTTTTTTTTTACCATCCATTATTTTTTTTTGATCAATCATTCATAAAAATAATTATTTCACTATTTATTTTCTGCTAAAATTTGTTTTAAGGTAATGAATGTTGAGATATCCACAAATATTCTCTCAGATTTTCCTATCCATACTCTAACACTCTAATCTAAGTTCATTGCCTAAAAAAACACTGGGACAGTCATCAGAAAAAATTGATGATTGTCCCAGTCTAACTTTAAACTAGTCGAGCTGAATCGATCTATGGATCAATTCAGCTTGACTAGTTTTTTTGTACGATCATTTTTTTCAATAACTGTTTGTCCATCTTTGATATGACGAATACGACTTGTTAATTTTTTCTGTAATCAAGCTTTTTGCTACAATCGTAAGCTCTTCATTTTCTTTTCCTCGTGCTGTAACTATTCAAAGGTACCAGTCACGTTTGTGTCATTCAACGAATAAGGTTGAGGCAAAAGCATTTATGACAAGAAATCATAAAAAGGCTGTTTTGTATCAAGCAATCTGTCGTTTTTTCGAATGTTCTTTGATCACTCGAAAAAACGACATGTCTCACCCACCTATAGTGGATGGGCGACTTCTGCCTAAATCAGTTAAATTTAATGATAAAAAGCAAGGGTGAAGAATATAATTCTATTATTTGATCTCAAAATTTAAAAAAATATATAAAAAGTTATTTTTATAATATTTTCCACTTAAAAAAAACCAATATTAGAACACACTTTATTGAGATTTTAGTTTAATATAATGGCGTACTCATTAGCTAATGAATATTCCACTATATTAAAAAAAGGAGGTTAACAACCAATAAAATTAGTTATTTTAAAAATGAAATTCCCAATAAAAAATTTTAGGAGAGATACAATGTTAAAAAAACGATTATTCACATTATTTATGCTTACTGGAACGTTAACTCAAACTTTATTAACATCAACCAATGTAATTGCTGATGTCAATCCCTCAGAGAAATCATCTACTGAATTAGTAGCAGATACAAATAAAGATACTACCATTTCATATAAAAATTTAAGTAGTGATACTTTGGGGGAAACAATCACATCATTATCTATAGTCGATAATAAATTAGTAGCAACAAAAACAAAGAACCATAATGAACTAGGTGTAAAAGTTGGTTACTACTTGTATAGTTCAGACAGTCCGGTATTTGAGGAAAATACTGCTACTAAAATAGATATGCTACTTTTAGATAACCCCCAACGTGACACAACAACATTAGAAGCATGTTTTGATATTAATACTTATCCAAATGCGAAATATTATTACATTGTTGATACTAATTATTCAGTCATTACTCCAATGGTTCAAATCGATGGAAGTGAACTTGTAGGTAAGTAAATTTAGTATTCTATTTTTTTATAGTACAAAATAAAGAAATTAGAGACCAAGGACACACCGTGAGGCCTATAGCCTTCATCGATGTGTCCTTAGTCTCATTAAATAGCTTTTAAAAATTTATAATAATTTATCCAAACGTTGAAGCAAGAAAGGAGAGAAATATGTTCCTGTTAATCCGTGATCTGAATAATCACTCACTTCAATGAATGGATTGATTCCTTGTTTGATACATAATTTTTGAAAAGGAAGAATATCCGTTTGATACAAGGTATCTCCTGAACCGATATGAATAGAGATATTTGGTTTATGATCACACATGATTAACTCATTCGTAATTAATCGATTAAACCGTTCAAAACTAAAGGGTTCTTCTTCATTGATAATTTCAAATAATCGTTTAGAAATAAATGTCGACCGCTTACTCAAAATATTTTTTAAATATTTTCCAGGAAAAATTTGAGGTGCGCCCACAATAATATGCTGATAGCCATACTTAAGTCCAAAATATAAGGCTGCTGTCCCACCTTTACTTGAACCGATCGTCAGAACATTTTCTTTTGGCACATTTAATTGGTTCATGATCTTAGTTATCAAAGCTAAAGTGGCCGATTCATAAAGACTGTTGCCATCTTCTCCTAAATAATAACAGAACTTTCCAAAATAATTATCCAAAATAAAAAGTTTGTTGATTTTTATTGGTTCTAACGTTCGAATATAATTATATTTTGCTGCATCTTTTATTCCTCGAAATTCATCTTTATAGATTCCCGAGAAAACAATTGCTAATTGGTTGGATTGATTATGTTTTTCAAACATGTATTTAATTGGAATATCATGGAAAAAGACTTTCTCATTCTCAAATGTTGTGAAAATCTCTGTTGCTTTTCTCGCATCATAGACTCTTTCTGTCGTACTGATTTTTTGTATGACTTTTCCATCTTCTTTTAGAAAAATCAACACTCGATAAGCTCCACTAAAAACAAGAGGAATTTCAAGACATTCACAGTAATTTGGAATGAGCAAGCTATATTTATCTTTTCTATATGTCACCTTGCCATCTCGATAAACGTAATAACTATATTCATATTTTTTCTCTTTATCTGTTTGTAAATGAAACTCGATTTTTAATTTTTGATTATCCAATAATTCTTGATCAATTTTAAGAATAACACTCACCGCCAATTTTCTTCTATTAATTAACAATAAGGAGGCTTCTTTTTATATCTATTTATCGCTTATTTTGATCTTATTGATCAAAATAAGCTTCAATCGTTTCGATAATTCTTTGGGAGGCTTTTCCATCTCCATACGGATTTTTAACAGAAGAAATTTTCTGATAGTAGTCCTGATCATTAATCAATCTTTCTAATTCGGTCATTATCTTTTGTTTATCTGATCCTACAAGTTTTAAAGCTCCTGCTTCCACTCCTTCTGGTCGTTCTGTGACATCACGCAAGACTAAAATAGGCTTATCAAAAGAAGGTCCTTCTTCTTGAACACCGCCTGAATCACTCATAATAATAAAGCTTCTTTTGGCAATGTTATGAAAGTCAAATACATTCAGTGGATCAATGAGATGGATTCTTTCTTGATTTCCCAACATTTGGTAAGCCAATTCACTAACACGTGGATTCGGATGAACAGGGAAGATAAATTCAATTGTTTGGTACTTATTAACGATATCAAGAACTACTTGAAAAATTGAAGTTAGTGTATCACCAAAATTTTCTCGACGATGAGTAGTTAATAAAATAAATTGATTTTGCGGATTCACTTGATCTAATACTGGATGATGATAATCCTCAGTAATGGTTAAATCTAGCGCATCAATCGAGGTATTTCCTGTAATAGATATTTTTTGAGAATCAATTTTTTCCTCCAAAAGATTCTCTTTTGAACGACTGGTTGGAGCAAAATGTAACGTTGAAATTTTATCCACCAAAGTTCGATTGAATTCTTCTGGAAATGGTGAATATAAGTCATTTGTCCTTAACCCTGCTTCAACGTGAGCAATTGGTATATGATTATAAAATCCTACGAGGCTTGCAGCCATTGTAGTAGTGGTATCCCCATGTACCACGATCATATCTGGTTTTTCGTATACAATGACTTCTTCTAAACGCTCAATGACTAAAGCAGTAATCAAAGATAACGTCTGATTTTTAGTCATAATATTTAAGTCATAATGTACTGGAATATCAAAATAATCAATGACTTGATCCAGCATTTCTCTATGCTGTGCTGTAATTACATTCACTAAGTTAAATCGTTTGTTTTTTTTAATTTCATTAATAACAGGTGCCATTTTTATTGCTTCTGGTCTTGTTCCAAAAACAAACATTATTTTTTTCATTGCTTTCCTTCCTTCTTTAAAAAATAATAGACAGCGAATAAAGTAAAAGAATCAGTAATAGGAGATAACTACTACCTAAAACAAACTGTTCTACTTTTTTCACGCCCTTTTGGGGACGTTTTTTTATCTCGGCTTTTTCATATAAACGCTTCGAAAGTTTTTGTCTATTTTTTTTATATTCTGCGACATATAATTTATAGGCTTTTATAACTTTTGCTGTAGCGCCTCTTTGCTTAATTTTTCCTTCATGAATCCAGATTGTTTCTTGACAGACTGCTTCAATTTGAGCTAGTGAATGACTGATAAAGATAATCGTAGAACCTAATTGGTTTAAACGATTAATCTCATTCAGACATTTCCCATAAAAGTTGGCATCACCGACAGATAATGCTTCATCGATGATCAGTACATTCGGTGTATTTTGTATGGCAATCGCAAAACCTAAGCGTGCTTTCATCCCAGCTGAGTAATTTTTGACCGGTTCATCAATAAATCCATTGATTTCAGCAAATTCAATAATTTGCTTTTCTATTCTTTTAATTTGTCTGATGGAATAACCTAAATACAAACATTTTTGATAAATATTGTCTCTACCTGTTAAGTTAGGGTTTAATCCAGCGGACACACCTAATAAAGAAATAGTACCATCAATGGATACTTCCCCATAATCAGGGGTTAAAATGCCAGCTAATACATTGGACAAGGTTGATTTGCCAGAACCATTTAAGCCAATAATCCCGATGAAACTGCCATTTTTGATTTCTAAATTAATGTTATTAAGTGCACAGAAGTATTTTTTTTTTTCATTCTACTTTTTGCTGATTTGAACTTTTCTTCTTCAGACACTTGAAAGTATTTATACACATGTTTAATCGTGACCGTAAGAATTCCTCCTTTTACAAATATTCAAATAATTTTTCTTGATATTTTTTATAAAGTAAGATTCCTGTTAAATAAATAAGCAAAGTACTGGTTATCATAAATAGCATCAACCCTTTATTTTCATAAAATAAATTTGTTGACAAGAATGAATGTCTTATTCCTTCTATAAAGTAATTAATGGGGTTTAGTGCTAAAATTTGATCGATTAATCCGTTTTCCTTACTATTAATCACTACAGTAATTCCAGACATATAAAACAATATTTTCATCATAGATGAGATAATATTTGTCATATCTCTAAAAATGATCGTGAGTATTGAAAGTAATAAAGTCAGACTGTATAAAAAAAATATCATAAATGGAATGTAGTAAAACAACTGAAGAATATACAAAGTAAGAGGTACCTGATTGATAATAAGCAACCCTGTAAAAATTAGTAACATTAACAAAAATCGACTAAGATTAGTGTATAAAGTGATCATTGGCAATACTTTACTAGGAAATCCTACTCGTGTAGCTAAACTGATTTTTTGCAACATACTTTTTGAACCTTGGACAATGGTTGCATTCATAAATAACCACGGAATTAATCCACCAATTAACCAAAAAATATAGGGAATATTGTCACTTAAAAACCGATCACTTCCTAATCGAATATTAAAAACAAAGTAATAAATCATAATTTGAATCAATGGATTTAAAAAATCCCATAATAAACCAATTCTAAATCCACTATAAATATTCCTTTTTTCAAACTTTGAGAGGTAATAAATCGTTCGATAGGATTTTATTTTTTTTTCTATTTTGTCCCATACATTATTCACTATTAATCACTTCCTAAAAATCATATGGGATTATCTCTTATATAAAGTTTCGATTAATGTTTCGATTTCATCACAGATTTCTTCTTTAGAAAATTTATGATCCGCAAATGTTTTTAATTTTTCTCTATATTCTTTTGTAGGAACAACTTCTTCAATTTTTTCCACCATTTTTTCAATCGTTGGTTGAATAAATTCTCCTGGATAGATGGTCTCTGCCCCTTTCCAATTACGAATAATAGGAACTGTTCCTGAGGCCATTGCCTCTGAAACCGCTACGTGAGATCCTTCATAGTCACTTGTTGAAAGTAGATAACCGATCTTTTTAAACCAATCCGCAATATCTGAACCATGCTTTTCAAAGATGATATTTTTTCGCCAAGGTGCTGAATTGATGCGATTGAATAACTGATCATAGTATTCCTTCTCTTTTTTTCTACCCATTAGCCACGGCAATTCTTGAGGTAATTTCCCTTTGACGAATAATTTATAACGATTGTCTTTCTCCCATAGTTTTTCAAAGACATCCACTGCTAAATCAAGTCTT
The DNA here is from genome assembly GCF_007990225.1 of Enterococcus villorum. Lineage (GTDB taxonomy): Bacteria > Bacillota > Bacilli > Lactobacillales > Enterococcaceae > Enterococcus_B > Enterococcus_B villorum. The sequence goes on along the minus strand of NZ_BJWF01000014.1, from coordinate 47,715 downwards.
TTTCTTGCAGGTAAGATACCTAATATCCCTAGATTTAAGCTACTATCTTTAGTTTTTTGTGTCGTTAACTCTTTGGTATCAACTAAATTATCAATATAAATCATTTTGTGTCTAGGAATGCCAAATATTCGGGCAAATTCTTCAAACATATAAGCAGTAATTACAATAATTTTATCAATATTTTCCATGTTGAATTTTCTTGGATAAGCAAGATCTTTTTCTTGGAAGTGCAAGCGAACAATCAATTTTTGCTGTTTCTTTTTATGTTGGGAATACCATTGCGCATTTCCTAAGCCCCATTCACAAAAAACAATATCTGCCCATTCCACACATTTTTTACTATGATCTTCATCGTGTTTCGTATGATTTTCCCATTGATCAATTCTTACTTCATAATCTTCTTTTGATTCAAAATAGTTGATGAGCATGCGGGCAAATTTTAAGTCATGACCCGCAAAGACAATTTTTTTCTTGTCTTTTTGATGAGACCACAAAAAGTCATGTAAACGATTATAAGAAGCTTGATACGTATAATTATGAACAGCCTCAAACATTTGCCGAGCACTTTCTATATATATGGCATCATCAGTTGTCGCTAAAAATACTTTTTCTTCAAATTCTTCTGGCGTATTCGCATAAAGTGGATAATCTTCTCCTAGTAATTCCACGTGCATTTTGGTTTTTCTTAAAATCGCTGGTTTCCCTATACGAGCATATTCTAATAATTTGCAAGACAATTCGACACTTTCATCGTTGTCTATATAAGCACTTCGCCAAGCAATACCAATATCTGACTCTTTAATCAATTCTTGTGATCTTTTTCTAGAAACTGCACCTAACCAGTTGATATTTTCTAGTTCATTTAATTGTTTTCGTATTCGCAAAACGTTTTCTTTTTCTCTTAATCGATCCTGAAATTTATCGCCAATGATTAGAAAATTGATGTCTTTTTGTTGCTCTTTCATATGGATTGCTGCTTGAATAATTTCTTCTGTATGCCAATCCTCATGAAATTTACCAGCATAAACCAATTGGTTGTTTTTATTTTGAAATTGAGGTGTCTCTTCAACGTTTGGAACCATCGGAGATAACAGAACCACTTTATGGCCATCGACTTTCAATAACTTCTCAAACGCACGTTTTGTTTCTTTCGTTTGTAGAAAAATATGTTGAAATTCATCGTAAATATAAGTTAAATTTCGTCTTTCTTCGCTTGTGGATTCCTTTTTATCATGACGAAAATCGGTAATATAAGGAACTGTTTTTTCTTTTAAAGAAGAGACTTTGGACAATTCCAATGCTAAATTTTGTCCACGAATAATCACCAAATGGTAGTTATTTTCTTGGTTCAAATGATCCATAATTTTAACAGCTGTTTCAACATCTAATCGATTGCTTGGAATAAACGGATAACGTTCTTTTTTCGCATATGGCTCAATCAAATGTAAATTTGGGATACCATCTAATGATTCAATGAGATACTTTTGTTTTCTTGGTGCCTTAATTAATAAATCTACTTCAATGTTTTGATTTTGTGTAAGCATCTGTGCCATAGAGATAAGCCAAACCGCTGAACCATCCATAAAGTTCAGATCGATATCTCCATACAATAGTACTTTTAAAGTACGCAATCAGAACTCCCCTTTCCTCTAAATAGTTATTCTTTTTACAGCATCACTGGTTAAATCTCTTCCATTTTTTACAAAATTATATTTATCTGAACTATACATCGTCATTCCTTGTTCGAATAAAGAACGCAAGGATGGACTCGCTACTAATCGGTCAATAAAAGATTGAATTGAACCATTTGTCTTCAACTTCGTTGAAAAGATAGAAGAATAGACATTTAAATTATTTGTATATAAATATTCTGCTTCTCGCTGCTTTTCCATTATCACATCTGTGTCTTTTTCTCGTTCGTAATAATTTTCTTTGCCAATGATATCTGCTTTTGAATATTTTTCCGCAATCATTAAATCCAATAAATAATTTTCACCATAATAATGATTTAAAGAAACAAACGATATATAATCACTTGAGAAAATATCTGTTAGTTTGTAATATTGGTTCATATAGCTCCATAAGATGATTTGACAATTTTCTTGGTTGTATTGATTTAGCGTGTGTTCGAACCCTCTAAAATGTGAGATAAAGATCACCAATTGTTTTTGTGAGTAACTTTGTTTTTGGTAGAGTTCAATCAGTTTCACTACCTCTAACTCACTGTTAGCAAAACCACACATGGTGACACTCTTTTCTTGATCTAACACGTCAATGTTAAGACAACTCAAGATTTTACGCATTCGATGCTCATATAAATGGTTTTGGTAGACTTCCCTGATTCCTTGGATCGAATTTTTTCGATATTCATATTCATCATAAAATAATTTTGTAAGTACAGGCTTGAGTTCTTCTGTGGTTTCTCCTGCTGTAACGATGCGTTTAAATAGTGTTTTAATTCCTTTTGAATAGTTACTAATAATTGGGGTGCCACAAGCTAATCCTTCAAATACACGTCTAGAAAACATCGATTCTGAATGCTTGACACTATTCACATTTAAAAGAAATTTGTATCCTTTGTAGGCATTTAAAATTTCAGAATAATGCAATGTGCCAACAATGTTTTCTCGAAATTCTTTTGGATATTTAAATTCTGGTTCCTGTCTATAATAATTCCGATCAAAAATATCTAAACCGTACTCTTTTGCAAGTGATAATAAAACATTCAAATCTTTTTTTCTTTCTTCATGTCGATTGGCATAATAAGTACCTGCAAAACAAATCTTTTCTTCACGGCTTTTCATTATTTTCGTTGGATTATGAATAGATGGCTGTGCAGCAAATGACAAGTGAGAAACATTTTTCTTCTTCGTCACCTTTTCATATTTCGGTACCATACTTACATCTGTTGTGAAGATATAGTCAAACAATTTTGCTGTTTCAATAAATTTATCAAAATGAAACGGATCTTCTTTATTCCAAAAAACAGTGGGAACTTCTTTTTCTTTGCACCACTGAATGAGTTCTTTTATTTCTGACCGATCTTCTCCATGATATTTACCAATTTTGTATTCCCAAGTACGGTTATTTCCGTGCCATGCTGACTCGACTAATAATAAATCTGGATGATTTTGTGAAAGGACTTGTTTCCAAGTTTGAGGTGTAAATGGAATCAGCTGTGCTTCTTCCCCAAAACAAGTCATACTAAATTCATCTAAGATACAAGCAATTTTTAAATCTTTAATATACTTTTTATTTTGTTCAGTAGCATTGAGTGAAAGTAAATTATGAACTCTTTCAATCGTAAATTGCTCAATTTCTACTTCGCTGTTGCCAGAAATTCGAAAAGCGATTCGCACCTGTTGCGTTTCTGGTAGTACTTTGAAAATTTGTTCTTTGTTTGCTTCAAGAAAAGTCGTTTGAATTTTTTCTTTGTCTGAATATTCAATAATAACCAGAGATAAATTGCCTTCGATCGCTTTGATTTTTAGATAGATTTTAAATTTATCTTTCGAGTAAAAGGGGATTTTCTGACTTGGAAAAACAGTAAAAGAATTATTTTTTTCTAAATAAGAAATATAGTTGGTTTTCTTTTCTGTATTTTTAAAACACAGCGTTGCTTTATTTTTCTCCAACAACACACTATTTTGAGAGTTCTTGTAATACCACTTCGATGCATTCAATAATTGTTCATTATCTAATACACTCGCATTGACTTTTTCTAGTAATCGCAGTTTTATTGTATGAACATCAGCTAAAATTTGATTTAATTCCTGATTTTGAGATTGTGACATTTTCTTCTTACCCCCTCGATTTCTTTAGCCACATGTAAAGTTTCACTACGGTTGGACTTTTTTTCAATAGCTGCTTCGAACGATAAATAAAGCTTTTCTTGTTATTTGAAACAACTGTAATATTTTCCTTTTTCTGAGGAGGTGTAGCTGTATCAGCTATTTGTAACTCTTCAATTTGTTTTTTTTGTTTTTTAACTACTTGTTCCAAGTTTTCAATTAATTTTGCTGCTTCTTCTTTTACGGCAGTATCCTTTAAAATAATGCTTTTTAAGTCCTTAGTTATTGATTCTTTCTTTTCTAATTTATTTTTTAATTGTTCATTTTCTTTTTTTAGCTGTTCGGTTAATTGTTTTAATTTTTCGTTGTTTTCCACTAGTCCCTCCATTAATCTGCATACAATTTTAAAAATTTATTTTTTTCTTGTTCCCAGTTATAAACCTTCTTTGCATCTTGACAATTCCTTTTACATGCTTGATAACGTTCTCCGTTAGTTAAAAGCTTTTCAATTCCTAGTCGAATAGAATGCACACTATGAGAGTCCACGATTTCTCCCACATCCCAGGTTCCTACGACTTTGGCGATTTCTGGAAAACTACAAGCAACAACCGGTACTTCTGCCATAATATATTCAAATAATTTATTCGATGAGGCAGAATAGTGATTCATACAAGTATTTTGTAAGACTTGAAAACCAATCGTGGCCGATACGGTGTAACATTTTAACGTCTCCATATAAACTTTATCCAAAAATTTTACCCGATTGGTGAGATTTAGTTGTTTTGTTAATGTAATTAATGATTGTCTTAATCGACCATCACCTATCAATACCAATGTTCCTTGATCTAATAAAGCGACAGCTTGGATCAGTTTTTCTAATCCTCTATCTCGTTGTATTCCACCTTGATAGAGCAAGATAGGTTCATTTTCATCAATGGCTAACAATTCATGTAGATTGATTTTATTTATGTGTGTTGCCTCATAACAAACAGGATAATTATGAATGACCTGAGGCTTAATGCCATAAACTTTTTCGACAAAATCAGCTCTCGTATCATTTTCATGAATGTAGACATCGACATATCTTAAAAGATTTTTTTCAATAAAATAATAAAGTTTTTCATTATAACCTGTACGACTAATTTGTATCTCATGAGAATCGTAAATTAATTTTTTACGGTGAAAAATTTTTGCGTTTATAATTGTTTGAGGTAAGGTATTGATATCATTTGCATGATAAATATCAGAAGACTTAAAAAGATTCACACACGTCATTTTTATAATAAGGTAGACTTTATTTACGATTGCCCAACATTTTTTGTTATGGAGTAACACACTTATTAATAAAATAACTCCTGCCGATTTTAACCAGCCAATATGTAGCAACATAAAAAAAACAAATGCTAACATCATTAAAGTTTTTTTTAGATTTGCTCTTTTTAAACGCCGCACGGTAAAGTAAGGGGCAGGGTGCTCGATTTTCTTGAGACTTTCTTTTTCATTCATCAAACAAATCAAATGGACGTAAAACCCTTCTTCAGACAAAGCCGTACACTCTCTCATGACTCTTGCGTCATTTTCAAAAGTATTCCAAACATACATTTGTATTTTTTTCATGCTAAATTCCCTTGATTATTTTTAAAAATCGTTGATAATTTTTATCCCATGAATAATGTTTTTTAGCAAAAATTAATCCGTTTTTTGCTAACTCATATTGCATTTTCCGATTCACCATCAACTTATGAACATTTGAACTATCTTCCATGGTAATGCCACCACTAGATTGTTGAATAATTTTTTGTGAATAACCTTCTAAATTAGCAATGACTGCTGTCCCACTTCCAAAATAATCAATTATTTTTCCTGGGATCACATCACGAAATTCCTCTATGTCAATGAGTCCAACATAGCCAATCGTCGCATTTGCTAAATAATCAAAGACGATTTCTCTTGGCTGTGGCTTTAATATTTTGACATTTGAGGCATTGATTTTTTTTATTTGTTGGATAAATGATTCTGTATCTACACCATATGGAATGATCGTAAAGGTATGTTCTGACGAATTTTTATAAGCATCAATCAGTTTGATTAATGGCTGCATTTCTTGCGCTCTACCGACATTGCCTGCATAAACCACTTTAGTAGTCGTTGTTTCTTTATTCTTTTCTAAATGGCTTCCCCCTTTTTCTAACTCCTCTAAAGTGATTGGGTTAGGTATAAAAGTGATTTTTTCTTTATTAATTCCTAAGGCAAGCAAATGGGATAAAAAACCTTCACTATTGATCACAATATGGTCAGCTGACTGGTACATCCATTTTTCAGCTTTGTAAGCAATTTTGTAGATCATCTTATGAAAGCGTGTTGTTTTGTGTTTTTTGACTCCTTCTACTGATTTGGGCCAAAGATCTCTAACATCTAAAATTAATTTCTTTTTTTTCAGTAAAACACCGAGAATACCTGAAAAAAAATTGGGCGTAGAAGCTACAACAACATCTGTATTTTGTGCAAGTTTTTTCCCCTTAAAATAACCTTTTACTAAAAATTCCAAGTAAATGATCAATCGTAGAATAAAACTTTTGTGGTATTTTTTAAAAAATGGAGAAATACATTCGATACTAGTTTGAGAATCCAATTTTTGTTTAAAAATTGGATTCTCTTCATATAGTTTTTTATTTGGATAACGCGGATTGGAAGTTAAAACAGAAACTTCAATTTCATCTTCATTCGATAAACTCTCGTATAATTTGGTTAATCGATTTGCCGCACTTCCTATTTCTGGAGAAAAATTTTGAGTAATTAATAATACTCTTAGCATATCGCCTCAGTTGTAGACATTGCGATATTTTTGTATCCTTTTTCAAGTTTTCCAAAATTCAAGTAGTGTGCTTCTCCATATTTTTCTACAATATCTTTCGTATCAAAAATAACTTGTTTGTTCATATGGCTCAATGTTTCTGGTGATAATTCTTTAAAGGCATCGTGATCCGTTAACACAACGATTAGATCAGCGTTTTTAACAGCCTTTTCGATATCTTTTTCAAGAATCTGAGCTTCTACATAAGGGTCATAGAAACTTACTTCATATTTTTTGGATTGCAGATGCTCATAGATTTCCACAGATGGACTTTCTCTCATATCATCGGTGTTTCCTTTGTAGGTTGCACCAAATAATGTGACTTTTTGCCCTTTCATTTCTTCCATAATTCGATCGATCCATTGAACGACATATTCAGGCATGCCAGTGTTAATTTTTCTAGCACTTCGAATCAATTGGGCTTTATCAGGGTTTGCTGCTATGACAAAGTAAGGGTCAACTGCTAAACAATGTCCCCCCACACCTGGTCCTGGAAAATGTAAGTTTACTCGAGGATGTTTGTTCGCCATCTCGATTACCTCTAATGCGTCCACTCCTAAATCTAACGAAATCTGAACCAATTCATTAGCTAAAGCGATATTTACATCACGGAATGTATTTTCCATTAACTTAGACATTTCTGCATTTTGGGTATTTGTTCGGATCAATTCCCCTTTAACGAATGTACTATAAGCTTCTACTCCTTTTTCTGTACATTGCTCTGTAATCCCACCAATGATACGATTATTATGAATCAACTCATGCATAATTTTTCCAGGTAATACTCTTTCTGGACAATGTACAAGGAAAATATCTTCTCCTACAACAAATCCTGCTGCTTCAATCATTGGTTTAACAACATCGATCATTGTTCGAGGTGGGATCGTTGATTCTACAATCACAGTATTTCCTGGTTGTAGATGCTCTAAAATGCTAGTTACTGCCTGCTTCACATAGCTTAAATCACAAGATTTGTGCTCATCATTTAAATTAGGCGTAGGAACTGAAAGGATAAATACGTCCGCTTCTTCTGGTTTTAACTTTGCTTGGAAATTTCCATTTTTGACAACTTCATTTAATGTTTCCTGTATATGTGGTTCTTCAATGTGGACTTTTCCACTATTTAACGATTCAATTACTTGTTGATTGACGTCTATCCCAACAACTTTCTGTCCATATTTTGAAAACATCAATGCTGTAGGTAACCCAATATATCCTAGACCGACTACTACAATTTTCATACTATACGCCTCCTAATTTACATTAAACTTCCAAGATGCAAGTTCTTTTCCGTGTGGGTTATAACTTAAAGTAAACTCTTTTTCACCTTTATCAATTTGAAAACTTAGTGTTCCTTTTGCTTCTTTTTTAGATTCAATATCTAAACCAAAGTTTTCTGCATTTTCATAAGGTGTTACTTCTTTGTCTTTTACCTTTAATCTAAAGTCATACGCCCCAATTCCAGTTTTTTCTGCTGAGGTATTGACTGCTTTGATATCAATCATTACAATTTGTTTCTTATCGTTACTACCATCTGCTACCATACGTAAATTTTCTGGTGTTATTTCTAAATAATTAGCAAACTTTGTCTCAGAGGCTTTTGAATCATCGGTATTTTTTTGAGAGGTTTGTATATTCATACTATCCGTGGTACTTTTTGATCCACTACAAGCTGCTAAAATAAATGGGGTAGCCAGTAATGAAATATAGCATAATTTTTTCTTCATACTTTCGCTCCTTGTTATTCTTTTTCAATTACAAAGGAATTTTAATACATCCACAAAAAACTAATTATTCAAATTTAGAAAATAAAAAAAAAAAATGATAAACGAAACGGATTTTTCTCTAGTTTTATCAAACCCATCAAAAAAACAGAGAGTAACGTTCAATAAACGTTCCTCTCTGTTTTTTTGGTTTATCATAATTAGTGAGCTCTTTCTAAACAGAAAATTCCTAGAAACAAAAACATCGTGTGTTTTTTATTAACAAGGCGATCCCTAGTGCTCCTACTAGTTCATTTCATCAAACATCACTTGTTTTCCGATTTTTTCTAATGTTACACTTTTTTGATCACATGAAAGATGAGACTGCTCATTCATATTAATCAAAAGCAAAGATTTATTATACCAATGCGCTTTATATCTTAATTTATGAATAAATTTATACCAATCTTGAAGTGAAAATTTCGTTGAAAAACAATCATTTGGCACAGCTTCAATAAATAAATAATCATAATGACGTATGAGTTTTCCTGAGAGTTGTTCCAAATAATCTTCCTTTTGGTATTTTTGCTTCAAATAAAGGTCCATGACTTTTCTCTTTTGTTTTTGATAGTTCTTAGCCTTTTCTAAACGAACTTTCCGTTTTTGAGCAGCTTTACTTTTGATCCATAATTTTCTCTGAGCAATCTTTATGCTGTCTTGCGTTTGCTTAAGTAATGGCAATTGCACATTCAGTGGAGAAGATGTTTCAATCAATTTTTGTGGATCGTATGCTACGCCAATCCAGCGATTTGAACCGTCTAAGTTTTGATCAGAGACTTCACAAAGTAAAGAGACATAAAACACCTCATTGTAACGAGCTGAAATCGTGGCTGATCGAATGACCCCTTCAACTGGTCGATGAAGATTCACTTTAATTCGTTCTTTTTGTTTTGGCAGTTTTAAATAATTTTTTTCTAAATAAATGGTGCCATTTTGATTGTTGGTTGTATAAGACTGCCACATACTTTTTTTATTTTTTAACTTAGGAAAACTTGCACGACCTTTAAAGTAATTACGAAATGCACGATCCAAATTTAATTGGGCGTTTGCTAGTGCTAGACTGTCCGCTGTTTTTAAAAATGGATACTTCTTTTTTAAAGAGGCAGGTGTCACCGTATAATCGATGGCACCTGTTTTAGCGTAACTTTCTTGTCGAGCTTTTAATAAGTGGTTATACGTAAAACGAACACAGCCAAAATTTTGAATAAACCATTGCTTTTGTAAAGTAGTCGGGTAAATTCGGAATTTAAAGGCTTTTAGCATAATCACTTACCTCCTAGGTTGTCACAAGTAAGGTTTCCTTTTTTTGTTTTAATTTTTTCGTATAATAAGCCACTTCTTGCTCGGTTGCATAAACAAAATGTTCAGGAGCGATTTCTCTTAAACAACGTTCTTGTCCATCATCAGGCTCTGCTTGATATTTAATTCTTTTGCGTTGTCTTTCATGATCAGGATCTGGATGCGGAATGGCTGATAACAAACTTTCAGTGTAAGGATGCACGCCATAATTATAAATCTCATCGCTGGTTCCCATTTCTAATAAGCGACCATTGTGCATCACACCAATACGATCACTAATATGTTTGACCATTGATAAGTCATGGGCAATAAATAAGTAAGTTAATTGCTCTTGTTTTTGTAGGTCTTGTAAAAGATTCACCACTTGTGCTTGAATCGAAACATCTAAAGCAGAAATGGGCTCATCACAAATAATAAAGCGAGGATTGACCGCTAGTGCCCGGGCGATCCCGATCCGTTGACGTTGCCCCCCTGAAAACTCATGAGGATAACGAGTGCCATGACTCGGATTTAACCCTACAGTACGGAGTAACTCGTCTACTTTTGCAGAACGTTCGTCGGGTGATTTTACCAAACCATTGACATCAATTCCTTCTGCAATGATGTCTCGAACTTTCATTCGAGGATTCAATGATGCATAGGGATCTTGAAAAATCATTTGAACTTCATGGCGAAACTTAGCCATTTCTTGTTTTCCTTTAAGTTTGGTCACGTCTTTTCCGTCGAATAGAATTTCTCCACCAGTTGGCTCATACAAGCGTATAACTGTTCGTCCAGTCGTTGATTTTCCACTGCCGGATTCACCAACTAATCCAAAGGTTTCTCCTTCATAAATATGAAAACTGATGTCATTGACCGCACGAACTTCATTTTTTTTGCCCACATTGAAGTATTGCTTCAATCCTTTAACTTCTAACAGTTTTTTTCGCATTGGTCATCCCCCCTTGGCTATATGCTTTTTGTTTTTCTTCAAAAATCGCCCAACGTCGCTTAATTTCCTCAGGTGGATTGACTTTTGGTGCTTGAGGTGCCAATAGCCATGTAGCGGCTTTATGTGTTTTTGACAATTCAAAAAATGGTGGTTCCTGTTCCGCATCAATTTGTAAAGCAAATTCATTTCGGGGATAAAAAGCATCCCCTTTAGGCGGATTCAATAAATCAGGTGGCGAACCTGGAATGGCATAAAGTCGCTCATTGCCACTATCTAAGGTTGGCATCGATCCTAATAATCCCCATGTATAAGGATGTTGCGGATGGTAGAAAATTTCTTCTGATGTGCCAACTTCGATAATTTTCCCACCATACATAACTGCTACACGATCAGCCACATTAGCGACTACGCCAAGGTCATGGGTAATGAAAATGATAGATGTGTCGATTTTTGTTTGGATTTCTTTTAAAAGCTCTAAAATTTGAGCCTGAATTGTTACATCTAAAGCCGTGGTCGGTTCATCGGCAATTAAAATTTCTGGATAACAGATCAACGCAATGGCGATAACAATCCGTTGGCGCTGACCTCCTGAAAATTGATGAGGATAACTATTAATCCGTTTCTCAGCATCTGGAATCCCTACTAATTTTAGTAGCTCTAATGCAGCCTCTTGCCCTTCTTTTTTTGACACCTTGTTGTGTTTACGTAAAGATTCAGCGACTTGTTTCCCAATCGTCATCGTTGGATCAAGAGAAGTCATCGGATCTTGGAAAATCATGGCAATTTCTTTCCCACGAATTTTTTGCATTTCTTTTTCTGTCTTCTCAACAATGTTCTTGCCTTTGAATAAAATCTCGCCAGAATCAATGTTGGCATTACTTGATAACAATCTCATAATACTTCTCGTGGTGACTGATTTCCCACTTCCAGATTCCCCTACAATCGCTAGGGTCTCTCCTTTATTTAAATGAAAATTGACACCACGAATGGCTTGAACTTTTCCAGCATACGTATCAAATGAGATTTGCAAATCTTTCACTTCAAGAATTTTTGTCATAGTACTCACTCTTTCATTTTAGGATCAAAGGCATCACGTAGCCCGTCAGCTAATAAATTGAACCCAATCATGATAACTGACAACGTAGCTGCAGGAATCCATAATAGATAAGGAAGGTACAAGAATGTTTTATACCCATCGCTAAGCATGGTTCCTAAAGAAGCAGCTGGTGGTGTTAGCCCTAAGCCAATGAAACTTAAAAAGGCTTCAAAGAAAATGGCTGTCGGTATACTAAACATCATTTGGATAATAATGACGCTTGAGATATTCGGTAAAATATGTTTAAAAGCAATTTTTAATTTTGATTCACCTAATGTCATTCCTGCTAATACATATTCTTGATCTTTCAATTTCAATGTCTGTGCACGAACAATACGAGCCATAGGAATCCAGTTCGTAATGGCCATCGCTGCGACGATTGAAAAAATACCAGGCTCAAAAACAACGAGCATTAAAATCATGACGACTAAGTTAGGTATACCAGATAGGATTTCTAAGAAACGTTGCATGGCATTATCAATACGTCCGCCTAATAACCCGGAAATCAATCCATAAGCCACACCAATTGTTACGTCTAAAAGAGCGGCGATAAACGCGATTAGTAAAGAGATTCTTGTTCCCATAAATAAACGACTCAACACGTCACGTCCTAAACCATCTGTTCCTAAAAAGAAATTAACGTTCGCAGGGACATTCGCTTGGGCATATTTATCAACTAATTCTCCGCCAACCATTGCCTTCCCATTCAACCCATCAATATTGATACCAGGAATACGGGGAGGTAAATTAATATAATCGACATTTTGAGCGGTTGGATTATGTGGTGAAACAAAAATAGTAATGATCGAAATCAAAATGATGATTGATAATAGAATCATTGAGACAACGGCTGCTTTGTTTTTCTTTAAACGGCGCCAAGAATCTTGAATAAAATTCAATGAAGGAGTCGCAATTTGTTCACGTTCTTCTTCTGTACTTTTTTGCAACGGAAGAAATTTATCTGCCGGAATATCTGCAATGTTTTCATAACGCTTTGGTAACAATTCCATCTAGCTTCGACTCCCTTCTGAAACACGTATTCTTGGATCAACTAACCCGTAAAGCAGGTCTACCACTAATATCACAAAGATCAACATAAAGGAATAAAGAATGGTCACAGCCATAATAGTGGGATAATCATTAGTCGTAATTGACTTGACAAACTGTTCACCAATACCTGGTATTGCAAAAATATTTTCTACAACTAAGGAACCAGTCATCAAAGCAACGGCTAAAGGTCCTAATAATGTTAATAATGGAATTAAGCTGTTTCGAAGGCCATGTTTAAAAGCAATTTCCCAACGACTTAACCCCTTAGCTCTTGCTAATTCAACATAATCACTGTGTAAAACCTCGACCATCTCCGTTCGAATAAAACGTGCGGAATCAGCTAAAGGTGACATGGCTAACGCAATAGTTGGTAGGATTGTATACATAAAACCATCCCATTTCGCAATTGGCAAGACATGTAATTTAATTGCAAAGATATATTGTAGTAAAACCGCAAAGACAAAGTTAGGAATTGAACGTCCTAAAATAGCAATCAAAGTGGATGAAGTATCTGCCCATGTATTTTGTTTCATGGCAGAAATGGTTCCCAAGATCGTGCCAAAAAATGTACCAAAAATAATCGCCTGTAGTCCTAATTGTAAAGATGGACCGACTCTTCCAGCCAATAAATTAGCGACTGGTTGATTTTTAAACTGGAAGGAAATACCAAAATCTCCTTGAAGTAAGTTTGACAAATAAATACCGTATTGGACAATCACCGGTTTATCAAGACCTACTTGTTTATTCAGCATAGCAATCGTCTCAGGACTTAACCGCTCTTGGTTGGTATAAGGTGTACCTGGTAATAATTGCATTAACAAGAACGTAATCGTTGCAATCAACCAAAGTGTGATTACCATAAAGAAGACACGTTTCAATACATATTTTATATAACTATTCACTAATGTTTCCCCCTAGCTTTTGACTTCTGACAAATGTTTCGCTACATTATTAATAATGAACCAAAGATAAAGGAGCAAATGGATGAAAAAAAAGTTTCTACCTTACGTAATTGCGGTGGTCTTGATTCTCCTAATTATGATAAAAAATAGTTTGAATCATTCACTCACACTCACTCAATTATCAAATGATTTATTTTTATGTGCGTTGCCGTTTTTAATTATCGGCGGATTTTTATGGGTTTTTTCCTCAGGTTTCTTTGATCATTTTCAACGATCTATTTATTTAGCCCGTACAAGAAACCGCAAGAAAAAACCAGAATTTTCTTCACTCTCGTCTGCCAGCTACGGTATGTATACCTTTTGGCTGATCATTGCCGGAATCTTACTTGCTCTTTCTGTCTTATTAGCAATTTTAACGTTTATTTGATAAAAATTTAAAGGAGAGAGATTGAGACAATTGTCTCAATCTCTTCCTCTTTTTTTTGCGCTAATTGCTTATTCTTCTACGTATGTCCATTTGTAATCCCATGAAGCTCCTGCTGCATGATGAACAATTCCTTTGATTTTTTCATTGACTAAGTGACCTTCTGCTTTTTGGTAAACTGGAATGACACCCATATCGTCGGCCATGATTTTATTTGCTTCTTGTAAATCAGCCCAGCGTGCTTGTTCGTCACTCGCATCTTTTGTATTTGAATTTGCTACTGCTTTATCGTAATCCGCATTACTCCATTGTCCACGGTTGTAAGAATTACCTGTAGTGAATAAATCAGTAAAGCTACTTGGGTCAGAATAGTCAGCACCCCATCCACCTAATACAGCATCAAAATCACCTGATGATGAACGATCTAAACGAACAGAAAACGGTACTGGTGTTGGTTTGACTTTTATTCCATCTAAGTTTTCTTGAATTGAATTTTGGATATATTCAATTACTTTTTTCGATGCATCATCATCAGAAGCCATCAAGTTAAATTCAAGAGAATCAATGCCAAGTTCTTTCTTAGCTTTTTCCCAATATTCTTTGGCTTTTGCTTTGTCATAAGAAACAAGTTCGCCCGCTTCTTTTGCAAAGTCTTCATTTGTTTCTGGATTTTTTGAAATATCAGCTGGAATTAATCCAGTAGATACCACAGAACCATCACCTAACACTTGTTTAACCAATGCTTCACGGTTGATTGAATAAGAAATGGCTTTTCTTAAGTTTACATTGTTAAACGGTGAATCTTTTTCACGTTGATTCAATTCAATGTAACTTGTACGTGCTTCTTTGACAGAAGTATAAGCAGGATCATTTGCATTTTGTTGGGCTAATTCACCTGAAAGGATGACATCATCCGCTTGTCCATCTTTGAATAGATTTAAAGCTGTAGAAGATTCTTTCACTACACTTACTTTAATTTCTGATAATTTTACAGAATCTTTATCCCAGTAATTTTCATTTTTCTTATATGACCATTCAGTATCTGTTCCTGGCCCATCAAATCCTTCTAAAGTAAATGGTCCATTGTAAACGGCTTTATCGCTTGCTGAAGCATAAGCATCGCCATTTTTCTCAACAACGGATTGATTTTGTGGGAAGAATGATGGGAAAGCAAGTAAATATTGGAAATATGGCGTTGGTTTAGTTAATGTAATTTCTAATTCATAATCGCCTACTGCTTTGATTCCTAATTCTGATTTGTCTTTCTTACCAGCAGTGATATCTTCAGCGTTAGCCACTGGTGCAAAAAGATAAGCATATTCAGAAGCTGTCGCAGCATCTACTGTCCGTTGCCATCCGTAAACATAATCAGCAGCAGTCACAGGATCTCCATTTGACCATTTTGCATCTTCTCGTAATTTGACTTTATAAGTTAACCCATCGTCACTTACATCTGCAAGTTCACTCGCACCTGCTGGTTGTGGTTTACTGTCTTTATCTAAACGATAAATTCCTTCATAGACATTATTTAATGCAGTAAAACTAATGGTATCTGTTGCTAAAGATAAATCTGCAGTTGGCATTTCTTGAGGTACGACTAAATTAAATACTCCGCCTCCATCAGCAGAACCGCCATTAGCTGAATTACTACTTTTTGTATTTGAACTTCCTCCGCCATAACAGCCTGCAAGTACTAGCCCACTCAAAGCTATCATGCTAAATACCCATTTCTTTTTCATCTCTCGTACCCCTTTTTTCGAAATTTTCAGAATAATTAATTTTTTCTGAGTTGTTTAAGATTTTAATGAATAATTATTAAAAAAGCAATACCTTTTGAATGATTTTTTTTAAAATAATCGGAAAAATGTGAAATATCCAACATTTTTTTCAGAAAAATAGCTGATTTTAAAGGTTTTTTTACAATTTAGAAAAAAATAAAATAATTATTGAAAATAAACCTTCCTGCTAAAAGAAGGCGCGAATGTTCGGATTTAGCAAAAAAAATATCAGTTGTCATTTTTATAAACAAAAAAACATGCGAATGCTAAAGAATAAAATCACTGATTTTTTCTTTAACATTCGCATGTAACATGTATTTAATTTATTTGATTTTTTTTACAATACGTTTAGCCATCCAAATGTCAGGTTGGTACCATCCATTGGCATCTGGTATTACTCCGACGATTTGATAACCTAACTTTTCATAAAAGCTGTAAGGGTGATGATTTTTATTCTTTATTTCTTTTAATTTCTCAAATGTTTGATCAAATAAATCGACTTCACTCAGACTAGTTTGTCCCTCGGTGTCATCAGTCCCCAAATAGATAACGATTCCACCACGTGAAGCAACTTCTTTTTCTAAATAAGTAACTAAGCGAGTACCAATTTGCTGTTTACGATGTGAGCTTGCGACCACTAAAGGATGTAACTCCCAACCAGTTTTGCCATATTGGGGAATCGCTCCAACAAAGCCAAGCAACTCATCTCCTTCAATTGCTGATACCGCAATACGCTCCGGTGTCAGCAATTGCTCTACCTCTTTCATCGGCTCTTTGCCGTATTCATCGGGCCAAGTTAGCCTCAAAAGATCCGCAAGCTGGTCTCTTAAAACTAAATTATCACGATCAAATTCACTGATGATCATAGCCATTCCCCCTCTTTGCCTATTGTAGCAGTACATAAATAAAAAAAGAAAAGGTTATGCTTATGAAAGGCAAAATAGGTGACTTCAAGTGTAAGAAGCTAATTTTGAAAACTATAGGAAACAATTTTTATCTATTTATTTAAAGCTACTTAGGCTACAAAAGAAACTTGGTGGGAGTAATAGAGAAAAGATTAATTCCTTCAATTGTACAAGCGAATATAGATAATGTTCCAAATAATTTTCATGAGTGTTAGAATAATTAAGGCGATCGTTCAAAAATTATGCTTATTATCAACAAGCACTTGTTTACAGTAAAAAAAGGAGAGTGATGGCTATATGAAACTGGAAAGTATGACAAAGCATAGAAAGACTTTTATATTTTTATGGTTAGCTATTATTTCGAGTCTTGCAGTATTTCGGGTTACTGAAAATTTTCTATATGGATTGTTCTGCTTTGGTCTTTCTTGGCTACTTTATGGACTTGGGTTGAGCCAACGTAAACGACATTAGTACAAAATTTTACAGGTAGAATTAAAACATCAAAAGACGACAATCCTTGTGGTTTGTCGTCTTTTAGCGCTTTATTTAACGTATGAATAATTCTTATTCCCATCAAACACAATTGTTTTAATTTCTCTTACACTTCATTTATCTTTCCCATGAAATTCTTAAGATAATCACTCACTTGATTTTCTTCCTCTTTTTGAAATGAGGGCTAAGCTTTTCACTTATCATTTAATCTATATAAATTGTTTGAACAATCATTGAATGTTTTACTATATAGGCTATTTCTGTGTATCCTTCTTTTTCCTATAAAAAATGGCAAAAACCGTCCATCTTCTATGAGTGGACGACTTCTGCCTCAAATTCGTTCAACTAAAAAATGTGTGTCATTCCTAAGTTCGTCATTTTTTATTTTGTTGTTGCTTTTTCCTTTTTCATTTGTTTACTACGTAATTGCCCGCATGCTGCGTCAATATCTGTGCCATGCTCTTTGCGGATCACACAGTTGATGCCATTTTTTTTCAATACATCATAAAATTTTAAGACATCTGCTTTAGGGCTTCTTGAGTATTGATCATGTTCACTTACTGGATTATAAGGAATCAAGTTTACATAGGTCAGTTTTTTCTTATCTTTTAGTAAATCTGCCAACTGTTGGGCGTGCTCTGGACGATCGTTTACTTGGTTTAACATAATATATTCAAATGTGATCCGTCGATTGGTTTTTTCTAGATAGTCATCGACTGCATCCATCAATTTTTCAATTGGAAAACTTCGATTGATACGCATGATTGACGTACGGATCTCATTGTTTGGTGCATGTAGTGAGATTGCTAAGTTTACTTGTAACCCATTGTTAGCAAATTCTTTGATTTTATTAGCCAAACCACTTGTTGAAACGGTAATATGTCGTGCCCCAATGGCTAACCCTTTCGCATCATTGATAATATGCAAGAAATTCATGACATTATTATAGTTATCAAAAGGCTCTCCAATCCCCATCACCACAACATGAGAAACACGTTCGCCTTCTTGTCGCTCGTCAAAGTAGTGTTGGACCATCATGATCTGTGCCACAATTTCCCCCGCAGTTAAATCACGGTTCTTCTTTAAAAGCCCGCTGGCACAAAATGTGCAACCGATATTACAGCCTACTTGTGTCGTGACACAAACAGATAATCCATACTCTTGTCTCATTAAGACAGTTTCGATCATATTTTTATCAGGTAATTCAAATAAATATTTCACTGTACCGTCAGATGCTTCTTGGACAACCATTTGTTTCAATGGATTAATGATAAAGTGTTTGGTTAATTTGGCAATTAAATCCTTTGACAAGTTGGTCATCTCAGCAAAATCTCTTACACGCTTTTGATAGAGCCATTCCCAAACTTGTGATGCTCGAAATTTTTTTTCGCCGTTTTCTAAAAACCATGTCGTCAATTCTTCAATTGTTAAACCGTAAATGGATTGTTTTTCCAAAATTATTTCCCTCTTTTTTTCAAAGTATCGCTACATACTATAACTGATTCTAGGTTCTAATGCAATAGTTCACAAGGGAAAGAACACGAATCTCAGAAATTTTTCAATAGCTGTTGTTGCTTGACTAATACTTCATTTATTTTCTTTCCAAATTCGCCTTTCACATGTTCCTTTAAGTCTCGATTCGTCGCCTCAATCATTCTTTGTGCAACTTTAATTTCACCCCTTTTCTTTTTGGAAACTGCTTGTTTCTTAGCGTAAGCTAGTTGAAGATTAATCTGACCAATCACCTGTACATGATGTTGTTCTAAATTTTTTTCTAACCCTTTCAGTAACTCTTGCGCAATTTCAATCAAGTGATCAACCCACTTTATTTATTTTTTTGACATTATTCTGTTTGATTGAATTGCTCGGCTATTTCCAACCGTTTAAGCAACTCCTTTTTTTCTAACATCATTTTCTTAACATATGACTCCTCTAAATCAGCGATCGTTCGATGGGCTTTGAGAATCGCCTCATGGGCTTCACCGTATTCTTGAGACAAACGATGTATTTTAACATGCGCCTCTTGAATCAAACGCTCTCCCTTTTTTTGAATCATATTTAATGTTTCCCATTCCTTTTCCAATTTAAGATAGGTTTGTTTTTGCGCCATAAGTCGTTGTTTATTTTTATCCATATATGGATCTCCTAATTCTTATTTTAACAATTGAGCAAGTTCTCGGTCTCTTTGAAGTATTTCAGCGATTTTCTTGTTCAGTTCTTGTGCCAATCTTTCAAATCTTTGATCTATTTTTTTTGCTTGATTGATTTGTTCTTGATAAAATCTAGCAGGTTCAAGAACAAGTTTTTGTCTTGTTGCTCCGCCAATGGCTAAATATTCTTTAATCTCTATATCTGAAAGTTGATTCGTTTGGTATTTGGCTAATCTTAGCATTTTTTTCCAATCCAATTCAGTCTCGCTGATAGCTGTTTGATAAATGTTCACTGTTTTTGTCAGTGCTAATTGATGCGTTGATTTCGCTTGATGTATCACTAAAGAAGCTTGTTGACTGTCTAAGTAAAGACGGGCATTCGTAGATAAATTCCCATCATTTATTTTCTTCAATTTTTCTCTTGTTCTATGTAAAGTCGCTAACTCGGTCTCAAAGCTTTTATTTAAATAATATTCCTCTTGTTTTACTAATGCTTTCTGATTGAAATCATTCTTTGGAATCACTAGTCTTCCTTTAGCATCGAATTTCCAACTTGCCAATGAATGGTAGGCTTGTGCAAAAAGCGATAGCTCCATTTCTAAATTTACTTTGATCTCTGCTCCAGTTCTATCTCCCATAAAATTACCAAGAAAATCACCTCGATGACGATAATTTTTCAACCAACTTCTATGTTTTTTTGCCCATTTTTTAGCCTTTGACGTCAATATTTCATATGGATCTGGACCATTAAAACTGACGCTTCTCCACTGGTTCTCTGTAGCAACCATCAAAGCCAGATAAGCGCCCAATGAGTGTCCTGTCGTTGTGATTTGTGCATCACTATAGGACTGCTTGACTTTATGAGCAAATTGTAAGGAAGATGTCGCTTGCCCGTCTAAACGTTGAGGACTGCGGTCAATTGAAAAACCGGGACTCGCAGTTTTATCAAATAAACCGCCAATAGTAATTAAATCGGTCATAATATCATTGATATCTGCTGTATTTGTCCCCGCATAAACAATCACGATTGAGGATTGGTCAACAACACCATTTCTTATCGGTGCCACTGCCATTGCTTGCATTCCATCTGTTTTAGAATTTTCTTGTATTTTTAAGATTTTAAATGTCGTCTTTCCAATTAACTTTAGGACACCTTCTTGGTATGTTGGATTGTATTTAGGATGTTTTGGATCCAACCAATAAACATGTTCACTTAGATAACGATAGTCTTCGTCTGTTATCGTCATATATATGCGACCTCACCATTCATGTAGGTCACTTTAATCGTACTAGTTGTTCGTCCTTCCTTTTGGACTTCTACGTCTTCTAAACCATAACTGCCAATCTTACTGGCTTGTGTTGTGTAAAAATAATCAAAATAAACGGCTTTTCCTTCCGTATTTGTCATGGTTACAAGTGCGCCATAAGTGCCTGTCGTATGATTTTTTTCAAAATGTTCGACCTTTACTTCTTGAATATCTGCAAATTTTTCTTTTAGAACTTTCACCGACTGTCTTTCTGCCGCTAGTAACTCTACCGCTCTTTGTTCCTCTCGACGTTTCAGATAATGCGTCCTTCCAATACCTATTATGCCTACACAAAGGAAGATACTTAAAATTACTTTTAGATATTTCTTCATTATTCAAGTCCTTTCTTTTTTCTCTTTCTATAATGATGACTGATAACGATAAATTACATTTTTAAGCGATTCTTTGTCGCTTATCCAAACCTTTCTCTAACTAAAAATACGCACATATTTTTCTACTATTTTTATCTTTTGATAAAAAGATTTATCTAGTAATTTTTACTTCGTTTGATTTAAAACGCTTACAAAAGTGATTGGTTCTTTAAAAATAGAAGATGGAGAGGACATAAGTTTGTTTTAAAACTGGATAAACGATGTTCACAAGCTAACCTCTTTGACATTAACGCTATATTCAACAAAATATGCTCAGCTGTTTTATTAAATATGACGTTAATGCTTGAGGCTTAACAACTTTTTCATGATTTCTTGTTATAAACTGCGCTCAAGGGTTTGTATCCGTAATAATAAGACCAAGCAGAGAAAAATAGTTACATATATTTTTCCCCTGCTTGGTCTTATTTTGTATAGCTTTTTTACAACCTATCCACGGTGTTCTAGAAGCTACTCCTCAACAAGGGATAAATTTCAAAAATATGAAAAGCTATTTTAAAAAATATTCTCCTATTTGCTCAGAGCTGATCGCTTCTATCACAGCCTTTTTAAGTTTCTTGATCGGTAGGAATCATGTCGGTTGGTTCTTCGACTTGTTCAATAAATACTTTTCTTGGCTTACTTCCTTCCGATGGACCTACGACGCCATGTGCTTCCAATTCGTCGACTAAACGTGCCGCACGATTATAGCCAATTCTAAATCTTCGTTGCAAAAGCGAGATACTTGCTGTTTGCATTTCGATGACTAGTGATTTGGCTTCTTCGAATAGTTCATCTTGTGGTTGATCCGTGACAGACCCATTTGACTCCACTTCATCGGTTGGCATCATTTTTTCTTCGTAATGCGCTTCTTGTTGATCGGTTACAAAGCTTACGACTCTTTCGACTTCATGATCAGAAATAAATGCCCCTTGTACACGAATTGGTTTATTTTCTCCCATTGGCAAGAAGAGCATATCCCCTCGACCTAAGAGTTTTTCTGCTCCGTTAGAATCAATAATTGTTCGTGAATCTGTTCCGCTAGAAACGGCAAATGCCATTCGTGAAGGAACATTGGCTTTAATGATTCCTGTGATAACATCTACACTTGGTCTTTGTGTAGCTAAAATCATGTGGATGCCGGCTGCACGTGCCATTTGTGCTAAACGGATGATCGCATCTTCTACTTCATTACTTGCCACCATCATCAAATCAGCTAACTCATCAACGATTACCACAATAAATGGTAACGTTGGATGCTTCGTTCCGTTTTCTAAATTCTTTTGCTGAACAAATTCATTGTATCCCGTGATATTTCTAACCCCAGTTGCCGCAAATTTCTCATAACGTTCTTCCATCTCTTGGACAACTTTCTGTAAAGCTTGGGCGGCTTTTCTAGGGTTAGTAACAACCGGCGTCAATAGATGAGGAATCCCATTATACATATTTAATTCCACCATTTTAGGGTCAATCATCATCAGTTTGACTTCATGAGGTTTCGCTCGCATTAAGATACTCGTGATGATCCCGTTTATCGCAACTGATTTCCCACTACCTGTCGAACCAGCTACCAATAAGTGGGGCATTTTTGAAAGATCCGCTGTTTGGACTCGTCCAGAAACGTCACGACCTAAAGGAACTTCTAACAATTTATCAGGATGATTGGGTTGGGCTTCGATGATTTCTCTAAAAGAAACCATACTAATTTTACTGTTTGGTACCTCGATTCCAATCAAAGATTTCCCAGGAATTGGGGCTTCCATTCGAACGTCTTTAGCCGCTAGCGCTAAAGCAATATCATCGGTTAGACTAACGATTTTACTTACTTTTACCCCTACAGCTGGTTGAACTTCAAATTTCGTGACAGAAGGTCCTAAACTGGCTTTCACTACTTTTGCATCGACACCAAAGCTTTGAAAGGTTTGTTCCAAGACGCCAATATTTTTTTCGATTTTTTTGTACTCATCACTTTGATCAGTCGTTTTTACAGAATCAAGTAAATCGATGGAAGGTAATTCATAATCTTGGTTTTCTTGTTCTGCTTCAATTTCAAATTCTAGAGCTGAACCATCGTCTTCTAATCCTTCATTTTCCAGTTGATCCACCAGCGTATTTGCTGGTGATGATGACTCTTCATTTGGTACGTTCTTTGTTACAGGTGAAACCGTTCCTTGAAAACTGTCAATTGGTACAAAACTTAATTGTTCTGGTTCATCTTCTATCATTTCTTCCTGATAAGAATGCATCGGTTCTTCTTGTTGTTTGCTCAATCGTCGTTTTTCAAGTTCAGCAATTTCAGCTTCTGCCGCTTCTTTAGCTGCTTGTTTTTTCTCTTCACGAGCTTGGGCGCGCTGTTGTTGCCGTTCTTCTTTGGCTGCTTGCTTTTTCTCTTTTTTGGCAGGGTCTCCTTCTAGTAACTCTTGAAGTCGTTCGCCCATCATTTGCAAACCATTCACCAGTTGATATCCTTGTAGATCACTAAATAAGATGGCACCAGTCACAAGCAATAAAATTGCGACAAAATAACTACCTGGTTGTGCGATCAAGAAGTAAGTAAAACTGTATAATGCTGCTCCAACCATACCGCCACCCACATTGTTATCTACTTGGCTTTGTTTGATGTCACTTACGAGTAGATCCCAAGTTGTTCCTAGAATATTAGGTTCGCCACTATGGAGTTTTCCAAAAAGATGCGCATGTAAAAAGAGTAAAATACCTAAATAAAAGAGAATACCACCAAACCAGCGTCGACTCTTTCCTATTTTAAAGTTGGTGTTTTTAACCACGACCCAAAAGCCTAAAACCGCTAATAACAAACAGAGAATTTGATAACTATTTCCAGCAATAATTCGAAAGCCATTCGCAACTAAAGTACCTAAAAACCCTAGTTTTAAAAAGCCAAAGACGGCAAATAATACCAAAGTAAATCCAATACTGATTGCAAGAAGTTGTTCCTGCTGTTGTTGCTGCTTTTTCGTCTTTTTCTTTCTCTTTGCAGGACGTTTTTTCTTTGCCATTTTTATCCCTCATTTCATCAAGTTCCATTATACAAAAAAAAGCGAGGGAACAAAAGTTTTCTTTTTTAGCTATGTCTATCATTGCTTTCTTTTATGGAATAATCACTGAATAAGTAAATCATGAAATGACATTCTTGACTAAGATATAAAAAGCCAGAATTTCCTTAAGATGAACGATCTTTGGAAATTCTGACTGTTTGCTAATCATGATGACTTTTTACAAATTTCTTATTGTTTCCTTGAGTGAACAGATTGTTTCGTTAGAAAAAGCAACCTTTATCTATTTTTTATAATCAACTGCTTTATAGATTGGCTCCATTTTCTTGAATCACTTGTTGATACCAATAATAGCTATCTTTTTTGTAACGATCGAGTGAACCGGCTTGCGTTTCATCTTGATCCACATAGACAAACCCATAGCGTTTTTGATAACCGTTCAACCAGCTTAATAAATCCGTATAGGACCATGTACAATAACCTAACACTTCGGCTCCATCAGAAATCGCTTCTTTGATGGCTTTGACATGGCTGGAAAGGTAAGCTATACGATAGTCGTCATGGATTTTTTTGTCTTCTGTCAACTGATCATATTCTCCTAAACCATTTTCAGTGATCAAGACTGGCGTGCGGTAACGACTAGTAATTCGTCGTAACGCAATCCGTAACCCTTCTGGATCAATTTCCCAATCCCAGTTGGTTCGTTCTACAAAAGGATTTTCTACTTTTTTATACATACCAGGAACTCCAGTCTCTTCAGATGATCCTTTTTTCCCAGTCGTATTCATTTTACCTGCTCCAACTCCATCAATTGGGTTAAAGGCATTCGTGGCAGTTTGGTAATAATTGATTCCTAAGAAGTCAGGCTTCGCAGATTCTAACAGCTCGGCATCTCCAGCTTCCATTGTTGGCGCCCAACCACGTTCTTCTAAAAACTTCATCGCAGCGATTGGGTATTTGCCCCACATATACACATCCATCCAGTAATGAGCCATTAAATCTTCGGCATTTTCTGCCGCTAGGATATTTTTAGGATCACTATTGAGTGGGTAATTTGGTGTATAAGCAAAACTTGGTCCAATTTTTCCGGGCATCTTTAGTTCATGGAATTTATTGATGACAGAGGCATTGGCTAAGTTTGCGATGTGGTTCACTTGATACATTCGTTTTGGGTCAGTCACACCTGGCGGATGCGCTGCTAATAAATACCCCAATGAAGTAAACACGTTTTGTTCATTTAAACTAATCCAATAATGAACTTTTCCTCGAAAAGCTTGGAATAAGGTTTCCGCATAATTCGTGAAATCTTCAATAATTTGGCGTGATTCCCACCCTGCATATTCCTCTTGTAAAGCTTGGGGCAAATCCCAATGGTATAACGTCAACATCGGTTCAATGTCATTTTTAATCAGTTCATCAACCAACTCTTTATAAAAATCCAATCCTGCTTGATTGACTTCACCACGTCCGTTTGGAAAAATCCGTGTCCAAGCCACAGAAAAACGGTAAGCCTTTAATCCTTGTTCTTTCATCAAGGCAATATCTTCTTTAAAACGATGGTAGTGATCCACCGCTAAATCGCCATTTGTTCCTTTAAATGTTTTCCCGGGAATCCGCACAAAACGATCCCAGACGGATTCACCTTTGCCGTCTTCTTGCCAAGCTCCTTCGACTTGGTAAGCCGCTGAGGCCGATCCCCATAGAAAGTTATTAGGAAATTCTGTTAGTTTTTGGTGTTCCATCAATCTCTTCCTTTCTTGCTTCAATCCTTACTAAAATAGAATAACACGAAACCCCTTACAATACAAAGAGAGAAATAGGACCTTTTTGACGGTCGTGACAATTTTATTTTCTTTATTATCCATTGAATTTTGACATTGATCTTCTTATTTACTTGAAGCTGTTCTTAAGTGTTAACTAAAATCAAGGTAACAGTATTCATCGCATTTCTTATGCGAAAACGAAACACAAAAAATCAAACCCACACAGAACTGTTTTTCGATTTTCGTGCTTAATTGTTGAAACAGTTTCTACTTTTCATGACCTATCTAAGGAGTTCAAAAACTTGTCGCTACAATAATAAGCCCAAACAGGGGAAAATAGGTAGAACTATTTTTCTCTGCTTAGGCTTATTATTTGAGGAAATTCAGACTTTTCACAACTGCTCTTTGTTACTCCTGTCCTGTTAAAAACTGATGGAGCTTACATCATTCGCTCTTTTTTGTTTCGTGAACTGGTGTGACATCTTCTCCGAACCATTTCTCTGAAATCATTTGGAATTCTCCTGTTTTTTCTAATTGAGCGATTCCTTCATTGATTTTTTTCACTAATTCATCGTCACTTTTGCGCGCACCAACCACAAAATCTTCGCTTTCATAATCACCGGTTATCATGTTAAAGTCATCAATTTCATTTCTTTGTTTCAAGTAATATCCCGCATAGACTTTATCCATTAATAATCCATCAATCCGACCGCTCTTCAAATCAATTAAGGCTTCATTAAAGCTATCATATAAAACAGCATCTTGATTTTTTACTATGTTTTTTAATACGTTGGGTTGCTTGGTAAATGCATCATACCCAGAAGAGCCATTTTGAGCACCTAACAGCTTACCTTTCATTTGAGCAAAACTTGTGATTCCTGATTTTTTCGGGGTAATCAATTCTTGCTCATTTTGCATATATGGTTTGGTAAATTGAACTTTTTTAGCCCTTTCTGCTGTTTTTGAATAACCATTCCAGATAAGATCAATGGTTCCATTGTTTAATTCAAATTCTTTCATTGACCAATCGATCGGTTGAAAGACAACATTTATGCCATATTCTTTAAAAACGGCTGTCGCCAGGTCAATATCGAATCCTGTTAGTTTACCTTCCTTGTCTCGAAAGCCCATTGGTACAAACGTATCATCTAATCCAATGATTATTTTCTTTTCTTCTTGAATGGTTGCCCAATTGTCTTTGTCTGCCTTTTCATTCCTACATCCGGAAAGAAAGATGATCCCTGCAAAAATGGCGAGTAACAAACTAATTTTTTTCATCATACGCCTCTCCTTCTACTTATTTGGAATGACTTTCACTAATTGATCTCCTACATTTTCAGCAAAAACCAAGTCATGGGTCACAATAATTTGTGTCACACCTTCTGATTTTAGTGAAACGATCAAGTTTTCAACTTGTTGGCGTAGCTCTGGATCCAATGCACTGGTAGGTTCATCATAAGCTAAAACTCGTGGATTCATTGCAAGTGCTCGAGCAATCGCCACTCGTTGTTTTTGTCCCCCAGATAATTGATAAGGGTAGTTATCTAACAAATCACTAATCCCAAGTGAAGTTGCCAATTCTTTGGCTTTTTTCGTATACGTTTCTTTTGATTGTTTCAATACCATTTTTGGTGCTAACGTAATATTGTCAAAGATACTTAAATGTGGAAATAGTTGAAAATCTTGGAAAACGACACCAACTACTTGTTCCTTTGTCTTTAATTCAAATGGATCAAAAGGCGTTTTATCTAAATAAAATTCGCCACTATCAGCCTTTTCTAGCCCTGCTAAAATTCTTAGAAGTGTCGTTTTTCCGCCACCAGAAGGACCAACGATTGCCAATGTTTGCCCATCTGGGATCACTAAATCGAAATCTTTGATGACTTTCTTTTCCCCAAATGCTTTACTTACTTTTTTTAATTCAATCATGTTCGTTCCTCCTAGCGGTAGTAATTTAATTTTCCTTCAACTTGTTTCATAATAATCGTCAAAATTCCTGTTAAAGCTAAATAGATCAAAGCAACCCCAAGTAGTGGGAGTAAAGTGGCGTCACGTTCCATGGCAATCTTACCAGCACGCATGACGTCTCCTAAACCTAAGATATAAATTAAAGAAGAATCTTTTACTAAGTTAATGACTTCATTTCCAACGGATGGTAAAACGATTTTGGTGACTTGTGGAATAATGATTTTGCTGACAGTCTGAAATGGGCTTAATTGCAAAACTTGTGCTGCTTCATATTGCCCTTGTGGAATCGATTGGATACCTCCACGAAAAATTTCAGCAAAATAAGCCGCGTAATTTAAGATAAAAGCCAGTAGTGCCGCTTCAAAGCGATCAAATACGATACCAATCGTTGGTAAACCATAAAATACAAAAATCAATTGCAATAATAATGGCGTACCACGCATGATCCAGACATAAGTCTGTAAGAAATAGCGAATAGGTTTAAAATGCAAGGATAACCCTAACGCTAAAATGATCCCTAATGGTAATGAACCAATCAAGGTAAAAACAAATAATTTCAAGGTTGTGAGAGCACCCACCAATAATTGTGGCATGACTTCAATTAAATAATTCATTTCTTTCTTCCTCCTTTTAAATAAAAAGTCCCCTTGACTTTCGTCAAGAGGACGTATAACACGTGATTCCACCTCTGTTCGTTTCTTTTTCACAAAAGAAACCTCACGCAGTCATTCCAGAAATAAGGCAAAACATCAATAGTTGTCATTTACTTGTCCACGAGAACAAAAAAACGTCCTCTGATCAAATGATCAAAGGACGTAAATAACGTGGTTCCACCTTTTTTTGTTAATTCCTCACGGTAATTAACCTTATCTGGTCATCTATCAATGACCGCAGCTATAACGGGCTCCCCGGATTTTCCTACTTCATTTCAGAAAATCGACTCCAAGATGTGTTTCACCATTAACTGCTATCTCTTTTCAGCTACCAGAGACTCTCTTCAAACATTTAATCGCTACTCTTCTTTTCGATGTCGTTTATTTTAACTTACGAGTAATTTACCTGATTATTTTTCATTTGTCAAACCTTTTTTTGTGATAAACTAAAAAAAAGAAAGGAAGCGGTGCATAATGCCTCAAGCCACTGAAAAAGAAGCCTATGAATTACTTGATTTTCTAGAGATCTCTTACCAAAAAGTAGAACACCCAGCCATTACTTCCGTTAAAAATGTGCCTTTTTCTCTACCAGGTCCGCAAGTAAAAAATCTTTTAGTCAAAGCAAAAAAAGGAAAGCAAATTTATTTAGTCATTTTACCTGATGAAAAACAAGCCAATTTAAAGCAACTCGCTGAACAACTGAATGAAAAGCGATTGTCTTTTGTGTCAGAAAAACAGCTTGATGACTTACTCGGAGTTCCTGCGGGGACTGTCACACCACTTGCATTGATGCATGACCAAGAAAATTTGATCCAAGTAGTGATTGATTCATCGATCGATCAAAACAAGACAGTCGGATTTCATCCAAATGTCAACACGGCTACCTTAATCTTGCAGTTCGCTGACTTCACTAAAATACTCACTCATCTGCAGCATCTACCCATCTACAAAGAATTATAAGAAAAAAAGAAGGCACAGCTGATTGAAGTGATCGGACAAAACGAGTCTAAAAATGGAACTTTTGGTGATCACTTCACCTATTGGCTGGCCTCTTTTTTACGGTTTTATTATTTTTCCATTGCAGCTTTTAAGGCTGCTGCTAATGGACTTTCTTCTGGTTCTTCTGCTTGCGCATATTTTTTCAATAATCTTCGTTCTTCATGCTTCGTCATTTTTTTCTTCTGTTCTTTTTTATCTAACATTTTTTCTGTTGTGCCATCATATTTACAGCGGAAATAGGCTCCATTTTTTCCTTCAATAATTTCCATTTTTCGATGACATTGTGGGCAACGATGATTGGAAACTTTTGGGTCTTTTCTTCGACGATAATGGCAATCTTGATTGGTACACACATAGATTTTTCCATCACGAGTGTTTTTTTCACGCAAATTAGCGCCACACTCGGGACATTTTTTTTGCGTGATTGAGAAATCTTGATAGGTTTGTTTGCTTGTCTTGATTTCTTGAACCAATCGTTTAGTTTCTTTTTCAATTTCTTTTAGAAAATGTTGTGCTTGTTTTTTGCCCATGGCAATTGCTTCAAGATCTTTTTCCCAGCTTTCCGTTAGGTCTGGCGATACTAATGACGGATTCACTAGTTCTAAAAGTTGTTTCCCTTTTGGTGAGACTTGTAGTCCTTGTGGCGTACGTTCCATTAGTTCAGATTTAATTAATTTTTCAATAATCTCTGCTCTTGTGGCTGGAGTTCCCAAACTATGTTTTTCCATTTGTCCTAAAAGACTAGCTTCTGTCAGCGGTTTTGGTGGGGCAGATAATTCTTTCTTGATCGTAAAGTTTGGTTGAATCTTCATTCCCTCTACCCAGTTCACTTCATTGCTCTCATTTTGGCTAAGTTCTTTCCAACCTGCTTGGAGTATTTTATTTTGGCGAAAAACAAATTGTTCCTTTCCAAACGTCACTGTCACTTTTGTTTGGCTGACTTTATGCGGTTCAGCAAATAGTCCCAAAAAACGCGTAACGATCATTTGATAGATTTTTTGTTCTTCATTACTTAATTTTTCATAGCGGGGACGATTTTCAGTTGGTAACAAGGCATGATGATCCGTAACCTTATTGTCTTGGAACACTTTGGTTTGACGAACGACAGCACCATTTTTTAGATATTGTTTGACTTGCGGTGCAAAGTCACTTATGGCTTGTAACCGTTCTTTCATTGTCCCTTTCATATCTTGTGTCAGATATTTACTATCTGTTCGTGGATACGTCACGATTTTATGAGTTTCATATAAACTTTGAACCAGTCCTAATGTTTTTTTAGCAGAATAGCCATAGCGTTGATTGGCTTCTCGTTGGATTTCAGTTAAATCATAAGGTAAAGGAGCAGTTTCTGTCTTAGTCTTTTCTTGGATCGAGGTGACAGTTCCCTTACTTTTCGTTAAATTTTGAACCAGCGATTGCGCTTCTTCCTGACTCTTCAAAGCAAATGGATTTTTTTGAACCATTTTTGCTTGTTCTTTTTGTACTTCTAACAAAATAGAAAAATAAGTTTGAGGTCTAAAGGTTTCAATTTTTCTTTCTTGCGCTCTGACTAAAGCTAAGGTTGGTGTTTGAACTCTTCCTGCTGATAGATTGTCTTCATATTTAACTGTTAAGGCACGTGTAACATTCAAACCTACCAACCAATCAGCTTTGGCTCTAGCTAAGGCTGATTGGTACAGTGCATCGTACTCTTTTGCGGGTTTTAATTGCTTGAAACCTGTCTTGATGGCTTTATCTGTTTGTGAGGAAATCCATAGTCTTTTGACAGGTTTTTGAAAGTGAACATACTCTAAGATCCAACGAGCAACTAACTCGCCTTCTCTTCCTGCATCGGTTGCAATTACTGCTTCAGAAACGTCTTTACGTTGAGCTAATTGCTTGATCGTTTTTAACTGATGACCCGTTTTTGGCAAGGGTTTGATGCCCAAATGTTTGGGAATCATTGGTAAGGTTTCCATTTGCCAACTTTGCCATTCTTTATTCAACTCTTCCGGCATTTTTAGCCCTAACAAATGACCAAGGGCCCAAGTCACGATCACCTTGGGTCCTTCGTAGTAATTTTTATGCTTTTGATTAGCACCAAGCACCTTGCTTAGGTCTTTCGCAACGCTTGGTTTTTCCGCTAGAATTAGTTGTTTCATAAAATTCCTTTCTGCTTTCTAAAGTGATTGGTTGATGATTTTTTAACAAGGCTAACCCTTTGTATTGCTGTAAGTCATCATCACATTCTTCACACCAGCGCTCATCTCCGTCATTCCAGAAGGCGCTTAGAAAGTTACTTTTTGCATGGATATATTCGTATTGATTATGGATGGCCAGCCACTTTTGTTCATAATTTGCCTGTGCTTCTTCAAAAGAATCAAATGACTCTTCTAATTCGATATCTTCTTCCCAATCTTCAAAAAACCACCAAGGCTCATTATCACCGAACATTGTAACTACTTGATACATACTCGTGCTCCTTCTTTTCGCTTTTTCTTAGAACCATCTTAGTCACTTTTCAAGAAAGTTGCAAGAAATTTCTCTTATAAAAGGAACATTTTATGAATTCATTCATTTTAAAGAAAAGTGCCCTTTATTTACTTTGGAGTGTGGCGATAAAATCATTGATCATCCAAGAATAACTGTCTTCTGGAGATACTTTTGGCTCTTTAGTAAAGTAGCCAAGAAATCGTAAAGATAGATAGCCGTGGATCATGCTTCGTAATTCACGACTACGATGTGTTTTCTCTTCGTTTGTTAAATCAAATGATTCAAACAATTGCAGAATAATCTGATTAGTTTCACGAATGCCTTCTAAAAGAATCACTTCATTGGTATGAGGCACACTAATCAACAGTTCGTAAACTGCTTGATTGGCAAAAGCAAACGATTGATAGACTTGTGCGTATACACGTAAAGCGTCGGCTCCGCTTCTCCCTACCAGAGAACGTCTCAGCTCGTCATTTAACTCTTGCAACAATTTAGCCGTTAAAGCTGTTTTTACTTCGCGCATATTTTTAAAATGATTGTATAGGGAAGGTGATTTGACATCTAAGCGTTTAGCTAAATGTTGAAAAGTGATTTGTTGAACATCCATCTCTTCTGCTAATTCACGAAAACAGGCGAGGATTTTTTCTTGAGATAGATTTCTTTTTTTCATTTCATTATTCCCTTCATGTGTTAACTACCCAACAAGATTAGTTTACCATGAAAAACGAAGATAAAAAAGAGCCTCCTGTTGATAAACTACAATTTGTAGTTTATAATAATCAAATGTAAATGAAAATTTTCAGAAAGAAGGACAACGCATTGACCACCAAAATAAAAGAAGTACTATTTAGAAAAAGAGAAACTTGGGAACAAAATTTATTCGTCTTGTGGTTTGGCACATTTATGGCAGGGATCGGATTTAGTCTAGTCATGCCGTTCATGTCATTGTACATAGATACGTTAGGCAATTATAATACAACACAATTGAACTTTTGGAGTGGGTTAACTTTTTCTTCTACTTTCTTAGTAACGACCTTGATTTCTCCTTGGTGGGGAAAACTGGCCGACCAAAAAGGCAGAAAATTAATGCTTTTGCGCGCTTCTTTAGGAATGGCGATCGTCATTTCATTAATGGGGTGCGTCACAAGTGTCTATCAACTTGTTGCTCTTCGTTTGTTGCAAGGTATTTTTGCTGGTTATGTCAGTAACGCCACAGCACTGGTTGCTACTGGTACGCCAAAAGAAAAAAGCGGTCAAGTCCTAGGAACTCTCGCCACTGGGTCTGTCACAGGAACCTTGCTTGGTCCATTACTTGGTGGGATTTCTGCTTCTGCTTTTGGTTATCGTCCAACCTTCTTTATCACTGGTATTATTTTATTTCTGGTCTTTTTATTGAGTCTCTTTTTTGTCCATGAAACATTTGTCCCTGTGAAAAAAGAAAACATGAGTTCCGCAAAACAAATATTCAAAGAGTTAAAATATCCTCATGTCGTGATCGGCATGTTTGTCACGACGATGATTATCCAAGCTTCCAATAACTCAATCAGTCCAATTATTAGTTTATACATTCGTCAATTGTTACATGGACATGGTAATGTCACTTTGGTCAGTGGAATCATTGCTTCTATACCAGGGATCGCTACATTGATTGCGGCTCCTCGTTTTGGGCGTTTAGGAGATAGAATAGGTAGTGAACGAATTTTAGCAATTGGTTTAGCCTTTGCCATTTTAGTTTACATCCCCATGGCCTTTGTGACGAACGTTTGGGAGCTCGCTTTTCTTCGTTTTTTGATCGGCATTTCAGATGCTTGTCTTTTACCAGCGGTTCAAGCATTGATTACAAAATATTCCCCTCATCATGCCGCTGGACGTATTTTTAGTTACAATCAATCCTTTCAAGCAACAGGAAATGTGGTAGGTCCGATGATTGGTTCAAGTGTTTCTAGTGTTTTTGGTTATCGAGGTGTTTTCCTTTCTACTTCGTTCCTTGTTTTCGTTAATTTCTTGCTCGTTCGTCGGAACACACAAGAAATCCATGAGGAAGACAAAAAACAAATACAAGAAGAAACAACGCAATCTCTTGTTTCTAACCGCAACATGACGAAATAGGTCACCCCTTTAGTCAATTCATTCAACAAAAAAAGCCAGTTCATCTAGGATAGTTTTTCTATTCTTAGATGAACTGGCTTTTTGTCATAAGAACGAGTATTGAAATCATCACTAAGCGAAAAACACCAGTTTATTTTTTAGTAGACGTAGGGTTCAATGCGTTCACTTTTCGTTTTGTTTCATCAACTTTTGGCTAAAAATTCTGATAGTAATGTTAAGCCTTTTTCTAAAACTTCTTTTTTACAGCAGTAGCCTAGTCGTGCATGTTTAGGTAAATCAAACGCACTACCGGGTACGAGTAATACTCCGGTTTCTTCTAATAAATCAATGCAAAACTGCGTGTCATCGTCTTTAATATCCAGCTTGATAAAGGAAGTGGAAACATAGTTAGGCATCACCAAGGATACTTTCGGTTCAGATGCTACCCAATCTTTTAGAATTGCTAGATTTTCTGCAACAATCTTTTTATTTCGTGCGAGGATTTTTTCTTTATTTTTTAGTGCGTGAACCGCTAGATCATCCGATAAGACGCCACCACAGATCATCGTATAGTCTCGATATTTTCGAAAGAGTTCAGCCAATTCAGCGTTCGTTGCTGTCCAGCCAATCCGTATTCCCGGAATCGAATACGTTTTAGATAAAGAGTTGGTCGCAATTCCTTTGTCATATAAATCAGCGATGGAAACAAATTCTCCTTCTGCTGCTAAAGGCGCATACACTTCATCCACCAACACATAGGCGCCAACTCTTTTCGCAATGGCAACAATTTGTTCTAACGTTTGACGATCCAATAATGTTCCTGTAGGATTATTGGCGCTATTTAAACAGATCATTTTTGTTTCTGGTTTTACTAAACCAGCTAATTTTTCAACATCAAATCGCCAGTTTTCTTCTTCTTTTAACTCAACGAAATCAATACTTGCACCAATTGATCTTGGGATGTCATACAGTTGTTGATAAGTTGGTAACATCGAAATCACGTGATCGCCTGGTTCGATCAATGCGTATAAGGCAAGTAAATTTGCGCCTGTCGCCCCATTTGTTTGGAGAACATTTTGCGGTTTTACCGTATGATAAAGTGCTGCTACTTGTTCTTTAAATGCCTCTGAGCCTTCAATCCAGCCATAATCTAAAGGCAGATGACTTCTTTGTGTAAAAAATTCATTGACCGTGGTGCCGTCCAAGCCAATTAATTCTTCCAAAGTCAGTGCTTCGATTGAACTTTGCGCAATATCATAAATCGCCTTCTTTTCCCATTTGTTGAGCCATTCTTCGACACCAAAATTTGCAATCTCCATCTAACTCTCCTCCTATATCGTAATTATTCCTGACACAAGTAAAATGATTGAAAGAATCGCTCCACTACTCATCAATCCGATCATTATTTTTTCTTTGGTTGAAATTTGATGATTAGTTTCCTGACAAGCCTTCCAATAAAAATAAAAGCCAGGAAGATAAGCAATACTACATAATAAAACATAAGAAAAACCCGCCAAAGTTATGCCCATTAGTTCAAAAACAACTGCAATACCACCTATGATCATTTGTTTGTGATCCTTTTGCTGAAAAGAAAATTGAACTTGGTAGATTCCCACCAACAAATAGCAAATTAAAATAGCTGCCGTACATAAAGAATAAGCAAATTGATAGGCATAGTCTGTAAATAAAAAGGTCAATAAAAATAGGTTCGTCAATGCTGCTGTTAACACCAAAGAATAAGTTGGTGCTTTTTTACTGTTGGTTTTCCCCCAGAATTTCGGCAATAAACCATCTTTAGCCATCAACATTGTTGTTTCAGCTGGTAACATTGTCCATGAAAGCCAGGAACCAATAATTGATATAATCAAACCAATATTAATAAGCATCGCACCCCAACTTCCGACAACACCTTTTAAGATATTGGCCATCGCTGGTTGAGAGATACTAGCAAGTTCACTTTGAGAAAGTACCCCATATGGCAATAATGAAGCCAAAATATAAATAAATAGCAAACACAATAAACCTATAATCGTCGCTTGCTGAGCATCGGAACGTTTTTTGGCACGGTTGGCTAAGACACTTGCGCCTTCTATTCCTACAAATACCCACATCATGACCATCAAACATCCTTTGATTTGTAGCCAAATACTGGCCTCATTCTTAGCCCCATTCATTAGATTATCTGAGACATTTCCCCAAAAATCAGCCGTAAAGACATTTAATTTAAAAGCTACAATCATAAAAACAATAAATAAAAATAAGGGAACTAATTTACAGATAGTTACGATCATGTTAATAAAACTAGCACTTTCAATGCCGTTATTCACTAGAAACGTCAGTCCCCAAATAAACATACTGGCAAAAAGAATCGAAGGAATATTTTGTCCTCCTTTAAATAATGGGAAAAATTCACCAATCGCACTCATCATCATCGTTGCAAATGCCACATTTCCTAACCAAGCAGACAACCAATAACCCCAGCCACTAATAAATCCACCTAATTCACCAAAAGAAGCTTTTGCATAACCAAAAATCCCACCATCTAAATCGGGACGTTTTTCCCCTAAATGATTCAAGGATAAGACCAGCGCTAAAATACCGATACCTACAATCACCCATGAAATAATTGCTGGACCTGGAGCAGCCGCACTTGCTAGATCACTTGTAATCCCAAATACGCCACTTCCAATAGAAGAACTAACGACCAAAGCCACTAATCCCCACTTGCTAATACCTGCTGTTTTTTTCTCCATTCACACCACACCTTTTTCTTATTTTAGCAAACGCAAAAAATGATTTTTCATGCAAACAAAAACAAATATATAAAATATTTATACATATTAATGGCTATTATGGACTTTTTATTCGATATATTCAAGTGTTATTTGCATAATATCCAATTTTGACTAGAAAAATAATTCTTTTTCTAGCGTATGCAAAAAGAAATCGATTACATTTTTATCAACACGCCTTTTTCTTAGCCAGAAGACTCTTTCTATTTAGTTATTGTACGCTATTTCCATTTTAAGCTATATCACCACAAAAAAAGAGAAGGATGTCTCCTTCTCTAGATTTCATTCCATTGTTTTTGCTATAACTTAAACATATTGTAAAACTTTTGCTTCTTGGTAGGCGTGATCAATCAAACCGCCACCCAAGCATTCCATGCCATCATAAAATACAACTGCTTGTCCAGGTGTGATCGCACGTACTGGTTCATCAAAAATCACTTCAGCGCGGTTACCTTCTAATAGACGAACCGTTACCGGTACATCTTGTTGGCGATAACGGAATTTTGCGCTACATCTAAATTCTTTGGGCATGTCTTCATTGGTAGTAAAGTGAATTTCACTTGCATCCAGACTAGTAGCGTACAATGCCGGATGATGGAACCCTTGACCGACGTATAATGTATTGGTTGTGAGGTCTTTTCCTACGACAAACCAAGGTTCTTGTGAAGCACCTCCGCCCCCAATTCCTAAGCCTTGTCTTTGACCAATGGTGTAATACATCAAACCAGCGTGTTGACCTTTGACTTCGCCATCAAGTGTCACCATATTGCCTTTTTTAGCTGGCAAGTAGTTACTTAAAAATTGTTTAAAATTCTTTTCACCGATAAAACAAATACCCGTTGAATCCTTCTTTTTAGCCGTAGCTAACCCTGCTCGTTCTGCAATTGCTCGAACTTCAGATTTTTCCATCCCGCCTAGAGGAAACATGGTTTTAGCTAATTGTTCTTGTGACAATTGGCTAAGAAAATACGTTTGATCTTTGTTATTGTCCACCCCACGAAGCATGTGAGAGACACCATTTTCATCTCTTATGACCTGTGCATAGTGCCCCGTAGCGACATATTCCGCCCCTAAGTCCATTGCATAGTCTAAAAATGCTTTAAATTTAATTTCTTTATTACACATGACATCTGGGTTAGGCGTACGTCCTGCTCGGTATTCTGCTAAGAAATATTCAAAGACACGATCCCAATATTCTTTTTCAAAATTGACAGAATAATAAGGAATCCCGATTTGTGAAGCTACTTTTGCGACATCCTTATAATCTTCTGTCGCTGTACATACACCATTTTCGTCGGTATCATCCCAATTTTTCATAAAGATTCCCACGACGTCATAGCCTTGTTCCTTTAATAAAAGTGCTGTTACAGATGAGTCAACACCGCCACTCATCCCAACGACAACGCGTGTTTTGCTGTTGTCTTTCATGGTATCACCATCATTTCAATTAGATTCTGAAACATCTACGAGTTGAAGGTCGCAACTTTTCAGTGCTTTACATTATACGATATATTTTTGAAAATTTCATCCTTTATTTCTCAAAGTTTGAGACAGCCCTTTTGATCGAAAGAAGAAAAAATCATAACGAGAATCAGACGTTTTTTATAAGTGTCAGGAATTAGAGTAAATAATTGACAAACCGTCCTACCAATTTATTATATGATGGTGTCATTTTTGTGGAAAAATATTGTCTAGTTAAGCTTAAATATGTATCATTTTTTTAGTAATTCTCCTGTATCGGTCTAAAGCCCAAGAATCCAAATAACGACATGAAAATAGGTTGCGAATAAATAATTGATAAGTAGTAGCCACCATTTCATTTTTCCATTCTCAAGGATAGAAGAAAGAATAAGGCCAATTAAGCCAGAAAGACTTAGTAAAATCACGTAACTGAACATTTCCCAACCATATGAAGAAGACAATAAACTGTAATTGATTCGAATAAAAAAAACTATTGAAAGTAGCATTGGTAGCCCCAAGCAAATAATCGCAACCGTTTTTTGATGATTGTTTTTTAGCAACCAAATAGATAGTAGTAAATAGGCAAGGATCGCAATAAGAACATCGAATCTTTTTATCCCAACAAAACCGAGCAGAAATAACACGATCCCATACACACAACTAAAATGAAGACAAGTAACCAACCATTTGATTTTTTTGGCTGCGCACCAGTAGAAAAAATCAAACTAAGACCACTAAACAAATATAAAGAATAGTAAATGAAGAGCCAATTTTTAGCTACTTGCTCTACAAATACAGGAAAAGTCCTCCACATAAACCATGTGATAAAGATAGAAATAATGGAAGGCAAGCAACAAGCTAAGAAAATCAGTGAGAATTTCGTACATGTCTTACTGTTTAGCGATAACATGAAAACAACTCCTTTTTTCATTTTTTACGATTTGCATTAAAACAGATCAAATACTAGGACTACCAAAAAGACAATATGAAAATAAGCTGAAAAAAAATAATTAAATCCCAAGAGGAACCATTTGGCTCTTCTACTCTTGTTCGGGAGTGTGGCTGAAAGAATAAAACCAACTAAACCAGATAAAGTCAGTAAAATCACATAACCGATCATCTCCCAACCAACCATAGCTGTTAGTAGGTTGTAATTGATTTTAATAAAAAAGCCAGTTGAAATGATCATGGGTAGTCCTAAGCAAATGATAGCCACCCATTTCTGATTAGTTCTTTTCAGCAACCAAAGAGATAGTAGTAAATAGCCAAGGATTGTGAGGAACAAATCGAATCTTTCAATGCCCACAAAACCGCTAAGTAACAGAACAACCCCATACACACAACTAAAATGAATAAAAGCAATCAGTCGTTTTAAGATTTTTGAATGGGCACTGGTTGAAAAAATTAAACCGAGACCACTGAGCAAACAACACGGATAATAAATGAATGCGGCACTTACTTCTGGAAGATGAATTAATGGAACAAATCCATGAAAATCCTTAAACCAACTAACCATCATTACTATAATTAACAAAAGACTACAAATTAAGAAAATCATGGAGAACTTCGTACACGTCTTATTTTTTAGTGATGGCATGAAATCAACTCCTTTTTTGAGAAAAGATTTTTTGTATCTTAATCTCTTTTCTTGCCAACAGTCACTTTTATTAACGACGTAGGACTGAACCAAGCAAGATGACAATATGAAAATAAGTTGCAAAAAAATAATTGATCCCCAAGAGGAACCATTTGACTTTTCTATTAGTATTATCAAGATTCGCTGCAAGTATAAGACCGACTAAACCAGAAAAACTCAGTAAGATCACAAAGCCCACGATGTCCCAATTCCAGCCAATTCCATAAGTGATTAAATTGTAATTGATTCTGATAAAAAAAACGGCTGAAGTTAACATTGGTAGCCCCAAACAAACCAACACTACCCACTTTTGATTAGTTGTTTTCAACCATACTATAAATGGCAAGACAAATACACTTATTATAAATACAAAAGCAAAACTTTGTACGATAATCAAAACGATCCAAAACAGAGGAATCAGATAAATACAACTAAAATGAAATAATAGAACTAGCCATTTTAATTTTTTTGAATGCACGCCGATAGAAAAAATTAAACTGACACCACTAAGTAAACAACCTAGATAATAGAAAAAAGCTACATTTATTTTTTGAAGATTAATTAATGGTACGAGTCCACAAAAATCCCTAAATTGGCTAATCATTATTAACGTAATTAAGAACAAACTACAGGTGAAGAAAAGCAGTGAGAACTTCGTAAATGTTTTACTATTTAGCGATAATATCGAAACCATTCCTTTCTAAGAAAAATTTTTTACACTTTAGACTTTTCCTTTCAGGTAATCTGTTTTGATTAAAGTCGTCTTACAGAAGTAAGAGAACGATATGAAAATAAACCGCAAAGACATAATTAATCCCTAAGAGGAACCATTTGGCTTTTCTATTAGTGTTATCAAGATTCGCTGCAAGAATAAGACCGACTAAACCAGAAAAACTCAGTAAAATCACAAAGCCAAGGGTACTCCAGTAATCCCCAGAAGTGAGGAGATCGTAATTGAGCTTAATAAAAAAGCCGGTTGATAATCCCATTGGCAATCCCAAGCAAACGATCGCTACTCGTTTCTGATTCTTTGTTTTCATTAAACGGATAGAGACTAATAAATAAGCCATTATCGCAAGGACAAAAATGAACCCTTGAATAATCATCAAGCTGATCCAAAATAGACCAACTATATAAATACAACCAAAATGACCAACTATAATCATCCATTTTAACTCTTTTGAACGCACACCGGTCGAAAAAATCAAACTGAGACCACTGAATAAACAGCAAAGATAATAGAAAAAAATGCCACTTATTTCTTGATAATTACTAAATAGAGCGAATCCATGCTCTTCACCAACCCTGCTCATCATTAGTAACAAAATGGAGCAAATACTACAGACTAAAAAAATCACTGTAATTTTGGTACATACCTTATTTGATAGCGACACTATTTACACAACTCCTTTCTAAAAAATTTTTTTTATTTAAACATGTTCATTTTATTAACACCCACTATTTATGAGAAGTAGCTCAATGAAGAAAGATGAAGATATGAAAATAAGCCGCAAAAAAATAATTAATTCCTAACACTA
This sequence comes from Enterococcus villorum, assembly GCF_007990225.1. Classification (GTDB taxonomy): domain Bacteria; phylum Bacillota; class Bacilli; order Lactobacillales; family Enterococcaceae; genus Enterococcus_B; species Enterococcus_B villorum. The sequence goes on along the minus strand of NZ_BJWF01000014.1, from coordinate 6,221 downwards.
TCCATTTGACTTTTCCATTATTAAGTTTTGTCGAAAGGATAAGACCGATTAAACCTGAAATATTAAGAATAATCATATATCCAAAGGTATCCCACCACCATCGTCCGCCAGAAAGGATGAGATCGTAATTGAGTTTGATAAAAAAGCCGGTTGAAATAATCATCGGTATCCCGAAACAAGCAATCATTATCCATTTCTGCTTACTTATTTTTAGTAACCAGATAGATAGTAGTAAGTAGCCAAGGATGGCAATCAATAAGTCGAATCTTTCCACCAACATAAAACTGATAAAAAATAGAAAGAACCCATAAACACTACTAAAATGGACAAACGAAGCAATCCTTTTTAAAAGTTTTGAATGCGCATCGATAGAAAAAATCAAACTTAAACCACTAAGTAAACAGCAAAGATAATAGACAACCACAAAACTTACTTCTAGAAAATGATTCAAAGAAATGAATCCATAAACTTGACTAACCCACCCAATCATTATTAACGCAATTAAACAAAAACTACAGATTAAGAAAATCATTGAAAACTTCGTACATGTTTTACTGTTAAGCGATAACATAAAAATACCTCCTTTTTTCATTTTTTACGATTTGCATTAAAACAGATCAAATACTAGGACTAACAAAAAGACAATATGAAAATAAGCTGCAAAAAATTATTGAACTGCAATTAAGAAAAAGCTACAGGTTAAGAAAATCATTGTAAGTTTGGTATATACCATACTTGATAGAGATAACATTCCCCCTCTTCCTTTCTGATAAAAAACTTTTTCATATTTTAGTAAATCCACTTTTATTTCAAGTACCCAACGTATATGAAAAGCGCCTCAACGAAGAAAGATAATGGCATGGAAATAAGCTGCAAAAAAATAATTGAGCCCCAAGAGTATCCATTTGGCTCTTCCCTTATTGAGATTTGCTGTAAGAATAAGACCAACTAACCCAGAAATATTCAGTAAAATAGTAAACCTAGTAATGTCCCAACCGCCTATGGAAGTTATTAATGCGTAATTAAGCCTAATAAAAAAGTTGACTGAAAGTAACATAGGGATCCCCAAGCAAACGATTGCTACCCCTTTCTGATTGTTTATATTTGTTTTCAGCAACCATATAGGTAGTAACAAAAATATACTTAGTAGTATTAAAAGAGGGGTAAGTAAACTGATCCAAAATAGAGCTACCACATAAACACTACTAAAATGAACAAACGCAGTTATTCTTTTTAACATTTTGGAATGCGTGCCTATAGAAAAAAACAAACTAAGTCCACTGAGTAAACAACAAGGATAATAGACAACCGCCATACTTACTTCTGGAAAATAAAGCAAAAGAACAAATCCATGAAAATCCTTAAACCAACTAACCATCATTACCATAATTAACAAAAGACTACCAATTAAGAAAATCATTGAAAACTTCGTACATGTTTTACTATTTAGAGGTAACATGAATACCACTCCTTTCTTATGAACAACAGTTTATCCATTAAAATATTGTCTATTATTTTTTTATCTACTTTTATTTCGTTAGCTATTCATTACAAAATCTACTACAAGTAATAAATGAATATCGGTAATAAAATGGTCTTTTTCTATTAGAACGTTTATTTGATTCAATTAATTTCCAATCTTGGCAAATACTCTCTGGTGATTAAAATCCAATAATCCAAATAACAACATGAAAATAAGGATGAAGACCGCTAGAATCAAACTTTGAGAAACACTATCAGAACGAAAAATATTGATTAATCACCAAACAGATAGAAACATCGCTACTCTAAACAAACCGAATAAACTTTTACTCTCATTTTCGTTTTCTCCTTTCATTTTTCTGTAATTCTCCTCTTTTTTTGTACCTAATTTTTCTGTCCATCCATAAACCAACAAAAAGAACTCAACGATCCCGACAAAACAAATGAAGGAAGAACTTATTTCCTTTCAGTGATTTAGTTTTTATTTTTTGGAAAATATTTAATTGATTCCTCTTTCCATCTAGTAATCTAATATAGTTAACACTATAAAAATATGTTTCTCCTTCACGATAAGCCAAAATAATCCATAGAAAAATTACTAACCATTTAAAAAAAATTTAATTTTTTTATTTTAAAAAGTGTTATCTAAAATAAAATAAAACTTATATTTAAATAACAAATTAATCCAAAAAAATCATATAACACCTATTCATTTTTTATAAAAAAGAGCATAAAGATCGTAAAAAACAATAGTATATTCGTTTTTTACAGTATAACAACGCTTACATTTCAATTTTAATTAATTGTGTTTTTACCGTTATGCATCATTCTTTCTCCTTTAAAAAAAACAAATTAAAAGAATAAACTCTACTTTTTAACATTTTATTTTATGTTATTATGATAGCATAAAACTTAGGAGGGATTACATTGAAATTAAAATTTTTGCTCGTGACTTTTTTATGGACTCTTTTGTTGGCTGTTCCTGCAACTCATGTATCTGGAGAAACAACAACCGATGAACAACTGACGGAATACTATGATTTCTTCAAAAATGAATACGCTTCCTTTGATCAAACTTTTGAAGAATTTACCGCCAATTATTATCAGCAAAACGCTTTAAATGATGCCTTACCAGATGAAGAACAATTAAAAGCTTATTTGCAGTCCGTTAATGAACAATACTTACCAGCGGAAGCCGAACGTTTATCTAAAAATGAGGCTTTATGGTCCTACAATATTGGTAACTCATTGGATAAATTAACCTTTGAAGAAAAACCAAACTATGATACCTATGATTTATTGAATACAGTCCAGCCTGGAGATGTTATTTTTGAGAAAGAACGAGCGGTATTTTTCCCTAATGTAGTCGTTCTTCATCATGTGATGATTGTAGAAGGGATTTACGAAGAAACTCATTTGATCAATGGAAAAGAAGAAACCTTTCGCTACATTCGAACCATCGAAGCGGTAAAACAAAGTGAGCCAACTGAGTTTAAACCAGATGGGGTCGTCTATGGAGTGTTAGATGATAAGCGCTTTGATTATGCGGAAGACACTATTCTGCGGGTGCCAGAGGCTACTACTTTACAAAAAAATGCAGCCATTCAATTTATACGCAATCAATTAGGCAAGCCTTATCATATATCAATAGATTTTCTTCAACATAAAAGTCGTTTATCTACCAGAGAAAATTGGTATTGCTCTACACTGGTTTGGGCTGCTTATATGAATGCGACCCCAGATGGTAGAATTGATGATAAAACCCCAGAATATTATCCTAATTTTCAAGGTATTGATCTTGAAACCGATGATTTACTTAATGAACCTGGTGTAACACCAAATGACATCTTACGTTCAAATAAAGTTGAAAAAACCAGCCCATCCTTTGCTGATTACAAGTATTATTTACAAAATGTGATTAGCTCACCAATCGGAGGTCCTGCGATCGAATTAGCTGATTTTACTTTCAGAGAAAATTCAAACGTATACAATCTAAGAAACAACTATCGCTTTATCGCCATTGATAAAAACAACCAAAAACCTTATGTTAGTACTGAGCTCACCTTGGGGCGGACATCTGGGGGAAGTTTGGTGGCGCAGTTAGATATTTTTACAAAATTCTTGTTAACGGATGAAGCAAAAGAAAAATATGCCGATTCATCCATTCCCGTGATTCCTAAAATGATTGCTACAGAAGATATTCCTAACTATGTGATGAATTGGATCAATACTTACACCCATTGTTCCTTTGAGGTCGTCTATTCGCAAGATATAACGACCGATCTCAATCATTTGCGCTATAACCCAAGTTATACAAAAATTGCGAAAAAAGCTCATCCGATTAATAACTATCAAGTCAATCAGGTTGTTCATACTCCACCTCCTTTTACGCAACAACGATTTGATTATACGGAAAATCTAACGGTCTATGAACATTACGAACTAAGTAATCCTAATCCAGCCTTTGCTGATATTTCTCACAACAAGATGGCTGGTGGCTGGTATTATTTTTACAATAATTTTTATGCATTAGTTCGCTTAGAGAATGGCACCTATCGTTATGCGACGTATCTTCGCTTCCATGGTTCTTTTTCTACGGCTGTCGCTGAAAGAAATGGCTATGGTTTGAACTACGATTACACCATGACCGCAGAAGCAAAAGAAAAATATGGCAATTATTATAATAATATCGTGAAAAATCAGTCTGTTGACTTTGGGATTGATTGGTTGAATCAATACACCAAAGAAAGTACTTTGATTGTTTTTTCTAAAGATATTGATAAAGATATCACTCGACTCAATCAAGGAACAGCCACCGTTGGCAAAGGATTTAATGACAAAGGTCAATACGTTTATTGCATTTTATAATAGATGAAATGAAGAGCTAACAGCCATAAAAAATAAGCGCTAACTAAAAAAGAAAACTTCCTTATCACCTAAAACGGTATCCTTGGAAGTTTGCTTTTTGCTCTTTTTATTTTGATTGCCAATTGGTTAATTCTTGTTGCTTCGCTTCATAAATTTCTTCAATTTCCTTTTCCGACAATGGGGTACCAAATGGCAGTTTCTTTTTAAAAAAATCTCTTTCTGGCGCATCGACTCCGACGTTCACATCATTACCGATTGGCACACTATAGTGATGGATATGACCATGGAGGTTACGAACACTGTCATTAGGACCAAGTAACATCGGATAGTGAGTTAAGTAGTATTGCTGATGATTGAATTTCACGATTGTTCCGACGTCATAAAAATAAAACTTTTTCGCACCATTTCCCATACCTGGGTCATGTTTTTCTAAATACCGAAAAAAGGCTCGGCTGTCATGATTTCCTTTGATAAAATGAATGGTTCCTTTGAGTTGTTGGACTAATTCAAGTACGTCTTGACTTCCTTTTTCATATTGAGGATGCATGGCTAAATCGCCTAAATGATAAACTTGATCCGCTTCTTTTACTACCGCATTCCAACTAGTGATTAGTTGCTGATTCATCTCTTCGACTGTCTCGAATAATCGTGGGGCAAAATCGTTTTTCCCTAATAAGTTCTTATGGAAAAAATGCATGTCACTAATAAAAAAATTCACGTGCCTTCCCTCCTTTCTTTTAGCGTAAACAAAATCAAGTAAATAAACAACTGATCCGTTTTTTACTAAAAAACAGATGCTGTTTCAATCTTTAACGTGCAAACCCATAAAAAGGTATTTGCAACAAAAACGTGATAAAATAAATGAAAAACTGGAGGCGTTGGCTATGGAAATCACCTTTCAAACGACTGTAACCCCAACAAAAATAGAAATTACTTTACCACATGAACATGGAAAGATTCACTTGTTAAAAGACAAACCGCCTTTATCTGAAAACTCTTTTTATCTTTTTTTTGAACAGAAACAATGCATTGCCATCGGGAAAACGGTTACACCCAAAAAATGGGACACGCTTGCTTTTATTCAGTTTCCTTGGGATATAGAAAGTGATCTTATCAGTTATTTACTTCAAGAAAAAGAAGAATCTGCTGGGCTAACAATTGAAACTGATGCTTCTTCCAAGGAAGCTATTCCTAGTGCCCTCAGGAAAAAGCTAACCGAACCGCTTGAAGAGATCGTAACCATCTTAGAAACATTTGGCTACTCACTTGAAAAAGGCGTCTCGCAGAAAAAGAAGAAACCTGCAAAAGCTCGTCATCGTTGGTCCAAAAAAGTAAGTGAAATTCCTTTTACTGTCAATTATAGAAATAGCCAAGCCACCCTTTATTGGATTAGTCGCAATGAACTATTGATTAAAGCCGGCGCTACGTTGTTACCAGAGGCTCCATTAAATAAAAACGGCTCTGTGAGTTATTCAGCAAAATATGGTGAAAAACTGCGTGATGATTACAAAGATCGGATTGCCGACAATAAAACGACGAAAGATATTATTGTAAAAAGTGTCAATGAAGCAAGTTTACTACTTTACTTTGGTGGAACGAACAGCTGGTTAGAAATTGTTGATGAAAATGGAAAATCAATTGACGAATGGACAAAAGTGGATTAATATTTTTTCCTCAAATGAATAGTCAAAAAAAGAGTGGGAGACAAAAAGTAAAGAATACTTTTGCCTTCCGCTCTAAATATGTGTAAATGGTGTTCTCAGCATTGCTTCTACGGAATTGAGCTCAAAAATGCAAAAATATGAAAAGCTATTTTCGTGTTTTTGTTCTTAATTCTTGAAGCAGAACATGCTTTTCATAACCTCTATCCA
>NZ_BJWF01000013.1 GCF_007990225.1 Enterococcus villorum | reverse complement strand
GCAGATCAGCCTTCTCACAACCTTACCCACGGTGTTCGAAGGCTTGCATCTGCGGCAATAAGCCCAAACAGAGGAAAAATATAAGAAGCTATTTTTCTCTGTTCGTTCTTATTGCTTGATGCAGATCAGCCTTCTCACAACCTTTTTCACAACCTTTTTTTCAATTATACTTTTTCAAATAGGCCGCGGCTAATCATGCCGTCCATTAAGAAATAGAATTTTTCTTGGCTCATTTTTTGTTTGTCATCTTTAAAAATATTGACGGCTTTTAAGCCATTGGCTGTCGTAATGGACATTTTTAGTGTTTGGATGTCTTTTGAAACAGTGATTTTTAATTTAAATCCTTCTTTACTTTGAGGGGTTGCGTCTAAAGGACGGATTAATTGATAATTTCCCCCATTTGTTTCTGTGAACCCATTGTCTCTAAGTGTGTAACGTTTAGCGTCTGGGTGTAGACGATATTTTGTGTTTGCTCCTAATACTGTAGCTGTTTTTTCAAATGCCATAATTTTCACCTCTGTAAATTTGATTGCTTCTTTTATTATAAAAGTTTCTTTCAATATTTACTAGGCTTTTTCCCACTTAGATTGATTGAAGTAAAATATCAAGGAAATGTTTGATTTCTTCTTTTGTGTTCCCATAACCGAAACTGATGCGAATGGATTCTTTTAAAATCGGTGTCTCTTTCCCATACATGGCTTCTAACACGTGAGAAGGTTCAATATTTCCTGCGGTACATGCTGAACCAGTGGAAATCGCAAGGCCATTTAAGTCCAACTTCATTAAAAGCAAATCATTCATAACACCTGGGAGGCGAAGATTTAAAACATGAGGTAACTTATTCTTTAAATCTCCGTTGACTTGATAAGCGATGCCTTCTTTATCCAAGGTACCTAAAATCAACTGTTGAAATTCTTCATATTTTTTATTTCTTGCTTGTCGTTCTTCGGCAGTTAAAATACTGACTGCTTGAGCCATTCCCCAAATTCCTGCAAGATTTTCGGTACCGGCACGACGTTTTTCTTCTTGTTCTCCTCCTATGAGTAAAGAAGGAAGGGTAATCCCATCTTTTTTATATAAGAAACCTACGCCTTTAGGTCCATTAATTTTATGCGCAGAAACGCTGAGTAAATCAATCCCTAACTCGTTCGGATGAATGGGTTGATTCCCGTAAGCTTGGACGGCATCTGTGTGGAAATAAGCAGTATGGTTACGCAAGCGTTCCCCAATTTCTTTGATTGGCATTAAATTCCCAATTTCATTGTTTCCAAACATGATGGAAACTAGAATGGTTTTCTCGTTTAAAGCTTCTTCAAAATCTTCTAAAGAAATATGACCTTTTTCATCCACTGGTAAGTAGGTCACTTCAAACCCTTTTGTCTCCAAAAATTTCATCGTATTCAATACAGCTGGATGTTCAATAGCTGTCGTGATCAAATGATTGCCTGCTTTTTTACGTGAAAAGGCAGTTTCAAGGATTGCAGTGTTGTCACCTTCTGTTCCACCACTATTAAAAATGATTTCATGATCATTGACTTGTAAACTATCGGCAATGATGTGTCTTGCCGTTTCTAACTTTTCATGGGCAATTCTTCCAAAGCCATGGATACTCGAAGGATTCCCAAAGGTTTCTTGCATCATCTTGGTCATTTCTTGAATGACAAAAGGGTGCATTGGCGTAGTTGCTGCATGATCCAAATAGATTTTTTCCAACTTCTTTTCATCCCTTCTAAATAGAACTAGGCACATTCTAGCATAATTTAGCGAAGTTACCAAAGAAACACTCACTATCAGCTCTCCTTTACCGTTCGTATAAAAATAAATTCGTTCGACAATCATGTGATTTTCCATGATTAGCGAACGAATCTTATTTAATGAACGATAAAAAGGCAATTAATCAAATGCTTTTTCTTCTAAACGAAACAATGGACTCATTGGGGTATTTTCGTGAATTCTCTTGACTGCTTCGCCTAACAGTTCAGAACAAGTAACAATCGTTAAATTTTCTGGATGACGTTCTGGTTTCGTATACACAGAATCAGTGATGCAAATATCCTTAATTGGCGCATCATCTAAAATTTGTTTGGCTGGGAAAGATAACAAACCATGAGAAGCACAAGCATACACGTCTTTTGCCCCATTTTCTTTTAAGACATTCGCTGCTCGAGCAAGCGTGGCACCAGTATTTAAAATATCATCAACCATGATACATGTTTTTCCTGCGACATCACCAATCACATACCCGCTATTTTCATCTGCATCATCTGAGTGGTCCACAATCGCAAGTGTACTGTTTAAATACTCAGAAAGACTGCGTGCTCGTTGCACCCCGCTGTTTTTTGGTGAAACAACGACGATATCATCACCGACTAAGCCAAGTTGTCGATAATAGTGAGCAAATAATGGCATTGTAAATAGATTGTCTACAGGGATATCAAAGAATCCTTGCACTTGGACGGTGTGTAAATCCAGCGTCAACACACGAGTTGCTCCAGCTTCTTGAATCAAGTTCGCAATTAGTTTTGCTGTAATTGGTTCATGTGGTTTAGCTGTTCGGTCTTGTCTAGCATAACCGTAGTAAGGTAAAACAACGTTGATCGTTTTTGCACTTGCACGTTTCATCGCATCAATCATGATCAATAACTCCATGTAATAATCATTTACCGGTTGGTTCGTTGACTGCACGATATAGATGTGATCTCCCCGAACACTTTCTTCAATATTAATGGAAATTTCTCCGTCACTAAATTGTTTGACCACACTTTTTCCTAGCTCTGTTCCAAAAACCTTTGCGATTTTTTCTGCTAATGGGCGATTCCCATTTAAACTAAAGATTTTCAACGTGTCATCCTGATACTTTTTACTCATGTTGTCCTCCCTAATGTTCTCTCTTCTTCGATAGTTTAACATATTTTTTCAAGTTTTTCTGTCCATTTCTGTAAATAATTTTTATGGAAGTGAGACGGTACCATTACACCATTTTGCAGGAATCGTTCGTTCATAATTCCCCCAATTATCATGGACTTTATAAAAACGTTCTCCAGATGACGATTCATAATAAGCGTATGCTGTGACCCAATGATTGCCATACGGACTTCCTAACACTTTCAAAACACCCAAAATCACTGGTTTTCCTTGGCGAATACGTTTCGTGGCTCGTTGCCAGGATCCTGCGACAGTACTTCTAGCTGAACATGGGTAGTCATTCTCTTTTAAAAATTTTGTTATCCCGTGGCTCACTTGTAAAGGAACAGTCGGCAATCCTAAAGGCTGAATCGTTTTTCTTAAAGCATCTCGTAATTTTTCTGATTCTTTTGACCCTTTTGTTCGTAATTTTGGTGGAATCATTCGTTCATTTTGAAAATCTTGATAATAAGCCAGTAGCACCATTGCCGCATACGTCCCGCAAAGATAGCCAGCAGGTGTACGCCAATTTTTGTAGGTTAAAAAACGCTTTTCAGGTAATCCTACCCAACAATCGAGTAGTTCTTGCCCATTTTTCTTTGGTTTAATCAACGAAGCGCCATCTTTAATGTCTAAAAATCTAAGAAGCCGATTGACTTCTTCTGCTGTCTTTACAATTTGATAAGATTCAATTGCTTCTTGATAAGATTGAGCTGCTGGTCCATACTCGACTGGTTGCTTTTTTTGATCAATAATAAGATAACTTTCGTCTTCAAAGATTAGCGCATAGACTGACTTTTCTTCTTTCGTCATTAACTGTTCCACGGCATTTAATCGTTTCTTGTGATCATCAATCGTTAAATACAACCATTTTTCTACTGTCTGTTTCAAAAATCATCCACCTCCGTCTTTTTTATTATAAGGGAAATAATGATAAAAACAAATCAGATAGACTAGTCCATACACCTTGTTTTCTCTCTCCAAGCAATAATTGGTGCTTCCTCGTTCTATTTGTTTATTCAGCGTTTTTGTATGATAATAAAAGCATTAGATAAAAAGGAGCGAGATGTGAATGAACAAAGAACGTTTAAAACAAGACTTTTTTGAAGCGGTGAATGAAGATTGGCTGAAAACGGCAAAAATTCCTGCTGACAAGCCAGCAACAGGCGGTTTTCAGGATTTAGTTGACGGGATTGACGATCTTTTAATGAAAGATATTGACCGAATGCTGGCAGATCCTTCAATCGTCCAGTCAGACATGATGCTTCACTTTCTTCATTTTTATCAATTGGCCAACGACTACGATAGCAGAAACCAATTAGCAGAAAAACCGTTGCTTCCTTTACTTGAACAGATTGAAAAAATAACATCTTTTGAAGAATTAAATCAACAATTCCCAGAATGGACGTTGGATAGTTTACCGTTACCATTTAGCTTAGATGTTGATGCAGATATGAAAAATGCGCAAACTAATGCGTTATTTGCTTATCCTCCTTCTTTATTTTTGCCAGATAAAACTTACTATTCTTCTGAACATCCAAACGGAGCGCAATTATTAAATATCTTCTTTGATATGATGGTTCAACTCGTTCAACTTGCTGGAAAAGATAAAAATCAAGCCGAAGCAATTGTAGAACAAGCCATCCAATTCGATAAATTAGTGGCACCACACGTAAAAAGTGCAGAAGAAAAAGCAGATTACAGCAAAATGTATAATCCGCAAGATTTTGATACATTTATTGCACACACCAATCAACTGGATTTAAAAAAACTGGTGACTGGCTTAATCGGCACCATCCCTGACAAAGTAATCGTGACGGATCCGGTTTATTTTGAACAGTTGAGTGAAATTTTAACGACAGATCATTTTCAATTATTCAAAAGTTGGATGATTGTTCGAACCATTCGTTCGTTAAGTGGTTATCTATCAGAAGAATTTAGACAAGTGAGCGGTATTTTCTCTCGTACCCTTTCTGGAACAGATGAAGCGATGCCACCGAAAAAAGCAGCCTATTATTTAGCTACTGGACAATTTGATCAAGTGATTGGTGATTATTACGGTAAAACATATTTTGGCGAAGTAGCGAAAAAAGACGTGGAACAAATGATTCAAAAGATGATTCTTGTTTACAAAAAACGCTTAGAAGAAAATAACTGGTTAAGTGATGCTACAAGAAAAAAAGCCATCATTAAACTAGACAAATTAGGCGTACAAGTCGGTTACCCAGAGAAAATCCCGACTTTATTCCAACAGTATAAAACGATCCCCAAAGAAGAAGGTGGCACTTTACTTTCCAATGCTCTGACATTTAGTAAAGTGGCTTTAAAAGATCGCTTTGCTCGCTGGAATAAACCTGTCGATCGCACAGAATGGGAAATGAGTGCAGATACAGTGAATGCCTATTACCATCCTTTCAGGAATATTATTGTTTTCCCCGCGGCTATTTTACAAGCACCATTTTATAGTCTGGAACAATCTAGTTCAGCCAACTTCGGCGGTATCGGTGCGGTCATTGCGCATGAAATTTCCCATGCATTTGATAATAATGGCGCTTTATTTGATGAATATGGTAATTTAAATAACTGGTGGACTGAAGAAGATCTCGCACATTTCCAAGAAAAAGCCCAAGCTATGATCGAAGAATTTGACGGCTTGCCATTTGCAGATGGAAAAGTCAACGGTAAACTCACTGTTTCTGAAAATATTGCAGACGCCGGTGGCTTAAGTTGCGCATTAGAAGCAGCCAAAACCGAACAAGAACATTCATTAGAAGAATTTTTTATCAGCTGGGCAACCATCTGGCGTACCAAAGCAAAAAAAGAATACCAACAATTGCTATTACAAATCGATGTCCACGCTCCTGCTAAATTGCGAGCAAATATTCAACCACAAAATTTAGTCGAATTCTACGAAACCTTTGCAATCACAGAAAAAGACGCCATGTATCTCCCACCCGAAAAACGTGTGCATATTTGGTAAGGTTGTGAAAAGAGCGCCTTGTCCTGAGTAATAAGGATGAAAATCTCGAAATAGCTCCTCATATTTTGAGATTTTTTGACTTATTACCGAAGGACAGCTCTTTGAACACCGTGGATAGAGGTTATGAAAAGCATGTTCTGCTTCAAGAATTAAGAACGAAAATGTGAAAATAGCTTTTCATATTTTTGCATTTTCGGGCTTAATTCCGCAGAAGCAATGCTTTGAATACCGTGGGTAAGGTTGTGACAGAAGCGGTCAGCTCCGAGCAAATAAGAAATGATTTTCTAAAATAGCTCTTCATAATATTACTCTTTCTATTTGGGAAGCTCTTTAAACGACTGAATCTCTTGCAAGAAACGCAGTATCAAAAAAAAAGCCAAAACAGTAAGAACCATCAAATTTTTACTGTTTTGACTTTTTTATTTACGCTCATTTTATTAATTATCTCAATCCACGGTCTCAGACAAATTCATGTCCTCTATAAAATAAGAGCTAGGGCTTCCTTCGTTCCCTTTACTTAACAATCGTTGCCCCTAGTGCTGTTTTAAAATGTTTTAGTGCCCATTCATGGCCAATTGGATCAAAACTGGCAACAGCTGTTTCATAAATGAATAATTGATACCCTAAATTATAAGCATCAATCGCCGTATGCAAAACACAAATATCAGTACAAACACCGACTAAATGCAGTTCATTGATTCCTCTTTCACGTAAGCGAATATCTAAGTCTGTCCCACTAAAAGCAGAATAATGGCGTTTATCGATCCAATAAACATTTGCTTGATTTTTCACTTTTTCATAGACACTTTGCAATGAACCATAAAGGTTGCGACCACTCGTTCCAATCACATTATGTGCTGGAAATAGTTTGTTTTCTGGATGAAAGTTGTCGGTCGGATCATGAGCATCAATCGCAAAGACGACAAATTCAATCTCTTTGATAAATTGATTGGTTATATTACTTAGCGCTGTTTCAATTGCTTGTCCTGCTTTACCTGTCGTTAATTTTCCATCATCTGCTACAAAATCATAGGTGTAATCGATTGAAATCAGTGCTTTCATGTCATAAGCTCCTTATACTAGATGTTTAACAAATTCAATCACCATTTCTGCTGAACGTTTCCCTGCATCTTCGATAAATTCATCAAAACTTTGTGTGGCTGAATGGTCAGCCGTGTCGCTCATTGCTCGGACAATCAAGAAAGGAATATTAAATTGACGTGCCGTTTGTCCGACTGCTGCACCTTCCATTTCACAAGCAAGTGCTTCTGGAAAATTGGTTAAGATTTCTTTTACCTTAGCTGGCGAATCAACAAAGGTGTCTCCTGTAACAATCAATCCCTCTTTCACATTCAAATGAGTTGCTTGTGCCGCTTTTGCCATTTCAGACCGAAGATAAGAGCTTGCTTCATAATAAAGTGGCATGCCTGGAATTTGTCCTGGCTTATAGCCAAAACCGGTCGCATCTGCATCAAAGTACGCCACTTTATCAGAAATCACGATATCTCCAACTTGTAACCCTTGACCAATTCCACCAGCAGAACCGGTGTTAATCACCATATTTACACCGTATTGTTGGATCAATAAACTCGTGGTTACCGAAGCCAAAACTTTACCGATTCCTGAGCGAACAACGATAACTTCATGTCTTCCTAATGAACCTGAAATAAACAATGCGCCCGCACGTTCCCACGATAAAGGTTCACTTAGATTTTTTCTTAAAATTTTGATTTCTTCTTCCATTGCACCAATAATACCGATTTTCATTGTTTTTTCCTTCTTTCTATATAAATGCGACTGCTAGAAATACCACACACAATAATAGAATAACAATAATCAGTGATTTCATCAAAAATGAATTCCATTTTGTTGTTTTTTCACGTTCACTTATTCTTGTTTTTGTGATCGGTTTGTTTCTTTTATGTTCTTTTCGATAAAAACTAGCAATTTTCTTTTCTTCTTGCTGATACGCAGCCTCTGCTTTTCTTTGCTTTTTTAGTGATTCTTGGGCATTTTTTTGTTGCCTTTTACGCAATTCACTTCTCGTAATCAGCGGTCCTTTGGTCATCAACTGATCCCTCTACTTTCCTTTAATCAATAATTCCCAATACTGAATAGCATAAATAGTTTTAGCATCACAAATCAGTTGATCTATGATGGCTTGTTTTGCTTCTTCAAAGGTCAAGGCGTATAATTCCAATACCTCATCTTCATCTTGGGCAAGTGGATTTGCCACTTGTTTTAAATGAGTAGCATGATAAATATGCATGATTTCATTGGCAAAACCTGGAGAAAGATACATGGATGTCAAATGTTGCAACTTTTCTGCACGGTAACCTGTTTCTTCTTCCAGTTCTCTTGCGGCTGTTCTTTCTGGGGTCTGACTTTCCCCTGGATCAATTTTCCCCGCTGGAATTTCCAAGATTACTTTTTCTAATGGCTTTCGAAATTGTTTGACCAACAATAAACGATCTTGCTCATCAAATGCAATAATTCCTACGCCACCTGGATGAAAAACCAATTCACGTTTTGCATGATTGCCATCAGGTAATTGGACATCATCTAAGGCAACATCAATAATTGCACCATGATAGATTTCTTTTCGTTTGATCGTTTTTTCTTCAAATTGTTCATATTCAAGCATGGCTCTCCCGCTTTCTTTGTCATAATAACTGCTTTTGTTTTACTTTTCAATTTTTCATGAATATTTATTTTAGTTTACCATAGTAAACCTTAGAAATTCTCTAAATCTTGAAAATCCTTCTTTAGTCCGATACTATTTCTTAGGTCGAGTGTGCTAAAATAAGGATGGACATGAGGAACAAATGCTTGATTACTTAAAATGTAGGAATATACTTGGAGGGCTTATTATGCGAAAACTAAATTGGCGATGGATCATTGGTTTCATACTTGTGTTTCTGTTGATTCGTCAGGGTCATTTTTCTTTGGTAACCTTGATTCTCATCGTTGGAGCAGTCTTAGTGATTTGGGGATTATTGGGTGCTGGTAAGAAAAAATCAGTAAAAACAGAGATGCCAGAACTATCTAATGAACTGGAGTCTCATTACGCCAAAAGCGGTATGACAGCTAGTGAAATCACTTTTTTTAGACAAACGATGAATCAGACGAAATTAGAAATTGAACAATTACAACAAAATATGCAACAAACCGCAAAATTAAAAGCTGTTGATCTTCGACATGATACGGTGAAAGCGGCAAAAGCTCTGTTCAAAGCATTAGTAAAAGAACCGAATCGTTTACATGAGGCCAGCCAATTCCTGTATACTCATTTACCGAATTTAGTCGACTTGACAAATAAATACATTGAGATCAATGATCATGAAATCAAAAATAAACAAACATATGAAAAATTAGAAGAAAGTGCCCAAATCATTGATCAACTGGCCCATTTAATTGCACAAGATTACCAACAATTCGTAGCAGACGATTTAGATGATTTAGATGTAGAGATATCAGTTGCGAAACAAAGCTTAAAACGTGATAATGAGTATGACGAGAATCAAAAAGAAGGGTAGTCATAAGTAGACTCTTAAAGGGGTGTTCCGTTACTAAGACACTCCTTTTGTTTATTCTTTTTTGCGAATGCTTTGTAAACGTCCAAACAAATTTTTCAAAAGACTAGTGAAACAAGAACGTACCTTATTGGAACACAAGGAGGCATTTTTAATGGAAAACAAACCAAAAGAAGTAACACCTGTAAATGACACGCTAAATGATTTGCTGAATAATCCTTTCTCTACGCCGACAGATAAATTAACACAGACGCAACAATCTGAGATCAATGCCTTGCAAGAACAGCAAACAGCTACCCGTTTGATCGACAAATTACCTGTAGAAAGACAAGAACAAGCGAAAGAATTGGCCGCTAAAATTGATACAACCGATGCACAGTCTGTCATCAGTTACGGCTCTGCAGCTCAAACAAAACTAAGTGAGTTTTCCCAATCAATGTTGAACCACGTACAAGCGCAAGACATCGGTCCAGTTGGTGATTCATTGACTGAATTGATGTATCGCCTTCAAGAAGCCAACCCTGACGAATTACGTGCAGGCGAAGGCAATATTTTTCAGCGTATGTTTGGAAAAGTCAAACAGTCAATCTATGAAGTAACAGCAAAATATCAAAAAATAGGCGCACAAATTGATAAAATTTCTGTCAAACTAGAAAAAGAAAAAGATGGTTTACTAAAAGACAACTTGATGTTAGAACAACTCTATCAAAAAAATAAAGACTATTTTGATGCATTGAATATTTATATTGCTGCAGGTGAATTAAAAATGGAAGAATTGCAAACAAAGATCATCCCTGAAGCAATGAAAAAAGCCGAAGAAACTGGTGATCAAATGGATGTCCAAATTGCAAATGATTATACGCAATTTCTTGATCGTCTCGACAAACGAACGCATGATTTACGTTTAGCAAGACAGATCACGATCCAACAAGCACCACAAATTCGTTTAATTCAAAATACCAATCAAGCCTTAGCAGAAAAAATCCAAGCATCCATTACAACGGCTATTCCATTATGGAAAAATCAAGTTGTCATTGCCTTGACATTACTTCGTCAAAAAGATGCGGTTACCGCTCAACGACAAGTATCAGAAACCACTAATGATTTATTGAAGAAAAATTCAGAAATGCTTAAAATTTCTGCGATTGAAACAGCCAAAGAAAACGAACGAGGAATCGTTGATATCGAAACCTTACAAACCACACAAAATGATTTGATTGAAACGATCCAAGAAACGTTACGTATTCAAAAAGAAGGAAAAGAAAAACGTCGTCATGCAGAAGTCGAATTGACTCATATGGAAGATGATTTAAAACAAAAATTGCTGGATTTAACGCAATAACCATTCATCCTTTTAATAAAACAAAAAACTTTCGACGATTAAAAAATCGTATCGAAAGTTTTTTTGTTTTATTGATTCATTTTACTATGTTTATAGCCGTAACCGAAGTAAATAGCTAAACCGATCACCATGACGATACCAAATACAATCCATGTCACCGCTTGTAAGCGTAGCATCAATACTACACAAGTAACAATAGAAATAATCGGTAGTACAGGGACAAACGGTACTTTAAATTCACCTGGCTTTGGTTTACCAAACATTTTTCTTAACTTCAGTAGCCCTAGACTAACTAACACCAGGTAAGTTAAAGCTAAGATATTGGTAATTTCAGCTAGAATATTCAATGGGAAAAATCCAGCAAAGAACAAAGCAGCGACACCTGCAGCATACGTCGCTTTTCTCGGTGTACGATGTTTTTCATCAATTTCTGTCATAAACTTCGGTAAAAGGCCATCTTTACTAACTGCAAACAATAAACGTGCTAAAGAATACATCATAGAAATCGTAACCGTCAAGAGAGTTAAGATAGCTCCAACCGCAATAATGGCTCCAATTGTTCCATGACCAACATAGCGCATGGCAAAAGCCACTGGGTCATTTACTCCTAACTCAGTGAACGGAACAATTCCTGTCAAAATCAACGTCACAACGATATATAACGCAGTTGCAATTAAAATTGACCCAATAATTCCTCTAGGCACATCTTTTTGTGGCTCCTTCACTTCTTCTGCAGCCATCGCCACTGAATCAAAACCTAAAAAGGCAAAGAAGACTAACGCTGCGCCATCTAAGACACCAGAAAAGCCAAAAGGCGTAAATGGTTGCCAATTTTCAGGTTTGACGAAGAAAATACCTACGATAATAAATAATGCAATAATGCCAAATTTTACAAAAACCATCATATTATTCAAGCGTAAGGCTTTTTTAGCTTCTAAAGAAACAATATAAGTCACAAACACAACCACTAGTACAGCAATCAAATCGACATAAGTGCCGTTGTCAGGATTATAGCCACTAGTCAAAGCTTGTGGCAGATTTACTCCAAAGCCTTCTAAGAAACCTTGGACATACCCCGACCAACCAGATGCAACAGACGAAACGGCTAATAAAAATTCACCAATGAGCAACCAACCTGTTAACCAAGCAGCAAATTCACCAAAAACAACGTAAAGATACGCATAAGGTCCACCAATCACCGGCACTCGTGAGGCAAACTCTGCAAAGCTTAACCCCGATAAAATGACAACAATTGCAGCTAAAACAAACGAAAGTGACAGAGCTGGACCAGCATTTTGATTAGCTGCCACCCCTGTCACCACAAATATTCCTGTCCCAATAATTGCGCCAATTCCAAGCATAATTAAATCTGACGTTTTTAAATCTTTCTTCATCCCACTTGACTGATTGAGATTGATTTCTTTCTTACGAAACAAATCCATTGCATTACCTCCGCATTTTAGTTTAAAAAACGGCAATTAAGCCGTTTTCATATACCCTAAAATGATACCACCTAAAATGACTAAAAGGCAACCAACAATAACATAAACAAGTTCTTTTTTTGTTTTCTTTTCTCCTAAAATAAAAATACCACCTAAAGTTGAGATGATAATTCCCATTTGTGATAACGAAAATCCAACAGCCAAACCAAGGGATTTAACAGTCAAGAGCATACATACATTCCCAATTCCCCATAAAAGTCCGCAAATCATATTTTTCCAAACAAATTGATCCACTTTCACTTTACGAAAAGCAAAGAAACTTGCCCCTAAGATCATTCCAATACTTTGTGGTAAGATAATTGACATCGCATCCAAATTGGCCCAGTTAACAATGATCGTATAAACACCGTATCCAATTGTAGAATAAATTAACGCTCTAAATCCTTTACCAAAATCAAGCATTTTATTATCTGTATCTACTTTTCCTTCATCGTCTTGGCGAGCAGTCAAGTAGGCACCGCTAACAAGAAGAGCTAAAGCCATAATACCGTATACATAATCTTTTGTTTGTGTCCATTCATGGAAGAAAACGGCACCCGCAATCGTATTCAAAATTAATTGAAAACCAGTTGACAAAGGTAACCCTACAGAAACACCCATAAATTTCATCCCATGGAATTGTCCATTTTGTCCGACACTCCATGCTAAACCTGATAAAAAGCCAATTAGGAAAATCCAAGGTGTAATGGTTGGACTAACGATAAAAAAGGCAACCAATGAAAAAATAAATGCACCAATCGTCATGCCTAATGTTTGCTGATTGGCATCGCCTCCAATTTTCCCACTTACTAAACCGATACTTCCCCATGCTACCATAGGGATTAATGCTATTAAAATTTCCATAACTAATCTCCTTTTATTTCACATGATAAGAAACTTATCAGCGAAAACGTTCACAACACAAGTAATTTTTTTCGATTCTAACTAATTTCTAACGTTTCTCATTATAGAAATTTAAGATGGGGAAAAATAAAGTGAACGTTGTTCCTTCCCCTTCTACCGATTCAACGGTTAATTGGATGCCTAATTTTGTAGCCAATGACTTTGCCAAGTAAAGACCTAAACCAGTGGCATGTGTTTTGTTCAAACGGCCATTCGTTCCTGTAAAACCTTTATCGAAAATCCGAGCCATATCTTCTTTAGGAATGCCAATCCCAGTGTCTTGAACGGCTAAAGAAACGCCGTGCTGATTTTTTTCGATTGCAATGACGATTTCTTTATGATCTGGTGTATATTTAATAGCATTACTCAGTATTTGTTTAAAAATAAAAGCGACCCATTTCGCATCTGTTAAAATTTTTTGATCCTCACCCACGATTTCGTAGCGAAGATTTTTTTGAATAAAATAATTGGCTTGACTGCGAATAACCGGCTGAATGATACTTTTCAAGTCATACTCCTGAATCAAATAATCTCTTGAAAAACTATCTAAACGGGCATAATAAAGAACTTGCTCGACATATTCATCAATCTTTGACAGTTCATTTTCCAAAAGGATATATTTTTGATCATCAATGTCAAATTCAATGGAACGTAACAAAAGTTCAGTGGCCGCTAAGGGAACCTTGATTTCATGGACCCATGAATCAATGTAATCTTTTTGATCTTGTTGATTGCTAATTGCTTCTTGCATGACATCTTGGTGTTCACGAATCAATTGATTGATGTACTCTTCAATCATTTTTTCTTCCTCTGCATGTGCGCCACTTAAATAATTTTGTAAAGGAGAAGTTTGTTTTAAATTAGCAAGCTTCTCCCACCAGTGACGTTTATTTAAATAATGGACAAGTAAATAAACGAGCAGAAACACACTTTGAATCAGTGCAAGATATCCAATGGTTGACCAATCTACCGTAATATTAGGAGCTAACCACATCACAAAAGCCGTTAGTATGACAAAAAAGAGCCACCCCAAGATCAATGACCATTGATCTTTTAAATATTTAAAGAAATTCATTTTTTGCTTTCATCCTTTCAGGGAACGATATACCCCTGTCCGACTTTTGTTTCAATGTATCCTTCAATACCTGCTTGTTCAATTTTTCGACGCAATCGATTGATATTAACAGTCAATGTATTATCATCTACAAAACGTTCATCATCCCAAAGTGCACGTAACAGCTTCTCACGACTTAAAATTTTTCCATGCTGTTTCATCAAGATAAATAGCAAACGATATTCATTTTTACTTAGATCAATCATCTCACCATTGATTTCCATGCTACCATTGTCAACATTTAAAGTGATCCCATTGTGACTCATTATTTCACTTGATAATTCGCCATAATTATAAGAACGACGAAGTAGAGCATTGATTTTTGCGATTAATACGTCAATTTGAAAAGGTTTGGTCACAAAATCGTCTGCGCCCATATTCATTGCCATAATCATGTCCATATTGGTATTGCGACTAGAAATAAAAATAATTGGTACTTTTGAAACTTCCCGAATTTTTTGACACCAGTAATATCCATCAAATACTGGAAGGTTGATATCTAACAAAACAAGCTGAGGTTCTTCTCTTTCAAAATCTTCTAGTACCTGATTAAAATCAGAAGTTCCAAACGTTTCAAACTTCCATTTCTCTAATTCTTCCATAATAAGTTGGCGAATGATCTCTTCGTCTTCTACGACCATAATTTTTGCCATGTTGTCGTCCTCCCACTTTTTATCTTGCTATTACCATAACAAAGAAGGCTTGACGTGACAAGTAACCATATTTTTTATCCCTTTTCATAAGCATCAGAAAAATACAAACGACAGAAATTTTGATAAAAATACTCTATTTATTTCATTTTTCACTATTTAAATTATAATACAATACGCTAACATAGCTCCCTAAAGTGTAGCCCGTTTAAGACGGTAGCTGAATTTAATATGGAAATAAAACCGTCAATCCTAGCGAAAGATTATGTCGGTTTTATTTTTTGTTGTTCTTGCTAACTGTTAGCATAATGCCAACCAAGCCAATGACAAATGAGCCAAATTGAATCATCCCCAATCAATTGTTTCAGCAACAGACAAAAAATGCTACTCCCTTCGACAAAGTAGGAAAATGCGCATAGGTATCCCCCTTAAGAAGTTACCGTCATAAACTTAATTATGATACCTTTATTACATTACAATATTATAGTCGGATGTCTCTTCTATAAAAAATGACAAAAAGAAATAATGAACTGACCCACAAATGTTGCACAAATAATTGATATTCTGTCACTATGCTTTTAACGTTGTAAATAATGAGGCGGTGTTAGCGCCATTCCTCATTTTCATATTCCTCCTAGCAACACTTCTCAAAAAGTTTCGTGTTTTCCCTATAATAAAATCATTCTATTTTTTGCGATGATTAAAGAAAATAAAAAAAAGCAAGCAGTTTCTTTGTATTTTTTAATAATTAGTAGCAGAATGAAATTGTATTAATTAAAGATTAGGAGGAATTTTAATGTTCAGACACCAAAAAGAATTACAGTTTGAAGCAAAACCAGATCGTCCCAATCCATTAATCGCAAAATATTTACAAGAGCTTATTGGCGGACAATATGGAGAAATGAGTGTAGCTATGCAATACTTATTTCAAGGTTGGAGTTGCCGAGGAGAAGAAAAATACAAAGATATGTTGATGGATATTGCACAGAAGAACTGGGGCATGTCGAAATGTTAGCAACGATGGTTGCACGTTTATTAGAAGATGCACCAGTGGAAGAACAAGAAAAAGCAATGGCAAATGATCCTACAATCGGTGCGATCATTTCTGGGATGAATCCGCAACATGCCATTGTGGCAGGCTTAGGACCACGTCCAGCTGATAGCATGGGAAATCCTTGGAGTGGGGGTTACATCATTGCTAGTGGAAACTTATTAGCTGATTTTCGTGCCAACTTGAATGCAGAATCTCAAGGACGTTTACAAGTGGCTCGTATTTATGAAATGATCGATGATCGAGGAGTCAAAGATTTATTAGCTGTCTTACTAGCTAGAGATAGCTACCATCAAAATTTATGGGCAAGTGCCGTCAAAGAACTAGAAGAAAATGAAGGTTCCATCCTTGTACCAAGCACATTTAATCGTGAAAATGAACGCAAAGATATTGCGTATGACTTCTATAACTTCTCTGAAGGCGATGAAAGCCGTGAAGGTTCTTGGGCAAGTGGTGAAGCGTTAGATGGTGAAGGCGAATACCAATGGTTAGCAGAACCAAAAATTGAAGGGGCAAAACCAACACTGCAACGAGTAACACCAAAAATGTATGGAACACCACCAAGTAAAAAATAAAACATGAAAAAGTGTTTGTGGTCAACCGCCTTGGTGTATTTCGTCACCCAATAAAATGAAAATAATCGACCAACGAGCTAGTTTCTTTCCTACTATTATGAGTAGAAGTAGCTCGTTGGTCGTTTTTTTATTTTGGTTCTTCTCCAAGTGAAACATGACAAGGAAACAAGATCATATTCTCTTTATTTGCACTAATCATTAAGTCATAGAATATGGATAATTTATTTACAAATAGGAAAGTTTATATTTGTTTCGCATCATTGATTTCTTTGTCTTTTTCGGTTTTCATCGCTCAATTTACCTAATCTAAACCAACTAATAAAGAATTTTCACCTTTTTTATTCCTTATATTACATATGACTATTTCTTCATAGGAGATTATTCATGAACTAGCAGTCACCAACTCACTATCATTTATTTTTTATAACAACAAAAAAAAAACTGTTTTTTTCAAAAAAAGAAAAATAAGGTAAGATTTGTACCACAATTATAGTAAAGTAAGAAATAAGTAAGTAAATTGTCTTTTATCCTTATGCTAGTAATTCTAATAAGCAACATAAAAAAACAAAAATATTTATTCTTTAAACTTTTATCGTTGTTTGAACATGATCCCCTTAAAGAAAGGATGACAGAAATGAAAGATGAAAAGAAACAACATATTTTAGCAATGGGTCTTAGACTTGCAGAAGCAACAGGTTTTGAAGTAGTAGGCGAACAAGGCGCAGAGAATTATCAATTCTTATTTTCTCAGTTTAAAAAAATGATTGAAAATGACCATCAGGATCAATTAGTGAATAAAGAGGCAAAAGAATCGGTGCTTCAATCCTTAGATCATACCATTGAATTTTACAATGCTAAAACAGATAAGGAAGTCGAAAAACTGTTAGAAAATTTGAAGAATGATGATAATACAAGTTTTATGATTATTCCAGTTTATAAAACAGAAAAATACCTTCATGATCATGTTCACTGCTTACTTATACATAAAAAAGAAGAGCAATACGTCGTAACAAAAACGGATAAGCTACATAACATTAATTCATCCGGTAATATCTTCGAATACGCTAATTTTTATACAAAAATAACCGAAAAGGAAATGCCTTTACTGAGTCAAATTCTTTTTTTAAGCAAACAAGAACATCATACAGAAAGTAAAGTTGATATTGCTGCTAGTATTGACACTTTAGGTGTAAAAGAAAGAAAACATTTAGCAGTTGATTGGTCAGGTTATCGAGGCATTCCCAATTGTCCCATAAATGAACCACTCGCCACTTTACGTATCGCACTATATAATTGTAAGCATAATATTTTTAAACATACAATAAGTAATCGATTTAAACCAAAAATGGGAACTTCCAAAGATTTCCATAAACATTTTTTTCAAACCTTTATCGAAAACGAGAAAGAAATCAATCACTATTACCAAGCGTTATGGCAAATATATGAAAACAGAAAAGACAAAGATTATTGTGAAAAAGTATGGCAGGAATATTGTAAGGAGAAAAAAGATAAGGGGGAGATACTTTCCCCAGATCAAATTACAATAAACCGTTTTTTAGCTAATTATTTTTTACAAAAAACGCTTGACCATCCTAATACGTCTGAAACGATTAGAAAAGCCGGAAGCCTAAGCACTGAAGAAGACTTTAGTTTTTTTAAAGTATTTACTTCTGATTCAAAAGAATTAAAGAAATGGAATTCCTATAAATTTTTAAAAGATTCTTTAACCAATAAAACAATACCTAGCGGGTATCAACCACTCTCTGACTTACTTTCCACTAGCACGGAACACAAAAATAAATCAGTTACTCAAAGACAAACGAAAGAAAATCTATCACGTTGATTTTTTACTCCTTGTTGCTCATCCTGTCTTCATCACTATAAACTAGTTTAGAACAAAAAAAGCTAGAACCGAAAGTTATCCCGCCCTCCCAAAAGTTAGATCTGAAAATCTAACTTTTGGAGGTCACTACAAGTAACTTCTATCGGTTCTAGCTTTTTTATAAAAACAAATAGATATCCAAAAATTTCTATAGCAGGAACTTTTAAACTATCACGACTTCAACATCAATATTTCCTCTTGTTGCTTTTGAATAAGGGCAATAGTCATGGGCATCTTCGGCCAATTTCTTTGCTTCTTCTTCACTCACATCATCGACATGGACTTCTAAAACCACACCGATTTTGTAGCCACCTTCATCAAGGGTATAAAGGGAAACTCGTGCTTTAACTGTTGAATCCACCGATAAATTCGCTTCTTTGATCATATGTTGAAGCGCACCATTGAAACATGAAGCATATCCAGCTGCAAATAGCTGTTCAGGATTTGTTCCTTCTGCATGGATACCAGGAGGAGTGATTTTCATGTGCATGGAACCATTTGGTGCTTCGACTTCTCCTTCTCGTCCGCCGTGATTGATCATCGCTGTTTCGTATAATTTTTTCATTGTACTACTCCTTTCGATAGGACACTTTGTCTATATTTAGTGTAAGCGTATCTAGCGGTTTGTTCAAAGATTTTGCTTTTTGTAAACTTTTATCGTATTTGATTCCTCACTAAGCCTAGGCAAATAGTTCTTACTATTCAAACGTAAGAACACCATCTTCAATGATTTTCTCAAAAAAGAGAAAAATCCCACTGGTAAATAACAACGTCATATTTATCCCTAGATAGATGGCCATCTTTTCTAAACAATTATTGATATGATTGATTTTAATGTAGAAAAAAACCAAAAAATTAACTCCATAAACCAATATTGTTAAAAAAATAACCATATTTACAAGCATTTTTTTACTTTTCATTCTCCTTTCTTGCTTCATTTTTTATGAACAATGATTCTATCGTTGAATATTTTTTCAGAAGATTGTCTAATAATAGTAATACTTCTTTATTTTTTCCAACTTCATCATTTTCAATTTGTAATACTAATAAAGGCTCATGCAAGCTTAAACGTAATAAAAACCATCCCTTTCCATAAGGTTCTTTTAAATCAAATCGAATCCCTTCTTCATTTTCTGGATGAAAAACTAACCCGTTTATTTCTTTTAATTGATTCGCTAATTCTTGAATAATTGCTTCCCCTTGTTTTTTGGGTTCTTTACCAGTCAACTGTAATCTAATTTCTTGGGCTTCTTTTGGTTGTTTTAATTCTTGAATGATCTCTTCCAATGTTTTATGTGTTCTTTTCAATTCTGGTAAAAGCATCAAAATTTTAGCAATCACATACGCACCATCATCTAAAAAGTAATTTTCCCTGAATGCCGCATGACCACTTGTTTCGATAGCTAATGGAACATTAATGCCCACTTTATTGCAAGAAATTGCTTTATTAATGACATTACGATAGCCAGAGATATAGCGAATCTGTTTGCCACCTTTTGCCTCAATAAATGTCTGTAAATGATTGGAGGTGGGTGAATTTGTCACAATCGTTGCTCCTGGCTGTTCTTTCAATACAATTGTACTTAACAAAGCAATTAAATGGTTACGGTTAATGACTTGTCCACTCGCACTGACTAAAGCCGATCGATCAACATCCGTATCAAAAATCACTCCTAAATCAGCTTGATTCTCTAAAACGGCTTTTTGAATACTTCTCATCGCTTCTTGATTGTCAGGATTAGGAACATGATGAGGAAATCGGCCATCAGGTTCTAAAAATTGTGAGCCAGTGGTATCAGCACCTAATTTTTGTAGTACTTTTTCAGCAAAAAAACCACCCGAACCATTCCCAGCATCAACAATGATTTTAAAACCCGCTAATGGTTGCGTTTCGCCTGTTTCTTCTATGCCCATTCCTTTTTTGATTTTGTTCACTAAGTCGGTGGCATACGGGGATAAAAGATCCGCTTTCTGAATAGTCCCTTTGTGTTTATTTATGCTAGGTTCTGTTTCGGATAAAATAAAGGCAATGTCTTCTTTTTCTGCACCACCATTTGCTGTAAAAAATTTCATTCCATTGAAGTAAAAAGGCAAATGACTAGCGGTTAGCATTATGCTGGCATCACACTTAAATTGTGAAAACTGTGTAGCCATGAACATCGCAGGAGTGGTTGCAAGATCAAAATCAATCACATTCACCCCTTGTTGGATCAATCCTTCCATTAACGCTTCTTTCAGCGCTGGACCGCTAATTCTACTATCCCGACCTATTCCTATTGTTAAATTTCCTTCTTGATATTTGGAGGTTTCTTTTTGCTTTAGCCAGTTGACGAAACCAAAACTGATTTTTTTTATTTCCTCTTGTGTAAAATTGGCTTGGTGGTTTTTTGTAGTGATCGCAATTCCACGTATATCGGAACCTTTTTGTCGCGCTTTCAAAAAAGACATACCTCATACCCCTTTCTTTTATTCTCGCATTTTCTCTAGTTTTTCTGCAAAGTTTTGTGCTTCCACTTCCGAACGACAAATCACAATAAATGTATCTACACCTGCAATGGTTGCAACCACTTCCGAATATGACACTTCATCCAGCCAATTCGTTACAACATCGGCTCCATCTTTTTCAGTCAACACTACAACCATAAACTGGACTACCTGGATTTTTAAGACTTCCCTTTTAACAGCAGATTGGAGCCGTTCTTCTTTTCGCGTGTCGGTGGGTTGGTTAAAAAGATTGTAGCGAACTTGTTTATTTTCATCTTGTGTCTTAACCAATTTCATTTCACGAATATCTCGAGAAATCGTTGCTTGCGTCGCTGTCACACCTGCTTTTTGTAAACAAAGCAATAGTTCTTCTTGTGTGCTGATAGGCTGTTCCATAATTATTTGACGAATTAATGCTTGTCGTTGATTTTTCTTCATAGTGAACACCTCTTGTCTTTGATTATAGCAAAAAAATAATGATTTTTCTGCTTTTTTGGTATTTTATACTTTAATTTTTAATCTTCTTTTTCTACTGATGGCGCAATTTTCACACGCAAGATGGTTCTCAATTTTTCTGGGTTTGCTCTTCTAGGATCACCTAAATAGATTTCTTTATGTTCTTTAGAAAGTCTTTGATATCCTTGCTCTTGAATAAAATGCTCTAATTGTTCAAAGGTCTGTTTTTCATTATCATAAGGACCCACATGTAACATTTGAGCAACTAAACCTTCTTCTTTGGTAAGGAAGACGACTTCCTTTAATAGATCGCTAGGAATCTTATTTGCTGCTCTTTTGAGGGCTTCTTTTGCCACTTCTTTTGTGACAAAATCTGGCTGTTTGATCATCAGTTGGTAAGCAAAATGTTTTTTTTCCATCACAGGTTCATTTAAATACTGTTCTTGCAATCCCCATTGACCTTCTAATGGATAGACAGTATAAGAAGCGTAATTGGGAATCGACCAATCGTTCTTTGGAGACATCCGTATGGCATAGCTGGCTGCATATAATGCTGCCACACGACGTTGAAAATCTTCTTCATTTGGGTCACCTACCCCATGAATACAAAAGAAATTTTGAGGCGATAATGTTAAAATTTGAGGCTTTTTTCTACTACTGTAACCAGGTTCATTTTTTTTCCAATCGAATGGATTCATTTTTTCCCTCCTAAAATCATTCATCGTCTACTATCATAACTCTTTTAAGAACTCTTGGCTAACTTGGTTGACACTATTTTTACCTCTATGCTAGAATAAGCGGTGGAATAAATCGTACAGATAACACGTATATTACGTGTCGATAGAGAGGCGGTTTCTATTTTTATAATAGAAATCACTCTCTTTTTTTACGAAATTTTTTTGAGGTGAGGATATGACAAAACAAAAACATTTACTTTTAGTTCCAGCAGTCATCGCAACAGGCATGATGTCTTTTGCTGGTGTCTTGATCGAAACAGCAATGAACGTGACTTTTCCAACTTTGATCAAGCAATTTCAATTAACGACTGCACAAGTCCAATGGGTGACGACCATTTATTTATTGATGATTTCCATTATTGTGCCACTTTCTACTTATTTAACGCGTAATTTTAGCTTAAGAAGTCTTTTTTTACTTTCAAATCTTTTATTTTTAGTTGGTATTATTGTGGATTTCTTTTCACCGACTTATCTCGTTTTATTACTCGGTAGACTTTTACAAGGCGCTGCTACTGGGATCGCTTTGCCCTTAATGTTCCATATTATTTTAACTTTTGCACCGATGAATCGTCGTGGAGCAATGATAGGTATTGGAACGTTAACGACCGCGATTGCTCCTGCAATTGGTCCTAGTTATGGAGGAATCTTAACTTCTAACTTTACTTGGAACCATATTTTTCTTTTTCTAATCCCTGTATTACTCCTTTCTCTTGGCATTGGTTTATTTGCCATTCCTAACATGCCTGTTCAAAAAAGTGGACGCTTAGATATGCTCAGTGTGTTCAGTTTGTGTCTCTTATTTAGTGGCAGTTTAACTTTTTTAAGTATGCTCGGACAACCACTTAGTTGGCTAGCGCTGTTGATCGCAGGAATTGGTGCCATCTTATTTTATCAACGATCAAAAACAGCCGAGTATCCTTTGATAAATTTATCTATTTTTTCAAATAAAACTTTTCGATTATTCTTATTTAGTTTTTTAATTTATCAATTTTTATTATTAGGTGTTTCATTTGTGTTGCCAAATTTTATTCAAATCGTTCAAGGTAATAGCCCATTTATTGCTGGAATTGCGATGCTTCCTGGGGCAACTATCGGGGCGGTTTTATCTCCATTTTCTGGAAAACTACTTGATCAACATGGTCCCAAAAAACCTATTTTTTCAGGTTTATTGCTGGCTCTTATTGGTTGGTCTGCCCTCGTTTTTCTGATTGGTCATGTGTCATTGCCATTATTGATTACTTGTCACTTTATTTATATGATTGGTATTGGTTTATCTTATAGTAATATGATGACGACAGGTATGAACGCTTTATCAGATGAATACCAAAGTGACGGAAATGCGGTTTTTAACACTTTACAGCAATTTTCAGGAGCCGTAGCGACTTCGTTGGTCGCAGTCATTATCAATCTTGTACAATCTCATGCTGATCTTAGCTACCAAGCTGCTACAACTCTGGGCTCAAAAAGCGCTTTAGGTGTCTTACTTATTTTATTGATTATTCGTTTTCTACTATTTATTCGCTACTGTTTTACACCAAAAAAACGAGTCTGAATCAAAACGGCAGACATTTGTAATTGTCTTTTTAAATGAAATAGGTAAAAATACCATTTGTAGAAAAAGGAGGCTTTCTCTATGGAAAAAATTGCCATTATTGGTGGTGGAATTATTGGTATGACCACAGCCAATTATTTAGATACTGACCAATTCAAGATTACTTTATTTGATTATGGTGTTGGTCAAGCAACAAAAGCGAGTGCTGGCATTATTTCTCCTTGGCTTTCCAAACGAAGAAATAAAACTTGGTATCGTTTAGCAAAAGACGGAGCGGCGTTTTTCCCAAAAATTGTGCAAGACTTTGCACTGGATTCATCAATCTATGCTCAAACGGGTACGCTTATCATTCGAAAAAAAGAAAAGCTAACCGAATTACTGGAATTAGCGGAAGAACGAAAAAAAGAAGCACCAGAAATCGGAGAACTTAAATTACTAGCGGCAGAACAAACAGCTCATTTACTTCCTTTATTAAACCAAATCCCTTCTTTATATGTCACAGGTGGTGGTAGATTAAATGGTAAAGCCTATTTACACTATCTATCTGATTGTTTAGAAAGGAAAGGGATCACTATCATCAATGATAAGGTTCAGCTACAAAAAAGAAGTGATAGCTGGTTAATTCAAGGAGCGGTTAATGAAAATCTATTTGACCGTGTCATACTAACAGCTGGTCCTTCATTGAAATCTTTACTAAAACCATTAGGCTATCGAGTAGATATTCGCCCACAAAAAGGACAATTGATTGCTTTTGACACGCCTTATAACCAAAGTCAAAATTGGCCAGTTGCTATGTTAGACGGTGAAGCAGACCTTATCCCATTTAATCATGGAAAAATTTTGCTAGGGGCTACGCACGAAAATGAAGCCATGTGGGATCTCACACCTACCAAAGAAGCTTACATTCAATTAACCGAAAGTACCAAAACTTTTTTGGCTGAACCTGAAAAATTACTAAAACAGCCCTATCATCTACAAGTAGGAACAAGAGCTTATACATCAGATTTTTCCCCATTTTTTGGACCTTTGCCTTACGATACCACTCTTTTAGTAGCTAGTGGTTTGGGTTCTTCTGGCTTAACAACTGGACCTTATATTGGTTATCTCTTAGCGAAGTACTTAAATACAGGTAAATGGTATGGTGAAGACTACCAAAAAAATATCGGTGAATATATCAAAAAATAGTTGTAAGAACTGTCAGAATTTGTGCAGCAAATAATGAGTGAATCAACAAAAAAACCAAGAAATCAATCTTTTGATTTCTTGGTTTTTTATTCATCATTACTCGACTTAGTACCAGCCGTTTGCTAACCAGAATGCTTGAGCAGCATCCCATGAACCATAACGTGATGACACATATTGATCAGCGACACGTTCTTGGTTTTCAGCAGAATAATCGCCATTTAAGTAAGACGCATCTAATTGATAACGTCCGATATAACGTCCGTTAGTAGCTGTATAAGAACCACCTGATTCTTTATTTGCAATCCATTCTTTTGCAGAACTTGTATTGCTTGGAGTTGTTGCTGTTGTAGCAGCTGGGGCAGCTTGAGCTACTTCAACTGTTTCAACTGGAGCAACGTATGTATATTCTTTCGTTGCTGTTTCAGTTGTTTTTGGTGCTTCAACTGTTTGTGCTGAAGTTTCACTTGAAGTTGGAATCGTCAATTCTTCACCAACATAAATGCGATTGATGTCTTTAATACCATTTTTTTCAGCGATTGCCTGAATCAATGAGTTATCTCCAGCAAATTTTTGTGAGATTTTTGATAATGAATCACCTGATTTAATTGTATAAACTTCATCAGCATGAGCAGTTGTACCTACAAACATTGCAGTTGCACCAGCAGCAAAAGTTGTTCCTAAAACGATCTTTTTAATTGAATTCATGTTTATCTCCTTTTTTTCTCGTGTATTTATCAACGTCATTAACTTTATCATTTAGAAATATTTCATAGGTGAAAGAAATATGACATTTAATGACAAAATAATCATTTTTTTAATATTTGTAACACAACGAAGGATAAAAAAATACGACTAAAGTCTTAAAAGCTTTATGTATCAAAGAAGAAATCGTTTTTTAATAAAATCTTATAATGTTTAGAAAAACTTATGTTTTGTAACATTCACTTTTATTTTTAATCTTTTTCTTTTATTTTT
Source organism: Enterococcus villorum (assembly GCF_007990225.1). Lineage (GTDB taxonomy): Bacteria > Bacillota > Bacilli > Lactobacillales > Enterococcaceae > Enterococcus_B > Enterococcus_B villorum. The sequence goes on along the minus strand of NZ_BJWF01000013.1, from coordinate 42,223 downwards.
TATCTAAAAAAGTCGAATTTTTATTATAAAATAGAAAAAAACAGAAAAAATCCAGTAATTGTTACAACCATTACTGGACAAATTTGTAAAATTATGGAAGAAAACGAACCATTTTACTCTCTTTTGGGCTGTGTTTTTCTTACTAGCATCTTTTTAGCTTGCTGAATTTCAATTATTACCTCTTGATCTTCTTCTATTTTTTGTCTTTTTTCTAGAGTCTCTATCCAGATATCTGGTTCTTTTCGCCCCAAACGACCGATTGCCCAAGCCGCTGTTGCTCGTATCACAGGGCGTACATCATTTAAGCAATCTTCAATTTCAGGCAAAGCTGAGGTGTCTCCCAGGTTTGCTAAGGCAATCAAGGCATTTCTTTGCAGAGGTTTCTTTCCACGCCATGAACCCGCTAAATGACCAAATTGTTCTTTAAATTCTTTATTCGTTAAAGAAAGCATCGGTTTTAACTTAGGATAAACTTCATCTACTTGTGGTTCCATTTCTTTGTGAAAATGGAAATCTTTTCCTCTATTATATGGGCAAACCAGCTGACAAATGTCACACCCATAAATGACGTTACGCATTTTTTTACGATACTCGTTAGGCATTATCCCTTTCGTTTGTGTTTGATAAGATAAACACTTTTGGGCATTCATCCTGCCATCTCCTAGCAAGGCTTTCGTTGGACAAGCTGAGATACAACGAGTACAATCTCCACAACCAAAAACACCGGGTTCATCGGGTTCAAAAACAATATTCGTCACAATTTCTCCTAAATAGACAAATGATCCAAATTCCTCTGTGATTAATAGACCATTTCGTCCAATAAACCCTAGTCCAGCTCTTTGTGCAACAGCAACATCCACAAGTTCGCCTGTATCCACTTGTGGCGCAAACCGCCACTGTTCTTCTTGTTGCCACTTGTCAGCTCTACTTTGAATAAAGGTAATTAATTGATTGAGTCGATCTCGTAAGATGTCATGATAATCAATTCCCCACGAAGCCCGAGCAAATTGTCCTCTTTTTTCATCTTTGGGTACTTCTTCTTGAATCTTCGTTGGGTAAGCCAATGCGATTGAAATAATAGATTGAGGATCTTCAAACGTTTTTTCTATATATAAACGTTCTTCAATCACTGGATGTTCAAAGCCTGAGGTATGTCCAGCTGCTTTTTGTTCTTCTAAAGATTCTTTTAAATAATCGAAAGGCTCAGCTGTAGTAAAGCCAATTTTATCAATCCCTAAACGTTTACTTTCTTCAATAATTTCTTCTTTTAAGGTTTTTACCATTTTCTCACCCATTCCAATCGTTATCTACTATAAATACCATAGTAAAGTCGGTCTTTTTTTAATTGGACAAACTGGATTTGTTGGTCAGCAATTTTCCGTTCTTCCAACCATCGTTTTCTAGTGGCAAAAATTTCCCAATAATTGACTGACAGCCATTTCCTTTGATTATCTAGTGCCTGAAAAAAGTTGAGTGACACAGGTTTTGTATGCAATAATTCATGCAGACGCACTTGTTCTATTGCTGAAAAAGTCGAGAGGTCTCTAGAATAGAGCGTTTCCTCGTAAAGATTTCTTTGCTGTGAGTAGGTAAATGTTTGTGGAATTTCACCTGGCCGAGCAATTTGAACCAGTCGATTATAAAAAGTGTTCATTAATTTACTGTTAGCAATAAAGGCGCTTTTATAGTAAGCCGATTGTATTTTTTCAATGACTCCTTCTGTTCCCATTACGGAAAATAGAGCTGGCCATGCTTTAATAGTGATTTCATTGTTTTGTTTGACTAATACTCCTGGTGTAAATCCTACCGAAGAAATGAAGACAAAATAACCAATACCAGTTTCATCATCTAATGGCTGAAACTCATCAAAAAGCCATTTCCCCGGATAACATTCTTCATCCGTTTCATTTGGATGTGCTATGAATAATTTAGCCATTTCTGTTTCAAGAAATTGAAGGTCTTGATCTTTGTTAGAGCATTCCTGTTGCTGAATTAACTTGAAGATTTCTTCTTTGATTTGTTGTTTATCTTTACGCGTAAAATTCATAGCTTTACCTTCCTTTCCTATCTTTAACTATAACGGAAATCGACAGAAAAGGGTATCTGAAACTCATAAAAATAAACAGTTTTTTTACTTATTTTTAGAACTTCAATTTTTTTATTTTCGGGAGAATACAAATCATCTTTTATGAAATGCTTACTCAAAAAGATAATCGTTTTGACTGTTCATTTTATTTTGCAAAAAATGTAAAGAAATTACAAGAATTACAGCCGAATCAAACACGTTAAAATTTACTTCCATTGCATACTTTTAATCAGTAAAAATAAATTTTGCCGAAAGCGTAGGAACAGGAAGTTTTTCGGATGGTTAATCTTTTGTTTTACACTCTTCAATCTACCTGACTATCTCCAAAACTTTTCATTTCTGTCTTCATAGAACTACCAAATAAATATCCGTAAAAAATGACCCAACAAAAGAGTTAATACATTGTATCAACTCTTTTGTATCACTCTTTAAATAAAGATTGCCATTATAACTGCGATCAGTGCTGTAATTACTAGGAGAAGCAAATTTTCCCATATTCCAGATAAACCTTTAAAAAAAACACTTTTTTTCGCTCTTCCCCCCCATGAGTATTCACTAGGGACAAGCAATTCAAGACCCGCAGCAATAAGTAGCAGTAATGCACCAATGTATGGCTGTTCCCAAACAAAGAATAAAACATTAAATACCAATAAAGATATCTGCACAATCTTTATCATTCTTAAATTTCTTATATCAGATGTTTTTTTCATATGACACTTACCTTTCTATTATCGAGGCATGTTGTCTCTCACTGATAATACCAGTATTGGTAACGGAACCCTGAATAAATAAAAACTCGTCCATGCAAAAAATTTCTATCTGCGCGTATAATATTATAAATTGAAGACCCAATAAATCCCCATCCACCACCAAGGAGTCAACTTATAGCTGAACCACCCACAGCCTGAACCGCATTGAGAGTATTCTTACTCAAATAAACTTTGAAATTACCCGAACTCAATTTCCCTTGTATTTTAGTTACTCCTGCTGCTCTAGGTGTCTTAAGAAATATGAAACTTTGCTGACTATTAATTACATTATATAGAGTTGAATCATTAAACGAAATAGTAAAATCATCTCCATTTACTTCTACTGTCACATCCGGATTTTTCTTAAGTTCGTCTAAGGATAGTTGAAGTTCATTTTCCTGTTGTTTCAAAGATACAAAACTATCAGCTTCCCCAGTTGTAGCAGAAACATTAACTATCGGAGTAGCAAGCGATGCTAGAGTCATACTTACTAAAAAATAAGCCATATATTTTTTCATGTTATTGCTCCCTTCTAAGCTCTAAATAATAATCCTGCATATTGGTAATATGCGCCAATATGGGTACCATTTTTATACTGTCCTGTCCAATTTACATACCCTTGATACTTTTTCCCGTTTTTATACCTCACTTGCCAAATTTTTGTTTCACTTGGTATCCATCGGCTTGAACCATGTGGCTTGTTTTGCATATATACATACTCATAAAAATTAATAGTATCAACACCTCGTTGCCATTCCAAAGAATCTACCACTGGTATCTGTGTGTGCAACTCTACATCTGCATGAGACTTAGCGGTAAAAGAAAATAGAAGAGCTATAGAGCTAACCAATAAAAAAGTTACTTTTTTCATGATATCCCACTTTTTGAAAACGGTTACTTAGATATACTATATATCTTTTTATTTTAATGTAAATTGTTATTTTTTGTTTTTTGTTAATTTTTATCATCGTTTTCCAAATAGCCATCCTTTTAATCCATACTATTGTTTTAAAAGTTTTGCTATCAAAAATAACCCAGAATATCTGAAAATAGAAGAGACTATTTTCAGATATTCTGGGTTATAGTACGAAATTGGATATTTTTTACCAAAAACTTATTTCTTTGCTATTCAGTATGAAACTGTTCAATCATAGCCTAATCATTTTAGTGATTTTTTATATTATTTCGATTTTTCTTACCTATTCTCCTTGAGTCAATCCATCATGAATCGTTTGGATATTCCAATCCATCATCTTGTAATAAGAATCGCCTTTTTCACCTTTTTTATCAATGGAATCTGTATAAAGTTTGTCGTAAATACTTACGCCAGTTTCTTTCGCCACTCGTTCCATGCTTCTTGAGTCCACACTGGTTTCAACAAATAAGACTGGTACATTGGACTTTCTTACTTGGTTAACAATCTGTTTCATTTGCTCAGGGGTTCCCTGACTTTCCGTATTGATCTCCCAAATATAAGCTGCCGGTATGCCATAAGCTTTTGAAAAATACTTGAAGGCTCCTTCACTAGTTACTAATAATTTTTTATTTTCATCAATTAATTGAAAACTTTCTTTGGCTTTTTTATCCAATTCTTTTAATTTATTCACATAGTTCTGAACGTTTTCTTCATACGATGCTTGATTCTCTGGGTCTTTTTCTGAAAAGATCCGTCCTATTTCTTCTACATATTTTATCCCGTTAGACAAATCTAACCAAGCATGTGGATCGGCTTTTGATTCAGCTGATTTTCCTGATAAGTAAATCGGCGCAACTTTTTTACTAACTGCAAAATAGTCTTTTTCTTCTTCTTTTTTAGCTGTCGCCATCAAATTCATAAACCAGCCATTGCCTGTTTCTAGATTTAACCCATTATATAAAATAATATCTGCATCGCTCGCTTTTTTTATATCTTCTGGTAACACTTCATATTCATGGGGGTCAGTACCAACAGGGACGATACTATGAACTGCGATGTGGTCTTTACCTACTTCTTTTGCCATATCAGCTAAAATTGAATTAGTTGCTACCACATTCAATGTATCAATTTTATTTTCATTACTTGCTTGTTTACCACAGCCCACTAAAAGAAAAAAGCTTACCACTATTACCCATAAGAAACGATATTTATTTTTCATGTCGTCATGCCTTCTTTCTACTATTTTTATTGACTTGTTATTTGAATTATTTGAGTTCGCTTGTTTTTACTTTTTTCTTCGTAAACAAAATGCCTTTAGAAGGAGAAAAGAAAAAAGCAAGTGTAAAGAATACCGCACAGGCTAAGACAATCGTTGCACCTGACGGCCAATTATAGCTATAGCTAAAGAATACGCCTAAGATGGCACTTAAAACCCCAACTAATGAGGAAATGACAATCATTTTTGCTAAACTGTTTGTTAATAAATAAGCCGTAGCAGCTGGTATGATCAGCATAGCAATCACTAAAATGGTTCCTACTGTTTGTAAGCTTACTACCGCAACTAAGGTTAGAAAGAACATGAGCAGATAATGGATCAATGTGATGTTTAGTCCATAGGCTTTGGCCATTGTCGGATCAAAGGAAGTGATTTTCAATTCTTTATAGAAAAACAATACAAAGCATAAAACGATCACACTAACGATAGCAGTCATCAATAAATCGCTTTCTCGCACGGCTAAGACATTTCCAAATAGTATGTGGTAAAGATCAGTAGCACTTTGAGCAAAAGAAATCAATATGATTCCCAATGCAAAAAACGAACTAAAAACGATCCCGATGGCTGTGTCATTTTTCAACCGACTTCGCTGTGTCACAAAACCAATGATACTAGCCGTCAACATGCCAAAAACGGTGGCACCTAAAAGATAACTAAACCCAAACATATAAGAAAGGGCGACACCTGGTAAAACAGCATGTGAGATTGCATACCCCATCAATGACATTCCTCGTAAAATGATAAATGAACCAATCACACCAGAAGAAAAACCAACAAGCATTGACGTAATTAGCGCATATTGTAAAAACTGGTAATTCCATATGCCTTCAATAAAAGATTGAATCATCCTTGATTTTCCCCTTTCACCAATTGTCCAATTACCTCACCATAAGCTATTTTTAAATTTTCGGAAGTAAAAGTTTCTAACACTGGTCCAGCTGCAACTAGTTGCTTATTAAGCAAAATCACTTCATCAAAATATTCTTCTACTTTATGCAAATCATGATGGACAATAACAATTGTTTTTCCTTCTGCTTGTAATTCTTGAAGAATCGAAAAAATTTTTTTCTCACTGAGTGCATCAATACCAACAAACGGTTCATCAAGAAAAATCCATTCTGCTTTTTGTGCCAATGCTTTCGCAATAAAAACCCGTTGTAACTGTCCGCCAGAAAGTTCACTGATTTGACGTTTTTCATACATCTCCATACCAACTTTTTTCAATGCTTGTTTTGCTTGAACTTTTTCTTTTTTTCCAGGCCGTTGCCCAAGTTTTAAAGAAGGATAGGTTCCTAACAAAACAACACCTAAAACATCAATCGGAAAAGAAAGATCCAATTCATTTCGTTGTTCCACATAGGCTATTTTTTTACGTGCCTCTTTTAGCGAGTGTTCCCCGAAAATAATATCTCCTGAAAGTTTTGGAATCAGTTCAATTACCGCCTTTATAAAAGTTGATTTTCCTGCGCCATTTGGACCAATAATTCCAGTGATTTTTTTCGATTGAATCGCCACTTCTATTTCTTTTAACGCCAGCTTCCCTTGATAAGCGACTGTCAGCTGTTTAATAATGATGATCGATTTAGACATTCCTTCCTCCTTTTTTAGGTTTACCTAACTTTTATTTTAAATACAGTTTAACTAAAGTCATGGATATTTACAAGTATCTAAAAAAAATTTTTAAGAAGTGCTCGCAATTTACGTAAATTTTCTGTAGAATCACATCAAGAGTTGGAAAAGCAAATGATTGTATCTTTCATTTATTCATCATCAACAGGTGTAGGGAAATTATTGTATTTGCTTGTTTTACTCAAAAAAGAAAGGAGTTTTGGTGTGAAAGAAGAAAAATTAACTCGAAGCCTTAGTGCACGTCATATTCAGATGATTGCCTTAGGAGGGACAATCGGTGTAGGATTGTTTATGGGTGCTTCTTCAACCATTCGTTGGACAGGACCTTCCGTAATGGTAGCGTATGCTGTCGCAGGATTCTTTTTATACTTGATCATGCGTGCACTAGGAGAAATGCTTTATATTGATCCTTCAACAGGTTCTTTTGCAAATTATGCCAGTGATTATATTCATCCTGTCGCAGGTTACCTCACTGCATGGAGTAACATTTTTCAATTTGTCGTTGTCGGGATTAGTGAAGTCATCGCTGTTGGCGAATATATGAATTATTGGTGGCCGCATTTGCCAACTATCGTACCAGGAATAGTGGTCATTCTTTTCTTAACATTAGCTAACTTGGTTTCAGTTAAAGCGTTCGGTGAATTAGAGTTTTGGTTTTCACTTATTAAAGTAGGCACAATTATTTTAATGATACTTGTTGGTCTCGGGGTTATCCTGTTTGGTTTTGGAAACCATGGACAGGAAGTCGGAATCTCAAATCTTTGGAAAAATGGTGGTTTCTTTACTGGTGGTTTGAAGGGCTTCTTTTTTGCTTTATCTATTGTTGTCGCTTCTTATCAAGGTATTGAACTAATTGGTATGGCAGCTGGTGAAGCAGCAAATCCCAAAAAGACGATCATTGAAGCAGTCCAATCAACGATTGGGCGTATTTTGATTTTTTACATCGGAGCTATTTTTATTATCGTCAGCATCTATCCATGGAATCAGTTAGGAACAATTGGTTCCCCGTTTGTTCAAACATTTTCTAAAGTGGGCATTACGTTTGCTGCTGGGTTGATCAACTTTGTTGTTTTAACGGCTGCTTTATCTGGTTGCAACTCAGGTATTTTCAGTGCCAGCCGTATGATCTATACCTTGGCTATTAACGGAAAAATGTCAAAGAAATTTTTAAAACTGACAAGTCATGGCGTTCCATTCTATCCGGTTGTCGCAATTTCTAGCGGTATATTCATTGGTTTAATTTTAAATTATTTATTGCCTTTATTTGTTGCTCATACCGAAGATCTCTTTGTTTTTGTTTATAGTTCAAGTATTTTACCAGGGATGGTGCCTTGGGTCGTAATTTTACTCAGTGAAATTAAATTTAGAAAACAACACCAAGAGGAAATGAAAACCCATCCTTTTAAAATGCCATTTTCTCCTTATACCAACTATCTATCTTTGCTATTCTTAGCATTAGTCTTGATCTTTATGATGATCAACCCAGAAACAAGGATTCCATTGATCATTGGCTTTGTATTTCTAGGTTATATGACTATTCATTATTTTGTAAGAGAAGGAAGGCTTAAAAAGAAAGCCTAACGTCTATTTTTACTAAAAAATAAAGACAGGCATCACTCAATTGAGTAGTGCCTGTCTTTATTTGCAGTATCTTGTCTATATAAATAAAATAGCGGAAATGTTTAGTTTAACTTCAACACATCTCCAGGTTTGAAAAAATAGTCATCCATCGTCATACCGTTTAAAGACAAAATAGTCTCCACAGGAACCCCTGTCCGTTGCGCAATTTGAGTCGGTCCTTCTCCTTGTTGAACAACAGTGGTTCCTTGCGCATATTGTTCACTAGATGAGGCACTCGTTGACTGATCTTGCATTTCTTGATGAGTAGACGACGGTGTAGTAGTTGATGATTCTGTCGTTTGTTCTGTCTCTGTGTCAGTCTCACTTGTTTCTTGACTACTTGAATTTTCTGCTTGCAACGAAGCACTTGTTCGTAGGTAAATATCGGAAATTTGGGCAACATGTTCTGTATAATTTGCCGAAAGTTGATTAACCCACGTGGAAAGATCTATCCCATCTTTTGTTTCAGCTGTTTGATATTTTTTCTGTAATTGATTGATTCCTTCATCAGAAATTGCTTGAAGTTCACGAGCTTTTTGGTTGGCAATCGCCGATAAGCCTGTTACTCCATTTTGATTATTCTGAATCTCGGCTTGATATTCTTCGATTAAACGTGGTGTTTGTTCTTTGATTTTCTGCGTATACGTGGTTAGTATGCTTTGTAATTCTTTTTCAAGTGTCCCTTTTTCAGATGCTTGTGTTGAGCTGTCTTCAGTAGTACTTGTTGTCTTAGTCGTTGAAGTTGCTTTTTTTGACGTAGTTTCGCTCGGTTTTACTACTGCGCTTTTCGCACTAGATTGATTCTTACCATGAAAATAAAGTCCTGCAATAGCACCAATAACTATAAGAAAAACCGCCACTGCAGAGCCTATTTTAATGAAACGCATTCGTGTTTCCTTTTTTTGCTGTTGTCTGCGAGCCATCCGAACGTTTACTCTTCGCTCGTTTTCTTCATTCATTTTTTTCACCACCCATTAGTATAGAAAATAGCGTTATCACTTCTACTTTATTTCCATTGTAGCAAATTTTCAGACTTCTGAACATTTTAAACTGTGTTATTTATACAGAAATTTCACCATTTTTGATGATTCCAAGATTCTCCATCAATTTCTCCTTGCAATTGTTCTTTCCTTTCAGAAATTTCTAGTAAAAGTTTTTTTGTTTCATACAACAACGCTTTTGTCTCGTAGTTTGCTGTTGCACTCCATTCTTCTAATTGTTTGAATAGCCATTTATCCGTCATCTCATCACCCTTTTAGCTCTCGTAAAGTAAATATTAAATCTTCAAGTTCTTCTTTTTTACTAGATAAATACTCGATTATATGTTCCTGTTTTACTTGATCTTTTTCTCGTAAAGAAGAATTATCTCTTAGTTGTTTAATAAACCAGTCGATTCGATTGGCTAAAGTCGCTTGACCCTCTAATGTCAGATATTGTTGATAAGCGATTAAACGTTCCCATTTTTTTTCTTCTGTTTGATACATAAACTGCGCCATAACAAATGGAGGTAAAAAAGTCATCTCAAACTTATGAGCAATACGTTGAAATGGTCTTAAAAATTCTGAAATCGTATATTCTTCTTTACCGCCAGCTTGATATTCTTTTTCAGAGACACCAGTGGTTAATACAATTCCTAATTCTTTTTGCTTTAGCACTTTTGTTGCATGTTCTAACACAGTGTCTTGCCATACTTTTAAATAGGCAGGTGCGCTGTACCAATAAAATGGAAATTGAAAAATAATTCGATCGTGTGAATTTAGCAATGCTAACTCTTTTTCAAGTTCTATCTCTCCATCTGGATAACATTTTTCTAGATGGTGCCAAGTAACGTCTAATGATTTAGTCGCTTCTTTAAAAAATTGTTGATTTAAAGAAGTTTCAATCGATGGATGGCTAACAATAATCAAACTTTTCATTTTCTTTACTCCTCTTTATTCATGTCGCTTTATAGTTTAGCATAGAACAAAGAATGTGATGGTTATCCTGCTTTTACCTTATGTTGACCACGAAATAATTGCTTGTTCTGCTAATTCTTTTTTCAATGTATCTAAAGAAAGATTCCGTGATTCTTCATTTTTCATCCGTTTACGGTAGCTGGTAGCTGTTTCCCCTGTCGTTTTTTTGAACATTCGACTAAATACCACCAAACTGTTAAATCCAACCTGATAAGCGATGCTTTCCACAGAATCATTCGTCAAAGAAAGTAAAAATGCTGCCCGATTAATGCGGACACCAATTAAATATTCTTTGATACTTGTTCCTAATTGGTTTTTAAATACCCTAGACAAATGACTACGGTTAATTGATAACTGTTGAGCAATTTCTTCTACTGTTAAGTGATGAGGATAATGGCCCTCAATATATTTCACGGTCTCGATCACTAAAGAGGAATAAACTTTTTGTTCACCAAGACCTACTTTTCCGCCATCTTTTAACAATAGGCTTAAGAAACGATAGGTTAATGCCGTTAGTTCCAATTCGTTTACTAGATCTTCTTGTGAATGATGCATACATTCTAAAATGATATCAATATAAGCAGAGATACCCGATGAAACCATTGTATATTGATCCTCTTTAAATAATGAACGTTGGATAATTTTTTGGGCTAGAGGACCATTGAAAGATAGCCAGCAATACATCCAAGGATCGTCGCCATCTGCTAAATAAAAAGTTGAATCTCCTGGACGTATTAAAAAAAGATCGCCTTTTTTTAAATGGTATTGCTGCTCCTTCACGTGATAAGTTCCTTTTCCTTCCATGACCACATGTAATACATAATCTTGTCTAATCGCAGGACCAAATGAATGATAGGGTAAGGTTTTTGAAAAACCACAAAAATCAAAATCCAACTCTTTTTTTACTTGTTGGTGTTCTTTTTTTAAAAATATTGCTTGTTCCATACACACCACCCCTTTTTATTTACTTTACACTGTTTATTCTTTATCATGCAACAAAAAGTTAAATAATAGTCACAGAAAGACATTCAAAAGGAAGCGTTTTCTTGATAAATTCAATAGTAGCAAACGATATCATTTATTATAACCAGTTCATTTTTTTGTTGTATATTTAACTTAAGAAAGGATTCGATAATTATGAAAAACAAAATGATTCAACGTTTCTCTTATGCTTTAGGCGCATTCGGTCATGATACTTTTTATGTCACACTTAGTACTTATTTCATGGTTTTTGTTACAAGTGAAATGTTTGCAGGTACCGATAAAACAACAACAGCACATATGATTGCGACTGTTACAAGTTTAGTTGTAGGTATTCGTTTAATTGAAATCTTTTTCGATCCATTGATTGGTGGGATCATCGACAACACCCATACAAAATTCGGTAAATTTAAGCCTTGGCTTGTAATTGGTGGGGTTGTAAGTTCCTTGCTTTTGATTTTCCTTTTTACTAATTTCTTTGGACTAGCAACACACAATACCACGTTGTTTATTTTTCTTTTTACAATTGTTTTTATTTTGTTAGATAGTTTCTATTCCTTCAAAGATATTGCTTTTTGGTCCATGATTCCCGCTTTGAGTACTGAAACGAAGGAAAGAGAAAAATTTGCGACATTTGCACGATTCGGTTCTTCCTTAGGTGCAAATGGTACAACGCTTGTTGTTGTACCCATTGTCACATTTTTCACTTACTTAGTCACCGCACACCATACAGAAGGTGCTTCAGGCTGGTTTTGGTTTGGAATGATCACCGCAATTATCTCTGCTGGAACAGCCATTATCACTGCATTAGGAACAAAAGAAGTAAATTCAGCAATCAGACAACAAAATGAAAAAGCAAACATCAAGGATGTCTTCAAAGCAATTGCTCAAAATGATCAACTGATGTGGTTGTCCCTTTCTTATATCGCTTATGCCATTGCAAATGTGGCAACAACTGCGGTTTTATTTTACTTCTTCAAATACGTCTTAGGACAACCAACGCAATTCTGGCTTGTAGGCTTAATTGCAGCTTTGCTTGGTCTAATTGCCGTCCCACTATTTCCAACATTGACCCACTTAATTTCTCGTCGTTATGTGTACTTAGGGGGGATTGCAATGATGATTAGCTCCTATTTTTTCTTCTCCATTGCAAATACCAGTTTACCTATTGTAATCATTGGACTTATTTTATTCTACTTCCCACAACAGTTGATTTTCTTATCGGCTTTAATGACAATTACTGATTCTGTGGAATACGGACAATGGAAAAATGGGATTCGTAATGAAGCAGTCACTTTATCCATTCGACCATTGTTAGACAAAATTGCAGGTGCTTTATCCAATGGAATCGTAGGTTTTGTGGCGATTGCAGCTGGAATGACTGGTAATGCGTCAGCCGCTGATATTACGGCACATGGCATTGTCACTTTTAAAGCCTATGCGTTTTATGTTCCGGCAGTACTAATGTTCTTTTCTGCCATTATCTTTGCTTGGAAAATTCGTTTGACGGAAGAGAAACATGCACAAATCGTAAAAGAATTAGAAAATAAACTCATTTCTCCACAAGAAAGCCAAACGATTTTAAAAGACGATTTTATCATCCCACAACATTAAGAGAGGAATTATATGATGACGATTACAGAAAAAGATTTTGGACAAGGCTATCGGTTAATTACTTTAACAAATAAGCAAGGACTACAGTTAGCAGTGACTGATTTAGGTGCACGCATTGTTCGATTAACAGCCAATCAACGAGAATTAATTTTAGGGTTTGATTCTGCCCAAGAATATCTAACAAAAGATCCCTATATTGGTGCTTCTATTGGTCGCACAGCTGGTAGGATCGAAAACGGTCGATTTTCTTTCGAGGAACAATCCTATCAATTGCAGACTGATCCTAAAACAGGTCATTCACTTCATGGAGGCTCCCCAGGATTCGAAACAAAAAAATGGTCTTATCAACTTTCTGAGAATGAAGAAGAAAGCTCTGTTAAATTTCTCACTACGATTCCTGATGGCGAACACGGTTTTCCTGGAAACTTATCTGTTGAAGTTTGTTATACCCTGACACAAGAGAATATTTGGCGCATAAAAACACGAGCAATCAGTGACAAAGAAACACTGTTTAATCCGACAAATCATGTCTATTTCAATCTTACTGGGGATGTCACACAACCAATTGATCAACACACGCTTTGGCTAGATAGCAACCATTTTGCTCCCTTAAGAACAGATAGTATCCCTATTGGTAAAAAAGCAACGGTAGCTGGTACACCGTTTGATTTTCAAACACCACAAAAATTAGCCACTGTCTTTTCTAGTGATTTTGAGCAAAAAAAATACTTTGACGGAATAGATCATCCCTTCTTCTTAAACCATCCAGGACTTGAAAATATCTCTGCATGGTTACTTAGCCCAGATGAAAAAATTAAAATAAGTGTTTCTACCGATTGTCCAAGTATCGTTGTTTTTACAGCGAATTTTGGTGAAGATACCCCAGAAATGTACGGCAAAAAATTAGCCAATCATGGTGGGATCACTTTTGAAACGCAAGTAGCTCCTGGGGCAGAACAATATCCGACTTTTGGAGATATTCGTTTAGCCCCTCACACTACATTTGAAACAGTCACAGAATTTAAAATCGATTTTAGAGAGGATGTTTAGCCATGGAAATCAAACGAAGCTTAACAACAAAATTTGCAGAAATTTTTGGACCTAAAGAAACGACACAATACTTTTCCCCAGGAAGAATCAACTTGATTGGTGAACACACCGATTATAACGGTGGGCATGTTTTTCCAGCTTCTATCACTTACGGAACCCAAGGAGTTGCAGCTTTGCGAAATGATAACAAAATATTAGTGTATTCAACTAATTTTGAAGACAATGGGGTCATCAGTTTTACTTTAGATCAGCTTAATTATGACAAACAAGCGGGTTGGGCAAACTACGTGAAAGGGATGATTGTTAAATTAAAAGAAGCGGGGTACACGATTGACCATGGCTTCGAATTGCTAGTAGAAGGAACAATCCCTAATGGCGCCGGTCTTTCAAGCAGTGCCTCACTCGAATTATTAGTGGGTGTTGCCATCGAAGATTTATTCAATTGGTCGATTGACCGACTGGAATTAGTACAAATTGGAAAAAAAGTTGAAAATGAATTTATTGGTGTAAATTCAGGCATCATGGATCAATTTGCCATTGGTTTTGGCGAATTAGATAAAGCCATTTTACTGGATACCAACACATTAAAATATGAAATGGTTCCAATAAAACTAGATGGTTATGCCATAGTGATCATGAATACCAATAAACGCCGAGAATTAGCAGATTCTAAATATAATGAACGCCGTAGTGAGTGCGAAGAAGCGTTGAAACAATTACAACAAAAATTGAATATTCAAGCGTTAGGTGATTTAGATGAAGAAACGTTCGAAGCAAACCTTGACTTAATTAAAAATGACACCTTGATTCGTCGTGCGCGCCATGCGGTTACCGAAAACCAACGAACGTTAAAAGCGAAGACAGAGCTAGAACATGGGAATCTAACTGCTTTTGGCAAATTATTAAATGCCTCTCATGATTCACTAAAAAATGATTATGAAGTAACAGGTATTGAACTTGATACATTAGTCGATGCTGCCCAAAAACAAGATGGCGTACTAGGTGCACGGATGACAGGAGCTGGCTTTGGTGGTTGTGCCATTGCCTTAGTGAAAGAAGAAAACATCCCAAACTTTAAAAACAATATGTATGATGAATACTTAAAAGTCATAGGCTACGCACCAGAATTTTACGTGGCCCATATCGGAAACGGTGCTACAAAAGTTACCCCGTCAATCGTTTCTACTTAAGACTTTGTGGAGTAAGCAGGTAATCAAATGAATGCCAACAATTTGATACCTGACGTTTCTTTAAACGTATGAAAATAAATATTTATTCCCTAAAATAGACGTATGAATAGCTTATTCAAATAAAAGGATCGACCAAGAGACTGACAAAAGTCACGTGGTTGATCCTTTCTATTTTTTATTTGCTAACCACTTGTTAAGGTTAATAAATGTTAACTTCCTTTTCTTATTGAAATAAATAGGTGTTTTCTGTTTGATCTTCCATCAATTTTTGCCATTCAGGGTTTAAATGAATACTTTCTTTTGTTTCAATAAAAACATACGGACCTAAATCAAAAAATTGTTCTAAAATTTGATTCACTTGTTCATACAAAGCAGGTCGTTCCAGTGAGTTTTTTACTTTAACTCGTTCATTACCCATTTGAAATTGTACATCTCCATGTTCATAATGAACATTGATGCATCTGTCTGCCTTTTTCAATTGGCGCACTTCATCAAGCATTTCATAAATGTCTTCTGCTCCATATCCTTCCAAAAGTGCTAGGCTGTCGACTAATGAACCCACAGTCAACTCTGAAATTGTCGCTTTTTTTGTCCCTAGTTCCAATAGATACACAGTTGCATCAACTATTCCACATGCATTACAGCCACCTTCTGTCAATTCACTTTTTCTTGTTATATGCACTTTGAACATTTTCCTCACTCCTTCCCTTACTATTTTTTATTTTTTTGAAGCTATTTTTCCGAGATTTTCTTTTTTTCATTTCTAAACGTGCAGCTTCTTGTAAACAGCGTACCTGACAATTAGCATACATGAAAACCACTTCATCTGGCTCTTATTCAAATCCCCAAAAAGACATTATTCATCCTTCCATTTCTATTTTTCACTTCAATTATGAACAACTTATTTTAACAATTGTTCACAAAATTCTTGTCATCTTTTTCTTTAGCATAGAAAAAAATAAATCAAACGTTAATGAAATCATTCAGGTATAAAAAGATAAAATAATCATATTTCTGTTTGTTATAATACAAATAGCCGAAATTCATAAAATTGAAAGAATAAATTTTATGAATTTCAGCCTCTATTTTTTGGAGTAAAAAACGGCTTTAGGTGTACATAAGTTTGTATTGACGGAATTAAGCTCAAAAATATGAGGAGCTATTTTAGAAAATCATTTCTTATTTGCTCGGAACTAATCGCTTCTTTCACGACCTTACCCACGGTGTTCAAAGCATTGCTTCTGCGGAATTAAGCCCAAAAATGCAAAAATATGAAAATCTATTTTCGCATTTTCGTTCTTAATTCTTGAAGCAGAACATGCTGTTCACAACCTTTTTCTACAATTTTTCTATTAGCTCTTCTAATTCATTCAAACGTTTTTCAAACATTTTCATTGCTGCTTCAATGTAGTCTGATTTTGTCATATCAACACCAGCTTTTTTCATCACTTCAACTGGGTAGTCGCTATTTCCAGATTTTAGATAAGTAAGGTATTTATCTAAAGCATGAGGTTCTTGATCCCAAATCTTCTGTGCTAAAGCAGAAGCTGCCGAAAAGCCTGTTGCATATTGGTAAACGTAGTAATTATAGTAAAAATGCGGGATACGTGACCATTCAAATTTGATCTCTGGGTCTTCTTCTACTGCTGGTCCATAATATTTCGTATTCAATTGACCATAACTTTCACTCAAATATTCGCTAGTTAAAGGTACACCTTTTGCATCTTCTACATGCATAAAATGTTCAAATTCAGCAAATTGAGTTTGTCGGAAAATTGTTCCTTTTACCCCATCTAAATAATGATTCAATACATAGGCACGAACTCTTGGATCTTGTTCTGTCTCTAATAGATATTCTGTTAAAATATTTTCGTTTGTAGTTGAAGCAATTTCAGCTAAGAAAATAGAATAATCTCCATAAACAAACGGTTGATTTGAACGCGTGAAATAACTGTGAACGCTATGCCCCATTTCATGCACCAATGTAAATAATTGGTCCAATGTATCATGCCAGTTCATTAAAATATAAGGATTGGTATCATAGCTACCTGAAGAATAAGCGCCACTTCGTTTTCCTTTATTTTCTACAACGTCAATCCATCGATCAGAAAAAGCTTTTTCTACGATAGCCATGTATTCCTCACCCATTGGCTTCAATGCCTCCAAGGCTTTAGCTTTCGCTTCTTCATAAGTAAACTTAATAGGTGCCTCACCTAACACTGGCGTATATAAATCATACATATGCAATTCATCTACATCTAAGAGACGTTTACGTAATTCCATGTAACGATGAAGTAACGGAAGATGGTTATTTACTACCTCTACTAAAGTATCATAAACACTTTCGGGAATATGATTATTACTCAAAGACGCTTCTCGTGCGGAATTGTAATGACGAACTTTTGCTTTATAGTTATGTCCTTTAATATGAGTACTCAATGTAGAAGCAAAGGTGTTTTTAAACTGTTCATATACACTATAAAGCCCTTTAAACGCTGCTTCTCTAACTGCTCGGTTGGTACTTTCGATTAATTGACCATAAACACCATGAGAAAGTTGGATTTTCTTACCATCTTCTCCCATAATCGTTGGAAACTCTAAATCTGCATTATTTAAAACCGCAAACGTATCACTAGAAGCACCAAATATTTCCCCAGCCCCAGCAAGCAATGATTCTTGTTCTGCAGATAAAACATGTGCACGATTATCAACCATTTGCTTGACATAATGGCGATAAATTTCTAATTTTGGTTCTTGTTCAAAGTATTGCCAAATTTGTTCATCTGAAAGTTGAAGGACTTCTGGTTCATACCATGAAACAGCTTCACTGACTTTAGAAAATAAGCTCCCAGCTCTTGCATATAAAGCTTGATAAGTAGTATTTGCAGTATCTTGGTCATTTTTCAAGTGTGAATAAACATAGATAACTTCAACTTTTCGATAAACATCTAACACAAATTCAAGAGCATTCAAAAATGCGGTCGCACCGTTTGCCAAAGTTCCTTTGTAAGTATCGGAATTTTTTAACTCTTCTGTCAATGCTTGGTATTTTTCATCAAATTCTTGATCACTAGAAAAAATTTTGGTTAAATCCCAAGTTAATTCTTCAGGCAATTCTTCTCTTTTTGGTAATTGGGTCGCTTCACTCATTGAATACACTCCTTTATTTTTTACATTACTTATTTTTCTTATCCTTCGATAAAGATAGAAAAAAGAATAGACTTACTTGAAATCAGCTACTCCTGTTTATTTTAGCACAACTTAATTCTGTTTTATACAAAGAATATTTCTTCACACTCCTTGTAAAATAATGCATAAATCATCTTTTTATTAATCATAGGAAAAATCCAATTTATTTTATTTGGTTCAATTTTTTGTAACCAATTTATATATCTCCACTGCTTACTACGACCCATTTGTTCATTCATCACTTCTTCAAATAGAAATCGATAAAAGAAAATTTTTTCCTGAAAATAAAAGAAAAATTGACTATCTTCATAAATCCAAGCAGATAAATATAATAAGTGTTTCCCTCTTAGATAACATTCTTTTTATAAAGACAGATACTTGCTTTGACGATAATAAAGTTTTTTCTGTAACCATTTTTTACCTATTGTTTTTGAAGAAACTTTTTTTAATGTGCAACTGTTCTGTTCATTTGCCAGTAATTGAATTGGCGATTCACTACCACAAGACCAACTCATTTTTTCACATGTCATTTTACCCTCGATTGATTCTTTCACACAATAAAACAACCATAATTTTTTCGTTAACCAATCCAGTTTCCACACATGAAGCTTTCTTGTTTCATTGTATAGATAAAAATATTTTTCTCGTGATGTTAAGTGATCTTTTTTTAAAAAGAAGAACCTAAAACCCACCATACACTATAGCCATTCGTTAAATAGCCTTTGGTCCGTTCAGCCATTTTCTTATATGTTATTGAGGAACATTGTATTTCTACAGCTAAACGTCCACATAATATATCAGGTCTTTGAAGAAGGGATGGCAGACTGGCTTCCAGCTGAATTGGTCTATCGTGCACCGTTTTTAGACACCAATAAAAAAATATCTTTTTTAGTTCTAGGTGTTCGCTTGTTTCGCCTTCACTTAAACCATGACAATTCCTTCGATTTTGATGTGCGAAATGCGCCTTTTTTTGTTTACCTATTTTCAAGATAACTGGTTCTTGACATCCTGGACAATAAAGAGTTTGATGTTTATTACATTCACTAGCAACGTATCTCTTATTCTTCTCATCTACTGCAATCATCATTTATTTCCCTCCTAGAAGAAAGATACGCAAAAAAAACCTGATGACTACAAATCATCAGATCCTTTTAATTATTTTTTTATTCATACTCAAAAAAAGGTTACTATTCATCACTAGGTAAAATAAAATTTGGTTCGTTCCAATGCATTTCGTTCCATAATCATTTGACCATACTCATTCAATGTTTCAATGGTTCGATCACTTCTATCCGCATACTCTAAGATACGTGCTACTTCATTGTCAACATCGGTCTGATTAAGGTCTTCCATCCAAAAATGCACAGCTAAATAGTAGACACCCTCTAGTAAATATAAATCTGTCCACGCTGATTCTAATTCTACATTATTGGCTAATTGTATCATTTGTTCAAAATCTTCAAAAGCAAAAATCGCTTGGTGTTCTATTTCATTGGAAATGCGTTCACTGGATTCAACTTCTTCTTCATTATTCAAGATCTGTTGCTGAATAAATTCAGTGACATCATCGGAATCCAAAGAATCGTCACTTTCTTCAATTAACTCTTCATTTGGTAAATTTTTACTAATAAAAAGCTCTAAACCGTCTCCTTTGGGAAGGACTTGAAAAGTCACAGCTTCGCTACTACGAAACTCATCTTCAATATCGACTTCTTCTAAAATACTATAGAAAAAATTTTCAATTTCTCTATGGTTACCAAGTAAATCTAGAAATGAGACGCCTCGCTCTTCTAAATCTTCATGACCAATCATTACTCGTATCGTGTTTTCATTAATATATTCCATTTCCATCTTGCTACACCTCACTTTACCACAACTATCAATATAACTTCATTGTAGCGAAATAAGCTTAAAAGTAAAGAAAAAAATTAACAATTAAAATCAAAATAAGTTTTGACTTTCTACTTGACACCATCAAATTTTGTTTACTTTTCTTATTTACTAAGAACTCATTCTTCTTTTATGTTTCTTCAAAAAAATAAGTGATATTTTCCTAAAGAAAAGAAATTTTAATCAAAGTACATCAATTCATACAAAATATACTGCGCTTACGGAAAACTTCTGCATACAAGCAACAAGCCTTATTTTTCTGCTCCATCTACTACACGAATCCTATCTTGAAAATTCCATGTTTCTTATTCCTTTTATGACAAAAAAACTTAGAAAAACTATTAAATAGTTTTTCTAAGTTAAGATTTACTTTCTATAAACCAGCCATTAATTGTGCTTGACGTAATTCTAATTGACGGACATCACGTGGTAAGAATCGACGGATTTCATCTTCATTAAAGCCAACTTGTAGACGTTTATCATCAATCATTATCGGGCGGCGTAATAATCCAGGGTTATTTTGGACAAGTTCTAGTAGTTCTTGCAACGGTAAGTCATCAAGATCCATGTTTAGTTTTTGGAAAACTTTTGAACGTGTCGAAATGATTTCTTCTGTACCATCTTCTGTCATTTGCAAGATTGCTTTTAATTCTGAACTATTCAACGGCTCAGAGAAAATATTGCGCTCAACAAATGGTATTTGATGTTCTTGTAACCACGCGCGAGCCTTTCTACAGGAAGTACAACTTGGGGAAGTATATAGTGTTAACAACGTGCACCACTCCTTTTCATGACCATAGTCACTTTTTTGTAACAGAAGATCATTATAATCTTCTATCTGTTCCCTATTATACATAAATGACTTTTAAATAGCTAGGCTTTTTTCATAATTTTTTAAAAAAAATGAAAGTTATCTAAGATTTATAGGCTTTAAAACCAGCATTTCACGTTTAATTACCTATTAAAAAATGAGAGTTTTCCAATCTTATTCAAATTTAAATAAGAACTAAAACAGCTAATAAAATTGTACTATTATTTAATTAATCATCATCCAAGAAAACGTTTACTTAAAACAAATTATGTTTTTTATTTAATTATGCTTCATTTTGTTCGCTATTGCAACAATTAATTTATTTTAACATAACGCTTATTTCACTCGCAAGAGAATCAATGACCTCTATGACAAATCTCACAAAATATGAGCGACTAAAAAACGACAGTATCTTGTCTATTAACGTTATTTTATATTTTAAGTTTTTTAATTTCTCTGTATTAAAAAAAATAAATTTTATTATAAAATAATTTCGTTGAATTAAAAATCCCCTTTCTATTTTTACCTAGCCCCTTTATTTATTCATTAAATACACTGATTTTCTTTTGTTTTCTATTTTAGTGAAAAAAACTGTAATTTATAAATCCAGTTCTGTCAAGCAATTAGAAATACAGTAATAAAAACCTTTATTTAGCAACGTTTTGGCGAGATTTTTTCTGTTACAATAGTTCAGGATTTATGAAAAAAATGATGAAAACCGAAAGGCGTGTAGAAATTGATTAAGTCAGTTGTTTTTGACGTTGATGATACGATGTACGATCAACAGCAGCCATTTAGAAATGCGGTCAAAAAAGTTGTTCCGCTAGTTTCAGATGAAGATATGAGTTCTTTATATCTTAGATTCCGTCATCATAGTGATGAAAATTTTCCTAAAGTAATGGCAGGAAATTGGACATTGGAATACATGCGGGCACATCGAATTAGCCAATCACTAAAAGACTTAGATTATCCTCATATTACCGAAGCTGATGGACTTTATTTTCAACAAGTTTATGAAGAAGAATTAAATAATATTTGTCTTCATGAAGAAGTGAAAAAAACATTAGACTTTTTGGCAGAATTAGAAATCCCGCTCGGAATTATTACAAATGGTCCCACAGATCACCAAACAAAAAAATTGGAACAACTTCAATTAGCAAAATGGATTCCTACACAACATATGATTGTCTCGCAAGCCACTGGCTATCAAAAACCAGAAAAAGAAATTTTCCAACTTGCTGAAGAGCGTTTCAATCTTTCTCCTCAAGAAACATTATATGTAGGCGACAATTATGATAATGATGTTTTAGGAGCGAAAGGTGCCGGTTGGAAAACACTTTGGTTTAACCATCGTGAACGAAAAATCGAGGGAACTTCAACTTGCGATATCGAAATTACTTCCTTTGATCAATTATTAGAAACGATGAAAGTTATTTTTGGATAACTTCTACTTAGCAACAATAAGCTACTAGATAGAGGTAAATAAAAGAATATGAAAGTGTCAAATCTGTCTATTTCAAACATTTAGAAACGGTTAAACGGAGCTCAAAGTATTACTTCTGCGGTGACCAAGCAAAGGAAAATATGAAAAGCTTCTCTTATTCGTTCTTATCGCTTGATGAAGAGTAGCCTCTTTACAACCTATCAACGGTATTCAAGTAGCAACTCCTCAACTATAAGCGCTAAATTTCTAAAATATGTGGAGCTATTTTAAAAATTTAGCGTTCATTTGCTCGAAGCTGACCACTACTTTCACGACCACATGTCATAAATGGTGGGAACAACAGCAATTCCTTCGAAAAATAAGCCGAAACTTACAAAAATTTGAAAAACAAATTTCGTGAGTTTCGGCTTATTTATCAGAGCTAAACGCTTCTGTCCCTGCCTCTTTTTTTAATGGCTGTAAATATAATTCTTTTTCACCAAGCATTCAAGCTTCTAATTCTCCTGCACTTAAAATCATGCGGATATCTTCTTCTGTTAATTTTGTCAATTGTTCTTCACTGCCTTGGATCACTTTTTGGAATAGCTCTCTTTTTTCTTGTTGCAAGGAGTCCATTCGTTCTTCAATTGTCCCTTCAGCGATCATTCGCCATACTTCAACTACATTCTTTTGCCCAATTCTATGCGCACGACCTGCTGCTTGTTCTTCAATCGCTGGGTTCCACCAAAGATCATATAATATAACGGTATCTGCTCCAGTTAAATTCAATCCGGTACCGCCTGCTTTTAATGAAATCAAAAAGACATCTCTTTCTCCTTCATTAAAGGCATCAACCATTGTTAAACGATCTTGTGGTTTTGTGCTTCCTCTTAAGTAAAAGGTAGACAATCCCAATTCTGCTAATTCTTCTTGTAAGATGGTTAACATTCCTGTAAATTGAGAAAACAAAAGGACCCTGCGATTGTTTTCTTTTGCTGCTACTAATAAATCTTTGACTTGTTCTAATTTTCCAGAACCACCTTGGTAATCTTCAAGAAACAGTCGTGGATCACAGCAAACTTGTCGCAATCTTGTTAGACCAGCCAAAATGCTAATTCGATTCTTTTTAAAGGACTCTGAATCCATCGAAGAAATTTCTTCTCTCATTTGTCGTAAATAAGCCAGATACACTGTTTTCTGTTCTTCCGTAAGGGCAGAATAGAGATTCATCTCTGTTTTTTCAGGAAGATCATTTAATACTGTTTGCTTATCTCTGCGTAACACAAAAGGACGGATCATTTGTGCAATTTCTTCTGGCGACAACTCTCTAAAACGTGTTTTATTCGGGAAAAATCCAGGCATAATTGTTCCAAATAAAGACCACAATTCTTCTAAATTATTTTCAATTGGTGTACCACTTAATGCAAAACGTTGTGGTACATTTAGTTCACGCAACGCTTGAGCAGTCTTCGTACTACTATTTTTAACCATTTGTGCCTCATCAAGGATTAAATAGTTGATCGAACGTTTTTGATAATCCGTTAAATCTTGCCTTAGACTAGCGTAAGAAGTAATTCTGATATCTACGTCGCGTGACAGTAGTTCTTCTCTTTCTTTTTTATTGCCATTCACTACCTGAACACTTAAAGTAGGCGCAAATTTTTTCACTTCTGCTTGCCAGTTATAAATCAAGCTTGCAGGAGCGACAATCAAAGCAGCAAGTTCACCTTTTTCTTCTTTTTCAGAAAGTAAATAAGCAATCGTTTGTAAGGTTTTCCCAAGTCCCATTTCATCTGCTAAAATCCCGCCAAATTGGTAATTTCCCAACATTTTAAGCCATTTAAAGCCTTGCTTTTGGTAATCCCGTAAATCAGCTTGTAAACCTGTAGGCAAAGTTGCTTGATATTGTTCAGGTTGAATTAAGTCTTGGATCATTTTTTGATAAGAATCGCCAAACGTTGCTTCACTACCTGATAATTTATCTTGAATAATCAAACCTTGATTTTTTGGTACATGGATGGTCCCTGCTTCCATACGTATAGATTCTCGGAATTGTTGTAAAATTTGACTTGTTTGTTGAAATTCTTCTGAATCAAATGATAAAACTTGCCCATTTTCTAAAGTATAAAAAGCATCATTACGTAGTAAACTTTGTAGTACTTGATCAATTTCTTGTTCCTCGATACCTGTTACATCAAAGCGGATATCTAGCCATGAATTTGTTTCTTCGACTTCAATTTTTGGTTGATGTCGATGCGCATCTAAATATAGTTCTCGGAGTTTTTTCCCAAGACGAACTTCGCCAAATTGACGAAAAACAGCTAATTCTGTTCGGAAAAAGGCATATAACTCTTCGCCTTTAGGTAATACACGTTCATAACCGGTCTCGTTTTTTCGGTAATGATACATTTTATATAAATCCAATACACGTTGTTCTTGTGCTTTATCCCGCAAAATTTCTGAAGAGTTTTCAGGAATCACTTCATGTTTTTCATCCGTTGAAAAAATAACATCTTGATAAACAAAATCAATCCGAGCTTGAATTTTGCCTTTCGCTTTTCTAAAGAAAAAGACAAATTCTACGGGTACATCTGCAACTTCTGCTTTTACATCCTCACTAACATTGACATCTCCAATTTCAGAGAGTAAAGGAAGTATTTCTTTGAATAAGGAAGAAAGTTCCTGTTTCATAAATAAAATTTCTGGCTCTTCAAATCGTCTCATCAGTTGTTTCCACGTCAAATAAATGGCTTGCTGATGCTTTGTTAATGAGAAAAATGTTCCTTGAATCATCCCCCACTGATAGTGGGTAAAGAATAATTCAAAATCTCTTATCGTTTTTAATTGATAAGCATCATCTTTTTTTGTTACTTCAAATGCTAAAGGTTTCTCATTTTTTGAAAAATGAATGGCTTGATAATTGAATTCTTCCATTTTCATTTGTAATCTTGTGGTTTGATTCATCTGTTCTAATAATTGTTTTGCCTGTTCAATAGGCAACAACAAATAACGCTTATCTAATTTCCCTTTCACTTGAAGACCATTTGCTCCTAGCAAAATTTGGGTTTGTGCACAGCCTGCTAAGTTCGTTAAAATAGCTTGGTCTTCTCCTTGAAACGCCCGTTTATCTAAGTGAAATTGGTATTGTTTATTGATAGTGTAACGTTCATTTTCAGTATAGGCATGTAAAAAATCAAAAATATTTTTAACGATATAGGTTTTTTTTGGATTCTCTAAATAACCAATACGCAAATATACTGCTAATGTTGCTAGTTCTGGGTGATAATGATTGGTCTCAACGGTTTCCACTTGATATTCAATAATTAATGGTTGGAGTAGTTGAGAAGTAGATTTTTCTTTCAATCTTGAAAATCCTTTTGTTAGAATTTCGCCTTCACTGCTTCTTTTAATTGGTTCTATGATTGTTTGATCTGCTTTTAGTATTCGTGAAAGATTTTTTGAACGTAAATACAATTCGACGGCAACCGTATGCTTGCAATACTTATGTTCTTCCCAATATGGGCATTGGCAAAAATCAACTTCTTTTGCGGTTCCATCTAAATCGACCATGTATAATTCACTACCTAAGACTTCCGCATGCCAAACTTTTTCTTCTTGGTCAGGGACTACCGATAACACGCGTCCTTCTTGCAAATATTGACGTCCTCTTGCAATGACTTTTTCTGGAATGCTCCATTTCATAAGTTACCAATCCCCCCGTTATCCAAGATGATAGCGTACTTTACTTTGGCCGCTACCTTCTGTTTCGATTCTTATTTGTTGTACTATTCGTTCTTTTAATTCTCTAACATGACTGATAATCCCAATCATTCTTCCTTCACTTTCAATTGTTTCTAATGCTTCAATCGCCATTTCAAGTGCTTCTTCATCTAAGGAGCCAAATCCTTCATCAATAAATAAGGCTTCGATAGATACCCCTCCTGTTTGCGTTTGGATGACTTCTGCTAAAGCTAGCGCTAAGGACAAAGCTGCAATGAAACTTTCACCACCAGATAAAGTATGTGCCCCACGAGTCAATCCTGCCTCATCATCGTAAACATTGATTTCTAATCCAGTTTTTCCACGATAACTGCCGATTTCTTCTGCTAGTTCAAATTGATAACGATTTTTTGTCAATCGTTGTAAGCGAACATTAGCAACTTGCAGCACCTCTTGTAAATAAACTTGTAAAACATATCTTTCTAAACTAGTTTTTCTAGGATTTTCTCCGTTAATGGTTTGTGATAATTGTTGAAGTTGAATCAATTCATCCAATTGCTCTTGACTTGCTTGATAGATGTCAGAAAATTCTTCAATGATTTTCTGATTCGTGCGTTCTTGTTCATACAATCGATAATAGTTTTCTTGTTGTTTTGTTATTTTGCTTTTTAATTCAGACAATTCTTGTTTTAATTTATTTAAATCTGGAAGTGTCTCTTTTAAAGGAAAACTTTCTAGCTGAGTTAATCGATCCTCCACAATTAATCGTTCTTCTTCATAGGACGCAATGGCTTGACGATTATGTTGATACATATCTGTTTGTTGGGCAAAGGATCTTATCTCATCTTCTTGTTTAAAATAGGTTTGTTCCAACAACTTCTGAGTAATTTTTTCTTGAAGAAGTTGTAATTTCTGAATATTTCTCGTTTGTTGCTCATGAATATTTTCTTGTTGCGCTTGCAGTAGTTTGATTTCTTGGGATAAAAGAATGGCCTTCTCTTTTTCTTCTGCTAGCCATTTTGCTTTCATAGAAACATTTTCTTCTAATTGTTTGACATCATCTACTAAATTTTGAATGTCCTTATCTCCCAACTGTTTCTTTAAACTATTAAGCTCTCCTTGTCCTTGTTGGAGTTTTTCTTTATTTTGAGCAAGTTGTTCTTCTATACTATTTAGTTTATCATCAATGACGGTTAAATGTTCAGTCACCTGTTCATAAGAAACTTTGGATTTTGCAATTAGCTCCTCACGAGTTGCTAAATTTTGTTGAATTTCTTCCAAAGATACGATAGGATCATCCGCCGTTATAAACTGGAAAGATTTTTCAAGTGAACATTTCAAGCTTTCTTTGATTCGCTCCATTTCTTCTTGCTTTTCTAAAATAGAGGTTGAAAGCTCGTTTATTCTCTGTTTTATTTGTGTTTCTTCTGCTTTATTACGACCAATTTTTTGATTGATCTGCTCAAGTCGAGCTTCGGCTTCGGCTAATTCTTCTTCAAGTTTGATGACTTGTTTTTTTTCAGGCAGTTCATGGTTACGCAGTTCTTTAGGATGTTCTAGTGAACCACAGACGGGACATGGTTCCCCAGGTAACAGTAACAATTGTAATCGAGCAATTTGTTGGCTTGCCCATTGGCTTTTTAACGTGGCCACCTGTTGCGTTTGTTCACTTAATAAAGTTTGGCTTTTTTGATGTTGTTCGTTGATTGCTACTAATCGCTGCTGACATATTTTTAATTGTTCATTCATCTGCTGAGATTGTACAAGAATTTCTTGATATTTTTCTTGTTCTTGACGTAGTTTTTCAAAGCGCATTTGGTCTTCGTGTAATGATTCCTGATCGGCCAATTTTTCTAGCAACTTCTTTTGTTCTTCTTGTACTTGTCGTTTTTCTTGAACAATGTTTTGTTTTGTTTCTTCGTTTTTTTTCTTTTCTGTGCGTAAAGTATTTCTTTCTATCTGTTTGTTCTGCCATTCTTTAGCAATTGGAATCAACCGTTTCATTTCTTGTAATTTATCAGCTAATTGTTCCATTTCTTGTTGGGTATTTATCCGTTGTGGTTCAAGTTTTTCCCATTCAAGATAAGTTTTTTTTTGTTGAGCGAGCTCTTTGAAGCAATCTTTTTCTTTTATTTGCCATTCTTCTTGTTCACTTTGGTATTCTTGCTTTCTTGTTAATGAATCCATTAATTTTTCAGCAAATTCGTAATGAGTGATCCACTGTTTTATTTCATTAATCACCTGTTCTTGTTGAAGGAGTTCTTCTTTCTTTTTATCTAATCTTCGCTTTTCTTCCTGTCTCGTTTGTAGCGTCTGGAAACGATAGTATGTGTCTTCCATTTGTTTTTGCTGTTCCTGTAAATCAGAAAGTGCTGTTTTTTCTTGTAGAATATTCGCTTGTAATATTGCTTGTTCTTCTTGCCAACAAGTTAAGATAGCGTCAAAGTTTTCATTTTTATGAGTGGGCTCTTCAGTGACTGGTATAAATCTTTTTTGTAGCATCGTCAATTCTTGTTCAAGGTGATCTAATTTTTTTTGATAAAGTTTTGCTTTTTCTTTTAATTGTTCATTTAGTTGTTGGAAATAGTGCGTACCAAACAAATTGCGTAAAACAATCTCTTTTTCACTGCTTGATGAAATTAAAAAATGGCGAAACTCTCCTTGAGGCAATAAGATAATCTGAGAAAATTGTTTCGCATCAAGGTTTATTAGCTCTTTGATCAATTGATCTACTTCATTTCGTTTCGTCAATTGTCGCATTTCTTTTCCTTTGTCATCAAAGATCGTTAAAGTGATTTTGGCTGCTTGTTTTCTATTTCCTTCCCCTTTACGTTTAGCAAGTATTTGTTCTGGTTTACGTTCGATTTCGTAACTCATTCCTTGGTGCTCAAATGAAAAGTACACACTCGTTTCTTCCTCTGGGGTGGCAAAAAGCGATCGCATTTCTTTGCCGGTACGTAGCCTCCCAGAAGTTTCACCGAATAAAGCATAAGTCATGCCATCAAAGAGTGTCGTTTTTCCTGCACCAGTTTTTCCAGTAATCAAAAATAGAGGAACTTCTGTGAGTTTCGAAAAATCAATTGTCTCTTCAATAAATGGTCCAAAGTTTTTTAAACGTAGTTTTTTAGGTTTCATTACCGTTCATTCCGTTTCCATGAGTTCTTGTAATGTTTCGCTTAGCCAAAGCTCTTGTTTTTCTGTCAAATTTTCCTTTGTCACTTCCTTAAAGAATCCTTGCGCCAATTTTTGAGGATCTTTTGTAAGAATCCTTTTTTGCTGTCTTTGGAGTCGTTCCACTCGGCCGTTTGAACGTTCAACGCCTAGTATCCGTGGATAAATTTTTCTTAATTGATTCATCATATTTGGGATAATCGTCCGATCATTCAAATAAATCTGGAGATAATTTTCGCGGTTAATTGACTGATAAAAATCGGGATTAAGTAACTCTTTAAAACTTGCCGTTATTTCTTCGATTTCATATAATGGCGTCAACTCACGAAAATTAAATATCACATTTTCGTTTAAATCAACAATCCACACGCCTTTTTTTTGATTGATTTCTGAAAGAGAGAATTTTAAAGGCGACCCACTATAACGTGCATTTTTTTGTTGTAGCGCCGCTTGATTGTGTAAATGCCCCAAAGCGACATAGTCAAATGATTCAAACAATTCTCCGGAAACAGCACCTAATCCCCCAACTTCGATTTTCGTCTCAGAATCTGATTTCGTACTTCCCATCACAAAAAAATGGCTTACTAAAACTTGTTTTTTTGTTGGGTCAAACTGTTCGCTCATTTTATTGATGACTTTTTCCATTGCTTGTTGAATCGTACGAATTTGATCGTCATCAAAGTAAATCCTTGCTGAAATTGGCTCAAAATATGGCAATAAAAAAAATTGCGCATCTTGAAATACAATTGGTTCAAAAGCTTCTTCTAATCTAGTTCTTAAATAATAATCTGTCTGGCTGAACCAAGGAGTCCCAGCAGAAAGACGAATTCCGCTGTCATGATTGCCTGAGATCGCAAAAATCGGAAAACGTTCATTTAAATTCCACTTGACCATCAGTTGATTGAAGACTTCAATGGCCTCAACGGATGGTACACTTCGATCATAAAGATCACCTGCAATGACAATCGCATCTACTTGTTCTTCTTTAGCAATTTCTAATATTTTAGAAAGTACATGTTTTTGTTCCTTGATTCGATCATAACCTTGGAGTTTTTTCCCAATATGCCAGTCAGCTGTATGTAAAAAGCGCATCTTATCACCTCAAAAAATGTCCTTCTTATAATTATAACACTTCCATTCATTACATGATACATTCGATTATTGGTTAATCAAATCAAAAAAGGCATGACAATCCTCTCCTTTTTTTCCAAACACGCTCTAAGTCGTCTTTGAATAAATGGATGCTGTTGTCATAACCTTAATCAGTTTTTTTATCAATCAAAAATAGAATTATTCTTTCTTTTTGATCTCGTATTTAAAGTCAGGATTCACTTCTTTATCTAATTGATCAAAGGCAGCTTGTGTGCGGCGTTCGATTTCTGCCATGCCTTCTTTATCTGTTTTTTTAATATCAGATAAATCAATCGGTTCCCCGAAACGAACGATCACTCGTTTTCGTTTAAACAAGTCTCCTAAAGTAAGCGGGCCTTGATAAACTGCTGGCACAATTTTAGCTTTTGACATTTTAGAAATCAGAGCCATCCCACCTTTTAACTCCGTTGCATGCCTTGTTCCACTTGGAAACATAATCAAACCTAAATGTGTAGATTTTAAAATTTTAACAGGTGTTTTAATCACGCTAGGACCAGGATTTTCTCTTTTCACTGGAAAAGCATTTGAATGCGTCAAGATAAAACGCAAGATTGGATTTTTGAATAATTCTTCTTTAGCCATAAAACTAAATTCTTTTGGGGAAGCTGCTACCGCAAGATATAATGGGTCCCACCAAGTACGATGTGGCGCAACCAATATGTAATTCTCATCTTGGGGTAAAACTTCTTTATTTTCATAACGAGCATTTCCGTTAATTAATGCTAAAATGACACAGACCAGCCCTCTCATAAATCGATAGAACATATTCTCTTCCTTTCTAGATCGTATGGTCATAGTATGCCTAAAATCGAGTAACTTTACAAGGTACCTTGGTTCTTTTTTATAAAAATAGTATAATACAATCAACTATTTTTTTCATTTGGAGGGAACAAATGCTTCACGAAGATGAACGGATCGACCAATTATACGCAAAAGATATCAAAATCATTCAAAGCCCACACGTTTTTTCTTTTTCACTTGACGCTGTCTTATTAGCCCATTTTGCCCGTGTGCCAAAAAGAGGCCAAATTGTTGACTTATGTGCAGGAAATGGTGCCGTGGGACTTTTTTTAAGCAAACGCACGAATGCCTTCATTGACGGAATCGAAATTCAGCCCCGTCTAGCAGATATGGCAAGACGTAGCGTTCAATTAAATCACTTGGAACAACAAATGACGATTCATACCATTGATTTAAATGATAGTTTATCCGTTGTTCGACACAATTCATGTGATTTAGTGGTGTGCAATCCTCCTTATTTCAAAGGACTACCGACAAATAAAAAAAATCCCAATGAACATCTTGCCATTGCTAGACATGAAATCCATACAACACTTGAAGATGTGATCCGAATTTCTAGTAAATTATTAAAAACAAATGGACGTTTTGCAATGGTTCACCGCCCCGATCGTTTTTTGGAAATCATCAACTTAATGGAAGAATACCATATCGCACCTAAAAAAATCCAATTCGTTTATCCTAAAATGGGAAAAGATGCCAATATTTTATTAGTTGAGGGGATAAAAGATGGCAAGTTGGATGGCTTTAAAGTCGCTTCACCGTTAATCACTTACGATCTTGAGGGAAACTATACACCAGAAGTGAGAGAAATGCTTTATGGCAAGTGAACACTTTTTTTATGTCTTATTTTGCAAAGATCAAACGTTTTATGGGGGGTATACTACAGACCTTTCTCGAAGGCTAGAAGAACATAATCGTGGGACAGGAGCAAAATACACTCGTTTAGAAAAACGCAGACCGACAAAAATGATCCACGCCGAGTGTTTTGCTACAAGAAGTGAAGCTACCAAAGCCGAAGCAGCCTTTAAAAAGTTAAGCCGCCCACAAAAAGAGCGCTACTTAAAAACACATTCCTCTTGTGAGTTACCAAAAATGGAAAGAGAATGTAAATAAAATTTGGTTAAGAAGAATGTTTAAAATTTCATACTATCTAAAAAACAAGCCGAGGAATCCAGAAAATAGGAAAAACTATTTTCGGATTCTTCGGCTTGTTACGTTTACGATTACTCGTCACATTTTATACATTCATTTACTCAGTTGTACTATTCTCAGTGACAGAACTATTTAAGCTTTCATTACTTTTACTATTTGTTTCACTTGTACTTGTCTTTTTCGTTTTGTCTTTACCTAGCAGCGCTTCACTTACTAAGTGGATGTAATGGGTCATACCTTCTGGATTTGGATGGACTTGATCATCGTAAAACCAATCACTATGACTATTACTGTACCCATACCAATCAATCAATGTCAGATTGTCGTATTTTTTGGTCATCTGTTCTAATAAAGCATTGACATCATTTTGCCAACGTTTTGTAGGGACACGGACGTTTACCCAATAAACTTTACGATCCCCTAATGCGCTCATAATACTATCAAATTGTGATTCAGAAAACGCACCATTGGTTCCAAGACCAATCAAAACGGTATCTTTTAATAAATTTTGTTTTTTCAGTTCTTCAATATATGGTTCACTGGCATATAACTGTCGGCCAACATCACCATCCACCACAACTTTAGGATAAAGTTCTTTTAAATCTGTTGCCGCATCCAACATCACTGAATCACCAAAAGCAGTCAATTCTAGTTTTTGTGCTTTTTTTTCTTGTTGAGCAGTTAAATCATATTT
Source organism: Enterococcus villorum (assembly GCF_007990225.1). Lineage (GTDB taxonomy): Bacteria > Bacillota > Bacilli > Lactobacillales > Enterococcaceae > Enterococcus_B > Enterococcus_B villorum. The sequence continues at coordinate 9,154 of NZ_BJWF01000013.1, read as the reverse complement.
ATCTAGAACCGCTTGATCAACTTTACCAGCATCGTTCTCCGAATCTTTTTGACTTTCTTCTGCTAATCTTTTACTTTCTGCAATTTGCGCCTGCAATTTTTTTTGATCAGCAGTCACTGAGTTTTTCGGTGCAGTCACAAAGCCAACGAGAGCGATGATTAGCATTAAAGTACCTGGGATAACCCATGGCTTTTGTTTGCTTATTATTGGTTTAGTAAACCAGCCTTTAATTGTTGAAAACGTCTTACTATAATCAAATCGAGCTAAAGGACGCTCAATGTAACGATAAGATAACTCGCTAATAATCAAAATCAATGAAATTTCAATCAACGTATGCAGTAAGACATGATCAGCAATAGAAGATACTTTAGCTTCATAAAAGATCATCACTGGGAACTGATACAAATAAATACCGTAACTTCGTTTGCCGATCCAAGTAAATACAGGATTCGTCAACCATTTATTCATGCTTGCCCCAGGATGTGCCGTTACTGCCACTAAAATCATGCAAAAAATACTTACTAAAAGCATACCGCCATAATAAACAAAACTGTAATGGTCATCTAAAAAGAAAAAGAAGAGAACCAATGCAGTGAGTGAAATCAGACCTGCCAAATTTAACACTCTTTTTGCTTGTTTAGGAATGTTTTTCTTTAACCGCGTACTTGGCCAAATAAATGCCAAGGCACTTCCTAACCAAATAGAAAACAAACGTGTATCTGTTCCGTAATAGACACGAGTTGGGTCCCCACCTGGCGTATACATGATCATCATCAAAATAGCTGAAAGAAGTGATATGCCTAATAAAGTATAGACGATCCATTTCTTCTTACGGACAAAAACCATAAAGATAACAAAAAGAATGGGCCAAATCAAATAGTTCTGCCCTTCTACCGCTAATGACCAAATATGCGTAAAAGGCGATTCATTGGCGAATCGATCAAAATACGATAGCCCATTATTAATTTGCCACCAATTATTGTAATAGAGCAAACTGCTAACAACAATTCCCCGCAGATTATTTAATAATCCTCGTTGAAATAACGTGATATAAGCTGAAGCAGTGACTAACAAAAAGACTAATCCAGGATATAACCTTTTCATTCGCCGGACATAAAACTGCCAAATATTGATTTTTCCATTTTGTTCCCATTCTTGCCGCAATAAATCGGTAATTAAGTAGCCAGATACCACAAAAAATATCGGAACCCCCAAATAGCCGCCCTTCATGCTCGTTGGTAATAAATGATACAAAATCACTCCAACCACAGCTAAAGAACGAATACCATCAAAGCCAGTGATATAGCGGCTATTTTTTAACCTTTTCTTTTTTTCCATTCTATATTCCAACTTTTCATAAACTTTTTTCATTCGTAATATACGTGTATTGTATAAAAATAGCAAGAAAAATTAAATTAATTTTTTACTATCATCTTTATAATCCCATAAATTAAAAAAAAAGAATATCTATTTTCTTAACTTTAATAAAATTTCAAACATGCCTACCTTTTCTAAAAAAACTTTTAACTATTTTTATAAAACTATTTCATCCTATTTTTCATTCTACATGGCTGATATGCTTTACCTATATCAAAAATGAAGACACATTTACGTAAAAAGAGAGGTATCAAAAACTAAAACGAGCAACGAAGGAACAAACCGAATCAACCCAAAAATAAGAACTTCTATTTTCGGATGATTCGGTTTACATTTCCTGTGGTTACTTGTCCTCACTAATATAAGCACCAACTGTAAAAGTGTCATGATTCTCTCTTAGATGTATATGCATCCACTTTCATTTGTTTGACATTCATTTGTTGTTTAAATACCCTCTTCATAAAAACGACCAAGAATTTGAACATTTTCTGCGATGCTGACAAATGCTTGCGGATCAGAAGCTTTCATTGCTTCTCTTAATAAAGGCAATTCATAGCGTGTGACAATCGTCATTAACACTGTCTGCTTATCGTGTTTGTAGGCTCCTTCTGCCTCATTGATGATTGTAATACCGCGACGCATACATTTTTGAATTTCATTGATCACTCTTTCTGGGTGTTTTGTCACGATCATAACTTGCATTTTCTTTTGTTTCGTATACATGACATCAGTTACCTTTCCACTAACAAAAATGGAAAGAGCGCTATAAAACATATACTGCCAACCAAAGAGAAGTCCAGCAACAAAAACAATCAGCGCATTAAAATAAATCGAAATTGAACCGATTGATTTCCCAGTTTTTTTGCGAATCGTAATACTGACAATATCCAAACCTCCCGAAGAGATCCCATTTCTCAATGCCATTCCGATCCCTAGACCCATTACCGCTCCACCAAACAGTGCGCAAATAATAGGATCAGTGGAAAGTACGGTTTGAGGAAGGAGATGGATACAAAGGGAAGTCAATGTTACCGTGATAAAGGTAAAAATAGTAAATTTCTTCCCAATTTTACACCAAGCCAGTACAAATAATGGAATATTCAATAAGTACAAAGTTGTGGATACTGGCACTTCATACCCAAGCCACGATTTAGATAATGTGGTCAATATTTGTGCTAACCCAGTGATACCACTTGAATAAATGTGTCCTGGTTGATAAAAAAAGTTCAGTGCCACTGACGCGATCAAAGAATAGACGATTGATACCGAAAGTTTGGTCGTGTAATCATGGTACGCCCAATTTTCGAAAGTTTTTTTCATGAAAAGGCCTCGCTTTATATATTATGGCTTAATTATAAAGGGTTTTACAATTAAATCAAGACAACGATGAAACAAAAAAGTACAATAGTTAGAACGACATTAGTTATCTAAGCTAGTGTACTTTTTTATAATAATGAAAGATGATGATGAAACTTTTGATTAGTACATGATTAACTTATTCAACATTGGTTACGTCAATACTCAAATCAAATAATTGGGCATCCGATACCGTACTTGGTGCATCACTCATGACATCAGCTGCTTTCCCGTTTTTAGGAAAGGCGATGACTTCACGAATGTTTTCTTCACCAGCTAGTAACATCACAAAGCGGTCTAATCCAAGCGCAATACCGCCATGTGGAGGGAAACCGTAATCTAAAGCGGTTAGAAGGAAGCCAAATTGTTCTTCCATTTGTTCCTTCGTAAATCCTAACGTCTCAAGTACTTTTTCTTGGATTTCACGTGTATGGATACGGATAGAACCGCCACCTAATTCATAGCCATTTAATACGATATCATAAGCTTCGGCATAGACACTTGCTGGATCCGTGCTTAATCGTTCGATGTCTTCTGCTTTTGGCATAGTGAACGGATGGTGTGCAGATACGTAACGTCCTTCTTCTGCTGAATATTCAAATTGTGGCCATTCTGTGATCCATAAGAAATTGAATTTTGTTTCATCAATTAGTCCTAATTCTTTTCCTAAACGTGTACGGATCGCCCCAAGTGTTGCTGCCACAATCTCTTTTGTATCAGCGCCAAATAATAAAATGTCGCCCACTTCAGCGTTTGTTTTTGCAACAATTGCTTCAGTTGCCTCGCCCATGAATTTAGCGATTGGTCCTTTTAATCCGTCTTCTTCTACTTTCAACCAAGCTAAACCTTTTGCTCCAAACTGAGAAGCATACTGCCCTAGATTGTCTAAATCTTTACGAGAATATTTACTTGAAGCATTTTTAGCGTTAAGAACTTTTACCACGCCACCTTTTTCAAGTGCCATTTGGAAAACTTTAAAATCAACGTCTTTGACTGTTTCACTTAAATCAATTAATTCCATAGCAAAGCGAGTATCTGGTTTGTCACTACCATAGCGATTCATTGCTTCATCGTAAGTCATTCTAGGAAACGGTAAAGTAACTTCAATTCCTCGTACATCTTTCATTACTTTAGCGATTAAACCTTCTGTATACGTTTGGATCTCTTCAGCAGTTAAGAAAGTTGTTTCAATATCTACTTGAGTAAATTCTGGTTGGCGATCCCCACGTAAATCTTCATCACGGAAACAACGAACAATTTGATAATAGCGATCAAAACCGGCATTCATCAATAATTGTTTGAATAATTGTGGTGATTGAGGTAACGCATAAAAATGGCCTGGATGCACACGAGAAGGAACCAAATAGTCACGTGCACCTTCTGGCGTTGATTTACCTAAATAAGGTGTTTCAATGTCCATAAAGTCATTGTCGTCTAAATAATGACGAATCGCTTTTGTTGTTGCATATCTCATTTTGATATTTTTTGTCATTTTTGGACGACGTAAGTCTAAATAACGATACTTCATGCGAATTTCATCACCCACTGTTTGATCGTCCTCAATCAAAAATGGTGGTGTCTTCGCTTTATTTAAAATGACAATTTCACTAGCAAATACTTCAAATTCACCGGTTGCCATTTTAGGATTGATCGCTAAATCGTCACGTTTACGAACAACGCCTCTCACTTCAATCACATATTCGCTACGACATTTGTCAGCAATTTCCCAAGCTTCTTTGTTTACTTCTGGATTAAAAACGATTTGAACGATCCCTTCACGGTCACGTAAATCAATAAAAATCACGCCACCAAGGTCTCGGCGTTTTTGCACCCAGCCTTTTAATGTAACAGTTTGGTCTAATTCTTTTGCTGAAATCAAACCGCAATAAGTTGTTCTTTGTGTCATTTTCCTTTTTCCTCCTACTCGAATAAAGTCATTTCATCATAAACTTCATCGAAATGTTCATATACTTCTGCTAAACGGAAGCTTTTTTCTTTTCTTTTAGCCATTGACTTAATTGTCACTGTTTGGTTTTCTAATTCATCTGCGCCAATCACTAACACTAACTTAGCGTTTGCTTTATCCGCCGTCTTAAACTGAGCTTTTGCTTTACGATCCATAAAATCACGATCAGCAGAAAAACCAAAGTTACGAATCGTTTGCACGAGTTTTAACGCTTCAATATTGGTTTCTTCCCCTAAAGCCACGACATAAGCGTCTAGCTCATTAAATGCAGGAATAACCACTTCTTCTGCTTCCATTGTTAAAAGCAAGCGTTCAATTCCCATAGCAAAACCAAAACCAGGTGTTTGTGGTCCTCCCAGTTCTTCAACCAAGTTATCGTAACGACCACCTGCACAAATAGTTGCTTGCGCGCCCATTTTTGGTGCATCGCTCATGATTTCAAAAATCGTGTGTGTATAATAATCTAATCCTCGAACCATCGTACTGTCGATTTCATATGGAACATTCAACGCATCCAACATAGCCACGACTGTCTCAAAATGTTTTTTTGCTGCTTCACTTAAAAAATCTAAAATAGAAGGTGCATTTTCCACAAATTTTTGATCGCGTTTATCTTTACTATCTAGGACACGTAAAGGATTTTCATGCAAACGTCTCTGCGAATCTTCACTTAGCTCTTCTTGAAACGGCACAAGATAATCAATCAATGCCTGACGATACGCTTGACGAGTGTCTTTATCACCTAGAGAATTGATCACTAAACGAATTTGTGTGATGCCTAACTGCTTGAAGAAATCTAATGCCATCACCATACTTTCGACATCAGTTGCAGGATTGTCTGAACCAAAAGCCTCTACGCCGATTTGATGGAACTGACGTAGACGCCCTTTTTGCGGACGTTCATAACGAAACATAGGTCCCATATAAAATGTTTTATATGGTTTTGCATATTCCGGTCCAAACAATTTATGTTCTACAAACGAACGCACAATTGGTGCTGTACCTTCTGGGCGTAAAGTAACATGACGCTCTCCTTTATCGTAGAAATCATACATTTCTTTTGACACGATATCGGTTGTATCTCCGACGCTTCGAGAAATCACTTCGTAGTGTTCAAAAATTGGTGTGCGAATTTCATTGTATTGGTAATCTCTAAACAACAAACGTGCAGTTTCTTCTACAAATTGCCATTTCTCCGATTCACCAGGCAAAATATCATTTGTTCCTTTTGGTCTTTGGAAACTCATTTTTTTCTCCCCTTTTCTTTTCTATGTAAACAAAAAATTCACCCTTGTTCACTATGAACAAGGGTGAATGACTATTTCATACACGGTACCACCTATTTTCGAAAGATTGCTCTTTCCTCTTACGATTAACGCTCGTACACGGGACGGCTTTTCACTCGTCCATCTCCAGAGTGTCTTTTAGAACCTAAAAACTTTAGATCATTTTCAGCCTAGATGATCCTCTCTTATTAAGCATTAGAAACTTACTCGCTCTTTCATAGATATTTTCAATATTATCTATAACCTACTAAAAACAAGAACCAAAGTCAAGAAAAATCTGTCCTTTTAATCAGAATAGCGATCTTCTAGCCCTAAAAAGCAAAGAAGCTTCCCCAAAAAACCAAAAAGCGGATAAATTTCTTTTAATTTAAGAGGTATTTGTTCATTACTCCTAGGATTTCATTTTCTATGTCTTACTTGATAAATCCACTATCATTTTGAAGTTCTTTTAGTTTAGCTTTTTATCCTTTTGTTTTAGACTAAATGAAAAGGAGGAATTGATAATGGCAGAAATAAGAATTGGTCACTCTCAAGTTTATGCAGAACAATTAGGGCTAGGTGCAAATGCGGTTGGCGGTCACAATCTCTTTGCTAATCTAACTGATGAAACAGGAAAAGCAGTCGTTCGAACCGCCTTGAATAACGGAATCAATCTAATTGATACGGCTTATGCTTATGGGAATGGTCGCTCGGAAGAATTGATCGGAGAAGTACTTCAAGAAAAAGAATTTGATCGTTCTCGTGTAATCATTGCTACCAAAGCTGCTCATGTGCCAGACCAAAAAGGCATTTTTAACAACTCCCCAGAATTTTTGACTCATTCTGTTGAAGAGGCGCTACGTCGTTTGCAAACAGATTATATTGATATTTTTTATATTCATTTTCCTGATAAAGAAACGCCAAAAAATGAGGCTGTCGCAGCTTTGCATCGTCTAAAAGAAGAAGGGAAAATCCGAGCAATCGGTGTTTCTAATTTTTCAATCGAGCAATTAAAAGAAGCCAATGCACAAGGCTATGTGGATGTCGTTGAAGATAAATACAGTTTGATTCACCGAATAGCTGAAAAAGAAAGATGGCCTTATCTAAAACAACATCATATCAGTTTTGTTCCTTACTTCCCACTGGCTTCTGGCTTATTAACAGGAAAGTATCATTTGAATAGCCTTCAAGAAATGTCTGAAAATGATCCCAGAAGACAAAAGCCAGACTTTCAAGGAGAGCGCTTTGAAAAAATCATTCAAGCCGTGGAACAATTAGCCCCCCTAGCAAAAAACAAACAAGCAACAATTTCTCAGCTTGTCTTAGCTTGGTATATGAAAAATCCTGGCATCTCTATCGTTATCCCAGGCGCAAAAAAACCAGAACAAGTAGCTGACAATGCTCGGGCTTTAGATATCCATTTGTCTAATGAAGATTATCAAACCATTGATCAGCTATTTAAAGAATTTTAAGTGAATCCTTGAGAAAAAAGGTTAAAATGAAGTGGTTTGCTCAGCGAATTTACTTGAGTAAATAAGATGCTTATCCAAAATAAAATGACTGTTTCCATTTTATTTTGGATAAGCTTATGAAGAAACTCATTTGAACACATACCGTTTTTGGTATTAAGTTTTTTGAGAAGATTGTTGCCCTAACCTCATTTCATCTGATTTTTACTCTTTATACAACAAGGCTCGGCTTTTAGGATAAGTTGGGAATTGATTGATTGGGATGGTCCAATCTTGCTCAGGCACAGCAAAATCATAGTCGTTGACTAACTGATCAGAAAAAACACGTAAACTGTGCAACGTAATCCATTCTCCTGCACAACGATGCATTTGTCGAAAATCGCCGCCACCTTGTGCAATCATTTCATACTCTTCCTTATAAGAAATATCTTTTGCTTTTCCTACATAGCGCTTGATCATGAATGCTTCTGGTGCTTCAATTGTTCGTTCGTCATGATTTGTTCCATATAAGTCCAAAATAACCCAACTATCTTTTGGAATAAGGTAGCCATCTACTACTACGTCTTGTAAAGCAAATGCTGGTAGCATTGGGAAAAACGGATAGTAGCGTCGCATCTCTTGAATAAATGGGTCTTGTAGTTCAGAAAAATGGTTCTTTAATTGTTGTTTTAAATCGGGACGACTAAATAGCGCATGTCCCATCAAAGCAACCCAAACCGTTAATGCTACTGTTGGACGAATAATATTTAATAATTCCACAGCAGCAACTTTTATCGGAAGTAAACTGCCGTCTAAATCGGTTGCTTGAGCAAACGCATAAAGAGCAACATTTTCTTTTCCTGGTACGGGATTTTGTCGTGCTGATTCGATCAATTTTTGCGCCCATTTTTCTGATTTTTTGCGATTTTCTACACCTTTAATGTGATCAATCGGAGAAGTGAAAGTTCCACTAATCATTGAAATTTGGTAATCAGCTAGTTGATCGATTTCTTCACTTGACCATTCGGATAAGTTGATTCCTGCCCATTCACAAATGGATGTAAATAACACTTGCTTACTTAAATCAAATAATTCAAATTGACCATGTTGTGCCTCTAGCGCATGAGCTAAATTTCTATCTAGAATAAGATGATACTCTTCCATTTTATCAGGCGTCATCAAATCCATAAAGATGGCTTTGCGATGATGATGTTTTGCCCCATCTAATGTTTGTACGCCATCTTTTCCAAACAAAGTTTTTAATACTAACTTGGGCATCGCTCCTTTGCGTTTAAAATTTCGTGGATCATAAAAAATTTTAGCTGCATCTTTTCCATAAATGACAATGGCTTCTTTATTAAAAATCTTGGCCTTTACAACCGGTGAATTGGCTTCTTTTCGTAACTCTTCTAACATATGATACCCTTGTTGGTAACGCTTTTTGATTTCGGTTATTTTTACATCAATCAATGGTACTTCTTTCATTTCAGATTCCCTCCACTAAAATAACTTTCTTATTATTAGCTTATCCTTTTTTCAAAGAGCTGACAAAAAAAGCGTTTCATACAAGTATCTTTTGTTCCTCACCTTTTGATGAAACAGGACAATAAAATACCTTGTAGATATTTTATCGTGAGCAAAATTCGATACTTCACCAATTTGTACGAATCCTTTCTCATTTTTAATGACTATTTTTTCTACGCACAGAAAAAAAGAATCGGCTTTTCCTTGTTGCTATGGCA
>NZ_BJWF01000012.1 GCF_007990225.1 Enterococcus villorum | reverse complement strand
AATTAAAAAAAAAAAACTTTATTTAATGATTGTTATTTAATTTTTTGATAGATATAAAAATTAAATTTTAACATAAAAAAATTTTTTTTAAGAACTATTTTTTATAAAACTAGAAAAAAAAATATGGAGAAATAATGGAATTGACTGTACGATACACATATGTATGAAAGAAAGGGGAAAAGTAATGATGGGATTACTTGAAAAGCAATTGGAGAGGCAATTTGCATTGCTCTATATGTTGAACACAGAATCCTCGAATGTTAATGAATTAGCCAAGAAACTAAATATTACGGATAAAACATTAATTGCAGATATTGAACATTTTAATGATTCATGTTACCCAGTACACATTGGAATTAATCTTTATAAAGAGGTGACATTAACCATTCCGAAAAATATCAATTTAGATGATATTTTTACCAAGATACTCAATCATTCAATCAACGTTAAAATATTAAAATACATAGTGATTTCAGAACCCACACTGACAGAAATATCTAATGCGCTATTTTTAAGTAAAACAAGTATTCGTAGAATTGTATCCAAAATCAATACATATTTTTTTAATGAGAACATAGACATAAAGATTGATTTACAAACAAAATTAATCATTGTTGGGAATGAAACTGAAATTAGACGATTATTTGCAAGTATGTTTAAAGAAATGTATCGAGTCAAAGGATTCATTTATTTTGATACGATTCATCAGATATTACGTAGGTGCCTTAAAACACACAATAAAACTGCTAGTGCGCCTAAGATCATTTATTCCGTTTATTATATTTTTATTTCTATTATTCGTATAGGCAACAATCATTTCGTTCCAGAAAAGGAGTTGACTGACAAAGAATCTGTGGTAAATACCATCTTATCAGTGATTCAAAACGATACCGTATTTGCTACTTTGATGAATCAAAAATACCGATTTCATGTAAATAAAAATAATGTAGCAAATATCTTAAGTTCTTATTTTGGTTTGTTATTTGCTGATGATGAAAATGAGCATAAGCATTCGTTTATGCCAGCTAAAATTGAAAAGTTTCTTACTCATTTTTATTCTGTATTAAATATTCAGACGACTATTAGTAAAAGCAACGTAGACTATTTTTTTAACTATATTAATTTTTATAAAGAGTTAATGGTTTTTAAAGTGAGCTATGCAGATATTTTCTATAAAAAAACGATTCAAAATAATCCGAATATTTGGCAAGCTTATCAACGAGCTCTAGCATTTTCAGGACTAAATTTCATTAAAAAAAATGAATTATTACATAAAGATTTATTATTGGAATTACTTATTTCATCTAGCCAATTACTTCGCATGGTTGAACCCAAAGTAAAGGAAAAATCGATTTTAGTCTTAAGCTCACAAGAAATGGGTGTCTCTTTACTTTATAAAAATATCATTTTAAACAAATATCCTTTTTTTAAAAATATTGATATTTATGAGAAAGACATTTTTTCAATTGATTATCAGTTAGTGAATCAATACGATTTGATACTAACTGACTTATCTTTAAATCTAGAACGTATAACTGCAGAAATTTTAAAAATTTCAAAAGTACCAACGCCAATTTTTTGGACAAATTTAGAAGCATGTCTGTATCCTACGTAAATGTAGTCAATCGTGTTACGCCATATTTTTAATAATTTTGAAAAAATAGAAATTAATTTAACGAAATCATAGAGTATGATTAAAATAAAAAAGAACTTAAGGAGGACAAAATAATGAGTTTAGAAGACTATATGTTGTTAAATTGTGTGTTTCAGGGAATCGTAAAGGTAATAGAATTAGCATGGTTTTTGTGTGTTCAGATACCTTGGGAAATAATTAAAGGTATTTATAAATGCGCAACAAAAAATTCTGAAACAACGAAAGAAAATGCTCGTTATTCTAATGGCAATGCTCGTTTATCTGAAGATCGCACGGTTCAGCCTGAGAAGGAGACAAATCAGCTTAGCAAGGTTATGAACGAAGCACGAAGAAATAGTGAAATACGTAATGCAGGACTTCCGTTGCAAAATAATCATAGAAAAACTGTTATGCAAATGGGGACTTTATAATCAAAGCATGAGAGTACATTTGCAATGATTACTTGGAATAACAAGCAAAGGGGGGGAAAGTATGTCAATTAATGAAGAAGACATAGCAAATAATAAAAAAAATGAATTGACAAATCATTCTGTTTTAACAAATGAATTTATCAATCTTTTTATAGCTAATTTTACACCGCAACAAAAAGAAAAGGTATTAACAATCATTAAGGAAAAAGATGAAGCAACACAGAATGAGAAAGGTAATGTTGTAGATTTTTTTGAAGAACTAAAGGAGCAAGTGCTCAAAGGTATCGAAGAAGAAGCACTTGAAATAAAGATAAGTGCTCTTGAGGATAAGAAGCCGGACTCACCTCCACCTCTCGATCCTGAGACAGCAAAAAAAATGTTGAAGGAAATAGACAAGCGAAGAAAAATAAAAGAAGTAGCATTTGATAAGCAATTAAAAGGGTTAAAGAGCTTAACTCCAGAGCAAGCACTTAAATCAGTAGAACCTAGTTCACTTCAGCATCTCTCTAGATTAAAAATATTCGAATTTAAACGCGAACACGATGGGATTAAAGCTGGAAAAGCGAATTTAGATAAAGAAGTGGAAGATTTAAGGAAAAAGTTAACAAGTTTAAAAAAGCATAAATACGATAATATTGCCCATACGAATACAGAGCTAAAAAAATTGGATAAAATAGAAAATGTAAATGAAAAATTTTTGACGGCTCAAGAAAAAGAGCAAGTAAAAGAAATACATCAAATTGAAAATATTGTCGCTACAGGCCAAAAAATTGAGCGTACTCCTTCTTTTTCAAAACTTTTAATAACAAACAAAGACAATGAGGAAACAAGGTTACTGAAGTATGCCACTCTCCAACGAAACAAGTTAATGTTTCAACAAGAGAAAGCAACGAATGAAACAATTGTTCATGCATTAAGTCTAAAAGAAGAACCTTCAAACTTAGTACAGCAGGTCTCTTCACCTGAAATAAAGGAAGAAAAGAAGTTGAGGACTGAACAATCATTAACTATAAAAGAAGAATGGACAGCACAAAGATTACCAGGCACACGCAGACAAGTTGAACCAGAGCTAAATGAAAAAATAAAAGACTATGGATTAGAAGGATTTAAAATTCCAAGAGTACCGTCATCACTCAAAAAGGATACTTCTGAACTTAATTTAACGAATACAAAAAACGAAACACTTCTAGAAAACAAACCGATTTCTTTTGATCAGCCTGATCATAACATTTTCGAAACCGAGAATGCTCTTAGAAGAAGAGCACCTTTAAAGGATATTCTCAAGGATTCGGACTTTATAAAACGTGATTCTGGAGATTTAGATAAGATTTCAGTGGAATCCACTTCTAGAAAAGAGCTAAAATCGTGGGACGAAGTGGTTATACATAATTTACAAATGAAATTAGCATTATTGGAGCAGCGTGAACGAGTGCAAAAGGAACTATTAAAAATTGCTCCATATAATAATTTTCTACTTGATCCTTCAGCAAAGAAAAACGATGAAAAAGGTAGATATGCAGACATAAAAAATGACTTAGCTGAAAATACAAAATTACGTGAAAGTATCCAGGCCATATTACAAGACAAAGAAAAGCTTGCAGAATATATAGAAAAAGAAAAACCTAAAGATAAAAATGAGTTAACCAAAGAGATAGAGAATCTTACAATTCAGACGGCTGAAATAGAAGAAAAAGTAGCAGAATTAAAGGAAATTGATTATAAAGACCTTAAAAATAAATGGTATCATGTATTTTCACGTCCTTCATTTTACGCATTTTTAGGTCGACAAGCGTTATGGCTAACGCCATTAATATTTTTTAATGCTATACCTGGATATGTTTATAATCCGGCTTCTATTAACACGATGCCTGAGATCACGTTTTTGGAAAAAGGAGCGCAGATCACTAGCTCATTAAAAGGAATGCTTATGGGTACTTATGTGGCTCAGAGATTGTTATACGCGGCGCCTAAAATCATTCCAAGAATAACTGGGAGAGTCTCTCAAGGATTAAGAAACAGATTTCCTAAGGCAATGGAAAAAGTAGATAGAGCATTGGCTCCTTTATCGCGTGCCAAACAAAAAATAAATCAAATCGGGCAAGCGGTTAAAACAAAAACAGTAACACCCGTTGTGGCAAAAATAAAACAACGACTGTCTATTGGAAATTCTGAAAAACTCACGCCTGAACAAAAAGCCAATCGGGCAAATGGACTTGATCCTTATACAGGTGAAAAATTACCTTTTACTACTCGAGCAAAGAATGCTACACAAGATTTCATGAAAAGTGCAGGGAAACGTGTATGGAACAATAAATGGACACTTATGTCGATGATTGCCTGTACTGCGGTTTTCGCTGTTATGGGGGGACCGGTCTTATCTCTTGTAGCCCCATTTTTACCAGCGTCTATATTTGGAACAATAATCGCAGCAGCAGTAGCAGCATTTATTACCTGTGGAGCGATGTTATTAGTGGATAAGTTAATCTTGAAACCTATTCAAAATCGATTGGCTAGTAGAGAAAATAGAAATCGTGATCAGGTAGTAATGGAAAGATTTACACAAGATAAAGAAAAAGGGCAACATTATTCATTGGATAACAGCTTCAAAGAAAAAGTAGCTTCAATTGCAAAAATTGAAAATAAAGAACAAACCTTAAACCAAGAACAAACAAATAAAAAAGAGAGCACAATAGATACTAAAAAACAAGAAACACAATTATTAGAACCAAGACAATCTATCGCGAAAGTAGAAGAACTAGATAAGAAGAGTCAGTCTATTGTGAAAAAGCGAGAACAAGAAGGAATAACCGTAGCGATGATACATTATGAGAATGAAAGAAATAATAAGCGTCCCCTTAATGAATTGACTAGTAAAGCAAACGAAACAGCAAGACGAAAAAGTATAACAGGGACACAGGAGAAAAACAAGAATGAAAAAGAACAAGCGATTAGTTAAAATCTAGTTCAAAAGAAAGGATGATTAACAAATTGAGAAAGTCTCAATACGCACTGTGGGCTGTTCATGTGGTAGTGGTCAGTACATTACTTTATATTGGTAATCGTACGTTTTTTTTGTTTCTATCGCCCCAATATGAAGCTGTACCATTTTTAGAAAAAGTAACAACAGTCTTTTTACAAGCAGTCGAAGAAATTTCTAATTTTACTTTTCACTTTTCCTTTGACATGAAGCCTTTAATTGGGGGAGGTGTTTTTGTACTGTCATACGGTTTATTTGTGCTGTATAAGACATTTGATGAAAAGAAAATACGCCCTGGCGAGGAATATGGTAGTGCCAAATGGGGGAAATATCGTGACATTAAAGCTTTTTTGGATAAGAAAAAAGATTTTAATATTTTATTAACAAAAACAGAAAGCTTGTCTTTGTCAGGAAGAATGAAAATCACCGGTAAAGATAACTTTAATCGTAATAAAAATGTTGTGGTTGTCGGAGGAGCCGGAAGTGGGAAGACTCGTTTTTATGTAAAACCTAATTTGATGCAGATGCATTCTTCCTATGTTGTCAGTGATTCGAAAGGGTTATTATTAATGGAAACTGGGAAAATGTTTGAAGAAGCAGGATATAAAATCAAAGTGTTTGATTTAATTAATCGACGTGATACCCATCACTATAATCCGTTTAAATATATTAAGACAGAAGACGATATCTTGAAAATCGTGAATAACTTAATTAAAAACACTTCGAATCCAGACAAAAAAGGTGGCGATGATTTCTGGGAAAAAGCAGAAACAGCGCTATTGATGGCTATCTTTAGTTACTTGATTCAAGAAGTCGTCGAAGAAGACCGAACTTTGGGGAATGTCATTGAACTCGTTCGTTTAGCAGATATCGAAGAGGATGTGCCTGGCTTTGTGAGTCCTTTAGATGTATTATTCAATGAACTAGAAGAAAAAGACCCAACGAATTTTGCTGTTGCACAATACAAAATTTTTAAACTATCAGGAGATAAGACAACCAAGAGTATCTTAGTTAGTTTAGGGGTAAGGCTATCGCCATTTGATATTCCTAGCATTAAAGACTTAGTATCAAAAGATACATTGGAACTAGATACAGTTGGTGATGAAAAAACGATTCTCTATATTTTGTTGCCAGATACAGATACCAGTTTTAACTTTTTAGCTAGTATGATGTATCAACAGCTCTTTGATATGCTTGTTTACAAAGCAGATAATGTGTATAAAGGACGTTTACCATGCCATGTACGTTGTATCCTTGATGAATTTGCAAATATCGGACAAATTCCCGATTTTGAAAAAGTGATTTCCGTTATTCGAAGTCGTGAAATTTCAACCAATGTTATTCTACAAAACATTAGCCAGTTGAAAACTTTATACAAAGATACATGGGAAACCATCATTGGTACCAGTGATGTCTTTTTATATCTCGGAGGAATGGAGCAAAGTACCCATGAATACATTTCAAAACTTTTAGGGAAAGAAACGATTGAGCAAAGAAACATCAGTGTTACAAAAGGGGCGAATGGATCCTTTAATGAAAGTTTTCAAAAATTGGGTCGTAACTTAATGGACCCAGATGAAGTGGCTAGTTTAAAAGGACAACAATGTATTTTGAAAATACGTGGTGTTCACCCATTCTTATCTGAAAAATATGACATTGTTAAACATAAAAATTAGGAGATGTGACAGAAGAATATATGTATCAACGAAATCTATCCGCCTAATTCCGATTAAAAAATTCTTTTAGATGATGCATAATGTCAGTCTAAAAGAGTTTTTTTATAATGGAAGGAAATAATAACACATAAGAACCATTAAGCTTTTTTATTCTCTAAAGAAATAATTGAACTTTTTCTTATTAATAGCTAATGGAAACTTGATTTGATCATGATGTTTAAAATTTTTTAAACAAACTTTTTCTAAAATTTCTAAAATTAGAAATAACTGGTAAGCGCAACAAAAAAAATTCCCATATACTAATAAGTAGCAACAGAAAAAGAATACAACATTCAAAAAGGAGAATTAAAGATATGACAGATGCAAATTTATTAGAAAAGGTATTTAAATTAGTTTCCAATTTTACTTTAGTAGGCGGTGGACTGTGGCTTATTTGGGGAACAGTTATTTTAGCCGGTGCTTTAAAAGATAAAAATGGACCGCAATTGCAACAAGGAATTTGGCAAATTGTAGGGGGTGGATTAATTTTAGTAGCTGCCGGCTGGTTTGGCACACAATTTGATTTTTCCTCTCTTTTGAAATGATGTTGAAAGTGAGCGTTTAATTTATGACTGATGCAATAATGTGGATTTTTAATCAGATTATGTCTTTGTTGAATGGGGAAGACTTACAAAATGCGTTGAGTCAAAACCTAGCTAATTATTTATATGATGCTTATCAGTTAGTGAAGCAGTTGCAGACGCTGGTGGTATCTCCCCTTGCGTTATCTATACTAGCTATTTTTATTCTTTTAGAATTTCAAAAAATTTCCTTAAAAGTAGAAGGTGCTGGTGGCGCCCCGATGCTTGGATTTGAAATGATTATTAAATCATTTATTAAGTTTGCGATTTGTTACGTAGTCATTTTAAAAATTCAAGATTTATTAGATGGGATTATCGTTATTACTTCTAATTTAACCTATAAGGTATTAGAAATAGGGAATGCGGGTACTGTAAGAGATGTAGGAGAAAGAGTGAGGCAAGCAGTAGATAGTGAAAGTTTTTGGTCGCAATTAGTCGTTTTATTAGTCATGTGTATCCTCTTTTTAGTGGCACTAGTTGTACGTGCGTTGATACAAGTTACGATCTATTTACGATTTATGGAGTTATACATATTTAGTGCAATGGCGCCAATACCTATGGGGGCATTACCAAGTCAAGAATTCTCTTCTATAACTAAGAGCTTTTTTAAAAATTTTGCCGCCACGGGGTTACAGTCAACCTTTATAGCATTGGTTTTAATTATGTATCCTATATTGTTTATGAAGTTAATGGATGAATTAGGGTCAAATTTATGGGCAATTATTTTAGGTTTGACGATTTATATGATAGGTTTACTAATGTCTATCAATAAAACGAAAGGATGGGCAAAAACGTTATTGTCTGCATCGTAAGGAGGAATTATGGCAATAGAAGTAAAAGTACCAAAAGATATCAAAGAATACAAAGAAAAAATCATTGCAGGCATGAATTTAAAACAGTTATTATGCCTATGCATTGCCGGAGGATTGAATATCCTCATTGCGCTTATCTTTATTGCGTGGTTAAAACTACCAATGGAAATTGTTAGTTGGTTAATGATTTTGGTCTCTATCCCCATTGTGTCCTTTGGCTGGTTTAAACGAAATGGGTTAACGTTTGAAGTCTACCTTAAACAATTTTTTAAATATCATGTTTCTACAGGTACAAGAAAAAAGAAACCCAAAATGGTTACACAAGAAGATAAATTGCAGGATCAAATAGATTTAGGCGGGCAAGAAGTATGATAAAATTGAACCTCCAAAAAATAAAAAATAAAAAGCAGAAAAAAATCCACAAAATGTGGATTTTTTCAGAGATACGTTTTTCTTTAAAAATATATTTTCAGATGGCATTTGCCAAATAGATGAAAGTAGTTATTCAGTAACGATGGAATTGGATGATATCAACTATCAACTCTCATCAGAAGATAGTCAAATTGAGATTTTTTCTCAATACTGTGACTTTCTTAATTCTTTAAGTAGCAAGACGCAACTTAAGTTGACCGTTTTAAAAAAGAAACGACCATTGTCTGATTTACAAGCTGTTCTTTATTATCAAGAGAAAAATGATTTTTTAGATCCTTACCGTGCGGAAATGAACGACGTTATTTCTAGAAAATTAGATGAAGAAAAAAATGGTTACAAGAAACGAATTTTATTTACCTTTATTCAGCAACATCAAACGGTCGCATTTGCAAAAAAAGAATTAAACATGCTAATCGATCGTTTTTCAATGTTTGCTAGTCGTTTAGGTAGTAGGGCTAAGCAGGTCGATAAAAAGGAAATGCTGACCATTCTTTCAGAAATTTTATTAACAAAAAGCGAGAAGGAAGAGCCAGAACTTGAGGATATCTTGCCTGATGTGATTGAATTAAAACAACATAAGAATTATTTGAAAATGGACGATCATTATGCAAAAACAATTTATTTGCAAGAATATCCGGCAGAACTATCAGATACTTTTCTGTATGAATTGTTAGAAATTCCTAGAGAATTGGTCGTGACTTTACATATTAATCCACCTGATCAAGATGAAGCTTTTGATCTAGTAAAAACAAAATTAGCTTTTATGGAACAACAAAAAGTAGATGAACAAAAGAAAGCTCTTCAAAACGGCTATGATTTTGAAATGCTTTCCTATGATTTAACTTACTCTTTAACAGAAGCAAAAGAATTAGTAGATGACTTACAAAATAAAGGTCAAAAATTATTTTCGATGACAGGAAGTATCCATTTTAATGCGGATACTGTGGAAAAATTAGCAGAAATACAAGGTGAAATTTCTTCGATCGGTCGTCAATTTGGATTTAAAATCATTGAATTAGAGTTTTTGCAAGAAGAGGGATTAAATACAGCTTTGCCTTTGGGAGGAAATTCATTGCCTTTAGATCGTACATTATCAACAGCAAGTACGGCAATTTTCATCCCATTTACCATCTCTGATTTGATTCAAGAAAATGGAAAATACTATGGCGTCAATGCCATTTCAAAAAATATTTTGTCTTTGGATCGTAAATTATTGAAAGCACCAAATGGATTCGTATTAGGAACACCAGGTTCAGGGAAAAGTTTCTCAGTGAAACGTGAAATTGTCAATGTGTTATTACGAGATGCTGAGGATGAAGTGATTATTATTGACCCAGAACGTGAATATTCAGTCATCGGCAAAAACTTTAATGGAGAAATTATTAAGATTGCAAGTGACTCTTCAACGACGATCAATCCAATGGATATTAACGAAAACTATGGAGACGATACTGATCCGGTTGTTTTGAAGTCTGAATTTTTGATTTCGCTATTTGATTTGATTATCGGCGGTGCGTTAGGACTAAGTTCTACGCAAAAAACCTTGATTGACCGTGTATGCCGTCGAACGTATGAGACGATCAAAGATCGAATGCCTACATTTGTTGATTTTTACCATATTTTAAAAGAACAAGAAGAAGAAGAAGCCAGTCAATTAGTCATGGATTTAGAGATTTATATTGAAGGTAGCTTATCGGTTTTTTCATCTGAAACAAATGTAGATATTACGAAACGTTTAGTCGTTTATGATATTAAAGATTTAGGAAAACAGCTTAAAACGATGGGAATGCTAATCGTATTGGATCAAGTATGGAATAGAATTACAACAAATAGAGAAAGAGGAGTTCGAACGTGGTTATATATTGATGAAATGCAGTTGTTATTCACCAATGAATATTCAGAAAATTACTTTTTTGAACTGTGGAGTCGTGCCAGAAAATGGGGAGCGATTCCTACAGGTATTACCCAGAACGTGGAGACACTTTTGCTTTCTGATTTAGCACGTCGAATGCTTTCCAATAGTGATTTTGTCATGATGCTTAATCAAGCAAAATCGGACCGTTCACAATTAGTTAGGTTATTTGACATTTCAGAAGAACAGGAAAAATTTGTTGTGAATTCACCAGAAGGCTATGGCTTAATGGTGTTTGGTGATACGACGTTGCCATTTTATGACCATTTTCCAAAAGATACACAACTCTATAAGATGATGTCAACCAAACCAGGTGAAGATTAGCAAGAAAATGTAATCAGAAAGGATACGTAATAGTGCCCGATTTGAATGAACCAACTAATGATAAGAAAAATGAAAAAAATGACGACCCCAATAAAATTGTTACCAAACCGTTGGAAAAGGCTAAGGATTACCTTTTAGATAGCGGCAAAGATAAAAAGGGAGAAGGAAAGTCAAAAAAAGAAAAATTAGTCAGTAAAAAAAGCGAAAAAGCGAAAAAAAAGATCCAAAAAAACAGAAATATACGAATTATTTCAAAAAACAAACGTGCAATACGTAATGCGCAAAAAAAATATTTACTAAAGGTCAAAAAAGGGAAAGAGGCGGTATCAAACAAACGTTTGGCCTATACACGTTCTAAGGCCAAAAGGCAACAAATCAATCAAAGAAATTTCCGTCGTCTCTCCAATAAAAAAGATCGACAAGAAAAACAAATAGATGGTAAAACAACTGGTAGCCCATCTTACGAATCGTCAACCAAAAGAAAAGATCAAAATAGAAATCGCCAACGTAGAACACAAAGGCTAAAAAATCAAAAAAGAAAAGAAGGAACGTTATCAAAGGAACAAGTAAAGTTATTAAGTCGTAAAAAGGCAACGATTGATATCAATAGTTCACGTATCAAAACAAAAAATAAACGAGAAAATCTCCAAGAAAAATCACCGATCAAAAAAAATGACACTTTAAAGAACATCAAGGTAAAACCCAAAAAAGAAAACAAAAAAAAGAAACTTAAAAAAAATAAACGCAAAAACGGTAAAAAGAAAGTCATTGGCCCCAAAAAACTTTTTGGTGGAACAAAAGATGTAAAGAAAACCATGTTTAACAAGATGACAGGTAAAGGTGGCGCAAAAGGCAAAGTTCAACAAATGATCATTGATAAAGTTGGACGAGATGAAAAAGGTAATTTAAATATAATAGGGATTATCCTAACTGTTGTTTTTTTACTTATGTCGACTACGGTATTAACTGTCGTTGCTACTGTACTTGCTATTCTTATTGTAGTGATTGCTGTGGTTGCTGTGGTTATGACTATTTGGTCATTTATCGTTGCGTTGTTTACTATAAAAACCGAGGATATGGCTTTAACAGAAGCCTATGAGTACGTCACTTACTTAGATGCTTATAAAAATAGAGATATTTATAAACGTTACAATCAATTAGTTGAACAATATGATAAAGTTTATTTTGAAGTGAATGGGAGAGAATCAGATCCAAACAACTTTTCTTTTGTTTCTAATGCGGATAACTATGTTTATTATCTAAATGCAAAATATGAAGATTATGATATCCAAAATAGTGCACTTAAGGATTATTTGAAACGTTTGAAAGAACATACTGGTGTTGCAGCGCCATCTTATGTACCTATTCATGCTGAATTTAAGGATAGTAAACAACCGATGGATGAAGATCCTGTTCAAATAACTAAGGTAAAAGATGAGATTCATGCCATGCATGATGCTACTATCACATATAATGTAAAAGTGGAAGACAAGAAAGCAACGATGGACGTGAAGATCCAAACACTAGGAGAAATGCTTGATCTTGATCCGCAGTTAGAAATCTATGCACGTGATAAAGTCATCGGAACAATTCCTGCATTTTCGGAAGACGAAATTGATAAATACTATCCAGCGTTAGAAATGGATCGATTTGAGTCAAAAATCTTTATGAATAATCCTTTAGGTCAGGATAGATATTCTTCTGTTATCGCACAATTTGGTTATCGTGGCAAAGACGATGCAAATAAGAATACGGAGATCATCATAGCTGCTGAACCAGGTACGCCAGTTTATGCAACAACGGTTGAGAAAGTAATAGCTATTGAGTCCTATACTGCTAGAGATAGCAGTGGCAAAGAACAAAAAACGAGAAGTATCAAAACGCAGACAGCGAATTATCAACCCTATTACATCAATGTGACATCGACGAGACGTGTTGGAGAGGTACTCAAAGAAGGCGATTTGATTGGTTATACACGGGATGAATTCGATGGGAATTTATTGGTGTCTATTAAAGAAAGACGGATATTTCTCTATCCAAATCCCAGAGTCGTTCCAGTTGTTTTTATTGATAAATTAACTTATGCTGATCGCACGAAATTTAGTTATAACGATATCAATCCATTACAGGGTGATTTGCTCTACCCTCCAGAAAAAGTAACTAAATGGAAAGAAAAGGTAGAGAAAGAAGCAAAAAAATACAATATTTTGTCTTACACGAATGCGATTTTATCCATGATTTGGGTAGAAAGTGGAGGAGATGAAGAAAAATTACCTGATATTATGGGCATTGCAAAAGCGAAAGGGTTAACCACTACCGTTTCACCTGAAGAATCAATTGAACAAGGGGTTGAATATTTTGCCGACTTATTAAAGAAATCTCAACTCAATCAATTAGGCGACCTAGCAGCAGTTCAAGCTTATAATTATGGTGAAGAATATTTGGATGATTTGATTCGTTTAAATAGTAAATACTCTTTTGACCATAGCCGACTTTATGCCAAAGAAAAAAGCAAGGGACATACGGTTTCCTGTAATGATGCAGCGGCTTTAGATTTAGGCTTCAATTGGCGTTATACTTTTGGTGATATGTTCTACGCTAGGAAAGTTACTTATAATATTTCGAAAAATCTCAATAAAATGCTTCAAGTTGCAAAAGAAGAAATCGGCACACCAAATGGCGATAAGTACTGGGAATGGGCTGGTTTTACCAACCGAGTCGATTGGTCGGCACTCTTTGTTAGCTGGGCCGCCGATCAAGCGGGTTACATTGATGAGGGACGAGTACTTAAGACCTCAAGTCCATTGAATATGATGGAGTGGTTTAAAACAAATAAGAAATTTGTTGCCCCTGATGAAAAATATATCCCCCAACCAGGCGATTTAGTATTCTTTGATTGGAAGGGTGGAAAGACAGGAAAAGACCAGGTAGGCATTGTGGAATTTGGTAGTGGAAGCATTCTCCAAGTGATTGAAGGAAATTCAAGTAATTTAGTTAGACGAAATACTTATGCACTAGATGATCCAGCAATCTCTGGTTATGGAACTCCTTAAATATCTTGATAAATTCATAATAAACATTTGTTAAAAATAAGTGTTTCCAAACTTTTAATAATAAAGGTGGTGAGGAATTTCTAAAAACTAAAGAGCAACTTTATTTTTAGAAACAACTATGATCAAAAACTTTTTGGAAACTAAAACTGGCAGAAATTTTTTAATAGGGCTAGCTCTTTTTACGGTAGTAGTAGTGAGTTTACTTGGGTATTCTTTATTGACGAATAGACCCAATCAAACAACCGCTTCAGAAAAAGACAAAACTACCGAAACACAAGAGAGTAAAGAAGTCACTGGCCAATATAATGCAACAATGTATAGTGGCAAATGGTATTCAAACCGGGAAGATGAGATGACACTTGATTTAGAAAAAGATGGTACGTACCAAGCTTCTTCTTGGTTGACTGATGGCAAATATTATTTAGTTGATAATGGTGTCTTAGTGTTAGAAGGAAAAGACGGTTCAACCAGAAAACTTAAATTACAGACACGTATGGGTACGACTATTTTGTCCTTAAAAGAAGACAAGAAAGAAATTTATTTCTATCCAAATGAAGATGTGAAAGCAAAAATGGAAGCAGAAATAACGGAGCAATCAGAAGCTGCACAACAAGTGATTTCGCAAGCATGGTTAGATATTTTAAAGCAAGGGACTTGGGAAAATTCTAATTCTAAACGCACGTTTAAATTAGAATTTACAGATGATACAATCACTCAAACCAAAATAGAAGAGGGGGAAAAAGATGAAAAAATAACTTATCATTACCGTATAGTCACCATGGATCTGAATCAAGATGGCGCAATATTCACTATTCAAAAAATGGATGAAAAAGATCGCAAAGAAGAAGTATCATTTTCTGTGAAAGAAAATGGCTCGAAATATTTATTAAATGGTGACCCAGGATCGTTTAATTGGATTACGATCTATGAAAAAGAGTATCAAGATGTGACGCCAACACAAGATGGAACGACGAAAGAAGAAGCAACCAAAAAACAGACATAGCAGAATAATTACTAGATAAAGGAGGTGAAAAATGAAATGGATAATGGACCAGATAGAGAACTCGGTAAGCTTGAAGATTTGTCTAAAGCTACACCAGCTATGATCTTTAAAGGTAGTAAAAAGTTAATACAAGCTGTTACATGGTTGGTAAGAAAAGTAATCAAAGCCCGTCAAACGAAAATAGAGGAATTAAGGAAAAGTGCAGAACGAGAAGTAATAGATGAAATATCTGCAAAGATTGATGATAAAAAGCTTTTAGAGAAGACATTCAGGAAAGAACCAGAATTAAAAGAATATCTTACACCTGAACCACAAAGTATGACAAGTAAATTATGGGGCAAACTTAGTGGAAAATCACAGGAAAAAACGATTACTCATCCGAGAGAGTTAAGTAAAGCAGCCTGGAAGTTTAAACATAACCTTCTAAAACGATTAATATCACTAGACAAAACCGGTAAGATTGAAGAGATAGTAAAAAATAATCCCCAATTATCAGTCTTACTTGAAAATCCTAAGAAACCGAAAGATATGCCATTGAAAGCTGTAGATACAGATCGAAACGTTGAACAAAGACGGCCATCGAAAGCTGTAGATACAAATTTAAATATGTCAAACAATCAGCCATTGGATAAAGAAGTAAAACAAAGTAGATTTTCAGACCGTGTTCAACATGCAAAACAAAAATCTGCTCTACAGAATGAGGAATTGCGACGAGGTAATAAGGCAAGAGAGCTAGGTCTAGGATCAACAGTAACTAAGTCTGGTATGAAACCGCCAATAAAACGTCTTAATACGCCAAATGTATCATTTGGTCGTTGATATTTGTAAGATTACTGCTCTGTTTTACGATCGCAACGTATTGAATTTGTCAAAAGACTCTAAACATCAAGCTAAAATGCTCGTTGTTTAGAGTCTTTTTATTGAAACGTATACTTGCTGTTGATTTCTAAAGTTAAAACAGCGTGCACGGGTTTTCTGATTAGTTCAGGTGAGTAAAAAGAATACTAAGCAATAATCCAAAAGCGTAACTTCCATTAAATAAAATCATATTTTTGATAGCATAGCTAAAACTAATCGGTTGTGGGAGTTGTTGTTTAAATTTCTGGAGATTGTTATAGATTTTTGGCAATGTGAAAAAAGTGACAAGCACTGGCCATTGGTACACTTGGGTAAATACGCCTAACAAAATCACCAAATAACAAGTATACATGAGTAGTTGAAATAAGACGATGCCCACTGGACGACCAATGTAAAAAACCAAAGTGTACCGGTGATTTTCAATATCACGTTCTAAGTCACGAAGATTGTTTGCTAACATGATGTTGGCGATCGTAAAGACTAAAGGTAGTGAAGCCAGGATGATTGCTAGAACTACCCAAATATTGCCCTCTAAGCGAAACTGCCCACTGTGCAAGGAAAGAACTAAATCAAATACTTTTGTACTGTAGGTATTGATATAAACCACCATGGCAAAAATACCTAACCCCATCGTTACGCCACTGAAAATTTCACCTAAAGGCATTCTTGATAATGGAATAGGGCCAAAGGTATAAAAAATACCAATAAAGCAACAAACAGCCCCCATAAATAGTAATAAAATTCCTGTACGAGCAGTTAAAATTAGACCTAGTATGAGAACGAATGAAATCATGCCTAAGATCATGTTTCGAATGAGTTTTGGTGAAATTCCTGTACGACCAATGACATTCTCCTCGTATTTATAAATAGTTGAGTGCGCTTTTTGATAGTCCATATAATTATTAATTGCAGTCGTTGCTAAATCAAAAATCAGCATACCAATAAAAAACAATAAGGTGTTGAACCAATGTACTTCATGAAAAAAAGCGATAGAGAATAAAACCCCTATCGCAAAAGGAAATACACTAGCCACCTTTGTTCGTAGTTCCACTACTTCTAAAAAGATTTTTAGTGTCATGTTTCATACTCCTTATTTTAATTCAGAACGATCACCCATTGTATATTTTGAATCTTTATCTAAGACAAAGGAATCTTTAATTGGGTCGGTTACATATACTTTATTTTCCTTGGTAACAAAGATTGCTTCGGTGCCATCATTTAATTCGCTTTCGACGTAGTCCAATCCTTTTTTGACACCCATTGAAAATACTGCTGTAGATAGGCCATCACCATCAATTGATTTATCCGTAATGATTGTGACACTGGCAATGTCGTTATCAAAAGGATAGCCAGTATCAGGATCAAATAAGTGATGGTATTTTTTGCCATCTACTTCCAAGTAGCGTTCGTAGATACCTGAAGTGACTAGTGTTTTGTTTCGTTCTTTAATGGAGCCTAAAACAGAGCCACGTGCTAAGTTAGGATCTTGGATACCAACTGTCCAGTCTTGATCATTTCCTCTTGGACTATGACCTAAAACATACACATTTCCACCTAAATCAACAATAGCTGTTGTCACACCTTGTTTTTTAAGTACTTTGACGACTTCGTCAGTAATGTAACCTTTTGCAATTGCCCCAAGATCGATGATCATTCCTTTTTCTTTTAGATAAACAGTTTTATCTTGATCATTTAGCACAATTTTATGATAATCAACTAATTTTAATGCTTGATCGATTTCTTCTTGTGATGGCTTTCTCGCATCATCAAAACCGATTCGCCACAATTGAGTAATGGCGCCGATTGCCATGTCAAATCCACCTTGAGAATCTTCACTATATTCATAGGCACGCTTTAGCAATGTATAAACATCATCCGAGACCTTTACCGGTTTAATCCCCGCCTGTTGATTGACGGCATCAATTTCTGAACCAGATTGATTGATGGTGATCTTGTCTCCTAATTCTTTTACCCGAGCAAAGGCCGGTTTTAAAGCATCTTTTTTCCCTTCATCATAGATGCGGATGCGAACGTAAGTACCTAATAGAAACTGTTCATCAGAATAGGGTTCTTGTAAGATTTTGTTTGCTGTTTGACTCTGTGTTGTCGCTTCTTTTGATGAAGTGCCACAAGCGGCTAACGTCAATAAAGAGAATAAAGCAACAACGAAGAGTAATTGTTTTTTTAACATGTGTTTCCTCATTTCATTCAGAAATAAGCCGAAATACCACAAAAATTTTTCAAAGAAAATTTTTGGATATCTCGGCTTGGATCGAAAGAAACCACTTTTGCGGTCATCTTTTTTCAAATAGTTCGTTTCAATTATTTTGTTACGATATTGTCAACTTCAATTGTTTGAGTGTCGCCTTTTTCAGCTGCATTCACTAATTGTTGTGCATACATTACGAATGAATGTGAGCTGTGAGTTGCCCCCGTAACCACTTCTACGTCTGCTGGAGAACCGTCTTCTTCACCCATGGCTTTCACAAGTTCATCATTTAGTTCTGGAATGTAAGTCTCAGGTGATGTACCAGATTTAGCTTTCATATTTTTATTGTAGTCAGCATCATCTTGTTTTGATTTGCCATCTTTATCCACATAATCAAATTTTGATTCTGATACTTTTCCATCAGCTACAGTCATCTCAAATTGCACACGGTAACCGTTAGAGTAGTTCTTTTCTTCTAATTTATAAGTGCCATCTTTAAGATCTGCACCATTATCGATTTCGATTGTGTCAGTGTTTCCAGCTTGAGCTGCTTGGATCAATTGTTGAGCATAGTTTTGGAAGCTTTCTGAAGAATGAGTTGCACCAGTCACTACTTCAACACCGCTTGCGCTTTGAGCTTCGATTAATTGTTTGTTCAATTCTGGAATGAATTTTTCTGGGCTTGTACCAGCTTTATTTTCCATATTTTTGTTATAATCTGTATCTTTGGTTTTAGATTCGCCGTTTTCATTTACGTTGTCATATTTTGATTCAGTAATCTTGCCATCTTTGACAACCATTTCGAAGACAGCACGATAGCCATTAGAGTAATTTTTTTCTTCTAATTTGTAAGTGCCATCTTTTAATTCGCCACCTGCAACGACTTCTGTTGTACTTTCAGTTGTTGCACTTTCAGAAGTTTGTGTAGTTGACTCTTTAGATGAGCTATTCGAACTGCTGTTGTTATCTGCACCACAAGCGCCTAACACTAAAGCTGAAAAAGCTAATACAGCAAATCCAGTAATAAATCGGTTTTTCTTCATTTTTTACTCCCACCGTTTCCTTTTTTATTCCACAATATTCTTTGTGATCCATTATACATTCTAATATATATCAGCTATAAGTCAACCGTTTTACGTAAATAACTGATGTATTTTTAAAACCGTTTTCTTTCTGTAATTTTCGTGAAAAAATGCTTTGCAACAAATTTTTAAAAATAATGAAAATGAATTAGACAAACGAACATAACATCTATATAATGTATAAAGATTGTGTAATAGTTATCAAATGAAAACTTTTATTATAAATTTTAAAATAATAGGTTTACAAATAAGGAGCGGATGAACAGTGGCAAAGCAAAATATTGTCGTTGTAGGTGCAGGTTATGCCGGAGTGTCAGCAACAAAGTTCTTGGCAAAAAAACTGAAAAAAGAAGATGTAACAATCACTTTGATTGATCGACATTCATACCACACGATGATGACAGAACTACATGAGATTGCAGGTGGAAGGGTTGAACCAGAAGCCATTCAATATGACTTACAGCATTTATTTGCACGACAAAAAAATGTTCACTTAGTCACAGATACAGTAGTTGGTATTGATAAAGAGCAAAAGATCGTCAAAACGAAATTAGGGACTTATCCATTTGACCAGTTGATCATCGGAATGGGTGGTGAACCCAATGACTTTGGAACACCTGGCGTAAAAGAAAATGGATTTACCTTATGGTCTTTTGAAGATTCAGTAAGAATCCGTGAACATATCGAAAAAACGGTTGCAAAAGCAGCGTTAGAGCCAGATGATGCGCTACGTCAAGCGATGTTGACGTTTGTTGTGTGTGGTTCTGGATTTACTGGAATTGAAATGATCGGTGAATTAATCGATTGGAAAAATCGCTTGGCTAAAGATTATAAACTAGACCCAAGTGAAATTACCTTAATGGTTGTAGAGGCAATGCCTACGATTTTGAACATGCTTGATCGTAATGATGCCGCAAAAGCAGAGCGTTATTTGAAAAAACAACAAGTAGAATTACTGTTGAATGCGCCAATCGTTGAAGTAGCCAAAGACCATATCAAATTAAAAGACGGCCGACAAGTACCAACTCACACGTTGATTTGGACAGCTGGAGTAAAAGGAACATCTGATGCCGCTGATTTTGGATTAGAATCTGCTCGCGGTCAACGCCTAGTGGCAAATGAGTACATGCAAGCGAAGGGTTACGAAGATAAAAACATTTATATCATTGGAGACTTAGTTTTTTATGAAGAGTTTCCTGGGACACCGACACCTCAGATTGTTCAAGCAGCTGAACAAACGGGACATACAGCAGCAGCCAATATTGTCGCATCAATCAAGGGTGGAGAAAAACATAAATTTAAAGGAAACTA
The DNA here is from genome assembly GCF_007990225.1 of Enterococcus villorum. GTDB lineage: Bacteria > Bacillota > Bacilli > Lactobacillales > Enterococcaceae > Enterococcus_B > Enterococcus_B villorum. The sequence goes on along the minus strand of NZ_BJWF01000012.1, from coordinate 48,572 downwards.
TCAAGGATTTATGGTTTCGATTGGTGCCAAATGGGGTGTGGCTAATTTATTTGATAAGATCCATTTAAGTGGTTTCTTAGCAATTGTAATGAAACATATAGTCAATTTGAAATATTTCTTTGATATTCGTTCAGGCTATTATATGTTCCAATATATGATGCATGAGTTCTTCCACATTAAAGATGATCGAAATGTCACACGTGGTCATTCTTCACGCTATGGTAATGTATTATGGAGTGTTCCTTTACGCATATTTTATGGGTTGGTATGGTTCATCGAGGCATTCAAGAAAATCGTAGGTGATGGCGAAGTATTGAAGCCAGGAACTTGGTTTGGTGAAGGTTCTTGGTTTACTGGCAATAGTGTTTTTCCTTGGACTTGGGAGTACAATGTCACAGATGTAGCAAGTGGAGCTTCTGCGACTGGGGATGCTACAACAGCTGCTAGTGGTGCTGCAACAAGCGGTGCAGGCGAAGCAGCGACACAAGCAGCCACGCATTTCGGCTTAAGCTATGGTTATGGAGAGCAACCAATGGCTGTGATTGAAAAATCACCGGATTGGTTTACAAAAATGATGCAAGTGATCATGCCGAATAATGATGTGGCGATGTTCTTTCAAAAATTCATGGTATTCTTTGAATTTGCTTTAGCTTTAGCGTTGATTGCTGGATTATTTACATGGCTATGTAGTGCAACAACAATTGTATTAGTCGTTACTTTCTGTTTATCAGGAATGTTTTATTGGGTAAATATTTGGTTTATCTTTGTTGCATTTGCTTTGATGAACGGTTCAGGTCGTGCGATTGGATTGGATCGATGGGTTGTTCCATGGTTACAAAAAACACTAGGTAATTGGTGGTATGGTCGATCTAAATCCCGATATGGCTCAAAATAACAATTGGCTGAACCATTAAACGAAACATTTAAAAACATAGTTGCTGAGAGATTGGATAAATCGCAAGAATTGAATAAATGGTGTTCGGTTTTCCAAAAGTAACTATTCTTGGAAATAAGCCGGAATATCCTGAAAATTTGTGACATCAAATTTCGGATATTCCGGCTTATTTCTCGGAGAAAAACCCTTTTGTCACAATCCATGTTTCATGCTAAAATTGGGAAACAGCTCAGAAAAAGAAGGAGGCGTACGAAAAAATGAAAGAATTTATCAAAAAAAGTTTACTCAAACCTTGGGATATATTCATTATCGTTCTTTTGATTGCTCTTTCTTTTTTACCAGTCATCGTGTTTAGCTACCAACAAGAAAATGCTACGCCGAATAAAGAAGCAGTATTACGTGTAGATGGTAACGAAATCAAAACTTTTCCATTAGTAGCTGGAAATAAAAATTATACGTATACTTATGAAGATGCTCATGGGGATTATAATTTAATTGAAATTGATGGGGACAAAATTCGAATAAAAGAAGCAGATTGTGATGATCAAATTTGCGTAAGGCGAGGTTGGGCTTCCAAAAACGGAGAAACGATCGTCTGTTTACCACATAAATTAGTGATCGAAGTTCGATCCACAGATGGGAGTGAAGAAGACAGCTTGATTTATTAAGCCGTTCACACCATGACAAAATTACAAAAAATGATTTATATTTCTTTACTAGTCGCACAAGGGGTTATTATCGGATTAATCGAAAATATGATTCCTTATCCTTTTGCTTTTGCTCCAGGAGCAAAATTAGGGTTAGCGAATCTAATTACGATTGTAGCAATCTTTACGATGAAAAAACGAGACAGTTTCTTATTACTGTGGTTACGTTTATTTTTGACTACTTTATTAGGTGGAACGATCTCCACTTTCCTTTATAGTATGAGTGGTGCCTTACTTAGCTACATTGGGATGCTACTAGTGAAACAGTTAGGTCCTAAGAGAGTAAGTATTATTGGCATCAGTGCAACGGGGGGCTTTATGCATAATGTTGGTCAGTTAGTCATGGCTTCCTTTATTGCCCAATCATGGACGGTCATGTTATATCTACCTGTCCTGTCTTTTTTAGGTATTTTATCTGGGATTGCAATTGGCATTGCAGCGAATTATTTATTGCAACATGTGCGAACTTTACAAAATTTCCAAAGAGAATATGAAAAAGAGCAAAAAGAGAAATGGCAACCACTTTTTTTGAAAAAATAATTGTTATACAAGGGGTTTTTTTATGAAGTTACATCCAATGTGGGACGACTACCCCACTTTAAAAGATGAATTAAACGAAACATTGAAGAAGATGGAAGAAGCTGTTCGTTTAAAAAATAAACCAGTGGAACAAGCAATCAAAGAGACCATCCATGCTGGAGGAAAATTGTTGAGACCTGCTTATCAACTGCTGTTTTCCCAATTTGGACCAGAACAAGATCGAGATAAAGCGATTGCATTAGCTGCTTCAATTGAAATGCTTCATACAGCAACATTGATCCATGACGACATTGTAGACGAAGCAGATGTTCGTCGTGGAGTGCTTAATTTGCGAGGTCGTTTTGGCAATACGGTGGCTGTCTATGCGGGCGATTATTTATTTGTGTGTTGTTTCAAATTGTTGTCTAATTATGCTACTTCACTAAAAAGTATCCAAATCAATTCACGGAGTATGGAAAAAGTATTAGATGGTGAACTGGGTCAAATGGACGATCGCTACAATTATCATTTGACTGTGTCCCAATATTTAGAGAATATTTCTGGAAAAACAGCCGAACTCTTTCAATTAAGTTGTTCGGTAGGGGCTTATGAAAGTGGCATGAACGAACGCTTTTCACAAAAAGCTGGTTCCATCGGATTATCTATTGGAATGGCCTTTCAAATCATTGATGATATATTAGATTATACGAAAAAACCTGAAGAGATTGGCAAACCAGTATTAGAAGATATGCGCCAAGGTGTTTATTCTTTGCCACTGATCTATGCATTACAAACAAAACGAAAAAATGAATTAATCAACTACTTAGAAAAGAAAGAGCAATTAACACAAGCAGAAGTGGAAGCTGTCCGTGCGATTGTGACAAAAGCAAACGGCGTAGAAAAAGCCCAACATTTAGCAAAGAAATATATCGAAAAAGCCTTAAATGAAATCAATAAATTACCAGAGACAACACGACAGACAAAAGAAACATTGATTTCATTAACAGAAGCAATTTTAAAGCGAGAGAACTAAATAAAAAACGCCTTTCTTAAGTCCAAATGGTTAAGAGAGGCGTTTTTTTGTTATATGTAAGCAATGCTTATATATTTTGATAGGATAGAGGTATCTTTTATTTAGAATTATCGGGCAATTTTAGTGTACAAAATTCCTATAAACTGGAGTAGTTAACTCTAAACCTGGTAAATTTCTTTTCTTCAAATCTTGATTGATTTGTTGGCTTTGTTTTTTTACCTCTTCTTTTCTAGTTGTTAAACTTCCTTTGGTAAAAGCTCTTTTTTCTATTTCCTCTAAACAAGTGTCAACGTGTTTTATTCGAAGATTTACAGTATTTTTATCTGGGAATTTATTTATTTGATTATAAAGATCTTTTTCAGAGTTTCGCAGTGGTTGCAGGTTAGCTATTACGGTATCTAAATAAGGTTCAATGATCTTTTTGTCATAACTACTACTTGGTAAGTCATATAGAGTATTTTTCAAAAAATTAGAGAAAGTCATTTTTTTGTACTCTTCTACGTAGTGTTTTTTTTGTACAGAAATATCATCATGGTGAGCAGGTTTAAGTTCAAGGTCAAGCAGAATACGTTCAGAAGGTTTATATTCAGAACCCATATTAGGTAATATTTCCTTATTAATGTAATTCTTTATCTTGTCAAGCTTCTCAAGTTGATTTTCAATGTCCTTTATCTTAATTTCGGAAAGATGATGATGGTTATCCAAAATTAACGTGGCAATAGAATTTTTCTCCATTTCAAATTTAGCGATTTCATGATTGAAAAATGCCTTATAATCAGCTTTTATTTTTTCATTCTTTTGTTCTGTATTTATTAGAAATGTATGGACAGCGTTTAAATCTTTTCGTTTTTCTTTAAGATGTTTTAAACGTGCATCATCATTAGGAAACTTCTCTTCTAGTTCTTTCATTGATAAAACATCTAAACTTTTACTACGTTCAGAAGATGGCATGTCAACGAGTTTTTTGAATATCTGTGCTGAAGACTGACTAATACTGGGTTCATTTGGTGATATTTTAAGGTGAGTTGTCAAGCCTTCTGTTTTTATTTGTGGGGCATTCTTTTTAAATTTGAGAGATCGCAACCAACGAATTGGTCTTAGTAAAAAATGTGTGTGTGTTTTTGGCTGTTGCAATGTTTTGGGCATATTGTTTCTCCTTAGTTTATTTTTATTTTGTGGACATGTTTACGATAGCACATTTTACTGGTAAGTCGTGCTCTATTTTTTCTTTGAAAAGAAATTAATGTTTATGTATAAATCCAATTCTTTGATGTCTCTAGAAGACTAGAAAGAAGTTCTGTATGGTTAATCCAATAAGAATAAATGTGTGCTACTTTTTTTTCTTTTTAAGAAAAAAATAGTTGTCAACGTGATTTGATAAGCAAGTATGCTAGTAATAGATGTCCGTAAATTTTATGAGTAGTTAGTATAGAGAAAATAGCTCTATTCATAAAATTTTACTACATAACTGTAAGAAACATCCTATACATAGCTTTTGAGATATGCAAGTATAGATACGATCAGCAACAAAAAAGGAGGGAGCAGACCATCACTATGAATGGACGACCAATTGTTTTGGGGGAAACGATTGGTCATCCAAAAAAATGAAAAAAGCGATTTTCTATTTAGAAAATTGTTTTTTTTTATAAAAAAATAGAAATAGCAAGATTTGATTGTAGTCATGGAAATAATGATTTTCGTGCCATTCTTTCCTTATTTTAAAAATTATTGTTCTTAATATGATAAAAAGACATGCTATATTTACTAATAGTAGAAATCTAATTAGAAAGGAAGTTTTTATTTGAAGAAGCGATTAACAACTGACCTAACGAGAGTAGATGTGAACAAAATTTTGACTCGTATTATCAGTAAAAAAAATCATTTTTCTTTTGAAGATATTGAAAAAGAATGCCAAAAAACTTTGACAACAGCGGATAAATTTTTGATAAGGTCTTTGGTTGTCAAAAAATTTAAACTGGATGTAGAATATCTTTCATCCAATCAACTAAAATTTTACAGATCAAACAATAAAATTTGTTTATAAAACATTGCTGTTTTTTTTACATATGTATAAAGTTGCAACGCTATACAAAATAATTATTAGATAAAAAAATAAGATAAGATAAAATCAGAGAAAAATAGAAAGGAGTGGAATGGAAAAAAGGGTTGTTGCATAAAAAATTGATGAAATAAGTTAAATCGTTTAGGGGAAAACAATTTAACGAAATGTAATTTGTGGGGAGAAGCGAGTAGAAATAGGTATTAAGAAATGCTACTGGAAGAATAATGTGCGATCAACAAAAGCTATTGGTAAAAATTCCATAGATTAGATTGATAGTACAATTGCATAAAAAAGCACATAGATAGTTTAGAAAATTGTGTAGTTTTTTATTATAAACAGCAATAGCACATAGAATAATCATATTTCATTTTTATATCTCGCTAAATGAAGGGGACAGAACATATTTTAGGAAAACAGATAAAAAAGGAACCACCATTGATGATAAAAGAGAGTAAGAAGATAATCAGATTTTTTCTGACTATTTTCTACTCTCTTTTACTATTGCAAATATTGTGAAAACCAATAAAAAATAATCAATCGTTTTTTAGGAATTGTGAAACTCTATAAGTTTTTTTTTCGTTTTTAACATCTGTTTAGGAACCTCATCCTCTGCGAGTGTATCATGTATGGCACAAGTGCCAGCATCTTTGGCTGTTTCATAATACCAAGTTTTGTATTTGACCACATCTAAAACTTCTTGTAATTCAGAAAGTTGTTTTTCCAGTTCAATTTGCCGTTCTTTGAACATATGTAGCCGATCTTCAATGGTTGCATCTCCTTGCATCGTCCATTCTACAAAAGATTTGATGTCTTTGATTGATAAACCTGCATGTTTTAAACATTTGATAATATAGATAAATTCTAAATCTGATTCTTTGAACAATCGCGTGCCGATACTATTGGAACTGCGCTCCACGAAATCAAATAGTCCTTCACGAGCATAATAGCGTAGTGTATAAGGCGTGAGGCCAGTCTTTTTGGCCACTTCATGAATGGTTAAATACATTTTTTCTCCTTCTTTTGTTGTAAATATTTGACTGATAGTTAACTATCAGGTTTAAGCTTAATATAAAGTTTAATCAATAAAGTGTCAACGAGCCATTTATGTTTGTTTATTAAAAAAGGATACATCGTTCAAGTTGCTTATTGAACTCAAACAAATGGTTAGATGACAAGGAGGGATGCTTGTTTCTTTGACATAAATAAATGAATAACAATCATAAGAACAAAGAATGGTTATTATGACGAATTATCCAATTAGTTAAGCTGGATCTTGCTGACTGAAATCATAAAGTCTTTTAAATAGAAATGGGTTTTGCTATTTAGATAATGATGTTTCGCATGAAAGCTGAATTGTATAAAACAATCGGCAAGCAAATTGAAAAAAAGATGATGAAAGGAATTGGACGTGAATCACTGATTAAACATAGAGATTTATTCGTTCATGGTACGATAATGATGAGAACTGCAATTTTTGAAAAAGCTGGTTTAGTAACTGTTCAAGAAGTAGAAAAGCCTAGATTGCAAGCGGAGGATGATGTCATCATCAAAGTAGTACGTGCTTGTGTCTGTGGATCTGATCTTTGGTCTTACGCTCATGGAGATAACAAAGAAGCACACTCTATCAATGATGGACATGAAGCGCTTGGGATTGTTGAAGAAATTGGTTCTGCGATCACGACTGTAAAACCTGGTGATTTTGTGATCGTCCCATTCACACATGGTTGTGGAGAATGTGATGCCTGTCGTGCAGGATTTGATGGAACTTGTGACCGTCATAAAGGAAGGACAAATTGGTCTAAAGGATTTCAATCAGAATATATTCGTTTTCATTATGCAAATTGGGCGTTAATCAAAATTCCTGGTCAACCTTCTGATTATACGGAAGGAATGATCAAATCACTGTTAACCTTGGCTGATGTGATGCCAACCGGTTATCATGCAGCACGCTGTGCGAATGTTCAAAGGGGCGATAAAGTAGTGGTAATCGGTGATGGTGCGGTCGGTCAGTGTGCAGTGATTGCCGCAAAAATGCGTGGGGCTTCTCAAATTGTTTTGATGAGTCGGCATAAAGACCGCCAAGAAATGGCACTTCAATCAGGAGCGACGGCTATCGTAGCCGAACGTGGAGAAGAGGGAATAACAAAAGTTCGTGAAATTCTTGGTGGAGGGGCGGATGCTGCTCTTGAATGTGTCGGGACAGAAGCGGCGATTGAACAAGCAATTGGTGTGCTTCATAATGGAGGGCGCATTGGCTATGTTGGGGTTCCTCATTACAATAAGCGACCACTAGGTTCAACGTTTGCTCAAAATATTTCTGTGGCAGGGGGTTCTGCTTCTGTGACCACTTATGATAAACAATTTCTTCTTAAAGCTGTTCTTGATGGTGACATCAATCCAGGACGTGTGTTCACTCAAACATATGACCTACATGCGATTAATCAAGCTTACGAAGACATGCAAGAACGTAAGACGATTAAGTCAATGGTTGTCGTGTCTAATTGATTGTTTGGGCTTATATCAAAGAGACCAGCAGATTTAACACTTTTATAAACAAAAAAAGTGTGGGCAGTGATCAGATAAAAACTGATCATTTCCCACTTTTTTGATTCAAATGATTATTCAATGGAATTTAAACTGATTTCGCCAGAAGACAGGGGAATGGTTTGTTCACCTATACGGACGATTAATTCACCATGATCTCCGATTTTTTCAGCCATGCCTGTATAGAGCTGTCCTTTTTGATGAAAACTCACTTTTTTTCCTAAAACAAAAGATTGTTCCCGATAAAGTGTCAGATAATCGTTGGTTGTTTCTGAAAGATACAGAAAGAAATTTTTCCAAATTTGACTAATCAACTGATTGCGTGTGATTGTCTTTTGCCCATCTGGAAAAAGAGAAGATGCTTTATGTTGGATCTCCTCTGGAAAATACTTTTGAGGAATTGAAAAATTCAGCCCGATGCCAATGATGATTGAGCTGATACCGCCACTTTCCATATCACTGATTGCTTCAGATAAAATCCCACTAATTTTCTTTCCATTCAAGTAAATATCATTCACCCATTTGATTGAAGATTCTTTTCCAGTTAACTCTTTTATTGCTTTCACGCAAGCACTAGCAGCGATAATTGTATACTGTGGTAATTCATCAAATCGTTTTTGAGGATGAATTAATAAACTCATGTAGATTCCCTGACCAGGTGCTGCAAAAAAAGGACGCCCAAATCGCCCATGGGCTTGTTCTTGCGTATCAGCGATAAATAGAGCGGGACCTATTCCTTTGGTCGCAGCAAGTTTTGCATCTGTCATAGTAGATTCTGAACGGTCTAGAACAACAACCTTTAAATTTGATTCAAAAGGGAGTAACTCTTGACGAATTTCTTTGGCGTCTAACACATCAGATGGCAAGTAACGATAACCTTTGGCTTGATGCTCAAAACGATAACCTATTTTTTCTAACTCTTTAATGGCTTTCCAAATGCTTGTTCGGGAAACTTGTAGTTGTTGGGCTATTTTTTCTCCTGAAAGAAAATCAGGTGATTCCTTTAATAGTTGGAGTACTTTATCTTTTGTCGTCATCTATTGCAACTCCTTTCAATAGTATTGTATCAATAAGTCCAACAAAGTAAATTAAGAAAATTTTCAAATAAAAATAGAGTAGAAAAATCTACTCTAAAAAAGTTATTTTTGGAAGTCCCACTGTTGAGATTACAACAGAGCTATTTTTCCCTGCTCGCTTTCAGTACTTGCTGAAGTCTAACCTTTTTACAGCCTATTTGAACTATACCCAAAAGCTAATCTTTGACTTATTGCTCAGGTCAAAGCGCTTCTGTCACAACCTATCCACGGTGTTCATCAAGCAACTCCTCAACAATAAGCAAAGATTTTCCAAAATATGAAAAGCTATTTTAGAAAATCATTGCTTATTTGCTCGGAGCTGATCGCTTGATTCACAACCTTTAACTTAACAGTACTTGGTCATCTTTTAGGATGGTTCCGCTGTTTTGTTTGAACATTTCCAATAAATGTGGGACGGTTAAATGTTGCTTTTCTTCGTGTGGAATGTCTACTACGATTTGACCTTGATGTAACATGATCAAGCGATTGCCATAGTGGATGGCGTCTTCCATATCGTGGGTGACCATGAAGGCGGTTAGTTGTTGCTCATTGATCAATTTTTCAGTGAGTTCCATAACTGTTTTTGAAGTGGCTGGATCAAGTGCCGCAGTATGTTCGTCTAGTAAAATTAATTCAGGTCTTTGTAAAGTTGCCATGAGTAGTGTAATGGCTTGTCGTTGCCCACCAGAAAGTAACCCGATTTCTGGTGTCAAACGATTTTCTAAACCAAGATTCAGACGAGCCAACTGTTCTTTAAAAAAGGTGCGATCTTGTGGTTTGACGCCTCGGAAAAAGCCTCGTTTTTTTCCGCGTTTCATTGCTAAAGCTAAATTTTCTTCGACGGTCAAACGAACGGCTGTGCCTAATTTAGGGTCTTGAAAAACACGACTAATATCTTTTGAACGAGCGACAACTGATTTTTTGGTGATTTCTTTTCCATTTAATAAGATATGACCTTGATCAACTGGAAAAGAACCAGCGATACTGTTTAGCAAAGTGGATTTACCGGCACCATTACCCCCGATGATTGTCACGAAATCTCCTTGTTTTAAGGTAAGATTAATCCCTTTTAACACATGGTTTTCATTGATTGTTCCTTTTTCAAAGGTATGATGAATGGATTGAAGTGTTAAGACATCACTCATTTGCGGGACCTCCTGTTACTTTTTTGCGAGCAGGTAATTTTAATTTTTGTTGGACTTGTGGCAAAGATAGACAGATGACCAACACAAGCGCAGAGGCTAATTTTGAATCGCTTGGTTGTACGTTTAATTCAAAAACTAATGCTAAAATAAAACGATAAATCACCGCACCTAAAATAATAGTCAATAGGCGCAGTAGCAGTGATTGGTTTCTAAAGAGTACTTCAGCAATAATAATCGATGCCAAACCAATAACGATTGTACCAATCCCAGAGTTTAAATCCGCAAAACCATTATTTTGTGCAAGTAAAGATCCTGCTAAAGCGATGCACCCATTTGAAATCATGTAACCGATAATTTTCATTGTATCCGTATTGATTCCGTTTGCTTCACTCATTGCTAAATTGTCACCGGTGGCATGGATCGCAAGTCCAGTTTCTGTTCTCAAAAATAAAACAAGTAGGACGACAACAACTAAAGCGACAATTAAACCAATAATTAAAACGACATTTACTTTGGAAAGTCCCGTTGATTCCAATAAAGTGAAAACTGTTTTTTGTCCTAATAAAGAAATATTAGGCGCCCCCATTACCCGTGAAGTGACTGAATAAAGACCAGTCATTGTAATAATTCCGGCTAAAAGTGCAGGGATCTTAAGTTTCGTATGAAGTAACCCCGAAACAAGACCTGCTAAAGCACCTCCTAAAAAGCCTAGCAGGCAAGCAACAAATGGATTGATCCCCTTAGAGATGGTCATAGCAGCAATGCCAGCACCTAAAGGAAAACTTCCTTCAGCAGTTAGATCAGCGATATCTAAAATACGGAAAGTAAGAAATACGCCGATGGCAAGCAATGCCCAAAGGACACCTTGTGAAGCAGAAGATAAAAAGATACTAATAATATTTGTCATGATAATCCTCCATTAAAATTATTCCGCTTCTTTGATCGTTGATGGGTCGATCCCAATTGCTTTTGCCATCTCTTCATTGACATATAATGAAAGATCATCAGCGGTTTCGACAGGAAGTTCACTTGGCTTTTTCCCATCTAGAATTTTAGCTGCCATCTTACCAGTTTGTTTTCCTAATTCCTCATAATCAATTCCAACCGTTGCTAAACCGCCTTCTTTGACTTGATCAACTGAACCAGCAACGATCGGTGTCTTTGTTTCCTTCGCTACTTCACCGATGACACTTGCTGCACTCGCAAATGTATTATCAGTTGGAATGTAGATTCCATCGACATCTTTTGCCAAGCTTTTCGTGACTTGTTGAACATCATTTGTTGAATTAGCAGTTAACACTTTGACTTTTACACCTGCTTTTTTTAATGCTTTTTCGGCTAAATCACCTTGGATTTTAGAGTTTGCTTCACCGTTGTTGTACATGATGCCGATTGTTTTAGCGTTGGGAACGATACGTAATAATAAATCTATTTGTTTTTCAATTGGCACCATATCCGTTGTACCCGTCACATTTCCTCCGGGTTTTTCATTCGAAGTGACTAAATGAGCTTTTTCTAAATCAGTCACCGCAGTTACCGTGATCGGAATCGTCGTTGTTTCATTTAACAGAGATTGTGCAGCAGGAGTAGCAATTCCTAATAATAGATCGGGCTGTTCTTTTACTAGTTTTTCACTCATACTTTTGAGATTATCTTGATTGTTTTGTGCATTTTGATAAACGATCTTTAAATTATCGCCTTCTTTGTAGCCATTTTCTGCCAATCCTTCTTTAAATCCTTTGTAACTGGCATCAAGTGAATTGTGTTGAACAAGTTGCAATACGCCGATTGTTTTCATGTCCGCTGATTTCTCAGTGGAGTTCCCAGCAGAACCACATCCTCCAAGTGCGAATAATAATGTTGCGCCTAACCCTAGTAATAATTGTTTTTTCATTTATTTTTCCTCCTTCAATTTTGAAAACAAAAAATCCATTTAGACAAAACGTCTAAATGGATTCAGTCATCGAAAGAAGTTAAAGTAAGAAACTTTGTTTACTTTGTCCTTTTTCGCTTAGCCACTTAGCGTTATGTCTACGTGGCCTTTGCGTAATACAAAGTTCTTTAGCCATCATAGATACAAACCGAATGTTTGGTGTTTGCATCCATAACTATGAATACAAACCTATCTAAAGTAGCTAAAGTAAAAGTTATTCAATTGTGTCGGTGTCAGTTGATTGTTTTTTATTCGCATAAAGAGTTCCTCCACAAATTGTTTACTTCCTTAAGTATAGCGAAAGAGCAAATAAAGTGTCAAGAATAAATTTCAGAAAATTCCCAAAAAACTTAAAATTTAGAAAGACACATTATAGTAAGAAAAATTTAAGAAAAAGCGAGGAAAAGTGAAATGAAACGCCAGGAAGTGTTGACTTTTGTAAAAAAAGAGTGTAATATATGAAGTTGCAAAAACTATCTGATGAAGTAAAGGCAGAAACGAAATATTGTCCGTTTCGGCTTTAATATAAGGAAACAAAAATAGAAGCGCATGGAGAAATGGTTCAAATGGATGCTCTATTTTTGGTTTTTTTTTGCCTAAAAGCCGCAAAAAATGTCTGTTGTTACTTAAATATAATATTTTTAATATTATTGTAACAATTGATCGGGTAGTCTTTTTGAATGACATTTTAGAGGGGTGAAGAGCTTGGCTGGACACGTAGTAAAATACGGAAAACATCGCGAACGTAGAAGTTTCGCACGAATCAGTGAAGTGTTGGAATTACCAAATTTGATCGAAATTCAAACAGACTCTTACCAATGGTTCTTAGATGAAGGACTTAGAGAAATGTTTGAAGACATTTTGCCAATCGATGACTTTAATGGCAATCTATCTTTGGAATTTGTGGATTATGAATTGAAAGAACCTAAGTATACTGTAGCAGAAGCACGCGCACATGACGCAAATTACTCTGCGCCCTTACATGTTACTTTACGACTAACAAACCGTGAGACAGGTGAAATCAAAGCACAAGAAGTGTTCTTTGGTGATTTCCCATTAATGACGGAACAAGGAACGTTCATCATCAACGGAGCGGAACGAGTAATCGTTTCTCAGTTGGTTCGTTCACCAGGCGTTTACTTCCATGGTAAAGTAGACAAAAACGGAAAAGAAGGATTCGGTTCAACCGTCATTCCTAACCGTGGCGCATGGCTAGAAATGGAAACAGATGCAAAAGATATCTCATATGTACGTATAGATCGTACACGTAAGATTCCATTAACTGTTTTAGTTCGTGCATTAGGTTTTGGTTCAGATGATACCATCTTTGAAATTTTTGGTGACAGCGAAACATTACGTAATACAATTGAAAAAGATTTACACAAAAATGCGAGCGACTCAAGAACAGAAGAAGGTTTGAAAGACGTCTACGAACGGTTACGTCCAGGCGAGCCTAAAACAGCAGATAGCTCTCGTAACTTATTAAATGCTCGTTTCTTCGATCCAAAACGTTATGATTTAGCAAACGTTGGTCGTTACAAAGTAAATAAAAAATTAGACTTGAAAACTCGTCTATTGAACTTAACTTTGGCAGAAACATTGGTTGACCCAGAAACTGGTGAAATCATTATTGAAAAAGGAACCGTGTTAACTCATCAAGTGATGGAAACATTAGCACCTTTCCTTGAAAATGGCTTAAATTCAGTGACTTACTATCCATCAGAAGACGGTGTAGTTACTGATCCAATGACTGTTCAAGTAATCAAAGTCTTTTCACCAAAAGATCCAGAACGTGAAGTCAACGTTATTGGTAATGGTTATCCAGAAGCAGCCGTGAAAACAGTCCGTCCAGCAGACATCATTGCTTCAATGAGTTATTTCTTGAACTTGATGGAAGGTATCGGCAATGTGGATGATATTGATCACTTAGGTAACCGTCGTATTCGTTCAGTTGGGGAACTTTTACAAAACCAATTCCGTATTGGGTTAGCTCGTATGGAACGTGTGGTGCGTGAAAGAATGTCCATTCAAGATACAGAAACATTAACACCTCAACAATTGATCAATATCCGTCCAGTTGTTGCAAGTATCAAAGAATTCTTTGGCTCTTCTCAGTTGTCACAGTTCATGGACCAAACGAATCCTCTCGGTGAGTTGACGCACAAACGCCGTCTTTCAGCCTTAGGGCCTGGTGGATTAACACGTGACCGTGCCGGCTACGAAGTTCGTGACGTTCACTATTCTCACTATGGCCGTATGTGTCCGATTGAAACACCTGAAGGACCAAATATTGGGTTGATCAATAGTTTGTCAAGTTATGCAAAAGTAAATAAATTTGGTTTTATTGAAACACCATACCGTCGTGTGGATCGTGAAACAGGTCGTGTGACAGACCAAATCGATTATTTAACTGCAGACATCGAAGACCATTATATTGTTGCCCAAGCAAACAGCTTGTTGAACGAAGATGGAACGTTTGCTGAAGAAGTTGTCATGGCTCGTGCTCAAAGTGAGAACTTAGAAGTTTCAATCGATAAAGTAGATTACATGGACGTTTCTCCTAAACAAGTAGTTGCGGTTGCGACAGCATGTATTCCTTTCTTGGAAAACGATGACTCGAACCGTGCCTTGATGGGTGCAAACATGCAACGTCAAGCAGTGCCGTTAATCAATCCACAAGCACCATGGGTTGGTACTGGTATGGAATACAAATCTGCTCATGACTCAGGAGCTGCTTTATTATGTAAACATGATGGAGTCGTTGAATTTGTTGATGCCTCTGAAATTCGTGTTCGTCGTGACAACGGAGCACTAGATAAATATGCGGTCACAAAATTCCGTCGTTCAAACTCAGGAACAAGTTACAACCAACGCCCAATCGTTCACTTAGGTGAAAAAGTCGAAAAAGGTGATACATTAGCTGATGGTCCTTCTATGGAACAAGGTGAAATGGCACTAGGACAAAATGTTTTAGTTGGATTTATGACTTGGGAAGGTTACAACTACGAAGATGCGATCATCATGAGCCGTCGTTTGGTAAAAGATGACGTTTATACATCTATTCATATTGAAGAGTATGAATCAGAAGCTCGTGATACAAAATTAGGGCCAGAAGAAATCACTCGTGAAATCCCTAATGTTGGGGAAGATGCGTTAAAAGATTTAGATGAAATGGGAATTATCCGGATTGGTGCGGAAGTGCAAGATGGTGACTTACTGGTTGGTAAAGTGACACCAAAAGGGGTAACTGAATTATCAGCTGAAGAACGTCTATTACATGCTATTTTTGGTGAAAAAGCTCGTGAAGTTCGTGATACTTCACTCCGTGTACCGCATGGTGGCGGCGGAATCGTTCATGACGTGAAAATCTTTACTCGTGAAGCAGGAGACGAATTATCACCAGGCGTAAACATGTTAGTACGTGTTTATATTGTTCAAAAACGTAAGATCCATGAAGGTGATAAAATGGCTGGTCGTCACGGAAATAAAGGGGTTGTATCCCGTATTATGCCGGAAGAAGATATGCCATTCTTACCAGATGGAACACCGATTGATATCATGTTGAATCCTTTAGGGGTACCATCTCGTATGAATATCGGACAAGTATTGGAATTACACTTAGGAATGGCTGCTCGTCAGTTAGGTATCCACGTGGCAACACCAGTATTTGATGGCGCAAGCGATGAAGATGTATGGGAAACCGTTCGTGAAGCTGGTATGGCTAGTGACGCGAAAACTATCCTTTATGATGGTCGTACTGGAGAACCATTTGATGGACGTGTGTCAGTTGGTGTCATGTATATGATCAAACTAGCCCACATGGTTGATGATAAATTGCATGCTCGTTCAATTGGACCTTACTCATTGGTTACACAACAACCGTTGGGTGGTAAAGCGCAATTTGGTGGACAACGTTTTGGGGAAATGGAAGTTTGGGCACTGGAAGCTTACGGTGCAGCTTATACCCTACAAGAAATTTTGACATACAAATCAGATGACGTTGTTGGTCGTGTGAAAACTTATGAAGCGATCGTTAAAGGTGAACCAATTCCAAAACCAGGTGTACCTGAATCATTCCGAGTATTAGTAAAAGAATTGCAATCACTAGGATTGGATATGCGCGTCTTAGATATCAAAGATACTGAAATCGAACTCCGTGATATGGATGACGAAGACGATGATTTGATCACCGTTGATGCTTTGACAAAATTTGCGGAACAGCAAACTGCCAAAGAACTAGAAAAGAAAGCGGCTGAACAAGTAGAAGATGAACGACAAGATATCATCCAAAACTTTGAAACTGCAGAAGATAATTTAGACTAATCCGGTCTATGAACTGTGAGGCGGTCGATGATCAGCCGCCTGACGGTTTTGCCATTAAACGAAATGGAGGGAACCCCTTTTGATCGATGTAAATAAATTCGAAAGTATGCAAATAGGTTTGGCTTCTCCCGAAAAAATCAGAAGCTGGTCTTATGGTGAAGTAAAAAAACCTGAGACGATTAACTATCGTACCTTGAAACCTGAACGCGAAGGGTTGTTCTGTGAGCGGATTTTTGGTCCTACAAAAGACTGGGAATGTGCCTGCGGAAAATACAAACGTATCCGCTATAAAGGAATTGTTTGTGATCGCTGTGGTGTGGAAGTCACACGTTCAAAAGTACGTCGTGAACGTATGGGTCACATTGAATTAGCAGCACCTGTTTCACATATCTGGTACTTTAAAGGGATTCCTTCTCGTATGGGACTTGTTTTAGACATGAGCCCACGTGCTTTGGAAGAAATCATTTATTTTGCTTCTTATGTTGTGATTGAACCAGGAAACACAAACTTAGAGAAAAAACAGTTGTTGACGGAACGTGAATACCGTGAAAAACGTGAACAATATGGACAAGAGTTCCAAGCAGCAATGGGTGCTGAAGCAATCAAACAATTACTAGATAGTGTTGATTTAGATGCGGAAGTTGCTGAATTAAAAGAAGAATTGAAATCTGCACAAGGACAAAAACGGACACGTGCAATCCGTCGTTTGGACATTTTAGAAGCTTTCCGTGCTTCTGGAAATGAACCAAGTTGGATGGTTATGGACGTTATTCCAGTCATCCCACCAGATTTACGTCCAATGATTCAACTAGAAGGTGGACGTTTTGCGACAAGTGATTTAAATGATCTTTATCGTCGAGTAATTAACCGTAATAATCGTTTGAAACGCTTGTTAGACTTAAATGCTCCTGGAATCATTGTGCAAAATGAAAAACGTATGTTACAAGAAGCAGTAGATGCATTGATCGATAACGGTCGTCGTGGCCGTCCAGTGACTGGACCAGGTAATCGACCATTGAAATCTCTTTCTCATATGTTGAAAGGGAAACAAGGACGATTCCGTCAAAACTTACTAGGTAAACGTGTTGACTATTCAGGTCGTTCAGTTATCGTTGTTGGACCATTCTTGAAAATGTATCAATGTGGTTTACCAAAAGAAATGGCGATCGAACTATTCAAACCATTTGTGATGCGTGAACTGGTTCAAAGAGAACTTGCTTCAAATATCAAAAATGCGAAACGTAAAATCGAACGTCAAGAAGACGAAGTTTGGGATGTATTGGAAGACGTAATCAAAGAACATCCAGTATTACTTAACCGAGCACCTACGCTTCACAGACTAGGTATCCAAGCATTTGAGCCTGTCTTAGTACAAGGTCGTGCGATTCGTTTGCATCCACTTGTATGTGAAGCTTATAATGCCGATTTTGATGGAGACCAAATGGCCGTTCACGTACCATTGAACGAAGAAGCTCAAGCAGAAGCGCGGATGTTAATGCTTGCCGCTCAAAACATCTTGAATCCAAAAGACGGAAAACCAGTTGTTACTCCTTCCCAAGATATGGTTTTAGGTAACTATTACCTAACAATGGAAGAAGAAGGAAGAGAAGGCGAAGGAATGGTCTTTCGTGATCAAAACGAAGCAGTCATCGCATGGCGCAATGGCTACGTTCATTTACATTCAAGAATTGGTGTGAACCCTAATTCATTAGGTGAAAAACCATTTACTGAATGGCAAAAAGAACGTACGATGATCACAACTGTAGGTAAGATTATCTTTAATGAAATCATGCCACCAGAATTCCCTTACTTGAACGAACCAACAGATTTCAATTTAACTGTCCAAACGCCGGATAAATATTTTGTTGAAGCTGGAACAGATATTCCTGCTCATATTAAAGAGCAAGAATTAGTCTTACCATTCAAGAAGAAAAATCTTGGAAATATCATTGCGGAAGTCTTCAAACGTTTCAAAGTAACAGAAACTTCTAAGATGCTTGACCGTATGAAAGACTTAGGATACAAACATTCCACACATGCAGGTATTACAGTAGGTATCGCAGATATCAGTGTGTTGAATGAAAAACAAGGCATTATTGAAAATGCTCATAAACAAGTTGAAACAATTACAAAACAATTCCGTCGTGGATTGATTACTGATGATGAACGTTATGAACGCGTAATCGCTGTTTGGAATGCGGCAAAAGACAGCATCCAACAAAAACTGATGGAAGGTTTAGAAGCGAAAAACCCAATCTTCATGATGTCTGACTCTGGAGCCCGTGGTAATATTTCCAACTTTACTCAGCTTGCTGGTATGCGTGGATTAATGGCCGCTCCGAATGGCCGAATCATGGAATTACCGATCATTTCAAACTTCCGTGAAGGTCTTTCTGTCTTAGAAATGTTTATCTCAACGCATGGTGCTCGTAAAGGGATGACCGATACAGCCTTGAAGACAGCCGATTCAGGTTATCTTACTCGTCGTTTGGTTGATGTTGCCCAAGATGTTATCATCCGTGAAGAAGATTGTGGCACGGATCGTGGTCTTGAAATTCAAGCTATTCGTGAAGGTAATGAAATCATCGAATCATTAGAAGATCGTTTAATTGGACGTTACACACGTAAAGAAGTTCGTCATCCAGAAACAAATGAATTAATCATTGCTGGGAATCAATTGATCTCTGAAGATGTAGCAAAACAAATTGTTGATGCAGGTGTTGAAACAGTAACAATTCGTTCTGTCTTCACATGTAACACGAAACATGGTGTCTGCAAACATTGTTATGGACGTAACTTGGCAACTGGTTCTGACGTTGAAGTCGGGGAAGCAGTTGGTACGATCGCCGCTCAATCAATCGGTGAACCAGGTACTCAGTTAACCATGCGTACGTTCCATACAGGTGGGGTAGCCGGAGACGATATCACTCAAGGTCTCCCTCGTGTCCAAGAAATCTTTGAAGCTCGTAATCCAAAAGGGCAAGCTGTGATTACAGAAGTAACAGGAGATGTCATTGATATCTCTGAAGATTCTTCAACACGTACAAAAGAAGTAACAATTAAAGGGAAGACAGATACACGTACGTATACTGTTCCTTATACAGCTCGTATGAAAGTTAGTGAAGGCGATACGATCCACCGTGGGGCACCACTTACAGAAGGGTCAATTGATCCTAAACAATTGTTGCAAGTTCGTGATGTATTGTCTGTAGAAAATTACTTGCTCCGTGAAGTACAACGTGTTTACCGTATGCAAGGGGTAGAAATCGGCGATAAACATATCGAAGTAATGGTTCGTCAAATGTTACGTAAAGTCCGAGTAATGGATCCAGGCGATACAGATATCTTACCAGGTACATTATTAGATATCGCAGACTTCAAAGACCAAAACTACAACACGTTAGTAGCTGGTGGTGTTCCTGCAACATCTCGTCCAGTCTTGCTAGGTATTACAAAAGCATCACTAGAAACAAACAGCTTCTTATCTGCCGCATCATTCCAAGAAACAACGCGTGTCTTGACGGATGCTGCGATCCGCGGTAAGAAGGATCCACTTCTTGGTTTGAAAGAAAATGTTATCATCGGTAAAATCATCCCAGCTGGTACTGGTATGGCACGTTACCGTAACATGGAACCAAAAGAAGTTGGCGTTGCCAGTGAAAATGTTTATAGTATTTCTGATATCGAAGCACAAATGGCCGCAGAAGATGCCATGAATGAACAAACAAAATAGATTTGACAAGAAATAAAAAACAGAGCGGAGAGAAAATCTCGGCTCTGTTTTTTTATCTAAAAATAAGAGAAGTACTTGATCTTATTGAAATGTACCAAGTCACTAAAAGAAAAATATTCGCTATTCTTTCAACCACCCTGATAGATTTTATAAAAATGATTTCTAGGATTGTTAATAACTATTTTTATCGTATAACTTTTCAAAAATAATAAGGAATTTAACTTCTATCTCATTAACTGCTAATGAAGATGTATTATTTGTATCAGCTCTAATGGAGATATCCATGTAACTTACTTATATGATAAGCATATATCTTTGGAAATTCATTTTAACGTTCAAATGTCCACATATCAGTCTAGCTTTTTACCCTTATAAATGCCCATTTTAAGAAATCGTTTATACAATCATTATCTGTGATATCAAAAAAATAGTATTCTTGATCTTCAACAGGTGTATCACCATAATTGTTTGAGATCCCAAATTCCTATAATCATCCAGTTATAGTCTCCTTACTGATGATTTTAGAAATAATAAATGTTATCAGGCATTTTTAGTACACATTTCTCAATTCCTTCGTAGCGTTTGCTATTGTTTACATTCTGCTATACGCAGCTTCATTATCCATAAATTCTAACCAGTTATATTTAGTAGAATCCATTATTTATAGATGCTTCATTTGTTTTTTTGTAAATAGCATAAATCTGGATTATCCAAATACACCACGCTTTCAATAAATTGAGATATTTGAGCAATGACTAAAGCTATTTTTACTTAATTCGCCTCCTTACAGTTAAATAAAAATATTATTTGTTGAATGAGAAAACGATTTCCCCCGACCTGTTTATTATTTATCAAGTCTTAATTTGAAGTCATCTGTGCTGTGCTCTTTCCAGAAAGGACAAAAGTGAACACGAACCTCCCCTAGTTCTGTGGAGTGACTTCTTTTTTATTTAGCTACAAGAAATTTTCATTGGTTCAAATAAAAATAAGGCGCCATTTATTTCTATTTGACTAAAAAGAATATACAATCACTTGTTGAAAATAAAACCTCGATTTTTGAATGAAAATTTGCAAAATAAGAGACTGGCAAAGAGGGGTGTTTTTTATTAGCAGTTTAAAAATAGTAGGACGATGTTCTCTTATTTACGCTAGTGATGCTAAATTTTTCTTCTCTTAGCAGAACACACGACTTTCCAAAACAATTATTTAGGCTAAATAGGAAATAAATTTATTTTATTATTAGCCGTTCATCCAAGTTAAAAAAATACCATTCAAAAAAAGTATAAAAAATAGATTCAAATGATCTATCACTTGTTAACATTCTTCCTGAGACGAATATAGAACAGATGATTCATTTATATAAATAAAATGATAATCTAAAAAAGCTTCAAAAAAATCTCATTTTTTTACGTATAAAATGTTATTTAGAATTTTTACCATATAGTTGAAAAGTTAGAATAAAGGTGGAAAGAATGAGATGTATTTTGTACGAATTTGTTATGATTAACAACATAGCAAGGAAAGGAGTGGAATAAAAAAATGGATAAAATTTTTTTACAAGAACTTTTTCGTTATCTAAAAATATATCAAAAAACATTTTTTTATTTTCAAGACATTGAACTGATTTATGAAAAAATTTACCATAAAGAGATGACAAATTACTTCAAACTTGTGTGTACAGAAGAACTTTTAGAAGACACTCATTTTTATCGAACATATATAAATAAAGATAACAGAATAAACACAGTGTTTAAAGTCATCCAAATGAATTAAAAAATGGAGTAATTGAAATATGAAACAGGAAGAATAAATTGTTAATTGGTAAATGAATGAAATATTGTAGATCCAGTGGAAATAAAATCTGAAGCTAGCCATATGGATTATCAAGTAATGATAAATAATGGTTCTAAACATGTAGATTTTTCAGACCGATATCCTGTTAAAGCAGTAATTAGGAAACCGAATAAAAATGTTCCTACTTGATTAGTATTTGATCAAGTAATGTTAGAAAAGAAAGTAACTGGAAAAATATTTACCAAGAAATAATCGTTTGATTTAAATAAATGACAAGGACTATTCAAGAAATAAGCGATGAGACGGTGCTTACTTCTTGAATAGATTTTTACATTATGAAAGAGAAGTTGATTATAATCTGACTAGAACGATAAACGTTAAATTTACGTAGAGGAGGAAAAAATATTTGAGGATGGTATGAACAAAAAATTTTTGTTCAATTTTTATCGAAAAGGAAAAATAAAAACTATGATACATAATCAGAAAAAATGATTTCTGTAAAATTAAATAATTACATTACTATTTATTTTGGTATTTTATAGATCACGTAAAGAATGCATCGATTGTTTTTTTAATTGAATGATTTTCTTAATTGTTTGTTCTATCTCTTGCACTGTAGGATATTTACATAATTGAAAATGAATAGGCGCTTTTGGCGGAAGTTCCAGAGGATAGTTGGTAATTAGTAAATCAAATGGATGTAATAAGCAACTTAGCTTAGAAGGAGATAACTGAATTGGTTGAATATCCATATGATAAACACTCAAACTTTCTTTAAAAGTTGAAAGAATGAGCAAACGATAAGTAGAAGGAATGTTTAAATCTATAGCTATTTTATACGTTTGTAATTTCATCCAGTCTTTGATTAATGAAAGCAACGTGTACTTCAGACCTAGTATTTGAATGTCCACTGAGTGGTCAAAGAGCAATGGGAATTTATTAATAAATTGTTGCCATTTTTTATACAAATCATAATGATAATACAGGAGATAATTATTTATTTCTGTATGAAGTAGATAATAATCTGGCAAAATCTGACTAAGTCTTTTTAATACAAAAAAAGTATATAAAATAGTATGAAAGATATTGTTTGTGTTAGCATTATTTTCAGTAAGGCAAAATGATCGTTCGAGTTCTTTTGTCATTGATTCAATAAATAAATTATTGGTTTTTAGACTTGCTATTAATTCGGAAGATTGTTTGAGAAATAAAAAAGAAAAGTCATTTTCAATGCATCCCCATAAAATAAGATAAATAAATTTTTGTTCAATTTCAGGTATGTCTTGTAAAAAGTAACTGTTTTTTAAATGTTCTTCAATTAGTTGGTGTAAGTCTGTTTTTTCAATTATATCTAAATTAATATCAGATAGTTTTATAAAATGCTGCATTTTGGTACGTAACGCAGTAGTAGACAACCATAAAAAAAATTTTTCAAAATTGATTTCTAAATTTTTCATTGACGTTTTAACCAATTTTTGCTCAAACTCTATACAAAAAGATAAGATTAATTCTTTTTGAAAATCTATCTTTAAATAATCAAAACTTTCTAAAAGATGTACATAAAAAGTTCTAATATTTATCTCAGAACCGATAAAACGAATCGGAAAATAACTTAACTTAATGCCATATCTGGTTAAATATTGATTAATAACAATAATGTATCTTTTCAAGGTGGTTTCAGATATAAATAACTCCTTGCAACATTCAAAAAAATTGAGTGATTCATTGGAAATTAATTTAAAAAAAATAATTAACGCAGGATCTTCTAATAAAAGAGGCTTTACTAGCTCTAAAATCGTGTAGTCTTCATTTACTTGAATCGTAATTAACTCACTGATTTCAATGGTTAACTGTATTGGATATAACTCCTTTAGTTCTTGTAGATCTCTTTTTAACGTAATTTTAGTTACATTTAATCGTTTTTCTAGTTCTTCACTTGTAAAGGTAAGTCCTTCTTGTGTAGATAGGAGTAAAAGAGTTAAACGCTTAATTTTTTTATTTATAATCATATTTAAAACTTCTTTTTCCATAACGATATCCTCTGAATTTTTGTGATTTTATATTAGCTATAAAAATTATAAAGATATAAAAAATAAAAATAATGATTTTGTTTACTATACGGGATTTAATACATAGATTAATCTCTAAAAAAGCTAAATATGATTCGTTATTTGAGATTTTTTATGAAGGAAATAAGTAGAAAGTATTAACGGGAAAAGTCATGAAAAATAAATAAATGACGAAAATAATTTTTTCTTGTATCGTCTCTTATAAAAGAGATAAAATAGAATGAAAAAACATGAATAGAAATATCTAAAATTTGTTGTAACTTTAGAAAATATAGTTGTATTATGGGAAAAAACACCTCGCTTAAATTAGTTATAGGTGGACTGTTAAGTGATAAAATTGGTTAAAAAGAAAACAATCAAAATAGATTGAATAAAATTTTTACTAGTTTTGGAATGATATTTTTACTGGAATGAACAATATAAAAAAACAAAAGAATATACGGAAGAACCGTTACTTACTCTCACTATTTTTCAAAACAAGGAAAGGGATAGGAATATTTGATAAATCAAACATATGGTGGATACTATTGAAGATATTCGTTATTTTAAAATTAATCATACTTTTTTGAGGAGTGGTTAGTGAAATTGCATAAAGAAAACTAACATTAAACTTACTTTATGTAATTGACTAAAAAGAACCATTATTTTTAATGAGAACAGTACAAAAAAGTTATTTAAAGTAAACTAAGCCTGTGTTTAGTTGTTTAATCATATAAATATTTTTACTTAGTCAAGGCAAAACAAGCAAATTACTTTTTGTAAAAATAATTACTACTCACAGAATTGTTTTATAGGGACTTTTCCATACTTACCAATTTGTTACTCAACTATTTTTATAGTTATTCTTTTTTGAATCAATATATATCTAAGTATGTAGGTAAATTTATAGCTACATATTTTCTGTTCTATAAAATATTCGGTATTTTCGGTTAGTGTTTCTCTGTTTATGTTGATCCGACAGTCATAAGAAGAATTGCTTGAGGTTGTTTTTAAAAGAAAACGCTATCTTAAGAAAGAGAGAAGTATTTAAAGTTGTTGCGTAATTAAAGAAAAGGAGTGGAAAATGGTAAAAAAGTTCCAATTATTAGATAGCCATGACCTTTTTGAATATAAATTAATCACTTATATCTTTGATAGAGACTGTAGTGTCAGCAAAAAAGAACTTTTAGAAAATTTTTTTGTCACTAGTCGAACACTGAAAACCATGATTGATTCAATCAATGAACGTGTAACAGTTTATGTAAATAGTGGAGATATTATTTTATTTGATCCCTATACAAAGTGTTATTTTATAGATAGAAAATTTAAAAATTTAAAAATAAATATTCTATCTGAATATGTAACGACTTCGGTTAATTTTAAAATTTTAGATTCTATTCTAAATGATAATCACATAACTGTTGAAAAATGCATACGTCAAAATGCGATCAGTCGAGCAAATTTTTTTCGACGACTAAAACAAATAAATAACTTACTTAATGAATTCAATTTAATTATACGGAATTGTAAATTAGTAGGAAATGAAGGTCAACTTCAATATTTTAGGCAACAGTTCTATCAAAATATTTATCCAGAAAAATATTTATATTTGAAAACCAAACATACGAGTCAATTAGAAAAATTAATTGCTTTCTTGGAAGCTCATTTAGAAAGTCATTTTAATTACTGTCAAAAAGCAAAATTATTGTTCTGGTTTACTTACTTTATTGGTAGGCAAAAAAAATCAACAAATATCTCAAATCGGTTATACAATTTTGTCATCAATAAAACAACATTTCATCAATTTGTTGCGATTATTAAGCCTTTTTTTTATAAACTTGGTATTCAACTTTCTTTATCAGAATTGGCCTACACATTTATTTTTATGATAAGCAATTATTTAGTTCCTAAACATGCTATTTTTTGGAAGCATCTATTAAATGAATCTTTTTCTGAAAATGATCTTATTGCTAAAAGATTAAATATACTCCTGTATGAATTCAAAAAAAATAATAGCCATGAAGAAGGGGATTTTAGAAACTATTATTTATATGGTGCTCATGTGAATGTTTGTTTTTTTAAAGGAGAAATTCAATATTTAGACGAAGAACAGTTGATTGACACGCCTGTCGTTCATAAAGAACAAATTAGAAAAACAATTAACCAACAGTTTGAAGGAGATGGTGCTGTTGCTAATGAAATTTTAATCAGTAAGTATTATTTATACATGAATATTCAATTGGTCTATAGTCAGAAAATTCGTATAGGGATTGCTCTATATTTAGATCCGATGTTTACAGAATATTATTTTAGGAATTTGGTCGCTGAATTATTGATAGAAAAAGGAATTTGCATTGAAGAATATAATCCTAATGGGCAATATGATTTAGTTATTACGGATTCGGAAAGTTATTTGACGAACCATAATTATCAACAAAAATGTATTTTTTCTACCGATTTTTCTTTAGCAAACGAAACGATTAAGCATTTAATTCAGAAAATAAAAGCGAATAAAAAATAATTTATAAAACAAAGTTTTCTGTCTTCCTACCACAGTTGCTCTTAAAAGATAGTTAGAGGGTTCTGCAATGAAATAGAAAACTAATGTGGGGATTCTTTTTTATTTCGTAATAGACCCACAATAATCTTTAGTAATTAGTAACAAAACAAGTAAAAAATAAAATATCTAGTTCATATTTTTTTGTTTATTTAAAAAAAATCACACCCCTTTTTAAGAAAAAAGTTGATTATACTTTGTTTGTACTAATAATTAAGGAGGAATGGATGATGGAAAAGATTAGGAAGAAGAATAAACTTTTTCGAAGGGGGTTGTATGGATCGCTGTTGTTAGCTGCAATTATTGTACCTACAACGTTTGCTAGTCATATTGTTGATGCCGTAGGTTATGTTAGTTCGCCACCCTCACGTGCTTATTATGGACATACATTAGCGCCAGACGAGGGAAGTGATATATGGGCATCTGTGCATAAAATTTATGGAAATGCCATGGGTGATTATCATAATATGAGTAGTTCAAAAACATTTGATCAACTGCCCGACGGAAACATTGCTTCTGCGGATAATGCGCATCCTGATAATTCACTAGGAGAACCTGTTTATTCATTAATTGATAAACAGACGAGTGATGCTTGGGTAAAGCAGTCGATGAAGTATGGTATGAATGCAATTACGTGGACAAATCCAGTAGAACAAGCGACAAAATCATGGCAATATTTTATCACAAAACCAGATTGGGATCCCGATAAACCATTAGCAAAAGATGAATTTATGCCGTTAAAAGATGAAAACGGAAAAACAGTCATTAATGGAAAAGATCAATTATCGGGTAAAACGGTTACTCATAACCTCAATATTCCTAAAGAAGTAAAACCAGGATACAATGTTATTGTTGCAGTTTGGAACCTTTCTAGACAACAACTGAGTTATTATCAAGTCATTGATATCGACTTACCCGAACCCCTCGGTGTACCAAGCAACTTGAAAGTAACAGATATTAGTGAGACAGCTGCAACGCTTTCTTGGGATGCACCTAAGAATGAATCGGCGAGTGAACTAATGTACAACGTATACAAAGAAGGTGAAGAAAAACCAATAGCTAAAGTGAAAGGTACGTCGTATCAATTGACTGGATTAAAACCCGATACCACAACTAAATATAATGTCACAGCACTTAAGGAAAATGGTGAGGAATCGGAACACTCTGAATGGGTTTCTGTGAAAACGTTTAAACATCTTGACGCACCAACTAATTTGAAAGTAAAAGATATTAGTTGGACAACTGCGACGCTTACTTGGGATGCAGTTCCAAGTGAAGGAAACCTTGTGTATAAAATATATAAAGAAGGTCAAACAACCCCATATAGGGCAGTAACAGGAACATCGTGTAATTTAGTGGGATTAAAACCTGATACTACAACTAAATTTAGTGTGACAGCGGCTACTGCAGATGGTAGAGAATCGGAACACTCTAAGTGGTTGACAGTGAAGACGCTTAAGGACACCGAGCCACCAGAAGTTCCAGTATTAAAAGTAGACAATGTTGGAACAACGACAATAGATATTTCTTGGGATAAAGTAAAGGACAATGTTGGTGTGTCATATATGGTAATTTATAAAGATAATAAAGCGTTCGCAACATTGGATCCAGAAACAACTAACTATCAATTTAAACAGTTGTACCTCGAAACTAACTACACGATAAAGCTTATAGCTTATGATGAATCCGGAAATAGTAGTACGAGTGAAGAAATTAACGTTAAGACCTTACCAGATACAGAACCTCCAAGCCCAGTGACTAATTTCAAGGCAGAAAAAATAGGGTCAAGAAGTGTACAGTTGAAATGGGATGAGGCAAAAGATAACGTCAAAGTAGCAAGTTACACTCTTTATCGTGATGGTAAAAAAATCGCTGAGAATATCAAGGAAACAGAATGGGTTGATAACGATTTAATGCCGTATACAATCTACAAGTACGAAATTGAAGCAGTTGATACATCAGGTAATGTTTCTAGAAAAAAACGTCTAATAGTACGTACAAACCAAGTTAGTGTTAAAGCACAGATACAATTAAAATTCAGTGCGCCTAATAATTTCTTTAGATTTAGACCAAAAGATACTAATTTAGTCTTGTTAACAGCGCCACCTGCAGGAAATCATACACCACTGGCCATCTTCTTTGCAGTCCCAAAGGGGTATTATTGGGGAGAAGATACTTATATTAATAATGTAAAAGGGGGGATTGTTCCTGAATTAGTCAACGAAATTTTAGATAATCATCAACAATTATTTATTCAGGGAGGCATTATAAATGTTTATCCTTCTGGGAGTGTTGGTATATTGGAATCTGGAATACATCCATTAGCAACAGTTCAAGGAGTAGAAAATGGGGTAGCAACAATAAAAGCTACTGGTACATTTTCTAATGATTATGGAAGTGTGACTTTTGATATTACTATTAGTATAGATGTCTATTAAAAAACATTCGTTGGAGAAAACAAAAAAGAACTTAATAGAAAATAAACTTATCTAATCGATTTGTCACTTGAGACTAAAGTCAAAATGACTAAGGTCTCAAGTGTTTAGTTCGTTATCAAATCAGAATAACCATCATAGTCAGTAGAATCTACTAACTATGATGGTTTTCATAATTAATTAAGCTGTTAATTAGGAAATAAGCAAACACATATTTTTGAAACAGAAAATTCATAAGGAATACCTTTAAGTGTTCCAGCGAATGATCTTTCTTTTGATCAGGGATACTCGTTAATACTGATTTTTGTTCAGTTAATAAACGGTACATAATCGAATTTGAACCGAGTATTTCTTCAAGCGAACGAAGTGTGTCTTGTGGATGGTCTATTTGTCTTTTTGAAGAATTATTTGTACAGATCTTGATCAAGGTCTCTAAGTTAGCTTTTAAGTCCATTTTTTGACTGGGTATCTTAGTATTAGGTTCTGTTGATTTATTGAATGATGCTTGTTGCGGTTGCTTGTATCGAGCATTGCTTTTGAACACCCATATTCCCCCCATATATCTGAAAATTTGCTAAATAAAAATATAGATTCGCAGAAAAGTATAGCATATCGGTAATTATCCACAAAGGAAATGAAAAAATATTTTTTCTTTTCTGTGGAAAAAAATGACAGATAAAAGTGTTAGAGTTATCCACAAGAGTGGAATAATAACCTAAAAATACCGGGTAGGGGTAAAATAAAAGGTGTTTCTTTAAAAGTATTCCAAATAGTTGATTATGCCTCTTTTATTTCACACAAACAAAATGTTATCCTCCTTTTGGAAATCAAGGTATGATGTTCAAAAGGGGGTTTTTGCATGACGAAAAAAGCAGTTTTTGCAGGTGGTTGTTTTTGGTGTATGGTTAAGCCATTTGAGACACAACCAGGAATTATTTCCGTGATGTCTGGTTACACTGGTGGACATGTACCCAACCCAACTTATGAACAAGTAACAACCGGAACCACTGGCCATACGGAAGCCGTGGAGATCGAATACGATCCGTCTATCATTTCCTATGAGCAACTGGTAGAGATTTATTGGCAACAAACAGACCCAACCGATGCATTTGGGCAATTTGCTGATCGAGGGGACTCTTATCGCCCAGTTATCTATTATAGCAATGAAGAAGAACGAGTAATTGCTGAAAAATCAAAAGAAAAACTACAAGCAAGTGGAAGATTTGATCATCCTATCGTTACAAAAATTGAGCCTAGAAGTGAGTTTTACCCTGCAGAAGATTACCATCAAGATTATTACAAGAAAAATAAGTTGCACTACAGCCTTTATCGAGAAGGCTCTGGTCGTGGTGGTTTTTTACGTAAACATTGGTCTGAAAAATAAATCAGCAGCGCCTAAAATATGGATTAAAAGTAGATAAACAAACGACTCTATTTACTGGCGAACATTGAGTAAAGTAGGTAAGCTGGTTTTCTTTGAGTGTAGAATAAGCGAATCTATGGTGATTTTTATTTAGATGAAAATGACACTTTTTTGAACGGATTAGCTAAATGGTTAATCCGTTTTTCTTCCATTGCATAAGCAAGTTGTTCTTCTATAAAGGAATCAGCATTTTTTAAGCTATAATGTTCAATCTTTTGGTCAATGCCTTCCAAACTTTTAATTATTTTTTCTTGTTTTGCTAATACTTGTCTTTTGTGAGCGAGTAGAAGAGCCTTCCTTTTTTCGATTGTACTGGGGCCTTCCATGCAATAATTGATATATGTGCGGATATCTTTGATTGGCATATCCGTATCTTTTAAGCAACAAATTGTTTGAATAAATTGGAGATCCGATTCTGTAAAGGCACGATGACCTGAGTCATTCTTTTCTACAAAGGGCAATAAGCCTTTTTTATCATAATAATGAAGAGTTGAAATAGATAGGTGAAACATTTCAGCAACTTCTCCAATGGAATAGGTTTTGTTCATATTCTTCCTCTTTCTAATGAAATGATTTGACCTAAACTATAGTCTAGGTAGTAAGCTAAGTCAAGTTACTTGAAACGTAAGAAAAAGTTCATGAATTCATTCATCTTTGAAAATGAATGAAAGCCAATTTTATCTTAACAGCTTTCTTTAGAAATAAAGAGAATCAATTCATTACTAAAGTTTTGGAGGAATAAATAATGAAACAAAAAGTATTAGTGACTGGCGGATCTGGTTTTTTAGGGAGTCAAATTATTTTGCAGTTATTGCAACAAGGTTATGAAGTGAAGACAACGGTTCGCTCTAAAAAAAGTGAAGAACATGTAAAAAGTCTTTTGAAGCAACAGGGTATGAGAGAATTGCATCCATTGACTTTTATCAAAGCAGATCTTTCAAAAGATGAAAACTGGGAACTAGCAATGAAAGATTGTACTTATGTATTAAGCGTAGCTTCTCCTGTGTTCTTTGAAATACCAAAAAATGAGGAAGAAGCCATTCGTCCAGCAGTAGATGGGATTTTACGAGTGTTAAAAATGGCAAAAAAAAATGAAAGTAAAAAAAGTCGTTATGACCTCGAATTGTGGCGCAATTGGTTTTAGTAAGAAAACGTCAACTCGATCTACCACAGAAGAGGATTGGACAACTCTGGAAGAACGTGGACTTTCTATTTATGAAAAATCCAAATTGATTGCTGAACGTACAGCCTGGAAATTTATTGAAGAAGAAGGTAATGGTTTGGAGTTGACTACTATTAATCCAGTGGCCATTTTGGGGCCTAGTCTTAACCCACATGTATCGAACAGTTTTGTTTTATTGGATATGTTGTTCAAAGATAAATGGGCGCCTCAACTTCCATTGAATATTGTTGATGTGCGTGATGTAGCAGATTTACACATTCGAGCGATGACAAGTGAAAAAGCAAATGGACAAAGATTTATTGCCAGTTGTGATGGACAAATTTCTTTATTTGAAATGGCAGAAATTATAAGAAAAGAACGACCAAATCTTGCAAAAAAACTTCAAGCAAAAAAAATACCCAATTGGTTGATCCAAGTAAGTGCCTTATTTAATCAGCGAGCAAAGGAAGGTGCACTGATGCTTTCAATTAACCGAAACATCAGTAATCAAAAAGCAAAAGAACAATTAGGTTGGCAACCTCTAGGAACCAATAAAAAAGTCTTACTAGCAACGATTGATAGTATGGAAAAGTACGGACTTTTATAAGCTAAAATAAATGAACCAAGAATAAAGCGATACTCAAAAATGGAACGAAAGGCAATTTCGTTTCTTTTTTGTTGTTAGCAGTAAAAAAAAGAAAAAACAGTAAGCCTAGTAAACTAGCAATAAATAATAACTGACTGAAACGTTCAAACGTTAGACCGCCACTCCAACTTAAAATGACGAAAACATCTCCTAATCCTAAAAAATGAGTAGCATAGTGTACAAGGAAAAAACTAATCACTAGAAGAGGAATAAAAGTCATCCATTGAAATTCCCCGTTGATAAACCAGTAAAGCCATAAGATAAACCAAATAGAGTAAAGTGTTTTTGCTTCGATCATCAAGTAAAAACAATCCATTAAAGAAAGCAAAAAGGCAGAAAAAAACCAAAAAACAAGAATCCCATCTAAATTCTGGGGAAAGTAAAAAAACCAGAGAAATAAACTCCCACAGATAAACTCAGCCATAAAATAGATAATGGAAAGCTTACAATGGCAATGACGACAACGAAAACGTTGGAGGCAAATCGAAAGAAGTGGGATCATTTCCCTCCAAGTTAATGGATGGTTACAGTTGACACAATGTGATCGTGGGTAAATAATAGAGTGTCCTTTAGGTATGCGTTGCGCAACTAAGCATAAGAACGAGCCAATGCTACAACCAATGATAAAATAAAAAAACATAGCTGTATCCTCCTTTTAAAGAAAGATACGCCAAGCATCATAAAATTTTTACGAGGTGACAAAATGAAAATCTCCATCGGCGTGGATATCGGTACGACGCAAACAAAAGCTGTTGCATTTAACGAACAAGCAGAGGTAGTGGCTTCAAATTATTTTCTTAACCCCATGATCCAGGAAACACAAGGAATGGCTGAACAAGACCCAGATTTGATTTTTCATGGTGTTTGTATTGTGATCCGAGAAGTGATGAAAAATCTGCCTAAAAAGGTAACGATTGAAGTGATTTCTTTCTCGTCAGCCATGCATAGCTTAATTTTATTAGATGAAAATAAACTTCCGCTAACTCGTATGATCACATGGGCGGATAATCGTGCAAAAGACCAAGCAGAAGAATTAAAGCATGAACCATTAGGAAAACAGTTCTATCAACAATCAGGAACACCCATCCATCCTATGACACCACTTATTAAAATCAAATGGCTAAAAGAAACGCATCCAGAGCTGATCAAGCAAACGGCCTATTTTATAGGAATAAAAGAATATATCTTTTATCGCTTTTTTGGACGATTAATGTGTGATTATAGCACAGCTTCAGGTACAGGGTATTTTGATATTCATCGATTCACTTGGTCTGGAGAAATCATCGCATACTTAAAGATCAATCAAAATCAGTTGCCAGAATTGTTTCCTCCAACGACTAAAATCAGTGGCTTAAAAAAAGATATGCGAGAATTATTAGGTTTGGGAAATGATATATCTTTTGTTCTGGGAGGTGCTGACGGACCATTATCCAACTTAGGGTTAGGAGCATTTGGCGAACATATTGTTGCTTTAACTGTTGGAACAAGTGGAGCAATAAGATTTATTACCAATGAACCGTATCTACATCCAGAAATGGAAACTTTTTGTTATGTACTTGATCAAACGCATTGGATCATCGGAGGAGCTACGAGTAATGGAGCAGGAATCTTTGATTGGGCAAGTCAAACATTGATGCAGGAAGTGACACAAAAAGCCATTGCTCATGGTGAAAATCCCTATGATGAGCTACTTTCTTCCATTGCTTTTGTGCCCCCAGGTGCCAATGGCTTACTATTTCAGCCTTACTTATTAGGAGAAAGAGCACCACTATGGGAAGCAGAAGCCTCTGGCAGCTTTTTAGGGTTACAAAGAAACCATACAGAAAAAGAAATGATGCGGGCTATTTTAGAAGGTATTTGTTTAAACCTCAAAAGAATTTTGTCGGGGATTTGTAAAGAAGAACAGTTCATACAAGTTAGAGCGACGGGTGGTTTTTCAAATTCAGTTATTTTTCGACAACTAATGGCTGATGTTCTTGGTTATCCACTTGTTTTTCCAACTGTAACTGAATCTTCCGCTTTAGGTGCTGTTTTTTTAGGTTGGCAAAGTATCGGGAAAATCACTGAATTAAGTGAGGTCACCGAAAAGATACAATTAGAGACACAAGTTTTAGTACAAGAAAATGTTCACGAGGTTTATCAAAAAGTTTACCCGGTTTTTGTTGAAACACAAAAACAGTTAGCGCGAACTTATCAGCCATTAACACAATTACGTAAAATATTGAATATTGAAAAAAAGAAGAGGGTGAATAATAGAAGTGGTGGATGCTGCTTGGTCACTAGATAAACCATTATCGTTAGAACGTGATCTTAAGGAAATTTTATGATGAAAATCGTTCTCATCTAATTGATTTTGTTGTACTTTTGCTTCAAAGTTTACTATGCTTTAATTGTAAACAAAAGTTAGGAGGAGAAAAGAACATGAAATTTTCACAAACAAAAGAAGTATTAAATCAATTAGTGGCAGATTTGAGTCAAATGTCTGTCGTTGTTCACCAAACACATTGGTATATGCGAGGACCAGGTTTCTTAACATTGCATCCAATGATGGATGAATTTATGGACGATTTAAATGAACAATTAGATGAAATCTCAGAACGTTTGATTACCTTAGATGGTTCTCCTTATTCAACTTTACGTGAATTTGCTGACAACACAAAAATTCCTGATGAAGTTGGCCGTTGGGATCGTACAATTCCAGAACGCTTGGAAATCCTTGTAAGAGGCTATCGCTATTTAGCAGACCTTTATCAAAAAGGAATTGAAGTCTCTGGTGAAGAAGGCGACGATCCAACACAAGATATTTTTATCGAATTTAAAACAGCGACGGAAAAACGCATCTGGATGATTCAAGCCCATTTAGGAAAAGCACCAGAAATTGATGCGTAATTTTTAAGTAGTAGTTTGTATCCTATATAATAGTAAAAACTGTGAGGAAAGATGTTTCCTTGCAGTTTTTATTTTATCAAATTAAAAATAACTACTTCTAATTTTAGTCATAAGAAGAAATACGTCGATCAGTTGCTAACAAAAATTAAAGTTTTTCAACAGTAAGAAAAAACGTTGACATTAAGGGGATTAGCAGGTAATATGTTAAATGGTATTGTTTGCCCCACAAAGAGCCCCGGAAACTCGAAGTGTATGTCAAACATCAGAACTTAAATTGGAGGAAACTAACGTGCGTACAACATATATGGCCAAACCAGGCGAAGTAGAACGTAAATGGTATGTAGTAGACGCAACTGATGTTCCATTGGGACGTCTTTCAACAGTTGTTGCATCTGTGCTACGTGGTAAAAATAAACCAACTTTCACACCTCATTTGGACACTGGCGATTTCGTCATCGTAATCAATGCAGACAAAGTGAAATTAACAGGTAAAAAAGCGACTGATAAAATTTATTACCGTCACTCAAACTTCCCAGGAGGATTAAAATCAATCACTGCTGGCGAATTGCGTGCTAAAAATTCTCGTCGTTTGATCGAAACTTCTGTAAAAGGAATGCTTCCTAAAAATACTTTAGGTCGCAAACAATTTACAAAATTGAATGTATACGCTGGAGCAGAACATCCGCATGCAGCTCAACAACCAGAAGTTTTAGACATTACAAACTTAATCTAATAGGAGGGAATTTCATTGGCACAAGTTCAATATATCGGCACAGGCCGTCGTAAAAATGCAGTTGCTCGTGTACGCTTAGTACCAGGAACTGGTAAAATTACTGTAAACAAAAAAGATGTTGAAGAATACATTCCACATGCTGACTTGCGTGAAGTAATCAATCAACCTTTCGCTGTTACTGAAACAAAAGGCGCTTATGACGTATTTGTTAACGTAAACGGTGGAGGCTACGCTGGACAATCAGGAGCTATCCGTCACGGTATCGCTCGTGCATTGCTAGAAGTTGATCCTGACTTCCGTTTAGCTCTTAAACGTGCTGGCTTACTTACTCGTGACGCACGTATGGTCGAACGTAAAAAACCAGGTCTTAAGAAAGCACGTAAAGCTTCACAATTTTCAAAACGTTAAGAATACCATTATATCAACGTTTCAGACACTTTCCATTTTTTGGAAGGTGTCTTTTTTGTATTTTTGGTACGGCAATGGTACGAGCTTTTTAAAACTACCATACTTTTTTCAACTAAAGTTTCCTTCGTGATTACAGGGTTTTACGCTTTTAACTTTGACGCTGATTTTTCAAATCGGAGTTTTGGAAGAACACATTCATATGTTCAACCCAATGCTTTACCGATTTTTTTCTAACGAGAAATTTGGACTACTTGGTATTTATTTTCAAGTTTTTTTTTAAAACGTTAATTTTTACTGATATAAGTTCTAAGAGGCATGAAGCTCTTCAAAACATATTGTTCTTTCGATAGAAAATACTTTAAAAGAAGAATTTTTGAATTTTCTCCGCCACTATTTGTTTTTTACCGCCAAATAAGATAAAATGGCGGAGAAAAGAGGTGGATGGCGGTGAAAGAATTTGATTACCGTGAGTTGCATAAACTCACTCTCAGTTATGACTTGTTGAATATCCTGACCAAGATTCATGAATATAAAGGAAAACAAGAACTCTATATTGCCACAAAACCAGAGATTTTAAATAAGCTAACGGATTTGGCTTTGATTCAAAGTACAGAAGCTTCTAATAAAATCGAAGGGATTGCAACGACGGATGGCCGCTTGAAGCAAATCGTGGCCGAAAAGGTTAACCCCCGTAATCGTGATGAAGAAGAAATTGCCGGTTATCGGGATGTTTTGAAACTGATTCATGATAGCTACGAGTACATTCGCGTAGTGCCAAACGATATTTTAATGTTACACAAAAATCTTTATAATTACTCGGCTAAAAGCTATAAAGGAAAGTTCAAAAGTGGCGATAATGTCATTACAGAAAAAGATTTGGAAGGCAAGGAGCGAGTTCGCTTCATACCGGCACCGGCGTATTTGACGCCGGATTTAATTGAAGGCTTATGTTACCAATACAATCAAGCCATTCAGAAGGCTGAGATAGATCCTTTACTGTTGATTCCTTGTTTTGTTTTAGACTTTCTTTCGATTCATCCGTTTAGTGACGGAAATGGGCGGATGTCCCGCTTGTTGACATTGTTGTTGCTATACAAGTCAGGCTATTTAGTTGGTAAGTATATCAGTATTGAGATGCTGATTGAAAAATCAAAACAAACCTATTATGAGGCGTTAGAGGCAAGTTCTGTCGGTTGGTTGGAAAATGAACAGGACTATACGCCGTTTGTTCGTTATCTCGTTGGAATCATTTTGCGAGCTTATGAAAACTTTTCAGATCGTTTCGAGATGATTATCAATCGTGAGCTAACACCTGCTGAGAGAGTAGTAGAAGAACTAGAAAAATCTTTTGACCCTCTAAGCAGAGCTGATTTAGAAAGTTTGTTGCCGGATATTAGCCAGCGAACGATAGAACGGGCATTGGCTGAGCTACAAACAGAGAATAAGGTTCAAAAAGTTGGGCAAGGGCGTTCGACTAAGTATCAGCTAATAAATGAATTTAAATCGTAATACGTTTCACTGTCCCGCACTAGAAGTATAAAATCGGCAGTTTGCAAATCAAGGAGGCTAATTGAAATTTGAATAGCTAAAAATATCAGTTCAATGTGTCATTTGAAACTCGTTAGAACAAGTGTATATATAATTACATTGGTTCCTAAAATTAAAGACTTATTTAGTGGTAGAGAAGAGACAGAATGTTATGAAAAAGGTGCGTGGGAAGATTTAACGCCAGTAGGACGAGAAATCCTCTAATGATTGCAGAAAGAAATTGTATACCTGAAAAAAGAGTTATTGTTTGGATTGATTTTGATCCTTCAATAGGAAAAGCGATTCAAAAAAGAAGGCTTAGAGTAATGGTTTCTCTATATAATTTCAATTGTAAAACAATGTTTGCCATTATAT
Organism: Enterococcus villorum; assembly: GCF_007990225.1. GTDB lineage: Bacteria > Bacillota > Bacilli > Lactobacillales > Enterococcaceae > Enterococcus_B > Enterococcus_B villorum. The sequence goes on along the minus strand of NZ_BJWF01000012.1, from coordinate 10,605 downwards.
GTCCAATTACATCGACTGTAAAAAAACTATCTATACGTTATTCTTTACCAGAAGATTTGGATACAAATGTAAAAGTACTTATTTCACAATTAAAAGCATTTGATTTCAAAAAAGAAAATGAAGAAAAATCGAAAGTGTAGCATAACAAGATATGGCTAAAATCGATCAAATTATCCAGTATATATTCTAAGTACTGTAATTAATTTTTACGATGTAAAATCAGCTATATAATATGGTGTAGAAGCAATCTCATATAGAATAACTTAAATACCATAAATTAGAATGATATTTGATAATAAAATCCAAAATCATATTTCGATTTTAAAAAGTGAATCATTATAATTAAAAAGAAGTTAACAGTGTTTCTGAACTGTTGGCTTCTTTATTTTACTGTTTAGTGTATAGGTTAGGTAAGTATGAAGGAGATTGATGCTCTACTTATTATATCGTCATAATTATAAATAACGTTAGAAATGTTATTTGTATAAAAAGCTACTAATACCAAATAATATATTAAACAAGGAATGATAAAAATGAAGTTAATAGTTGGAAAAAATATTGAAAAATGAATTTTAAAATAATTATTAATATTTATATATGAGTATGTTAAAATAACTTTTTGGGATGTTTTTAAAATTTAAAGGGGGTGGATGATAGTTATGAAATGTTTTATATTTAACTATTTAAATCGGTTTTAGTAGTCGATAAAAAGTTAGATTCTAAACGAATAAATAGTTATATAATAACTATTATAATATGTTTTATTAATTATTTAAATAACGTTTTTTGTTAAGAACAAAAAATATTTCTGAAAGGGATTTTTATATGATTAAAAAAATTATTACTGGAGCGTTGACTTCTTTTACTATTTTTTCAGCATGTTCGCCATTGTTGGTTAATGCAGAGGTAGTAACACAAGATAAGATAGTTAAATCTTCTAGCGCATTAAATGTTTTAATACCACAAGAAGAGAGCAAATTAAATTTTCTTACTTACATAGGATTTGAAGGAATAACGGATAGCTTTGAAATGGCTGTTCACACTTTTAATAAGACAACAAATAAATTAAATTTTCAGGATGGTGTGTCTCTAATTAATCCTGGAAGCCACATTTTTACTACGAATCAATTAATTGGAATTAAGTCAAATGGTTCAGAAGTTGTTTTAGATAAACAAAGTGCGACTGGTGGAGGCTTTGTTTTCACTATAAAATATCAAACTCAAATTAATGATTATAAAGATTATACTCACTTTAGAATTGATGTAGTATATCGTGATACCCTCTGGAATACAGAACGAAAAGCAACAGCAGATTTCACAATTGATTAAACCAGTTAATTGAGTGTCGAGACTGCTCAGTATATGGAAAACGGGAGAATTCGCAGTTTTTCAAATGCGATTAGTTGATATGGTATCCATCTAATCTAATGTTAATTTACACGTGAGAGCAAATCTCGAAAAATTTTTAAAAATCACAATTCTCAAAACATTAATTGCGATTATCATTCGAGTTACTAGAATCGTACTGGGCAAAGCAATGCTGAGCGCAGTTACCTTGATCCTAACTTTTCAGACACTTTCCAATTTTGGAGAGTGTCTTTTTTGTGTTTTTAGGCACGACAATGAATGGGCACGAACTTTTTAAACCTGCTATTCATTTTCCATTTTTTGCTTCTTCAATAGTGGTTCAAATTTTTCATAAGAGGATAAGATCAACAATGTTTAGTGTGTTCACATAAACTGCGGTAGCTTTTGTATCAGAATGAGTAAGCGCTCTAGAAATTGGTTCTATGGTTGTGCCACTCTCACATACAAGCTTACTAAAAATTATAACTCGGTTTATGATATATGTTATTTATAAAGTATTTACTTTGGTCTTTAACTGAATGGATGTGGTGGTTAAGTTAATCTATGTATACCGACATATTTCTACTAGTGTAAGTGAAAAGAATTTGTGCGAAGTGTCGTTTGTTCTCCAGCTTGAATGGCCTATTTCATTATAGAGTGATATATTTACTCAAAAATCGGTGGAATAGAATAAAGCTTTTCGAATTTTATTAAATCACATTTAAATTCATTGATTAAACTATTTAGCTCTAATAATTCTAGACCTTGAAAAATTTCAATCATTCGTTTTCGTCCATCTTTGTTATTTTTTTCTATATAAAAGATTAGTGCTTTATAAAATTGAACAGATATCTGAGTATTTTTTGCAAATAATGATCTATGTTGAATAGTTTCAAGTTTTTGTAAGTATTGTTTAGAGAAGCGAATATTTTTACGTTCTAACATTAAAAGAAAAGCATTATTATAAAGACTGGATAATATTGAATGAAAAATTTCAAAGTCGCTGTATTTTGAAATTTTTTTTTCGATTTCTTTAAGTCTCTGGGAAATATAGTTTGTATTGAAAAGAAATAGTAATGAGCTAAAACTGATCATTTCAAACCTTCCCCATTCATTTACTTTTTCTAAATAATTGGCAAAGTGATCTAGATATTTTCTATCATTTTTGTTCAGCTTACGTTTCTCTCTGGGCAGAGCATACCAATCAAAAGTTTTTATTAGTAAATAATTACGGATATCAACGATGTTTTGCGTAGTATATGCTTTTCTTCTAAGTATTTCTGAAGTGTACTTTCGGGAACCTTTATTCTCTTTAACATCACTAATAAATTTCTTTATCTTTTTATTTTTATCTCGTACGCTATCAACTTCTAAATATAGGATAAATTCGTCCATAGTTATATTTAATCTATCGAGTAATCTCAATAAAATAACGAAAGGTATACTGTTTTTTCCATTTTAATATCTAGATAATGTATCTCTTGTAGTTATATTATAAGCTAATTTTTTTTAGAAATCCCTCTATCAATACGTAATTTCTTGAGCAATTCCCAGATATCCATATTAACACTCCGTTCTTTTATAATTACGATGCATGAATTACACACAAAATAAAAAATAATTTGTATTTTTCATCATAATAACATAGTAGTTAAAATAAAAACATGGAAGGTGTGCATTTAATGTTAAAAATCAGTAATAGATTGACAGTGGGGTGGTGAAGAGATTTTCGCTTGTTCATTTTTTCTAGAGATGAAAGGAGGATGTAACTAAAGTATCACTTAATAAAAAAATTAATTGGATTGTAAAAGATAAAGGAAGAGTTTAGATGTCATACTTAGTAAAAAATTTACGTAAGATAACTGTAATAAAGTTTGGAACAATTTTTGCACTGTTATTGATATTAGGTAGTTCATTTATCCCAGTTTTAAGTGTCTCTGCAAATGAAGTAGTTTTTTCTAGGGTAACAAATGCAAAACTAATCTCAGACTTTACGGACGAAGAATTAGAAACGCTTGAAAAAATGTCTGATATTATGGAAACTACAAAATTAGTAAGTACAACAGAAAATAGTGAAATCAAGACAAGATTTCAAAGTGAGCTTCGCAATAGGAATATTGTTTTTCATGTACCCGAAAGCTCGTTAGATTTGACAAGCGCAAAAGTGTTACAAGTTACACAAAATTCAGAGGATTTTTATATGATTACAGTTCCCATAGTAGGTGATGGCTATAATTTATTTAGCAATTTGACGGTTACTTATAGTTGTAGTGGGAAAAATGAAGGATATCAAGAAACTATTATTAGCCAGGGATTGAACAATAAGACCCAAATTGAAACTTATGCAAACGGAAAATTGATGAAATCTAATTTACTTAATGAAGATTTTTTATCTAACGAACAAATTAAAAAGGATATGAAGAATGTACAAAAACAGGGAGCTTTGTTACCTCAGAGTAGAGGATTTGCTAATAAAGTTGCTTGTCTTGTTGTTGTTCTTGGTATTAGCAAGTATGTTGCGACAGTAATTGCAGGAGCTTGTGTTGGTTCATGCCCAGCTATCCCAGTTATTTGTGCTGCATGTGTTGGTGGTTTTGTAGCTTTAGGTACTGGAACAATGAGCTCTGTAGTAGCTTGTTTTAAACTTTGAATGTGGGATTGATAAGATGTGAAAAAGTTTGTTAAAAATAATAGCATAGTTATATCATGGCTGTGTCTCTTTGGAGTATTATTCTTATTGATTTTTTTTAAAACAGATGGATTTGGGATGAATAATACTTTACCTGAGATAAAGACAGAGATGTTAAAATTAAAGCTTGAAAATTCAGATACATTCTTATTATATGTGGGTAGACCGACTTGTGTTCAATGCCAAGAGTTCGAACCTACACTTCGAAATGTGTTAAAAAATGTGGGTGTAAAAGCCAATTATTATAGAACTGATGTAGCTCGAAATAAAGACGAGAAAAGCTTAGAAGCACTAGCAGAAAAACTCAATTTAGCTGTGATACCTTCGTTATTGATCATCTCTAAAGGTAAGATTGTTGCCAGATTAGATGGTGTTTATACTGAAAAAGCTATTTCTGAATTTTTAGAAAATAATAAAAACACCTTTGAGGAGGATGCATAGTTGTTTATACCCATATATAGTATGATACTTTTAGGATTATTTTTAGTCTTTTGTCTTTATGCTTTAAAAATACTTCAAAAAAATAATGAAGATACGCAACGTCAAATAGAACAATTAAGAAAAGACATTGAACTAATCTTAGAAAAACTGAAGGACAGATAACTAAAAAATTTGTATTTCCATTACGTTTAAACTATCCCTTGAAACGCGAATATATTTTTTCAGTTATCTATCAATAACCGCTCTTGTTCTCTTTCTTTCAATGCTATACTTAAGCAAACAACGTTAGATAGGAGAAAAGCATGGATCAAAAAAAATTTATTGCCGTAATGATTCTTGGGGTCATTATTTTACTGATTGGTTTGGAAATAAATTCACGACACAAATTAAAAGAAGAGGTTCGCAAGAAATGGGGGAAGTTGCCTTATCAACCTCGTTTTGATAAAGAGGAAAGTTTAAAAGAAGCTTGGTTGACAGAAAAAAAGTTTCGTTCTTGGCAGAGTGAAGTGGATGATTTGACTTGGTATGATTTGGATATGTTCGAAGTGTTTGAAGGAATCAATTTAACATATTCTAGCATTGGATCGGAAGCTTTGTATCAACGATTACGTAGCTTTGATTTTGTTAAGGATCAACGCTTGGAGCAGCTGATTGCTTTTTATAAGGAACAACCAGCGGTACGTGAAAGGATCCAATATCAGTTTGCTCGATTTGGTAAAAAAGATGGGAATTTTACGAAACAATACCTAGCGGATGGTCAAAGCAAAAAAGTTGGGCATATCGGTTTATTTACCTTACTAGGATTATTACCAATTTTTGGACTTATTCTTTTTTTAGTAGGACAAGTTTTTGGTTTTTATTTAGCGATAGGCAGTTTAGTCTTTAATGCGATTTATTATCAAGTAAAAAAACAGACGTTAGAGACAGAGCTCAATAGTATGGGTTATTTGGTTTCAACCATTTCAACGGCGAATCAATTGGCAAAAATCCAATCTCCATTACAAGCTGAATTACAAAAAAACATAAAGCCATTAAAGGATATCCCTAAATTTGGTTTTTCTTTTCGAGTAAAAAGTGGATCAGAGGCAGAAATTATATTTGATTACTTGAATATGATGTTTATGCTTCCGTTTATTTCTTACCATTTTGTTATTAATAAATTAGAAAAGAAGACAAATGAAGCAATGAAGGTCTGGGAACTATTAGGAGAACTGGAAGTTGCGGCAGCGGTGCTGAATTATCGAACATATATGCCGATTACTTGCCAACCCGAGTTTGTCAGTGGAGGTGTCGTTGCAAAAGATTGTTACCATCCGCTATTATCAGAAGCAGTGGTCAATCCGGTGGAATGGCAGAACAATACCTTAGTCACGGGATCGAATGCTTCAGGGAAATCAACTTATGTAAAAAGCATTGCGATTAACTGTATTTTAGCGCAAAGTATTCAAACTGTTTTAGCTGAAAAGTTTACATTAGAACATGGACATGTTTTGACTTCCATGGCAATCGAAGATGATCTATTCGAAGGGGATAGCTATTTTGTTTCAGAAATCAAATCAATCAAACGATTATTGGATAAAGTGGCAACAAAAGAACATTGTTATTGTTTTGTTGATGAAATCTTAAAGGGAACCAATACGATTGAGCGAATTGCTTCTTCTGCTTCGGTAGTGAAATGGTTGTCGGATTATCCTTCGTTGGCATTTGTGGCAACACATGATATTGAACTGACAGAGATTCTAAAAAATGAATGTGACAATGTTCATTTTGAAGAACAAGTCACACCAGAAAAAGGGATTAGTTTTGATTTTCAGTTGAAAGAAGGACCAGCAACAACTAGAAATGCGATTGCATTGTTAAAAGTATTGGATTATCCCGATAAATTAGTGGAAAATGCAAAGGAAGAAGCAACGTTTTTTGATCAGAATCGAACATGGCGTGTGTTTGAATAGCCGTAAAAAGAGTCGCAAGATTAATTGAAATCTTGTGGCTTTTAAAGTTTATGCGCTATTATTTTATCTTTTGTTTTGGTTAAATTGGATTAAAAGAGGTGAATTTCTACAATTAAATCGATGAACAGCAATAGTGGTCATTATTTTCTTTTAAGCAACGTTTTTTAGTTCTTTTCTTCGTTCAATCTGCCCATTCCGTGGTACAATAGAAAATTGTGAATTAGATAAAAAGGAGATTGTTAAACCAATGACACAGGCTCTTGAAATAAAAAATTTAAAAAAAGTATATGCAACGGGAGTTGAAGCGTTGCGAGGGATTGATTTAACAGTAGCAGAAGGTGATTTTTATGCGCTTCTTGGCCCAAACGGTGCTGGAAAATCCACGACTATTGGTATTATCACTTCGCTTGTAAATAAAACTTCTGGTGAAGTGAAAGTTTTTGGCTATGACCTTGATACTGACTTGGTTCGTGCGAAACAACAAATTGGCTTGGTGCCACAAGAATTTAATTTTAACCCTTTTGAAACGGTTCAACAAATTGTAGTGAACCAAGCAGGCTATTATGGTGTCTCACGTCAGGAGGCGTTAAAACGCAGTGAAAAATACCTAAAGCAATCCAATCTTTGGGAAAAGAGAAATGTTCGTGCCCGCATGCTCTCTGGTGGAATGAAAAGGCGGTTAATGATTGCTAGAGCATTGATGCATGAACCTAAGCTGTTGATTTTAGATGAACCGACAGCGGGCGTGGATATTGAATTAAGACGAGAAATGTGGGAATTTCTACGTGAATTAAACGAAAAAGGCACAACCATCATTTTAACCACTCACTATTTAGAAGAGGCGGAAATGCTTTGTCGAAATATTGGGATTATCCAATCAGGAGAATTGATTGAAAATACGAGTATGAAATCATTACTTTCAAAACTGCAATTTGAAACATTTATTTTTGATTTGGCTCCTTATGACCAGAAACCACTTATTCAAGGATACAATTATTTGTTTGAAGATGAGCGGACACTTGCGGTGGAAGTCGAACGCAACCAAGGGGTGAATGGCATATTTGATCAATTAAGTGAACAAGGTGTAAAAGTACTTTCGATGCGAAATAAATCCAATCGTTTGGAAGAATTATTCTTGAAAATTACAGAAGAAAATGGTCATGTGGAGGGAAAAAATGTTTAGTCTTTATTTTACCGCTTTAAAAAGTTTAGCGATCAAAGAAACGAATCGTTATTTGCGCATTTGGGTTCAAACATTAGTTCCGCCGGTTATTACAACATCGCTATATTTTGTAATCTTTGGAAAAATGATCGGTGGACGGATTGGTGATATGGGTGGATTTTCTTATATGGAATTTATCGTTCCAGGGTTAATTATGATGTCAGCGATCACTAGCTCTTATTCGAATGTTTCTTCTTCTTTTTTCTCGCAGAAATTCCAGAAAAATATTGAAGAGATTTTAGTTGCCCCCGTACCTACTCACGTGATTATCTGGGGATTTGTGATTGGTGGGCTAGGGCGTAGTGTACTTGTTGGTGCGTTAGTTACTATGATTTCCTTATTTTTTGTACCTTTACATGTGTATTCATGGGGAATGGTTATTATTACCTTATTGATGACTGCTATTTTATTTTCTTTAGCAGGTTTGATTAATGGTATTTTTGCTCAATCCTATGATGACGTGTCAATCGTGCCGACGTTTGTCTTACAACCATTGACTTATCTGGGTGGTGTTTTTTATTCTATTTCGATGTTACCCCCTGTTTGGCAAGCTGTTTCAAAAGTCAATCCAATTGTATATATGATCTCTGGGTTTCGGTATGGCTTTCTTGGAACAACGGATGTACCCATTATGGTTTCAATTGCTATTTTAATCTTATTTATTGTTGTCTTATATTCTGCTTGTTGGTATTTGATCAATAAAGGACGTGGATTGAGAAGTTAATTGGTTGCATAAGATAAAATCATTTTATGGAGAAGAAACTGGGAAAAGGTTATTTTTCCTAGTTTCTTTTTTTAAGTTTTATTTGTTGTTGCTATAAACTTGTTTACTGTATAAAATAGAAAATTAAAAAGGAGTAAATAGCATGACCCTTGTGTTTCAAAAAACGACAGAAGAAGATGTTCCTGCTGTTATGAAGATTATTGATGATGCCAAATCTTTACTTGCAGCCACAGGTAGCCCACAGTGGCAAAATGGTTATCCAAATATAGAAACGATCGAAAAAGATATAGAAGAGGCGATTTCTTATGTCCTTCTAGTCGATGGAGAGGTGGCAGGAATACTGGCTTTACAACAAACACCAGATAAAAATTACCAAGAGATCTTTGAAGGTAGATGGGAAGAAGAGGCGGACCCGTATACAACCATCCATCGTATCGCATTATCAAAAGCATTTCGAGGACAAAAACTAGCATATCGCTTAATTGAATTTGCGCAAGCAGAAACAAAGACATTAGGGATAACGCAAATAAGAGTAGATACGCATAGAATGAATAGTGGTATGCAACGGATCATGGCGCATTGCGGGTTTAAATTCTGTGGTATTGTTTATGTGGATGATTACGTGGATAATGAGCGACTAGCTTATCAAAAATTGTTGCAATAAAGGAATGAAGCGAGGATTTTGCTTCTTTTATATCTTACTAGTATAATGATCCTGTTTTTTTAGAAAATGAGTAATTTGATGGACTGATAAATTGCAATGAAATGGAGTGTCTTGCATGAAAGAGAATTTTTGGGCAGAGTTACCAAAGCCCTTTTTTATATTAGCACCGATGGAAGATGTAACGGATGTTGTTTTTCGACATGTAGTGAAAAAAGCAGGAAGACCGGACGTATTTTTTACGGAGTTTACCAACTCAGATAGTTTCTGCCATCCTGATGGAAAAGAGAGTGTCAGAGGCCGCCTAACGTTTACGGAAGATGAACAGCCAATGGTCGCTCATATTTGGGGAGATAAACCCGAATTTTTTAGAAAAATGAGCATAGAGCTTGCTGAAATGGGATTTAAAGGCATTGATTTGAACATGGGATGTCCTGTGCCAAATGTTGCTGAACGAGGAAAAGGGAGCGGTTTGATTTTACGTCCAGAAGTTGCGGCTGAATTAATTGAAGCGGCTAAAGCAGGGGGATTACCAGTCAGCGTGAAAACGAGAATTGGTTACACTGACAAAGAAGAATTAGAAGGTTGGTTGAGTCATCTCTTAAGACAAAATATCGCCAATCTTTCTGTGCATTTACGTACGAGGAAAGAAATGAGTAAAGTGAAAGCGCATTGGGATTTAATTCCTCGGATTGTGGCTTTAAGAGATAAAATTGCCCCACAAACACTGCTGACAATTAATGGCGATATTCCTGACCGTCAAACAGGCTTGGAATTAGTAGAAAAATATGGTGTAGATGGTATCATGATTGGTCGTGGCATTTTTAAAAATCCATTTGCTTTTGAAAAAGAACCGCAAGAACATTCAGCAGAAGAATTACTTGATCTTTTGCGCCTGCAATTGGACCTTCAAGACCAATATGCAAAGGAAATCCCTCGTTCAATGACTGGGCTTCACCGTTTTTTTAAAATTTATGTCAAAGGGTTTCCAGGTGCCAACGATTTACGTGTGCAACTAATGAATACTAAATCTACGGATGAAGTTAGAATTCTTTTAGATACTTTCCAAAAACGTGTATAGTACATTAGATTGCTTGATCGAAAGCGTAACTTTTTAATAAATACAATTAGTTTTAAATAAAAAGCCAAAAAATCTGAAAGTAATAAGTTTATTTTCGCGATTTTATGGCTTTTTTAGTTTGATAAAGAGAAATATTTTATCATTTTTAAAAATAGATTGGTAAATTTCAAAATACAAGTAATTATTTTCAACAGTTTGTTCTTAATTCTTGAAGCAGATCATGCTATTCACAATCTTATCTACAGTGTTCAAACATCAGCTTCTTGAAATAAGTCGAAATTTTTCAAAATATGAGGAGCTATTTTTCTCTGTTCGTTCTTATTACTTGAAGCAGACCAGCCTTCTCACAACCTTATCTACGGTGTTCACAGCATTGCTTCTACGAAATTAAGCCCAAAAATATGAGGAACTATTTTCGTATTTTCGTTCTTAACTCTTGAAGCAGACCATGCTGTTCACAACCTTATTCACGGTGTTCCATAGCCAGC
>NZ_BJWF01000011.1 GCF_007990225.1 Enterococcus villorum | reverse complement strand
ATTTCAGCAACTCACCTATCATAACTTATCGCTTGTTATTTGTCAACGATTTTTCTGAAGTTTTTCTTGATGAAATCAAGCTTCGTAAGTAGTTGATTTTTCACGACTAAGTTATATTATCATGATGGGAACTGCCTGTCAATAGTTTATTTCAACTATTTTTAACAAACGTTCTTTGCTCTTTCGAACAAATAATAATATACCAACATCAAAATAGAAAGTCAACAAGAAAAAGCTATTTTACCAACATTTCTAGTACTTTCGACCATTAAACTTTCCAGACATTTTATTGTTCGTTTTTAAAGCTTTTTTCACTAAAAATAACCTTTAAAATCATTTATCGTTCAGTTTTTTCGTCACAGCACTGAGTTGTTCTTCTCGAACCTTCTAAAATTTTCCTTAACAAAGTGTTGCTTTTATCTATTTATGTTTTTTTTTGCTAAAATGGGTAGTAACAGTATCATTCTAACTCTGGAGGAACAATCAATGAAAATATTAATTGCTGATGATGATAAAGAAATCGTAGAATTACTAAGTATTTATGTTCACAACGAAGGCTATGAAGCGGTAAAGGCTTATGATGGGAAAGAGGCCTTATCAAAGATTCGCACAATTCCTGATATTGAATTATTGATTTTAGATATTATGATGCCGGAAATGGATGGCATGCAAGTAGTAAAAGAACTGCGGAAAGAATCACAAATTCCGATTATTATGCTTACGGCAAAAACAACTGATATGGATAAAATCAAAGGACTCGTGGCTGGAGCTGACGACTACGTTACAAAACCGTTCAATCCTTTAGAAGTCATGGCACGAGTAAAATCTTTACTTCGCCGTACAAAGATGCAAATTACACCTGATCAACCAGATATATTAGAAGTAAACTCTTTGATTATTAATAAAGATTCCCATGAAGTCAAAACAATTGATGGTAAAGAAATTCAATTGACTGCGTTAGAATTTGGCATTCTTTACCTATTAGCTAGTCATCCAAACCGTGTATTCAGCGCTGATGAGATATTTGAACGTGTATGGAAACAAGAAAGTATTGTTTCCGCAAAAACCGTAATGGTTCATGTGAGTCATTTAAGAGATAAAATTGAAGAAGCAACTGGTGGAGAAAAAGTCATTCAAACCGTTTGGGGAGTGGGCTATAAAATTGATGCAAGATAAAACAAGAGGGACAGAGAAACGTCGACGGATCAATCTTACTTCTAAAGAAATCAGTGAATTATTAGCAGAAGGAATCATTACGATTATCTTACTTCTTCTATTAAATGTCGCTATTTTGGTTGTCCTTAGTTCTGTCATTAGTAGCTCCCCTTCTTTGACTAATGCCATTTGGGATTCAAAAAATATTTTTGCTGAACGGCTAAATAGTGATTTATTTTGGAATGGCCGTAACTTTCTTATTCCTCTCTTCTTTCTCTTAGACGTGGGGGTGTTATATTGGCGTTTGATTCGTCGTTATCGTCAAATGCAGTTGCGTCATATTATTAGTGAACTACATTATATAGCCAATGGAAACTATGACCACCGTATCCCTTTTGAATTAACAGGCGATCTTAGCCGTGTAGTAAGTAGCATCAATGGCTTAGTGGATAGTACAGTTGCTGCGATTGAAGATGAAAGGAAAATTGAAAAGTCAAAAGATGAATTGATTACAAATGTCAGTCACGACATTCGTACCCCTTTAACTTCTATTATTGGTTATTTAGGATTAATAGAGGATGGGCAGTACCAAACCGAAGAGGATCTTTTGAAATATACGCATACAGCTTATATCAAAGCCAAACAAATGAAATCTTTGGTAGATGATCTTTTTGAATATACAAAAGTTAGACAACCTGCTGTCCCCGTAAATTTTTCAGCTTTCGATCTTATCCAATTGATCGAACAACTTGCGGCTGATTTTGAACTGGAAGCATCAAAAAAACATATTCAAATAATCGTATCTTCGCAAATAGAATCTTTAACGATGGACGGGGATACTGAAAAACTAGTACGTGTTTTCAATAATTTACTAACAAACGCCTTAAAATATGGAAAAGGCGCAACAAAAATTGTGATCGAAGTCGAAAAAATTGGCTCAGAAGTTGTCGCAACTGTTAAAAATAATGGCGCCATGATCCCACGTGAAGCAATTGATAATCTCTTTGATCGATTTTATCGAGTGGAAGAATCTCGCTCGCAAGAAACTGGTGGAACTGGATTAGGGCTAGCAATTGCTCAAAGTATCGTCGCTTTACATGGAGGATATATTTATGCCAAATCGGATAAAAATTGGACTTCCTTCATTATGCACCTACCGATCAAGCGAAATAAAAAAAACATAGAAATCCCTGAGCATATTGACGAAAACTAAAATATCCGATATTCTTATTGTAAACATTTATACTAAACTATCGCACTGAACCCAGTACATTTTATTTTTTTCTAGAGAGCTGATGGATGGTGAAAATCAGTAAAAAATAATTTGGAAGTTCCAGTTCTTTCACGTGTGCCTTTCGAAATAAGAAAGGTCGGTAAAACAACCGTTATTTGTTAACAAGAGCAACATATTTATATGTTGAACTCGGGTGGTACCGCGAATGCTAGATCAATTCGTCCCAAGATGCTATAGGGATGGATTGGTCTTTTTTATTATATTTATTTAAGGAGGAAGAATAATGTTAGATGTAAAAATGATGCGTCAAAATTTTAATCTGGTACAAGAAAAATTAATGACTCGTGGTGTAAAAAAAGAAACATTAGCTGAATTTATGGAATTAGATGAAAGCCGTCGAAACTTACTTGCTAAAAGTGAAGAACTAAAAAAATACCGTAATGAGGGTTCCGCAGAAATTGCTCTGTTAAAACGTAATAATAAGGATGCAACAGCTAAAATCAATGAAATGAAAGAAGTTGGCGGAAACATCAAAGCATTGGATGAAGAAGTAGCGCAAGTAGACGAAAAATTAACCCAAATAGCAACTACTCTACCAAACTTACCAGATGATTCAGTACCTGTCGGAAAAGATGAGGACGACAATGTTGAAGTTCGTCGTTGGAATGAACCACGAAATTTTTCATTTGAACCTAAACCACACTGGGAAATTGCCGAAAATCTTGGTATTTTAGATTTTGAAAGAGGTGCTAAAGTTTCTGGAAGCCGTTTTGTATACTATAAAGGGTTAGGCGCTCGTTTAGAACGTGCGGTTTATAACTTTATGTTGGATCAACATATTTACGAGCATGGCTACACGGAAATGATCACTCCTTACATTGTAAATAGTCGTGCTATGTTTGGTACTGGACAATTCCCTAAATTTAAAGAAGATGTATTCCAGTTAGAAAATACTGACTTAACATTAATTCCAACAGCAGAAGTCCCATTAACAAATTACTACAATGATGAAATCCTAGATGGGCAAGATTTACCGATTTATTTTACTGCTCTTAGTCCAGCTTTTCGTTCTGAGGCAGGGAGTGCTGGTCGTGATACCCGTGGATTGATTCGTCTACATCAATTTAACAAAGTGGAAATGGTTAAATTTTCTGATGCTGAACATTCTTATGATGAATTAGAAAAAATGACTGCTGATGCAGAAAATATTCTTAAAAAATTGCATTTACCTTATCGAGTGGTCGCTTTATCTACTGGCGATATGGGATTCTCTGCTGCTAAAACATACGATTTAGAAGTATGGATTCCGGCGCAAGAAACGTATCGTGAAATTAGTTCATGTTCCAACTGTGAAGACTTCCAAGCACGCCGCGCAATGATTCGCTATCGTGACGAAGATGGAGAAATTCATTATGCACATACTTTAAATGGCTCTGGCTTAGCTGTTGGTCGAACAGTTGCGGCAATACTTGAAAATTACCAAAATGAAGATGGTTCTGTGACTATTCCAGAAGTACTTGTTCCGTATATGGGTAATTTAAAAGTAATCAAGTAAGTGGCTCAATTTCCTAAATAAAACATTTACTAAAATAAACCGAAGAATCCATAAAATAGGAAAAACTATTTTGGATTCTTCGGTTTATTGCGTCTGCGGTTACTTGTTGCAGTTTATTTATTAGTTAATGTTTTAATACACGAGAATGAAATCATTCGATAGAGCAAAGTATCTACTTGATCCAGTCACAACGCTTTTTTCACAGTTTTCCAATAGCAAACTCCTCAACACTAATTCTGTTTTTACAAAATATGAGAAACTATTTTTGAAAATCATTTCTTAATTTGCTCAGAGCGACATGCTGCTTCTATAACCTTATCCACGACATTCAAATAATCATCTCTCCTACGTCTACAATAAAATAGTGATCAATCATCATTTTATTTCTCTGGTAATTCGTCTATTTTTACACTTTTCTTATAATAATAGACGTGTTATGCCCCCCGAAACCAAAGCCATTGGAAAGAACGATATCTGTTTGATGATAAATTTTTTGATGGGGGATATAATTCAGATCACATGCTTCATCGACTTCTGTTAAATTAATCGTTGGTGGTAAAATATTGTGAGCCATCGCTTTTAAACTAATCACTGCTTCAATTCCTCCAGCTGCGCCTAATAAATGACCAGTTGAAGATTTGGTAGAGCTAATTAATAATTGGTCCGCATATTTTCCAAAAACTTTTTTAATTGCATTACTTTCACTAATGTCGCCAACTTTAGTTCCTGTTGCATGGGCATTTAAATAATCAATTTCATTTGCTTCGATTTTTCCCATTGCAAGTGCTTTTTGCATAGCACGACTAGCACCATCTGAATGCGGTGTTGTCATATGGTAAGCATCTGTTGTCATTCCATATCCAATAATTTCACCTAAAATTTTAGCTCCACGCGACTTTGCATGTTCAAATTCTTCTAAAAAAACTACCCCCGCACCCTCTGACATCACAAAACCATCTCTATTGATATCAAAAGGTCTTGAAGCTAAATGAGGTTGATCATTTCTTATAGATAAAGCCTTTATTTGGTTGTATCCAGCATAAGCAATGGGTGTAATAGAAGCTTCTGTTCCACCTGCAAGCATCGCTTCGCTTAAACCAAACTTAATTTTGAGAAATGCTTCTCCTATCGCTTGATTACCTGAGGCACAAGCTGAAACAGGACACATCGTTATACCTTTAAACCCTGTCTTAATTGATACGAAACCGGCCGCTATGTTCCCGATGGTTTTAGGAACTACTAAAGGAGAAACGCGATGATTTCCTTTTGTTTCAATAATGTTCTGATTTTCAATTAAAGAGCGAACACCACCGATTCCTGTACCTATAATGACGCCACATTTTTCCAAATCAAAGTCATCAGGATCAAAACTTGCTTCTAAGAGCGCTTGCATTGAACTTATTAAGGCAAAATGAGTGAAACGATCGGTTTTTTTTCGTTCTTTTCGATCAAGGTACTGTTCAATCGCATAATGATCAATCACTCCACCAATCCTTGTTTCTAAGCTACCAAATCCCTCTGCTTCTATTTTTTTTATTCCAGAAATACCATTACTCACATTCATCCACAGTTCTTCTACATCTCTCCCCGAAGATGAAATTGTTCCACTGCCTGTTATAACTACTCTTTTCACCATCTATAAGCTCCTTATAACTTTTAAAATAATGAGATAACGCTTTATTTTAGCAATATTTTATCACAAATAAATAACTTAAGTGATTTAACATTTTGATTTAAAAATAGAATTGTTTGCCTTTTAGTATACAATTTAATCATCGTTTTTTTCTAAAATAGGGTATCCTTCACTTTTATCCTTCTTTACAATATAATCCCTCCCCTTTATTTCAATTTTTGGAAAAAGTCTGTTGTTTTATAAAGAAAAACGATCATTTTTCAGAGATCGTTTTTCTTTAACACTATATTTTTAATATTATATTTTTAAACTTTTTCTTGTAATCATCTTTTCGATTTCTACAACAACGAAAAGTACCAACGCAGGCAATAAACTAATACCCAATTGTCCAATTGTTAATGCTCTTGTTTGTACAATCTGTTGCAATGGATATAGGTAGACCATCATTAACTGCAATACGCCCATAATAATTAACGACCAAATTAACGCTTTATTTTCCGTTAATTTATTTGTAAAAGCAGCATCTGTCATCTCTCGGCAATTAAGCATATAGAATGCCTGACCAAATACAATCGCATTAATCAAAACAGTTTGTCGAATGGTTTCATCAGAAAAAAGATTCATTGTCAAAAAGCCAAAACCAGTAATCAAAGCACCAACATAGATGATTCTAAATAACGTATATTTAGAGATGATTTTTTCATTCATATCGCGTGGTTTTCTGCGCATGATATTTTTATTAGCCGGTTCAAACCCTAGTGCATAAGATAGTGTAATAGAAGCCACAAGGTTTAACCATAGAATTTGTACGGTTGTTAAAGGCAATGGCAGATTTGCCATCAATGAAACAATTAATAGTAATCCTTGTGCTAAACAGGTTGGTAGATAAAATAAAATTGTTTTCTTTAAATTATCAAAAATTCGGCGTCCTTCTTTGATCGCTCCTGCAATCGTCACAAAGTTATCATCGACAAGGATCATGTCTGCCGCTTGTTTACTTACATCGCTTCCTTTGATTCCCATAGCAATTCCGACGTCTGCTTTTTTCAATGCAGGTGCATCGTTCACTCCGTCACCTGTCATTCCCACAATTTCACCTTGTTCTTGAAGATAAGAAACGATTGACAATTTATGAGCTGGGGTTGTTCGTGCAAATACATCTGTGTTTTTAACCACTTCTCGCCATTCGTCCTCAGATAAATGATTTAATTCATCACCTGTAATCGCAGCATCAGAATTTTTCAATCCTAATTTTTGAGCGATTGCTTTAGCTGTAGTAGGGTGATCTCCTGTAATCATCACCACACGAACGCCAGCGTTTTTACATTCCGCTACTGCTTGAATTGCAGACTCTTTTGGTGGATCAATAATACCCGCTAAACCAGCCATAACGATATCTTCCACGATTTCGTGAGTTAATTTCGTCTCTAAGGTGACATCTTTATAAGCAAATGCAAGAACTCTTTGCCCCTCAGAAGCTAATTTTGTATTTATTTGTT
Source organism: Enterococcus villorum (assembly GCF_007990225.1). Taxonomy (GTDB): domain Bacteria; phylum Bacillota; class Bacilli; order Lactobacillales; family Enterococcaceae; genus Enterococcus_B; species Enterococcus_B villorum. Next base: position 66,043 of record NZ_BJWF01000011.1, on the reverse strand, counting down.
CCCAGTTCAGTTGCATAAACGGTTGGATTTCTCCCGATACGTTTTCTGATTTTGCTTTTGAAAACAATATGTCTGGAGCTCCTTTAATAAAAATACGTTTTTTTCCGTTGTATTCATGACTTGTTGCCATGTATTTATATTTCGAATCGAACGGTAAAACTTCTATTGTTTCTAAACGTTTTACTTGGTTTTTGTTTGTCCATTTTAATAATGCTAATTCTGTGGCATTTCCTGTTACAGGGCAATGAACTTCTTTAAAACTTTGTGTCTCTTGACAGTTTTGCATAATTTCTGCCATGATGGATTGATTCTCAGTACTCTCTTCTTCTGTTACTGCAATGAGTTGATTATCTTGATAAATATTGGTTAATGTCATGTCATTTTTCGTCAATGTACCTGTTTTGTCTGAACAAATGACTGTCATTGAGCCAAGTGTCTCAACAGTTGGCAATGTTTTAACGATTGCTTTTTGTTTTGACATGTTATTTACACCACTTGATAAAATGATGGTCAAAATCGACGGTAGTCCTTCTGGAATCGAAGACACAATCAATGCAATAATAGCCGACAGTACATAGGTAATACTCATTCCGTAGCCAAAAAAGCTAATAAGCCCTAGTACGACGATAAAAAAACCAATGCCTTTAAAGATCGAATGATTCATTTCATTCACCTTTGTTAATAAAGGTGTTTCTTTCACTTCAATTGTCGCTAATGAATCATTAATTTTACCAATTTCAGTTTCTTTTCCAATAGCAATAACAATACCTTGACCCGTTCCTGATTGAACCATTGTTCCAGAATAAGCCATATTTATCCGATCTGCTAAGTTTGTATCTTCTGGCAATGAGTCAATACTTTTTTCAATTGGTTCAGCTTCTCCTGTTAAAATCGCTTCATCAATTTTAAGGTTATTGGTTGAAACTAATCGTAAATCTGCTGGTATAATGTCTCCTGGTTTTAGATAGACTAGATCTCCAACTACTAATTCTTCTGTATCGATCGTTACTCTACCTTTTTCTGACTCCACTGTTGCTTTTGCACTAAGCAATTGTGAAATGCTATTTAAAGAATCATTCGCTTTGCGCTCTTGATAATAGCCAATTGCTGCATTTAATACAACGACTAGTAAAACAATGAGACCTTCCACAAAACTACCTGTAAAGAATTTTAAAATGGAAGCCCCAGTCAGTACATACATTAACGGATCATGAAAGTATGAAAGAAATTTTTTCCATTCAGGCACTTTTTCAGTTTCGGTTAATTTATTTTTGCCATATTTTTTTTGTTTGTCTGCTCTTGAAGCGCTAGTTATGATCGCTCCTCCTAATTTCGTCCTTGTTTCTTCAACTGATAAATAATGCCATTTTTCCATGTTATTCCTCCAAAACTTAATTTCTACTCTTTCATCATAAAGGTTAGAGCAATCCTAAGGTCAACAACAAATTTTCAATTTGACCTTAGGACTGCTCTAACCTTTAAAATTTACTTATATTTACTTACTATATTATTGGAGGTTTAGACAGCTATGATGAACAAAGCGATGCAATTATCAAAAGAACAAACACATCCTCACATAGAAATTATGCTTTTTCTTTTTTTTCATTGCCTATTACTTCTAGCATTTGCCGTCACACTTAGCTCGCCCAGGCAATTACTTACAGGTCTTTTTAATATAATGACAAGTTCCAGTTTACTTATCACAGACTATGCATACATTGGTGGGATTGGCTCCGCATTTCTCAATAGTTTTTTGGTCACCTCTCTTTATCTCCTACTTATTTTTAGAAGAAAAATAAGTTTAGATTTTTCATTTATTGCCACTATTTTTACTATTGCTGGTTTCTCTTTTTTTGGAAAGAATCTTTTTAATACATTACCGCTTATCCTAGGTAATTATCTTTACACAAAGCTCGTTAAGAAAAGTTGCCCTCAAACAATCAATTCAGCAATTTTCTCAAGTGTGGTTGCACCTGTTGTTAGTTTTATCGCTTTTGGTCTAGGATTCCCATCCTTTTTAGGTGTTTTTATAGGAAGTTTGATTGGTATTTTTTTAGGGTTAATCTTTCCTCTCATCTCCATTCATGTACGGGGTATCCATCAAGGTCTGAACTTATTTAATGGTGGGTTTGCAGCTGGGATATTAGCCATGGCTATTTACGGTTTTCTCTCACTTTTTTATGTATTTCCTGAAAAAAATACAGTCACCTACCTGGAATTTCAACATATATTTAAAATTTATTAGGTATTCTTTTTATTATCCTTACTTGTCTTAATGGTTATTTTTTTATTTTACCGTTCCATTGATTCTAAATCTGCTTATCATCAACCATCCTTTATTAATTGTTACCAAGTTGCCATTATCGCACTTTTTTATTCTGGTTATTTGATCACGATTGATGCGCCTTTTAATGGTTTTGTTTTTGGTTCATTACTAACTGTCATTGGCTTTTGTTTTTCTGGTATCACTTTAAAGGACTTATTCCCACCCTTCTTAGGGGTATTAGTTATTCAGATTTTATCCCCAGAAAACTTGATCAATAGTCAAGAAATCGTTTCATTGGTATTGTTTAGTATTGGACTTTCTCCTTTAACTAAACAAAAAGGACAGCTATTAGGATTTTTTTCAGGTATACTCTTAGCCTTATTCGCTCCTCTAGCTTTTCAACTGCATGGTGGTCTAAATTTATATAATAGTGGTTTTGCTTGTGGATTTGTAGTTACTCTTTGTTTAGGGATACAGCAAAAACACCACAGTTCAACAATACAAAAATCAACAAAAAAATCCATATGACTGGATAACATCAAATCATTACTTTAATATTCATAAAAAAGCCGACAATCACGAAAGTTTTCATGATTATCGGCTTTTTGTATGAATTGATAGAAAATGAAGCACATATCTAGTGAACTGTAGCTAATTATTTGCTAAAAACAACTACTACCATGACCGTTATACTTCTTATGATTCTACCGAATAGTTTGGTGCTTCTTTAGTAATTTGCACATCATGTGGGTGAGATTCTTTTAATCCACTGCCACTCATTTGAATAAATTGTGCGTCATCTCTTAAGCTCTTCAAGTTGGCAGCACCGACATATCCCATGCCTGATTTTAAACCACCAATCATTTGGAAAATGATATCTGCTACGCTACCTTTGTAAGCAACACGACCTTCAATTCCTTCTGGTACTAATTTATTAGCTTCATTGACACTCCCTTGGAAATAACGGTCACTTGACCCTTTTTCCATTGCGCCAAGTGAACCCATACCACGATAAGTTTTAAAGCGACGTCCTTGGAAAATTTCAAATTCACCTGGAGATTCGTCTGTACCTGCTAACATACTTCCTAACATAACTGCATGTCCGCCTGCTGCAAGTGCTTTTACGATATCACCAGAATACTTAATTCCGCCATCAGCAATGATTGCTTTTCCATATTGTCTAGCAACAGATGCCGCATCATAAATCGCTGTTAATTGCGGTACACCCACACCAGCTACGACACGAGTTGTACAAATGGAACCCGGACCAATTCCGACTTTTACTACGTCAACGCCTGCATCATATAAAGCTTTTGTTGCTTCTGCGGTAGCGACATTTCCAGCAATCAATGTTGCCTCTTTAAAAGTGGAACGAATTTCTTGGATCTTGCGAACCACACCCGCACTATGTCCATGAGCGGTGTCAATGACGATTGCATCTACGCCTGCAGCTAGTAATGCTTCGGCACGTTCAAATGTATCACTTGTGACACCGACAGCTGCTGCTACTAATAAACGACCATGTTCATCTTTCGCTGCATTAGGAAATTCAATTACTTTTTCAATGTCTTTAATGGTGATCAATCCACTCAAGCAGCCTTTGCTGTCAACGATTGGCAATTTTTCAATTTTGTGTTTTTGTAATATTTTTTCTGCATCTTTTAGAGAAGTACCGACTGGGGCTGTTACTAAGTTTTCTTTTGTCATCACATCATTAATTTCAATATGGTAGTCCGTAACAAAACGCATATCACGGTTCGTAATAATACCAACAAGTTTGCGGTTTTCTAAAGTTTCAACGATTGGTACACCACTGATGCGGTATTTGCTCATTAATTCTTCTGCATCTGCTACTAAATGTTGCGGAGTTAAGAAGAACGGATCAATAATTACACCACTTTCAGATCGTTTTACTTTACGCACTTCATCTGCTTGCTGACTAATGGTCATATTTTTATGGATAACACCTAATCCACCTTGTCTGGCCATTGCAATAGCCATCTTACTATCAGTAACAGTATCCATGCTTGCACTGATAATCGGGATATTCAACTTAATATTTTTTGCTAATTGTACACTCATATCCACTTCGTTTGGTAACACGTGACTTTCTGCTGGTATCAATAAGACATCATCGAAAGTAAACCCTTTTTTCGTGAACTTTGTTTCCCAGTTGGACATTTTTAGTACCACTCCTCTGTTTTAGTTTATCTATTAAAATAATCGATTTTTCTTATTAAGTCAACAATCTTCCTAGAATCCTTTTGGTTTCTAAGAATATCCTTATTATAAGCGTTTTCATCCATGCTCTCTTTTTATATTTTGTCTATAATACAAAAAATAAGGCATCGTTTTTAAAAGAAAATCTGTTTTAAAAACGATACCTCATATTTACAATGTTTGATTTGATTTTAAATGTTTTATCTTCTTGGAACCGACAAACTACCTAAGATTCCATATTTTTTCTTCAAGTAATAACGTAATGCCAAGGCTGCTGCTCCGATAACGACAATAATTATTGGATCTAATAATGGATTCATTACAGGAGGAAGCAAGGTCGTTGCAGAAAATGAAAGTACCCAAATCAAGGTTGTTCCACCTAAAATAAGCAATGTTTTACCCATCCCTGGCTTTTTGCTACGATCCGCACCTGGATATTCATATTGATAAATGTATTTATACATAAGATAAAATATCCAACCACCGACAGCTGAACCAAAGACAAGGGTGGATATCCCATAAGCTGGCACTGTTCCACGTGAAAACAATCCAGTAATTGCTATCATAATACTTAGTAATCCCAATAAAAGCAAAGCATTGTCTAACCACATCAACACTGGTTTCGCATTCACTTTGGCTTCGGCCGGTTTGTTGATGATGGCTTCTGTTCGTTCAGAAACAGTTCCAAATAATTGTCTTGCTGTTTTTCCACCTTTTTGTTCAGACACTAACGTTGGAAGAATATCATGAAGGGCTTTTACTTTTTCCTCTTCGGATAAATTAGCTGCTTCTAAAGATTTTTTTAAGTCAAAAATATATTGTTGGTTTCTTTTTGTTAATTTTTCTTCTAAACTATTGTTTTCTTTTACGATCTCACGTAATTGTTCTGATTCCATGATCTAAATAGTCCTCCTTAGCCGTCACTTTAACGGTTGTCACAAAAGACATTCTAACATATAACACGTACAGTTTGATAGCCCTTTATACATTAAAACGGAATAACATAACATCGCCATCTTGGACTACATAGTCTTTTCCTTCTAAACGAACGCGCCCTGCTTCTTTTGCGGCATGCATATTTCCATAATGATCCAAATCTTCAAAAGAAACAGTTTCTGCACGAATAAAGCCACGTTCAAAATCAGAATGAATGATGCCAGCTGCTTGGGGAGCTTTGATCCCTTTTTTAAAGGTCCACGCACGAACTTCTTGTTCGCCTGCGGTAAAATAAGTCGCTAAACCTAAAAGATCGTAAGCTGCACGAATAAGTTGATCTAAACCTGATTCTTCAATACCTAATGCTTCTAAAAATTCAGCCTTGTCTTCTTCATCTAATTCAGCAATTTCTTCTTCTGCACGTGCACTAACTACAATTACTTGTGCATGTTCTTCAGCAGCAAAATTACGAACTTCTTGTACATAATGATTTGTGTCACTTTCTGCCACTTCATCTTCTGCAACGTTTGCCACATATAAGATTGGTTTAGTGGTTAATAAAAATAATGATTTAACAATTTTTTGTTCTTCATCCGTGAAGTCAATTGAACGAGCTGAACGGCCTTCTTCTAAAACTGGTTTGATTTTATCCAATACCGCTAATTCAGCAACCGCATCTTTGTCTTTTGTTTTAGCTATTTTGGCCACACGTGTATAGCGTTTATTGATTGATTCTAAGTCAGCTAAAACAAGTTCTAAGTTGATCGTATCAATATCTGCTAGTGGATCAACACGTCCTTCTACGTGTGTGATATTGTCGTCATCAAAACAACGAACAACATGGCAGATCGCATCTACTTGGCGGATATGACTTAGAAATTGATTTCCTAATCCCTCGCCTTTACTTGCTCCTTTAACAATCCCAGCAATATCCGTAAATTCAAATGTTGTCGGTACCGTTTTTTTAGGATGAACAAGTTCTGTTAAACGTTGTAAACGCCAATCCGGTACTTCAACCATTCCTACATTGGGGTCAATTGTTGCAAAAGGATAGTTTGCTGCTTCTGCTCCAGCTTTCGTAATTGCGTTAAATAAAGTAGATTTCCCTACATTAGGTAATCCAACGATTCCAGCAGTTAATGCCATAAGTTTATTCACTCTTTCTCTGCATTTTTTTCAAGTACTTTTTTTAATTTTTTTTCAAATTCTCGGCGAGTCATCATGACGATATGCCCACAATTAATACATTTGATTTTGATATCAGCACCCATACGAATAATTTCCCAACGGTTTGTCTGACAAGCGTGTGGCTTTTTCATTTCAATAATATCGTGTAAATCGTACATAAAAGTCCTCTCCTTTTAGTCATTGCTCTTTTGAATGGATTCTTCAGCTCATTTTCATTATTCCCACTAATTCTACAAGAGAAAAAGGCACTTTCTTATTCGCAATGGCAATTCATGATTCAAGCCTATTCTTTTTTCAATAACGGTCTCTACAAAGTAGTGCTTTCATCCTAAGACATCGATTTAAAATATGAAGAGCTAATTTAGAAAATCATTTTTTAATTGCTCGGAGTTGATCTTACTTTCGTGACCTGACCCACGGCATTTCAAAGCCAAATCTTTGGTAGTAAGTCAAAACCCAAAAAAATATTTTCTCTGCCGTTTCTTTACTAGTCAGAATTAAGCAACTTTGTTATGATCTCTTACTCTTCATCAAATTGAATATTAAGGATATCAAGGATTCTTGTCAAATCGTTTTGTGAAAGGTATTCGATTTCGATTTTTCCTTTGCCGTCTTTTTCTTGAATGGCTACATTTGTACCAAATTTATCCATCAAACGATCTTCGCTTTCACGTAGATAATAAGGCTTTTCTTTTGCCAAGCGGGGAATTTTTTTCTTTTCTTTTCCGTCATTTTGGTTTAATTGCGAAACGATTTGTTCTAATTGGCGAACAGTTAAGTTTTCAGTAACAGCTCGGTTTGCTAATTTAAGAATCATGCTTTTGTTTTTTAAGCCTAAGAGTGTACGAGCCTGTCCCATGGATAGTCGTTGATCTTGAACCATTTCTTTCACAAGTTCAGGTAAAGTTAATAAACGTAAATAATTAGCAATATATGGACGACTTTTCCCTAAACGTTTAGCCACTTCTGCCTGTGTTAATTGAAGATTTTTCATCAACATATCATAGGCTTCTGCTTCTTCAAGTGGATTTAAATCTTCTCGTTGCAGATTTTCTAAAACAGCCACTTGCATCATTGCTTCTTCATCAAAATCACGAACAATAGCAGGGATTGTTGCTTTTTCTGCTAACTTCGAAGCGCGAAAACGACGTTCACCAGCTATAATCTCATAGCCTTTTACGGCAGAGCGGCGAACGATGATTGGTTGAAACACACCCGATTGTTCAATTGAATTTGCTAATTCTTGTAACGAGATTTCTTCAAATGTCTTACGTGGTTGATAAGGGTTAGGACGTAATTCATTGAGTGGTAATTGAACCACTGTTTCATCTTTTACATCCATAGTCTCTAAGTTCTCTAGATCCTGAAATAACGCATCAATTCCTCGACCTAATCCTTTACTTTTCTTCACGGCTAACCACTTCCTTTGCCAATGCTTGGTAGACTTCAGCTCCTCTAGAACGTGGATCATAATCGATGATCGGCATGCCATGACTTGGAGCTTCTGAAAGACGAATATTTCTTGGAATAATCGTTTCATAAACTTTTTCACGGAAATATTTACGTACTTCCTCTACCACTTCATTACCTAAATTAGTTCGAGCATCATACATGGTGAGTAAAACACCTTCAATTTCCAACTCTGGGTTGAAATGTTTTTGAACTAAACGAACCGTATTTAATAGTTGACTCAACCCTTCTAACGCATAGTATTCACATTGTACAGGAATCAAAATAGAATCACTAGCTGTAAATGAATTAATGGTTAAATGCCCAAGAGAAGGTGGACAATCAATCAAAATATAATCATATTGCTCATTCACTTCAGCCAATGAACTTTTTAAACGAGATTCTCTTGCCATCATAGATGTTAATTCAATTTCTGCTCCTGCTAATTGAAGAGTGGCAGGCACAATGCTTAAATTTTCATGTTCCGTGACAAGGGTTGCTTTTGCAATTGGTAATTCATTGACTAACACATCATAAATGTCTTGGGTAACATCTGGTTTTCGAATACCGACGCCACTTGTCGCATTACCTTGTGCATCCATATCTACTAATAAAACTCTTTTACCAAGACTAGCTAAGCAAGCACCTAGGTTTACGGTGGTGGTTGTTTTACCGACACCGCCTTTTTGATTTGCAACAGATATTATTTGTGCCATCTCTTCTCCTCCTACTTAATTGGTTGCTTATTTGGCATACCAGGTTTTCTAGGGTATTTTTTAGGGGTTACCTTCTTTTTTTGTATCACGAGGATATGACGTTTATCGGAAATTTTAGGTAATTCTATCGCATATTCTTTTACAAATTTGCCTCCTAAAATAGCGATCGCATGTTTTGCTTCAGTCAATTCCTCTTCACTTTTCGCCGCTTTCAACGCATAAAAATAGCCTTCTTGTTTCACTAAAGGCAAACATAGCTCCGTTAAAACATTTAATCTTGCTACCGCACGTGCTGTCACAAAATCAAAAGAAGCACGAAATTGAGGATTTTGACCAAAACTTTCCGCTCGATCATGATAAAGAGCAGCTGTGATGCCGATTTTTTTGGTTAATTCAGTTAAAAAATTGATTCGTTTATTTAAAGAATCAACAATTGTGATCTGTAAGTTAGGAAACGCAATTTTTAAGGGAATACTAGGAAATCCTGCACCAGAACCGACATCACAAAGTGAAAGAGCACTTGAAAAATCAACATCGAAAGCTAACGTCAATGAATCATAGAAATGCTTCAAATAAACTTCATTTTTTTCTGTGATCGCTGTTAAATTCATTTTTTCATTCCACTCAATCAGTAACTGATAATATTGCTCAAATTGCTTCATTTGTTGGTCAGATAAATGAATCCCTTTATCTGCCAATGCTTGACGAAATTCTTCTGGAGTCATAATTAATCCTTTCATTGTGAAACAGATAATTGTTTCACGAAATCTCTTTTTACTTTAACGCAAAATGAATAGAGTTGCAATCTTTCCAACAGTAAAATTACAGGAGATGGGAAAAATTTAACGATGGAAATCAAAGGCTAATCCTTATTTTTTTAAATGGAGAAATCCACATTTCCCGTCTTCAAATTAAGAAGATTTTTCAACAAAGCATTCGGTTTTTCTTAAAACAAAATCTAAGGTAATACAAAACGAACAAATTTCTTAAAAGCTTTTGATAAATGACTAAAATCTCTACATTATAATTTTATTCAAAAATCATAAATATCCATTGAGCAAAATAACATCAACGGTTACAACAGTTGTGTAACGCCCCAGGATAAAGGAGGGATTTATGAAAAAATAATCACATGAATAATTGTAGAAGCAACGATTTTAGCTAGTCGATTTAGAGATGGGAGTAGTACAATGAAAAGTTGGATAAATGTGGGATCATCTAAAGGTGGCAGCTGGATGACTTTAACAGAAGAGTTTCCTATTGCCACTTTAATACGACTTCCCAAAGTCCTGTTAAGCCCCTAAACATGAATTTTCTAAAAATTTTAACTTTGTACGCTTACTTATAAACGAAATAAAAAATAAAGTGCCCCCCAGAATTAGATTTTTTTCTGACTCTGAGGGGTGCTTTTTATTTAAGTATTCTTACCTTTTACCTATTTATTTTTCTATATCTAATTTTTTTCGCACAACGTTTAGATAATGCTGCAATCCAACATTCATTATCCAAGCAACACCTAGACCGATGAAACTTCCTATGACAATTCCTAAAAAGCGGTATTCGATCAAAGAAATCAAATAAGCCCCACGAATGAGTGTAGACAGCATTAGCGCCATTGGGTTAAGAAAGATATTAGCCACAGCATAATTTCTAGCAACCAAAAATTGAGCGATACCATACAGAAGAGTAATTAAAAAGATCGTTTGCAATTGAGTGAACGGGATAAAGGATAAAACTGCTGAAACACACAAACCACCCATTGAACCAATCAAATACTGAACTTGGCGATGTTTCATTGCCTCTAAGTTTTCTGCTAAAAGAATCGATGCACAAGAAAGAGTCAACCAGTATGGATTATGCAAATTCAAACCATGGCTAACATAAACAGACAAGAATAAGGCGGCGCTATAAAAAACAGAGTCAATAATCACTAGCGGTTCTTCTTGAAATCTTTTTTTCAAAGATACCTGTTCGATGATTTGTTCTGGACGTGAATCAAGCAATTTCGTGATCACTGCAGCAATCAATGCAAAAACCACTCCCATAAAAAAATAAACAGAAATAATGGGTAGCTGGACCAGTGGCAACTGCATACTCGTGCCCATCGCAGAAAGCATCGCAAAAAATAAGCCTCCTGGTTTAGAAATATGGAACACCCTTAAGATAAACCGACTGGAAAAAGCGACCAATGCCACAGCAAAAGGTTCTAACCATAACACATATGTCGATAAAATTCCTAGTACAAAAGCCACTAAGAGGCCACAACCAATGAGAAACATCCGTTTCAACAAATTATTCATCGGTATATTTTGATAGTAGAAAAAAGTAAAGATTCCTAAAGAAGAAAAACTTGAGATCAAAAAGTTATGATTTATGTAGCCTAACCATAAGACGATAAAAATAAGTAGCATCAGATTCATGATGCGAAAAGGGTTGTCCTGAATTTTGTTAAATCGAAAATAAGTCTTGAACAAACTATCCCTCCTTTCTAAAATTGGTGATCCATAAAATAAATCATACACCTACTACTTCCTTTTAGGTCAACATTATTTAGTATAACAACTATTTCTTTATTTTCCATAAAAAAAGAAACTTCCAGGATTCTCCTCATCAGATGATGGTGGAATAGAGTTTGGAAGTTCCTATTCGCGTTTAACAAGTTTAAGAAAAAGTCGGAAGCATCCGACTTTTTTAGGTGCAAACCGAAGTAATACACCGCTATTTATTATACTTATAGTACTATAGGTAGTTTATGTAATAAAGAGTAATTTCGTGATTATTACATGTTCCATATGAAACATGGTCATGCTATAAAGCAATTATGATCTCTATTAACTTATAACAACTATACAACAGTATATAATATTTCTAAATATACAGGATCTTTTTTGATAATATTCAATATTTACCTTGACGGCACTCGCATATCCAACATAGCTTTAGCACGGTACATGTTGTTCCTGTTATTATGAATAATCACCACGTTATCAAATATTTTTATTCTTTTTCTGCAACAAGTGCCCCTGCAACGAAACCAACTAAAAGAATCCCCCAAAATATAAATCCCCAAAATGGTATATTACTTCCTTTGAGAATTTTCATTAGTATGAGCAAAGCCATTGTTATTGCAAAAATTTTACTGCTCTTCTTTTTTAAAATTTTAACCATGGTTAACTCCTAAAATTAACATTTTTCCCAACACCAACCAACGCCATAGCCTGCTAAAATACCTGCACAAGCAAAACATCCAATTCCAGCCGAAACTCCACATGCTGTCGCACACGCTGCCAAAACGATAGTCGCTTACCAATTGCCTAATAATTTATTCACACAATCAGCAATACAGCCGACAAATGAACGAGAATTCAAATTAATTTTTTCTTTATGACTAGCGATGATCTCTTTGTTTTTATTTTATTTTTAAGCAATATTCCCATTAAGTTAACTGTAACGTAGAACAGAATAAAAAGAAAATACACCTTGCTCATTGCCAATAGTTCCTTTAAACAAAAAGAACAAGTTACAAACCCTATCCAAATCGAGGATCTAATTTGCCACTCGTTCTTTTAGCCAATCTCATTTTTTTTATGTTATAAAAATAGAAATTTCATTCGTTGGATCCTTTCGCATCACTGCATTACACTTCTACTTTCGCAATCTTCCCTTGTTCGATGTAGACCCAAATTGATCTAGCAATTATTATCAAACTGAGTCATATAGAGACAAAAATTTCAAAAACGACCTATTAATTGGTCATCGAATATCATTTAAAATCAATACGACGGAGTCAGACACGGAGTCAAAACAAGCCCGCTGAGAAACAAAAAGTGATGATAAAATTAAATTTTATCATCACTTTTATATTTGCTATTTTACTTACGGGCAACTAAGTTATCTAGCAATTATTTAAATCCATTAACTAAAAAATCTGTAAATTTCATCTGTAGATATTTTTTCTCATCAATTGATGTTTCAATATTCTCTAGTTTATTGAACACTTCTAATAACGAATGCGTATTCTTTGCTGTTTCTTCTGCAATCTTATACATTTCACTTTTTGCATAGCTACTTAAACCATTCTTCCTACCTCTAGATAACTTATCAAAAATTACGCGTAGTTGATGTTCATCTAACTTATTATTAAGCCTAGCTATATCAATACCTTTAACAAATTCTTTTGATGATTTATCCAAATCTTCAAACCTGGTCAATCTACTACTTATTGTTTCGATCCTCATACCATGTGTAGCATCTAATATTCTATTACCAATTGCAGTTGCTTTAACCCTACTTTTATCTTTAATAGTATAAATTAGTTCAAAAAATATAGATTTCTCCCGTATCTCACTATTAGAGACCTGTATACCAATTTCTACTTCATAATTTTTACCTAAATTAATTGTTTTTGTTAACATGACCCTCATCTCTAAACTAGAGTCTGTTATTTTGGCATAATCAATATACGCTGGATTATTCATTTCTTTTGAATATTGATGTATAGCATTTAAAGACATGTACAATACAATATTGTTGTCATAGTTTTTATACCTACTTGAAGAAGTAACAGTCCTCAAGTAGTGTTCACCTTCGTTTTCTCCATTGATAAATTTGTCCAGTTTGTAAGCAATATCCATAAAACTTATCTAAGCGAAATAATTGATTTAAGAAAGTCGTACTGAAAGAATATATCCCTGTAGCGGTATACGCAATTTCTTCTTGATTATCTTTTTTAGTAACTCCTAATATTAATTGATCTTTATCATCAAAACCTATTAATTTAATATATTCAGAAGAAATTATTTCATCTGATTTTTTTAACTTTATTAGTTTAAATAAATCTATTACTTCTTTTGATCCTCTAACGTTACATTCATTATCTATAAAATCGATTTCATTTTTTATCAAGTCAGATATTTTATCTGTTCCCAGTATACTCATAACCTCTTTTTTTGTAGCTAAACTACTGGAGTCTTGTAATGAATTATAATAATATGTTTCCATGAATTTTGTCATGTGATCCCCCTTTTCTTGATATTGGCTTTAGCCAAGTATTAAGAAAATAAAAGGGTATTACGTACTATATTATATAAGAAAAATAATTTACGAACTTAAGTTCTATCTTTTGATTTACCTATTTATATGATAGTATACTTACATATGTGATATTAATTATTAAGTCCTATGCATGCCCGTATAGTACTAATACCTTAACAATGAATTTGCCGATTCATTGTTTTTTTATTTTCCATGGATATTATAGCACATAGTATACTTATCTACAAATTAACATGGTACAAAAACACTCTAAAATCCGTTATAGGGCGTTTTAACCTTAAATAAACAGTTTAATACTTAATTTAACAAAACTCCTTAGACGGCCCATGATGCGCTCTAAATGCTATTGACATTTTTCTGGAAATGTTATATATCACATTTCCAGAAAAAATACAATCTTACTTGTAACCATAAATATTGAAGTACCCATGATATGTGAATACTACTTTTAACTAATTTTTCAACTTTTATCATTTCAGATACATCTGAAATATTTCCATTAGGAAATATTTATTAAAAAATACACTAAATAGTAAAATAAAATTTAGTTAATGTTCCAAAAACTGTATCTTACTTATCACTATCTGAAACAACAGAAACATGTTTAAATCAATATTTACACAATTATATATTGTTTCATTTCAGATACAATTCACTTAAGCGGATTTCAAAAGACAAAAAAAGGAACCCCTAGAAAGTTAGTCTTCCTAAATGTTCCATATGAAACACGGTTCTATAACAATGGGGTGGGGTTTAGTTCAACATTAACACCTCAGTATATGGTATCTCTACATATACACGGTCTTTCTTTGGATAATACTCAATATTTATATTGATAGCACTTCCATTGTCTAACGTAGCTTTAGCCCGGTACGTGTTATCACCATTATCATGAGTGATCGTCACATCATCACATGACCGATTTAAGTTATACTGTTCTTGTAAAATCTGAGTTACCAATGGTTCAGATGGCTTCTCTAGTCCAGATGAACCCGTCATTCTTGAAAAAATGACACCTATAATAGCCAAGACAACGATACTTATAATGACAAACTTCTTGTTCATATTTACTTTATTCAACTTTCTATCTCCTATCTCCAAAATAATTTGCTCTTATCAGTACATTGACATCCCTAAAAGTACACCAAAGATTGCTCCAGCTACCCCTGCTATCATCAAAACCGTACCCATTTTTTCATCTTTATCTCGATATAAGTACCCCATAATAACAGCTACGGCACCAAACGCAACAGGAACGAATACAAACGATACCACCATAGAAACCCAACCAATAATCAAATACAGCTTCCCTGTCTCTTGTCCATGTATGATTTGTTCCTTCATTTCACTGAGTGTCTGCTCAGTACTTTTCTTTACTATTTCTATTCCGGTTACCTCAACTTTTTCTTGTGATGACCCGCAAAACTGACAATACTTACTTTCATCTGCTATTT
The DNA here is from genome assembly GCF_007990225.1 of Enterococcus villorum. Classification (GTDB taxonomy): domain Bacteria; phylum Bacillota; class Bacilli; order Lactobacillales; family Enterococcaceae; genus Enterococcus_B; species Enterococcus_B villorum. The sequence goes on along the minus strand of NZ_BJWF01000011.1, from coordinate 50,759 downwards.
CTTTACCACACTTCCTACAATACATGTTTTTCCCTCCTAAAATCGTGTAGTTTCTTATTACCAAACTACATTGCTTTATTAAACACCTCAGAAAACAACTCATTTATTGGTACACTTAATATTTCAGAAAGCATTTTCATTTGATAGGGTTTAGGAATTGTTCTCCCTGTTTGCCATGAACTTATACATTGTTGTGTAACGTTCATCTTTCTTGCTAACTCAGTTTGAGAAAGTCCTCTTTCTTCTCTGTATCGGCTGAGATTACTTGTTTTTTTCATATCCTCACTCCCTGTTTTTATTATATACAACGATATGATGTATTTCAACTCATAAAACACATAAAAACTTTATATATCATTACAAATACAACAAGTTGTTGTACCCTACTGAGAAAGGGGGTGTAATTATTGAAACAGAAACAATATGCAAAAATCATCAGAGAAAAACGAAAAGCTCTAGGGTGGACACAAAAAGAACTAGCTGAAAAAATCTTCTCTACACAGCAAGCTGTAGCAAGATGGGAAAATTCTGTAACAGAACCTAATCTAGAAAGCCTAACCGCTCTTTCAAAAGCACTTGGGGTTCCTGTAAGCCATTTTTTAGATGAAGAGATGATTGAAGCGGAGGAAGACTTTTTGACCTTGTATCGATCACTCAGCCCCCATGATAGAGAGAGAACAATTAATTATATGAAATTACTCAAAAAGCAAGAGTCCGAACGTAATAACTTTTTTACTTAGTAATAGATATTAAATGTAAGACCCGTATAGTCCCCCTGACAAGGTTTTAATTATGTTCCTAGAAAAACTATAATTAGAAACTTAAAGATGCTCTAGGATGCTGTCACGCTTGCAAAATAAAAAAGCATTAAAAATGCTTTTTTATACCTTGTCATAAATAGAGTTACTCCACCAAATACTTAGCATCCACTTTACGTAAAATGCGTATTTCCTCATCTGTTAAAGAAAAATTCATAGCAATCTCTGTCAAACTTACTATTCCTTCACAAGCAAAGTATTTTTTTCCATCCCTGTCACTAAAATCATTATTAATTCTATACAAATTAGGGGATTTTTTCTTTGTGACCTCTGAATATTTACCTTGGCTAATAATAACTAGAAAACCAAGGGAAGCTAACTGTTTGAGTCTTTTCAAAACACGTCCTCTATTTTTATCAACTCCGTGCTTACTTAGTTGCTCGTAAGTACAAAAAAATATTCCTTCATCATTTGCGTACCTCTTTGCATGTACTAATAGAACAAATGCTAATCTAATTAACGCAACATTCCCTATAGATACAAGGAGTTGAATCTCTTCATAACAAAAGTCTATTTTAGTATTATGGGGGCTTCGTGCTAATTTATAATCACGATCATAAACAGTCTGTATAACCCGCGCTGTTTCTTTTCTTAAATCATCCTTTGAAACACTTCGTATATATTGAGATGTTTTTTCTGATGATAACGTGTTTTCTAATACACTAAATATTTTTTTACATGTATCTTGTTCAGAATAACCTTGCTCTTTAAGAAGCATTGCCCCGTATAATGTGAAATTATTTCGGGTACCACCACATAATAAATGGTTCTCTTCAAATATTATTTTTAATTCTTCTTTGGACATTCCATCGGGATGATACTCTACATTGATTTTAGGTTTATTCTTAGTAGTTTTTGTAACTGAGCATTGACTTAGAATATCTTGACAAAATTCATCTCTATTCATGGGTTGAATATTGAGAAAATATTCTATACTCAATTCTTCAAATGTCTGATTATCCACATAATGACAAATTTGATTTGTTGCCTTATGCATCCCTAAAGGTAGTTTTACACCTTGACCAGTTGTTGGTCTACGCTCTATTCTCCTAGGTGTTTCGTTTAAGTTACGTAAAACCTCCTCATAAAAAGGTATCAATTTAGATTCTGGAATGACATCCGTAAAATACAAGTCTACATGATATCCTTTTTGTCCACTGGTTGAAACATGTATATCATTTTTGGGGATTCCATAATGATCAATCAGTAGATTAACAAGTTTGCGAGTAACATCTTGACATTCATATTTGTTATCTTTTATATCGACATCAAAAGTAAAGAACTTAGTTAACCCTCCGGCTCCTAGCTTTATACCTACAGTGAGCTGATTAGCTAAGTGCTTGTCAATAATTGTATCTGTTAAATAATGTTTAACTTCCCTATACTTACAGTCTCCTTGATTCAATTCATATTGCATCAAGTAAGTCTTTCTATAAGTAATGAACAATTCATTTATCTTCTTTATAATTGATTCCCTGTATAATTCAAAATCTAATTTATTCATCTACGTTCTCTCCTTATGTTTTTTTATTTGTTTATATTATTTTCTTGTAATAAAACAAATACTGATTATTATGTGACTATATTCTCTATCTCCTATATTCCTCGAGAAAATCATCAACGTCTGCTTTTTTGTATAAACATATCCTGTCTATGACTATTTTCTTCAATCCTAGATTAACCATCTTAGCAAGTGTTCCTTTTGATATTCCTCCCATGTATTCTTGAACTTCCTTAGTGCTAAAATATTCCTTTGTGTAAGAATTATGATTCACGTTTTGCACTATCTCTTCAATCAGCTGTTCTAAATCTTGCATGAAATCATCAAACTCTATTTTTAATTCCATCGTCACTCGACTCCTTCATTTTTTGATATCTAGACAATAAAAAAACACCTTTGCACAAGAATTCTACAAGGTGTTTTTCGATATCTCAAGTTTAATTAGATAAAACTTATTCAATATTTTTTGGCATTTTTTCTTTATTGACAAAAAACAATAGCTTTATATCAACATTTTAAAAATATTATTTTTTGTCAATAAAATATGTTAGGAAAACAGAAAAATCACTTTTTCGTTTTTATTTTACATTAAAAAATAACAACAATCAACATTAATTACTGAATTAATCAAAAACAAGATTTACTTTTTTTACTTTAAAAGATATACTCCTCTTGAAAAAAATCATTTTTACTAAGAAATGAAAGGAGGTGAATCCTTTATAGCTAACAAGCTCTCAGCGGGCTTTTGTGGCTTCGTCAAGGAGGAATTATTAATGGCAACTATACAACAGTACAAAAAAAGTGATGGTACCACAGCTTGGCTTTACAAAGTGTATATGGGTAAAGACCCAGTGACAGGTAAAGAAAAACGGACGACACGTAGAGGATTCAAAACAAAAAAAGAAGCCTCTTTAGATTTAGCTCGATTCCAGATAGAAATCGAATCTAATGGAATAAGTCAACACTCTATCAAGACATTCAGTGAGTTATATGATCTATGGATGAGCCAACACGTTAAAAATATTCGAAACACAACAGAACAACGGATCAAGAATCACTTCACGAACCAAATCCTTCCCTCTTTTGGAAAAATGAAGTTAGAGGCTATCACTCCTGCTACATGTCAAAAAATACTAACTGAGTGGTCAATGAAGTATCATTCTTACCAGAAAATAAAGAGTTACACTTCACAAGTATTCAACTACGGTATATTGATTGGCGTGATCAAGACCAATCCCATGGAACGTACCATTACACCCAAGTCTAATCATAACTCTGCTGAGATCGAAACGGAGTTTTACACGAAAGAAGAGCTTCGACAATTCTTTGATTGCTTGCAAGAGCTAGAAGATGATCGTGCTCTAGCATTTTTTAGACTAGCTGCTTACACAGGTGCTAGAAAAGGGGAAATACTGGGGCTGACGTGGAAAGACATCGACTTTGATAAAAAGACTGTGCAGTTCAATAAAACGCTAGTAGAGCTATCTGATGGCTCTCTATGTATCAATTCTACAAAGACAGAGTCATCCAAGAGAACAATCACAATAGACGACGGGACTTTGACCATACTTAAGAAGTGGAAACGTACCGTCATAAAAAAGAATCTTTCTAGAGGTATCAGAATCGATAATATGGATGATGTACCTGTTATCAGCACTATTAAAACAAATAAAAAAAGGGACTTCCTGTATAAGGGCTACCCTAATCATGTAATGAGTAAAGTAGCTAGGAAGTTCCCTGATATGAAAATAATCAAAGTCCATGGCTTTAGAAAGACCCATGCCACATTGCTTTTTGAAGCAGGGTCTCAAGTAAAAGACGTGCAAGATAGATTAGGACATTCTTCATCTAAGACAACCATGGACATCTATATCCGAGTATCGAAAAATCGACAAGAAGAAACAGTTGAATTGTTCGACTCCTACATGAATGCGTGATATACGGAGTCAAAAACGGAGTCAGTCGATACGATAAGGACTCATTTATTCTCAAGAATCCGTTCGTATCAATACTTTACACTTCGACTTTCGCAATCTTGCCTTGTTCGATGTAGACCATCAAAATACTCAAATCAGCAGGATTTACGCCACTAATACGGCTGGCTTGGGCAATTGTTTCTGGTTGAATTTTTTGTAACTTTTGTTTGGCTTCGGTAGCTAAACCGTTGATTGCTGCGTAATCGATATTTTCTGGTATTTTCTTGGCTTCCATTCGTTTCAGTTTTTCTACTTTTTCAAGGGCTTTTTTAATGTACCCTTCGTATTTGATTTGAATTTCCACTTGCTCAATTTCTTTAGCCGTTAGTTCTTCATTTTCTGGAATAAATTTTAATAAATCACTGTAACTGATTTCTGGGCGTTTTAAAAAGTCGCTCGCTAATACCCCATCTTTTAATGGTGCAGCATTAATTTGTGTTAAGAATGCTTGTACTTCTTCTGTCGGTTTAATGCGCACATTCATCAAACGTTTAATCTCTGCTTCAACAGCTACTTTCTTTTCCAAATAAGCATTGTATTGGTCTTCTCTAACCAAACCTACTTGATGACCCATTTCAGTCAAACGTAAATCGGCATTATCATGACGTAACAATAGGCGATACTCGGCACGAGAGGTTAATAAACGGTAAGGTTCATTTGTCCCCTTTGTAACTAAATCATCGATCATGACCCCGATATAACCATCACTGCGTTTCACGATTAAAGGTTCTTTTCCTTGTACTTTCAAGGCTGCATTAATTCCTGCAATCAATCCTTGACCTGCTGCTTCTTCATAACCACTTGTGCCATTCGTTTGTCCGGCTGTATAAAGATTTTCAATAACTTTAGTTTCTAGTGTCGGGCGTAGCTGATGTGGTTCCACAACATCATACTCAATCGCATAACCAGTACGCATCATTTCAACTTTTTCTAGTCCTGCAATTGAGTGAAGCATATCTACTTGAACATCTTCAGGCAAAGAGGTGGATAAACCTTGCACATAAACTTCTTCGGTATGCAATCCTTCTGGTTCTAAGAACAATTGATGGCGTGGTTTATCAGCAAAACGAACAATTTTATCTTCAATCGATGGACAATAACGAGCCCCTACACCTTCAACGATTCCTGTAAACATTGGTGCACGATGTAAATTATCACGAATGATTTGATGCGTTGTCTCACCTGTGTAAGTCAACCAACAAGATTCTTGTTCTAAGTTGTAAGCACTGTCTGGTGTACTGAAACTAAAATGGTTTGGTTCTTTGTCACCAGGTTGTTCTTCTGTTACTGAGTAATCAATTGTACTCGATTTAACTCTTGGCGGAGTCCCAGTTTTAAATCGATCAATCGCAAAACCTAACTCTTTTAAATTATTTGCTAACCCAACAGATGGTTGCGAATTATTCGGTCCAGAAGAATATTTCAATTCACCAATAATGATTTCCCCACGCAAAGCTGTTCCAGCAGTAATAACGACTGCTTTTGCACGATAGCTAGCACCTGTTGATGTCACAACACCTCGACAAATTCCCTCTTCGACGATTAACTCTTCAACGATTCCTTGACGAAGTGTCAAATTAGGTTCTTTTTCAATTGTATGTTTCATTTCTGCTGAATATGCATGTTTGTCCGCTTGTGCTCTTAAAGCCCGTACAGCCGGTCCTTTACCAGTATTTAACATTCTCATTTGAATGTAAGTTTTATCAATGTTTTTGCCCATTTCTCCGCCTAACGCATCAATTTCTCGCACGACGACACCTTTTGCTGGACCACCTACGGAAGGATTACAAGGCATAAAAGCAACCATATCTAAGTTAATGGTTAATAATAGTGTTTTTGCGCCCATTCTAGCTGCTGCTAATGCGGCTTCTGAACCTGCATGTCCTGCACCAACAACGACCACGTCATAGGCATCTGCTTGATAATGATTCAAGAAAGTTTCCTCCTTTTATTTTCCTAAACAAAATTGACTGAATAACTGAGTGATCAATTCATCTTGCACACTGTCTCCTACGACTTCACCTAAATAATCCCAGCAACGTGTCATATCAATTTGCACTAAATCAACTGGCATTCCCAATTCAATTCCTGAAATGACTTCTTCTAAGGAAATAGCGGCTTTTTCAAGTAAGGCAATGTGTCGGGTATTAGATACATAAGTGGCATCTCTTTCGCCTGTTTGACCACCAAAAAATAAGTCAGAAATTGCTAGTTCTAATTGATCTAACCCATCATTTTTGGCTACCGAAACAACAAATACAGGGTCATTAGCTACCCACTGAGCTAGTTTTTCTTTTTCTAATTTTTGAGGCAAATCTGTTTTATTTAAAAGAATGATCCGTTTCAATCCTTTTGTCGCTTCTAATAATTGTTCATCCTCTTTTGTCAATAACTCACTTTGATTCAAGACCAATAAAACCAAATCAGCTTCCGATAATGCTTTTCTACTTCTTTCGACACCGATACGTTCAACAACATCTTCTGTTTCACGAATCCCTGCTGTATCAATTAATTTTAATGGTACACCGCGCACGTTGACGTATTCTTCAATCACGTCACGAGTCGTTCCAGCAATATCGGTCACGATTGCTTTTTCTTCTTGTAGTAAATGATTCAATAAGCTAGACTTTCCTACATTAGGTCGCCCAATAATTGCGGTACTTAAGCCCTCACGAAGCACTTTTCCTTGTTTCGAAGTCGCAAGTAATTGTTGAATTTGCTGTTGGATCATTGTTGCTTTTTCAAGTAATAACCTTGTCGTTAATTCTTCAACATCATCATATTCAGGATAATCAATGTTTACTTCAACTTGCGCTAACGTTTCTAAGATTTCTTGTCTTAATGAACGAATCAAAGAAGATAGATTGCCATCTAATTGATTTAAAGCTAATCCCATTGCTTTGTCTGTCTTTGCCCGAATCAAATCCATCACAGCTTCTGCTTGAGAGAGATCCACCCGGCCGTTTAAGAAAGCACGTTTCGTAAATTCACCAGGTTCAGCAAGTCTTGCACCTTCACGCAATAATAGTTGCAATATTTGATTGACAACGACAATCCCACCATGACAATTGATTTCTACCACATCTTCACGAGTAAACGTTTTTGGTGCTAGCATAATTGAAATCATGACTTCATCCACTAATTGTTGTGTTTTTGGATCAATAATATGACCATAATGAATGGTATGACTAGGTACTTCAAGTAAGCTTTTCTTGCCACAACGATATACTTTATCGGCTATCGCTACTGCTTGATCACCACTAAGTCGGACAATACTAATTGCGCCTTCTCCTGGCGGTGTAGAGATTGCAGCAATCGTATCAAATTCTAAAGTAATCTCAGCCATCTTTTCACTCCTTTTTGATTTTACGCACAAAAAAAGTGCCCACTTCACCCTTTGCAATAAATGGTGAACTTCGCACTTTGACTGCTTGTTCTCGATTAAATTCTGGTCATAGATTATCATATCTATAAAAAGGAATCAAGTCTTTTTACAGCATGAGTAAAATAACTTTAAGAGTGTATCATGCTTTTTTTCTAAGTGTTCTGCTGAAAAAAAAACTATTTTTTTGAGTTAAATCGGACAGGTTAATCATTTAATTTTTGTGATTATCCATACTTATATCTTAAAACAACCAGACAAGCTCCTTCGTAAAAATTTTTCTAGCAATACTTCATTACAACAGCAAAAAAAGCCGGCTTTTATACACTCAAGTTCTAGCATCTGGATTGGTTCCCAAAAATTTGGTTTACTTTAGGCATATGGCTTGGTTTCTTTCCTTTGTAAATCTCAGAGATTCCCTGATTAATCTGTCTACTCTCAGATTTTCTAATTTTCATTTTTGTATTAATTTTTTTACTTCTATCAATGATAATTTCCAATTGTTTTTTTTCTTCACTATATTTTTCATAAGATTTCGTTAGATAATTCAGCATATCATTTTTATTTAGGTTCTTTTCAAAATTCGAAGTTTCAATTTCTTTTAAAAATAATTCTTTAAATTTATCTCGCCAACCTGAATCCATTTTTGCGGTAAAGAAAGGATCTATTGATGTCTTCTCTTTTGGAGCTAGCAGATATCTTAAAGCAGCATCCAGATTATTAATATGACAGTTTCCTTGCAAATATTGCGAAGTACCGACAGTATTGATAAATTCTTTTTCAGTTGCATGTTTACCAAGCTTTACTATAGGATAGCGGTCTTTTTTATAGGTTGAAAAAAGATTGAAAATATCATACCCCTTAATATGTCCTCTTCCTATACGTAAAGCTTTTGTAATTCGCTTAATATTTTCCTTTGTAGCATCAAATTTATACTGATAAATAGTTTTTATTTGTTTCTGTTCCTTATTTATGTATATTTCGTTTATATCCTCTAGAAGATATCCCGCCTTATCACAAATGCTGACAAGAATTTTCTCTTGCTCTTTTGTAATAATCGCACTTACTCCATGAAATTGATCCCCTTTGTCCTGTGTGATCTTAAGCGTAATCGGTATGACCAGAAAGCTATCTGCTTGATCGTTTTTCAGATTCTTGATATAAACATCTATTAATCGAGAGTCACAGGAACATTCGATACTTTTTTGTAATGAGTTTTGAGTCTTCTGTATATTTAAATGAGCAAATTCTTCTGGATGTTTTTGAGTCATTTTTTTGTATAAATCCATCCATTCAATAATAAAATGAGGACCAAAACCTTCTGTTTCGCCCATATTATTAGACATCAAATTCAAATGTTGTAAAAAAACACTACTCATATGCAACGGGTATTCTGGACTTTTCTTATACTTTTCCCTTGATTTCTCTACTTTTTCTTGATACTTTTTTATCTTTTTGTCTGTCTGCTTATTTAACAATCCCACTTCATTTTCTCTTCCTTTCTAACTCTTTTTTTTCATTTAGTGTGACCAATCATCCGCTTTTTCTTTGTCTAAAGTTTTCCAACCAATTATCCAATAGTGTTATCATGAGAGCTAAACAACATAAAAAAACAAGAACTATTATTTCCTCTAAAAATAAGAACTGTTTAACTCATTTTACTTTAATTATCTATAACAAAGAAATTTTATTGATTAATTATCCTCACCTTTTTTTTTCAAATTTTGAAATAATCGAACACTTTTTTTACTTCATCTTTTCTCTTTTATAAAAAAAAGGTAAACTTAAATGGTAACGCTACCTACAAGATTACTTTTGAAAGGAGAGGAATGATGAATCAGTTTAAATCTACCGCATTCCACGAGGAGAATGATTCAAGAATTGATGAGGTCACTTTATCTACAGGAAATATCAACCAAAAATACATCGTGCGTGATATTGCCTTTGTCGTTGAATGTTTTGAAGCTGACTTATGTGATCCAAACTTTAAGACAGAAGATCTATTTTTAACAACAAAACGTAAATTAAAAAAGAAAGCGCTAGAATATGGTGCAAATGCCGTAATTAATTGTCACTTTGAATACCAGCAACGTACTCGCGACAATAAACAATTATTAGAACTCTTTGCCTATGGTACAGTCATTCAATTTGTCCAAACCACCATTGGTTAATATATTTCTGATAAAATAAAGTAAATAGGATAACGAAGCAAAGTTTATCCGTTTAGCGCTTCAACTTTTTTGACCTCTTCCTATCATAACCCAAGATTTCTCTAAACTTTTTTGAGAAATCTTAGGTTTTTTACTCCTGAAAAAGTTATGATTTGAATCACTGAATGATGTCAAAATTTTCTGCCTGAGTAAGTTAACTTCTATTAGTATTCATCTGTCCAGTAATAAAAAAGGCTAGGAATTTTTAGTTCCGTAGCCTTCTATTTATTTAAACATGGTTTCGTTTAACTATTCGCTATTCAATGGTTCCAAATGTCTCACCATTTTGTACTCGCCATGCCACGTAACGACGCAATCCAGAATAAGCAACATAACTTAACCAAACATAACCATCATTGACCACATAGGAATCATACACAAGGCTATCTCCGCTCGTATACTGGGCTAAAATATTCCCTTTTGTACTTGGATAATCACGCACATTGATAGTCATAGCTGGAAAGAACTGTCCACTTTCAGGAATACGTTCAAAATCACCGGTAGCTCCTCCTGGTATCGTTCCAAAAGTTTCTCCCCCCTCTACTCGCCACGCTACATAACGTCGTAATCCGGAATAAGCAATATAACTCAACCAAACATAACCATCGTTGATCACATAGGAATCATACACAAAGCTATCTCCGCTTGTATACTGGGCTAAAATATTTCCTTTTGTACTTGGATAATCACGCACGTTCAATGTTGTATTAGGATAAAAAGTACCGATCTCGTTGATTCTAGTAAAACTTTCATTTGTCCCTGGATTATTAATTTCTGGGTCTACTATTCCAGTCGTACTACTATCAATCGCCTCTAATTTACCTGGATTTTGTTTTTCGAGGGCGTTGTAAGTTGGAATTAACAAATTACGGTAATTATCGTAACCCGTAGCAGCATAATCACTCGATGCCCCGCCCACACGAAACAATCCTTTACAAAATTCTTCAATCATTGTTTTTCCTTCAACATTATATAATCCATTTCGTTTAGATAATATAAATGTATAAGCTTTGAAGTAGTCATTCATTGTTTCAAAGTGGACATAGTATCCTCCTTCTCCAACTGGACGAGCTGTCCCTCTACGCATGTTAATCCCAAGATCACTTGGTGCGGTAAATGGTTCTGATACTCCACTCCAATTATTATCCACGCTTCCTACCGTTGATGTATTTGGATCCCCCCAATGACTTTCAATAAACATTTGGGCAATTAAAAAGCTTGGTTTTATATTGTATTTTAATGCATGTTCTATCACCAGACGGATATTGTTTTGGGTAAGAGTATAACCTGCATTTACTAATGATCCAGAATTATATACTGAGCTTCCAGAACCAGAGTAGCTAGGGCGTGCAAAACCACGGATATAGCCATTCCCGACACTGTAAGTATTTCGACGAACTGAACTTCCTGAGTTCCCTTCAATTGTGGTAATTATATTTCCTATAACACTTTCTACAATACCGATATGATCGCCCCAAGCGTTATTTGGTTGAAAATTTTTACTCCAAGCAAATGTAATAATATCGCCAGGTTTTGGAATGATGGTTCCATCTTCAATCCAAATCCCTAGCTTTTTAAAAATTTGAATATGTCGCTCTACTCCACATTCTCTTCCGATTAAATCTGTCGCACCAGTTTTTATCGCTAGAAAACTTACAAATGTATCACACCAATCATCGTAATAGGTAACCTGATAACCTTGTGGCAATGGCTTAATACTGTTATACGTATTAACAATGGAATGATGTTCATCCGATCCTTGTACCACACCTACGTATTTTCTTGCTTCATTTAGCATTTGTTCTGCAGTTGTTGTCATGATTAAATTCTCCTCTTTTTCAAAATTTATATTGTGCAATAAATCACTTGTTTTTTCTTTATAAAATACTTTCGATTGTTTTTATCGGCTCTTTCCCCCTTTCTTTTTCTAATTAGTGATTTCCATACACGTCTTATATGTCTATCATTTCTAATTTTTGTGACAAAAAAGAAATGAAAGACTAAGAGATATATTTCAAAAAAGATTCTTTAATTCGCTGACATTTTTTCCTTGTCTTAGCATCATAAGTCTGACTAATTCCTAGAAGGAGACAAATTTCTTTAGGTGAGTAACCTAAAGAAAGAAGTTCAATAAAAGTTCCTTTAAAAGGGTCTAATTTTTTAAAATTTTCTATTAATAATTTTTCTTCAATAAAAACCTCTGCGTTGTCATAGATGGTGTACTGTGTATTGTTATTCAATGTTTCAAGTTCTTCCCATCTTGTCACTCCATAAGTTACTCCGTTTTTATCAAATTTTTTATTTCCTGTTTTCTTGTATTGATTCCAAGTTTTTTTCTCAGCAATGAAAATCCTTCTTAAAGCCACATTTTTAAAAGTAGAGGTACGAATATTTCTAAAGTCTTCTATTCCCTGCCAAATGGCAAGCATAAGATTGCTATAAAAATCTTCAAAGGGAATGAATACACCATTCGATCGTGCTTTAAATACAAAATTATGTGCGCAAGTTTTGATATAAGGGTCTAATTTTTTGATCATTAATTCTAAAATCGCTTCATCATTTGTTTGATAATATTTTTTTAATGCATCCTCTACTGTTTTCCAATCAAGCATTTACGTCACACTTCCTTCACTTTTTTGAAAAGTATGTCGTTGCTATTTGGTACTTTGTGACATATAAATTGTTATCTAACAAAAAACAAGCTAATTCCGTTATTCATACACGAAAAAACTAACCTCAAAAACCTTAGTTATCAGGCCTTGAGGTTAGTTTATTTAGGCATATGTACCCATTAGAATGAAATAAAAAACAATAAGTTTAAGTTTTTTCAGGTAAGTCAATTTTTATTTTTGAAATGGACATCTGTGACCAAACTTATAAGATAATGGAAACAACAACTATACTGCTCATCAAAAAGCGAAGAAAGCCTCAGTTGACACTCTGTATTTTTCTCTCAAGTCTTTACTGAAACAATCCTCAAATTTTTAAAAATAATTATACAAAAAAAGCGCATGAAGCCAGGCTTCATGCGCTTTCTTGTACCAAAGTAAGACTACTTAAACATCGTATACTCCGATAAGAATGATTTCTACTAAAATATACTTTGTTTAAAAAAGTTTGTCAATGTTTAATCCTTTGTTAACCTAAATCGTCACTTACTGTTAGACGCTTTTTAACAGGCTCTACAACAAGGTAACGATAAGGTTCATCCCCTTCAGAATGAGTTTTAACATATTCATTCTTACTTAAAACTGCGTGAATTTGTTTTCTTTCAAAAGCGGGCATCGGTTCTAAAAATACCGGTTGTCCAGTTCGAATTGCCTTTTCGGCGGTACGATCTGCCAGACGTTGAATAATTTCTTGTCTTTTTTCGCGGTAGTTCCCGACATTCACAACCACAGATAATTTATTTTTGGCCATACGATGGATAAAAACTTGTGCTAAATACTGTAATGCATTTAATGTTTTTCCATGTTTCCCAATTAAAATCCCCTGTTTTTGCGTTTCTAATTGAAAAACGATGAGATTTGTCTCTCGCTTTATTTTTACTAATGCAGGAGCTTCCAATTGTTTCGTAATGTTCGTCAGATAGACTGCTAATTCCGTTAAAGCTGCTTCATCACCTAACTCACTTACTTCTTCTTGCACTTCTTTTGATTTTTCTTCAATGAAGGTTTCTGTTGTTTCTGTTGTTTCAGTTTCTTCTAAAGTTTTTTCTGAAGGTTCTTCTAAAACTTCTTCCACCGTTTCTTCAATTGCTTCTGAAATAGTCTCACTAATAGAAGGTTCTATCTTAAGTTGGGCGTTTTTCCGTCCAATTCCAAGAAATCCCTTCTTGCCTTCATCAAGTATTTCGATTTCTACTTCTTCTTTATCCAACCCTAAATCTTTCAACCCAAGTTGGAGCGCTTCATCAATTGTCGCAGCTTCATAAATCGGCATTAGCATTCCCTCCCTTATTTTTTACGTTTTTTCTTTGGACTCATTGCTTTTTTCAATGCTCGTTCTTTTTCACGAATACGTTGTGCTTCTTCTTCTCGCTCTTTTCTAATTTTAAATGGATTATTAATAATGAGCGTTTGCACGACTTGAAAAGCATTTGATATTACCCAGTACAAGGACAGACCACTTGCTAGATTTACCCCCATGACTAAGATCATCACCGGCATAGCAAAATTCATGATCTTCATTGACGCATTGGATTCAATTTGGCTCATACTACTTAAGTACGTACTTGCAAAGGTAAATACTGCGGCAAGAATTGGTAAAATAAACGTTGGATCAGCTGTTCCTAGGTTTAACCATAAAAAATGACCTTGTTTTAATTCTGGTACCCGTGAAATAGATTGCCATAACGCCATCAAAATCGGCATCTGTACTAATAACGGTAAACATCCAGCATAGGGATTGACGTTGTTTTCAGCATACAATCTTTGCTGTGCCTCACGTAATTTACTTTGTGTTTCAGGATCCTTTGAGCTGTATTCTTGTTGCAGTGCTTTTAGTTTGGGTTGAAGTTCTTGGGTTTTTCGCATGCTTTTTGTTTGAAAATGCATCAAAGGCATTAAGATCACACGAATGATTAAAGTAAACAAAATAATCCCAATTCCTGCATTACCAAAAGACAGCGCCTTAATCGCCTCTGCAAAATAATAAACGATGTAGCGATCCCAAATTCCTGTACTTTGTGCACTTACTTCCCCAGTTCCACAACCAGACAAGACGATGACTAAACTAATAATGCCTGCCATTAAAAGTAAACGTTTGTATTTCTTCACTCACTCTTTTCCTCTCTATCGATTATTTTTGCAAGTTTTAAGACATGGACTAGATTGGAACGAATTTCATCGTAAGTTAGTCCCTTGACACTTGGTCTTGCAATCACGATAAAATCCAATTCCGGATCGATCCTATCTTTTATAGAATAGATCGCCGCACGAATCTTACGCTTTACATCATTACGGTACACAGCATTGCCTACTTTTTTACCGACTGAAAGCCCCACACGAAAATGCGGCTGTTCTTTTTTTTCTAATCGATAAACAACAAATTTACGATTGGCAAATGATGTCCCTGTATGAAATACGTTTTGAAATTCTCGTTCTTTCTTCACTCGATACGCTTTTTTCATTCGCTTTCTTTCCTTTACTATCTCTCACTTACGTCCATAATCATAACATATTCCTGTTGTTCGTTCATCATTTCCCTAAAAAAGGACATAAAAAAAACCACTGTAACCCCAGTGGCTTAAGCTGAAAGAACTTTTCTTCCTTTACGGCGACGACTAGCTAAAACACGACGACCATTTTTAGTGCTCATACGTTTACGGAATCCGTGAACTTTTTGACGTTTACGTTTATTTGGTTGGTATGTTCTTTTCATGTATTCCACCTCCAAAATTTCTTATCTACTGTTTAAACACAGACATACTTTGATAGTATAACGACAAATGAGCTATTTTGTCAATATAAAATAAAAGGAAACTTCTCAAAATGATCCTTTCGTTTTTCCACAATTCTTTTTTTTCGCGTGTGATTTCGTTGTGGAAAAAGTTATACACAATAAATATCCACAACGAAAAACACCCCCTTTTTACACAGAATAAACAGCTGTAAAAAAAATAATCCACAACCTCCTATTTTCTTGTGAATTAACGCTTAAAACTATTGATAAATTCATGTTTTTTATCCACAGTCACATAAGTAAATCTTTACATTTCTCCTAATTATCCACCTGTTAATTACTCATGTGGATAACTATTTTTCCTCGTTGTGATTTTTTCTTTATTTGTTCCTTTTAATTTTGTGGATAATTGTAAATAAAAAATTTTTTCCTTTCTTTCTGTGGAAAACTATAAAGAAAAATGATAAATTAGTACTAGTTATTCACTTTTTAATGAAGGAGGAAGCCTTATATGGTATCCCTCGATGCTTTATGGAACGAATTAAAGACAAATTATCAAAAAGATCTTTCTCCAGCGAGTTATAATACGTGGATTGAAACTGCTCATCCTCGTTCGCTGGATCAGAGTCAATTAGTGGTCGAAGTCCCAAGTAAAATTCACAAAGAATATTGGGAAAAAAACCTGACAACAAAAATTGTTGAAGTTGGCTATATGTTAACAGGAAAAGAGATCATCCCACGTTTTGTCACGGGTGATGAAGTCGAGCAAGAAATCGTTGAAGAAATAAAAAGTCCAAAAATCTCTATAGCTAATCCAATAAAAAAGGCGATGTTAAATTCTAAATACACATTTGACACTTTTGTTATTGGAAAAGGTAACCAAATGGCACATGCTGCAGCTTTAGTTGTAGCAGAAGATCCCGGCTCTATTTATAATCCTTTATTCTTTTATGGTGGTGTCGGGCTTGGTAAAACACACTTAATGCATGCAATCGGACATCAAATGCTATTAAGCCAGCCTGATGCAAAGGTCAAATACGTTAGTAGTGAAACATTCGCCAATGATTTTATTAACTCGATCCAAAACAAAACAGCGGAAGAATTTCGCCAAGAATACCGAAATGTTGATCTTTTACTAGTAGATGACATTCAATTTTTTGCTGAAAAAGAAGCCACTCAAGAAGAATTTTTCCATACTTTTAATGCACTTTACAATGAAGGAAAACAAATCGTCTTAACCAGTGATCGCTTACCAAATGAGATACCAAAATTACAAGAACGCTTAGTTTCTCGTTTTGCTTGGGGGCTATCCGTAGACATCACGCCACCCGATTTAGAAACTAGAACAGCTATTTTACGGAAAAAAGCGGCGGCTGAACGTTTAGAAATTCCTGATGATACACTTAGTTATATTGCTGGTCAGATTGATTCCAATATTCGTGAATTAGAAGGAGCATTGGTTCGAGTACAAGCATTTGCAGCAATGAATAGTGAAGATATATCAACTAGTCTAGCAGCTGATGCACTAAAAACGCTAAAATCTGGCAAAGGGCATCCACAGCTTTCTATCTTACAGATCCAAGAAGAAGTAGCAAAATATTACCATATCCAATTAAAGGATCTAAAAGGAAAGAAACGAGTAAAAACAATTGTAGTACCCAGACAAATTGCTATGTATTTAGCCAGAGAATTAACCGATAGTTCTTTACCAAAGATTGGAGCCGAATTTGGAGGCAAAGATCACACAACAGTGATTCATGCTCATGAAAAAATCCAACACTTAATTGAATCGAGTGTCAGCATGCAAAACGAGATATCGGAAATCAAAAATTTTCTTCTAAATTAATTAAAAAAACGAAAAAACGCTTTGTGGATAAAAAGAAAAAAAGAGCAAAAGTTATGCACACCTTTTCCACAGCTGTTTTTTCTTTTATTTCTTACGTTTTCCTAGTTTTCCACAGAATCAACAGTACCTAATACTTTTATTATTTTATATTAACTAATAATAAATCAATAATCTAAAGGAGAGTTCCTATGAAAGTTACTTTAAACCGCGCAAGTTTTATGCAAGAACTGCAAACTGTTCAGCGAGCTATTTCAAGTAAAACAACCATTCCCATTTTGACTGGAGTAAAAATTACTTTGACACAAGAAGGATTAACTCTGACAGGTAGCAATGCAGATATCTCTATTGAAACCTTATTGTCTGTCGAAAATGAAAAAGCTCAAATGCAAATTGAATCCACTGGTTCAATCGTATTACAGGCTCGTTTCTTTAGTGAAATCATTCGACGATTGCCTGAAGATACCTTCACTTTGGAAGTTTTAGAAAACAAACAAGTAGCTATTACTTCAGGAAAAGCAAACTTTTTAGTCAATGGGTTAGATGCAGAGAACTATCCTCATTTGCCTGTAATTGAAAGTCATAATCAAATGAAATTACCTGTTCATGTTCTAACAAAATTAATCAATGAAACAGTTTTTGCTGTTTCTCAGCATGAAAGCCGTCCAATTCTGACGGGAGTTCATTTTATTTTAGAAAATAATTCTCTTTTGGCTGTAGCGACTGACTCACACCGTTTAAGCCAACGAGTGATTCCAGTAGAACAAGCAGCTGATCAATTTGATATTGTCATTCCAGGAAAAAGTTTGACTGAACTTTCTCGTTCTTTAGTCAACGAAGAAGAAATTGTTGAGATCAGCATTATGGAGAATCAAGTGCTTTTTAAAACAGAAAATATGTATTTCTATTCTCGTTTGTTGGAAGGAAACTATCCTGATACCAATCGTCTGATTCCTTCAAGTTTTAATACAGAAGTTGAGTTTTCTGTTCCAAGTTTCCTTGCAGCCATTGAACGTGCTTCCTTGTTGTCTCATGAAGGTCGTAACAATATCGTTCGTTTATCTATCCAATCTGATGCAGTGGTTTTATATGGAAACTCACCTGAAATCGGAAAAGTAGAAGAAAGTTTAAATTATGTAGCAAGTAGTGGCGATCCTTTAGATATTTCATTTAATCCAGATTACATGAAAGCTGCATTACGTGCATTTGGAGACATGAGTATCAAAGTGAAATTTATTTCCTCTATCCGCCCGTTTACCTTAGAACCAACAGAAGAAGGCGAACAATTTATTCAATTGATCACACCAGTACGTACAAATTAAACGAACTTTTCTTGAATATGAAAAGAAAATGAAAAAACAAAAAAGAGAAACAAAAAGCCATAAAATCAATTTTAAGGCTTTTTGTTTCTTTTTGTTTAAATCACCTTTTTTCGCTTAAATCGTCTCATATGGAAAAATATATGGATAAATTTGTTTTCTTCCTTAAAAAAAGGTATAATAGAGTATACATTTATTAATGAAAATGAGGGATGAACATTGAAACAACAAGTCATTCTAAATACAGAATTTATGACGTTGGGTCAAATGCTAAAAGAAGTCACAGTTATTAGCAGTGGTGGACAAGCAAAATGGTATTTAGCTGAAAACACTGTCTTGGTAGACGGCGAACCGGAGAATCGTCGTGGACGAAAACTTTATCCCGGCATGATGGTTGAAGTTCCAGAAGTAGGGACTTTTTTTATGGTAAAAAAAGGAATAAATGATAATGAGGCTGAATAAGCTTTATCTAAAAAATTATCGAAACTATCAGGAATTGCAGATCGAATTTTCTAAAAATCTTGTCATTTTTTTGGGAGAAAATGCACAAGGTAAGACGAATCTTTTAGAAAGCATCTATGTCTTGGCTATGACTAGAAGTCACCGTACAAGTAGTGAACAAGAATTAATTGGATGGTCAGAAGAACAAGCATTGATTCAAGGAGAAGTCAGCAGAGGTTCCTCTAAAATCCCTTTAGAAATTTTACTTTCAAAAAAAGGTCGCAAGACAAAAATTAATTATATTGAACAGAAAAAATTAAGTAGCTATGTTGGGCAATTAAATGTCATATTGTTTGCACCAGAAGACCTTTCGCTTGTGAAAGGTAGCCCGCAAGTCAGACGAAAATTTCTTGATATGGAATTGGGACAAATCAATCCAATTTATCTTTACGATTTGGTGCAATATCAAGGAATCTTAAAACAAAGAAACCAATACTTGAAACAACTAAATGAAAAAAAGCAAACAGATTTACTTTATCTAGATATCTTATCTGAACAGCTGGCTGATTTTGGTAGTAAAGTGCTGAAAGCAAGAGAACAGTTTGTTCAAAGGTTGGAATTTTGGGCGAACACATTGCATCAACAGATTACACAGGAAAAAGAACAGTTAAAGATTGAATATGTTACTGTGTTTTCTTCTTTAAACACGCAGTCACAAGAAGAAATCCAGACACAATTTTTAGAGTTGTTGAATCAAAATAAAAAGAAAGATATGTTTCGTGGAACGACAACGATTGGACCACATCGTGATGATCTTTCTTTTTTCGTCAATCAGAAAAATGTGCAAACTTATGGTTCTCAAGGACAACAAAGAACCACCGCTTTAAGTGTCAAATTGGCTGAGATTGATTTGATCAAAGAGGAAACAGGAGAATATCCAATCCTCTTACTTGATGATGTGATGAGTGAATTAGATGACAATCGACAGCTACACTTATTAAACACAATTGAAGGGAAAGTACAGACGTTCTTAACAACGACGACTCTTGATCATGTAAAAAATAAAATGACCGTTGAACCAGAAGTTTTTTATGTTCAGCAAGGGGAAATAAAAGGAGAAGAAAGCTAAATGGCAGATGAAAGAAGTTTAATCGAACGCGCAAAAGAATATGATGCCAGTCAAATTCAAGTTCTTGAAGGACTTGAAGCCGTTCGAAAACGTCCAGGTATGTATATTGGCTCCACAAGTTCGGAAGGATTACATCACTTGGTATGGGAAATTGTTGATAATTCAATCGATGAAGTACTAGCAGGATTTGCAACAAAAATCCAAGTAGTGATTGAAAAAGATAACAGCATTACGGTAATTGATGATGGTCGAGGAATCCCAGTTGATATTCAGGCGAAGACTGGTCGTCCTGCAGTGGAGACGGTGTTTACTGTGTTGCATGCAGGAGGGAAATTTGGCGGAGGAGGCTATAAAGTATCAGGTGGTCTTCACGGCGTTGGTTCTTCTGTTGTTAATGCACTTTCTACTCAATTGGATGTGAGAGTCTATAAAGATGGAAATGTTTATTATCAGGAATACCGACGTGGTGCTGTGGTAGATGATTTAAAGATTATTGAACAAACTGATCGTCATGGTACAACTGTTCATTTCACGCCTGATCCAGAGATTTTTACGGAGACGACGATTTTTGATTTTAACAAGCTAGCAACACGTGTCCGTGAGTTAGCTTTCTTAAATCGCGGAATGAAAATTTCGATTGAAGATAAGCGCGAAGAAGCCCCTGTTATAAAAGAATATCATTATGATGGTGGAATTAAGAGCTATGTTGAATATTTAAACGCCAATAAAACAGTTATTTTTCCAGAGCCTGTTTACTTAGAAGGCGAACAACAAGACATCACGGTAGAAGTTTCTATGCAATATACAGATGGGTACCATTCGAATATCATGAGTTTTGCCAATAACATCCATACTTATGAAGGTGGGACACATGAATCAGGATTTAAAACAGCTTTGACACGTGTTATTAATGACTATGCACGTAAACAAAAATTAATGAAAGAAAATGATGACAACCTCACTGGAGAAGATGTTCGTGAAGGATTGACAGCTGTTATTTCTATTAAACATCCGGACCCTCAATTTGAAGGCCAAACAAAAACAAAACTTGGTAATTCAGAAGTACGAACTGTAACGGATCGTTTATTCAGTGAGCATTTCATGAAATTCTTGTTAGAAAACCCAAGTGTCGGTCGCCAAATTATAGAAAAAGGGTTACTTGCTTCTAAAGCACGTTTAGCTGCTAAACGTGCGCGTGAAGTAACGAGACGAAAAGGAGCACTGGAAATCAGCAATCTCCCTGGTAAATTAGCAGATTGCTCAAGCAATGATCCAGAAAGATGCGAATTATTCATCGTCGAAGGAGATTCTGCCGGCGGTTCTGCAAAACAAGGAAGAGACAGACAATTTCAAGCAATTTTACCAATCCGTGGGAAAATTTTGAATGTCGAAAAAGCAAGTATGGATAAAATACTTGCCAATGAAGAAATCCGTTCGTTATTTACGGCGATGGGCACAGGCTTTGGTGAAGACTTTGATGTCTCAAAAGCACGTTACCATAAATTAGTCATTATGACGGATGCCGATGTCGATGGTGCACATATCCGTACATTATTGTTGACGTTATTTTATCGTTACATGCGTCCAATTGTGGAAGCAGGCTATGTTTATATTGCGCAACCTCCTTTATACGGAGTGAAACAAGGAAAAAAAATCACGTATGTACAGCCAGGAAAAAATGCTGAGGAAGATTTGAAGCAAGTAGTAGCTTCACTTCCAGCGACACCAAAACCAAGTGTACAACGTTATAAAGGGTTGGGTGAAATGGATGATCACCAACTATGGGAAACAACGATGGATCCAAGTAAACGTATGATGGCGCGTGTCAGTGTCGATGATGCGATTGCAGCTGACCAAATTTTTGAAATGTTAATGGGCGACAGAGTAGAACCTCGTCGTGCCTTTATTGAAGAAAATGCCCATTACGTGAAAAACTTAGATATATAGTCATGAAGGAGGAAAAAAGATGAGTGAAGAAATCAGAGAGAACATCCATGATGTCAATCTAACTAGCGAAATGAAAGACTCCTTCATCGATTATGCGATGAGTGTTATTGTAGCTCGTGCACTACCGGATGTTCGAGATGGTTTAAAACCCGTGCATCGACGTATTTTATACGGGATGAATGAATTAGGTGTGACACCAGATAAAGCCCACAAAAAATCTGCCAGAATTGTTGGGGATGTTATGGGTAAGTATCATCCTCATGGAGACAGTGCCATATATGAATCCATGGTACGGATGGCACAACCATTTAGCTATCGTTATATGCTTGTCGATGGTCACGGAAACTTTGGTTCTGTCGATGGAGACGGAGCAGCGGCCATGCGGTATACCGAAGCTCGGATGAGTAAAATTGCAACAGAAATGTTACGTGATATTAATAAAAATACGGTAGACTTTCAAAGTAACTATGATGACACAGAAAAAGAGCCAATTGTACTTCCTGCACGCTTTCCGAACCTGTTAGTGAATGGTACAACCGGAATTGCGGTCGGAATGGCGACAAATATTCCCCCTCATAATTTATCTGAAGTAGTAGCGGCGATTGATTTATTAATGGATAATCCAGAGGTGACGACGAATGAATTAATGGAAGTCCTACCTGGTCCAGATTTTCCAACAGGTGGACTGGTGATGGGGAAATCTGGTATTCGTCGAGCTTATGAAACAGGGAAAGGTTCCATTACTGTTCGTGCAAAAGTAGAAATTACAGAAATGCCTAATGGAAAAGAACGTATTATCGTTACAGAACTTCCTTATATGGTGAATAAAGCAAAATTAATTGAACGTATTTCTGAATTACACCGAGACAAACGGATTGAAGGTATCACAGATTTACGAGATGAATCTTCTCGTGAAGGCATGCGTATTGTTATTGATATTCGGCGTGATGCAAGTGCATCAGTTATCTTAAATAATTTATATAAACTAACTTCTTTGCAAAATTCATTTGGATTTAATATGTTGGCGATTGAAAAGGGTGTTCCTAAAGTATTAAGTTTAAAACAAATACTTGAAAATTATATCGAACATCAACGAGAAGTCATCACTCGCCGTACAATCTTTGAAAAAGAAAAAGCAGAAGCACGTGCACACATCTTAGAAGGTTTACGGATTGCCTTAGACCATATTGATGAAATTATTGCGATTATTCGTGGTTCTAAATCGGATGATGAAGCAAAATCAACAATGATTGAACGTTTTGAATTATCCGATCGTCAAGCACAAGCGATTTTAGATATGCGTTTACGTCGTTTGACTGGTTTGGAACGTGAGAAAATTGAAAATGAATACCAAGAATTATTGCGTTTGATTGAAGATTTAACAGACATCCTTGCCAGACCAGAACGCGTGACAGAAATTATCAAAACAGAACTCGCTGAATTGAATCAACGTTTTGGTGATAAGCGCCGTACGGAACTACTCGTTGGTGAAGTATTAAGTCTTGAAGATGAAGATTTAATCGAGGAAGAAGAAATCGTTATTACATTAACGAATAATGGTTATATCAAACGTCTAGCAAATAATGAATTTAGAGCTCAACGCCGTGGAGGTCGTGGTGTCCAAGGAATGGGCGTTCATAATGATGATTTTGTCAAAAATCTCGTTTCTTGTTCAACCCATGACACTTTATTGTTCTTCACAAATAACGGAAAAGTTTATCGTGCAAAAGGATATGAAATTCCAGAATATGGGAGAACAGCCAAAGGGATTCCAATTATTAATTTACTTGGAATTGACTCTAGCGAAAAAATCCAAGCAATCATTGCTGTAACTGGGCAAGCAGAAGAAGGACACTATCTTTTCTTTACTACTCGTCAAGGTACTGTTAAACGAACAACAGTCACAGCATTTGCGAATATTAGAAGTAATGGATTGATTGCGATTGGCTTAAAAGAAGAGGACGAATTAGTCAATGTCCTACTTACAGACGGCAAGTCGAATATTATTATTGGTACTCATAATGGCTACTCGGTCACGTTTGCAGAAGAAGCCGTTCGTGATATGGGACGAACAGCATCTGGTGTTAGAGGCATTCGTTTGAGAGAAGATGATTATGTAGTGGGCGCTGCCTTAATGAACGAAGATCATGAAGTCTTAATTATTACTGAAAAAGGATACGGTAAACGAACGAAAGTCACTGAGTATCCAGTGAAAGGACGCGGTGGTAAAGGAATCAAGACTGCCAATATCACTGAAAAAAATGGTCCACTCGCTGGATTAGCAACGGTAGTTGGGAAAGAAGATATTATGATCATTACCGATAAAGGGGTCATCATTCGATTTAATGTATCCACCGTTTCTCAGACAGGACGTGCTACATTAGGCGTGCGCTTAATCAAGATGGAAGCTGATACGAAAGTGGTCACAATGGCGGCAGTTGAACCAGAAGCAACGGAAGAAATAGGTAATTCGACAGAAGTTGTCGGCGAAATATCACCAGATCAACCAGAAGAATAGTAGATGAGAAAAACCTAGAAAACAAAAAAGAAAGGGAGAAACGATCAAAAAATCGAATTTCCCTTTCTTTTTTTGATATCTTGCTTTTTTAGTGACATGCGTGTATAATCAAAGCTTGTGAGTAGTCTAATTTATTAGAAAACTCTCCTTGCTCTTGGGAATCTAAGAGCCGAAAGTCCATAGGGAGGTGAAAATCAATGGAAAATACGAAATATGAAATCATGTACATTATTCGTCCAAACATTGATGAAGAAGCAAAAACTGCTTTAATCGAACGTTTCGATGCAATCTTAAAAGATAATGGAGCGGAAGTTCTAGAATCTAAAGATTGGGAAAAACGCCGTTTAGCGTATGAAATGAACGGTTACCGTGAAGGTATCTATCACATCGTTAAAGTGTCTTCTCCATCATCAGCTAACGCAGTCAATGAATTTGACCGTTTAGCTAAAATCAATGACGATATTATTCGTCACATGATTGTTAAAGAAGAAGCTTAATTTATTGTTTCATGTGAAACAATAGAAAAACGATGAGAGGAGATGATCTTTTTGATTAATAATGTTGTACTAGTTGGACGTCTAACTAAAGATCCGGATTTGCGATATACATCAAGTGGCACTGCAGTAGCAACGTTTACTTTAGCTGTTAATCGTAATTTTACTAGTCAAAACGGCAATCGTGAGGCTGACTTTATTAATTGTGTGATTTGGCGTAAATCAGCAGAGACATTAGCAAACTATGCACGTAAGGGAACTCTCTTAGGCGTGACTGGACGCATTCAAACTCGTTCTTATGATAATCAACAAGGACAAAGAGTATACGTCACAGAAGTAGTTGCTGAGAACTTCCAATTATTGGAAAGTCGTGCTGCATCTGAAAATCGTCAACAAAGTGGCGGTTACCAAAGCTCTGGTCAATCGACAAATGATTTTGGCGGAAGTAATAACTATAATCAAACATCTCAATCATCCAACGGTATGCCTGATTTTGATCGTGATAATTCTGACCCATTTGGTTCAAGTTCAACGATCGACATTTCAGACGATGATTTACCATTCTAAACGAATTTGATAGGAGGGAAATAGAATGGCACAACAAAGAAGAGGCGGACGTAAACGTCGTAAAGTAGACTATATTGCTGCTAACCATATTGAATATATCGATTATAAAGATATTGAATTACTAAAAAGATTTATCTCAGAACGCGGTAAAATCTTGCCACGTCGTGTAACAGGTACTGGCGCTAAAAACCAACGTAAAATTACTGTTGCTATCAAACGCGCACGTATCATGGGCTTACTACCTTTCGTAAGCGAAGACTAATTGAAACAATGAATGAGCCAATGATTCTTGTAATCAGAGGCTCATTTTTTATTTTTTATTAACTAACGATTGGACCTTTTATATGGATAAAATTGATAGGTATTTTATTTGCAAGATCACTTAAATAACGAAAAATGAATCAATTTTTAGTAGCTTCTATCTAGTTTTTACTTTCGAATAAAAAAGATAATTCACTCAACTTTTTACTGACTTCTGAATTATGGAGTACTGTTTCCATCTTTGATTTCCTTGCTTGAATAAGTTGTTAACTGAAAGTTCAAACACTGGTTTAGTCGCTTGAATGATGTGTGTTATGGTAGAATGAAACTAATCAATTATGGGAGGAAAACAATGGAAAAAGAAAAAGAAAACTTGACCCCTAGACCTCTCTTCATTTTTTTGTTCCTACTGTTTGAAGTACTGGTTGTCTTATTTACACCATTTCGTTTTGTTAGCGCTTTGGTCATTCTTTTATTGAATTTATTAGGGATCCGCTATTGGTTTAAATTAAAACAGTGGTTGACGATAAAAAACCGAGAAAAAATTCAACAGGCTTCGACGGTTGCTGAAACGAATCTTGCATATGTATCAGAAGTTATGCCAGTTGGTGTAATTGCTTATCAGCCTACAAGCCAAAAAATCGAATGGTTAAACCCGTTAGCATTAACAATTAAAGATCAAAGTGGGTTAACAGAAGAAGAATTATTGGAAGTTTTTTTTAATGCGAAAGAAAAAAAGAAAAAACAAGTATATCTTGCAGATAAAACCTTTCAATTTGAAATGGATACAGTAAAAGGTGTCATCTATTTCAATGATATTACGCAAAATCAACTATTGAAATTGCATCAGATAAATATCCAACCAGTTATTGGAATTGTTTCAATTGATAATTATGCCGATGCAATTGACAAATTAGATGATAAAGAAATTTCTTATCTAAATTCGTTTATTACTACGCTGGTTTCTGATTGGATGAATGAATATCATGTCTTTTTCAAGCGTATCAATGCAGAACGTTTTTTCTTTGTATCACAGATGGCTGATTTAAAAAAAATGATGGACAAGAAGTTTGACCTATTGGATCGCTTGCGTGCAGAAGCTGAAAGACAAAATTTACCGATTACGTTAAGTATGGGGATCGCTTACGGACAAGAGTCACTGGCTGAAATTGGTAGTGAAGCCCAAAATAACCTTGATATTGCTTTAGTGAGAGGAGGCGACCAAGTCGTAGTCAAAGAACTGCGTGAGGGAGCCAAACCGGTTTATTATGGTGGTAAATCAGCGAAATCAGTGAAACGAACGCGAGTGAGATCACGAGCGATGAGCACAGCGCTTCGTAAAATTTTTGATGAAACTGGGGACGTCTTTATCATGGGACATAAATTTCCTGACATGGATGCGATTGGCTCTGCTTTTGGTGTCAGTTGTTTAGCTCGTTTCAATCAGAAGAAGGCATATGTTGTACTTGATGAAACTGAAATTATTCCAGACGTAGAACGTTGTCTAGAAGAGATCCATAAACATCCGGAACTAGAAGCGCAGTTAATCTCGCCAAAAAGAGCGATGGAACTAAAAAAAGAAGAGGACTTACTTGTAATGGTTGATTACCATAAACCATCGCTATCAATCTCACAGAGCCTATATGAACAATTTGATAAAATTGTCATTATTGATCATCATCGACGTGGGGAGGAGTTTCCAAGTAAGCCTTTATTAACTTATATCGAATCTTCCGCCTCTTCTGCTTCTGAATTGGTAACTGAACTGATCCAGTACCAAAGTAATCGAACCAATCGGCTTGATCGTTTTGAGGCGACGCTATTACTTGCAGGTATGACTGTCGATACCAATAGCTTTAACGTCAGAACGACTGCACGAACTTTTGACGTTGCAAGCTATTTAAGGTCTTGTAGTGCGGATGCTTCCCTAGTACAATATTTATTGAGTTCAGATTTAGAAACCTATTTGGAAATTAGCCACTTGATTGCCCAAAGCGAATATGTGACTTCAGATATTGTTGTGGCAGCAGGTACCGATGAAAAAGAGTACAATAGTGTGATCGCTGCAAAAACGGCCGATACGCTTTTGTCAATGATCAATATCAATGGTGCGTTTGTCATTACCAAACGCACAGATGGACTTGTGGGAATCAGTGCCCGCAGTTCTGGTACGATCAATGTTCAGGTGATTATGGAATCCTTAGGCGGTGGAGGGCATTTTACCAATGCGGCGACCCAATTAGAAGGTGTCACAGTAGAAGAAACAAAACAGCGGCTATTGGCTGCAATCAATGAAAATAGGAATCAATTATATGATAAGGAGTAATGAATTATGAAAGTCATTTTTTTACAAGATGTAAAAGGTAAAGGAAAAAAAGGCGACATAAAAGAAGTACCAACTGGTTATGCACAAAATTATTTATTAAAAAATAATTTAGCAAAAGAAGCAACTAAAAGTAGTATTAGCCAGTTAGCAGGACAAAAAAAGGCGCAAGAAAAACAAGAAGCTGAAATCTTAGAAGAAGCAAAAAAATTAAAAGATTTCTTAGAAAAAGAAGATACCGTGGTTGAATTAAAAGCAAAAGCTGGTGAAGATAGTCGTTTATTTGGTTCAATTCCATCAAAACAAATCGCAGAAGGTTTAAATAAGCAATACAAAATCAAATTAGACAAACGTAAAATTGAATTGAATAATCCTATTCGTACATTAGGGTATACAAATGTGCCAGTAAAATTGCATCATGAAGTAACTGCTACAATCAAAGTGCATGTGGTACAAGAATAAAACGAAGAGCGTGGGGCAAAAGTAAAGCATACTTTTACTCCACGCTTTAAATATATGTAAATGGTGTTCACAGCATTTCTTCTACGGAATTAAGAATGAAAAATTAAAAATATGAAAAGCTATTTTCAATTTTTCATTCTTAATTCTTGAAGCAGATCACGTTATTCAAGCCCTCTTTTCCCTTTTATGATATGTAATTATACTGTTTTTTTTAATAATTAAATATAGTTTTTTAACTAAAAGACTAATTTATATTAAAAAAAATAAATTAATCCCACTTACTATTACTATTTAGCATTCGGACATTTAAATACGCAAAAAAAATTCTCTAAAAAAATACATATTTTCCTTATTTTATAGGTGTTTACTCGCTTTGAAAAATATAAATTTTAAATAAATTGCACAGAAAATCGTAAATGTTCTCCATTATTTTCCTGTGTTTTTTTATTTTCTTCATCGATTTGAGCATAGCAGTTTTTTATTTTTTTATTATATGTTTGAAATAATTCGTTTTGTTCAGGTTTATTATCTTCTTTAGTAAAATCATTTGCTAACAATTTTTTTATTTGTTCCTTTTCGCTATCGGATGTAGCAAGTTTAGCAGGATCTTGATTAATATTTTTAGATAATTGAATTTCTTTGAAAATTTGAAGCGTGCCAACTTTTAATTTGTAAGTACCTCTACTTTGAAGGGTACCACCATTTGTTACTTGGTTTAATTCAGCATTTTCTATTTTCTTTTGATTAGCAGACTTACAACCACTCAGTAGGACAATAAGTAAAACGAAAAAAATTTTAAAAATAACAATATTTTTTTCCTCATAACTACTCACTCCTTTTCTAAGTATAATAATATAGAAAAATAAAAACAACAAACAATAACGTAAAAATAATGAGTAAAATATTTTCTAAGAAAATTTTTATAGGATAAATTTTATTTTAGTAGGCTTTTATATAACATTTTTAAATTTATCTTAACTTTAAAATAACAATTGTATATTAAGTGGAATAACCCAAACTATATTTATAAGTACGTAAATCATAGTGGAGATTCAAAATTTGTTTAATAGATTATTAAAATAACACTTTTTAAGTATAAAGATGAACACAAAAGTTGTGAATTACAATTATTTAAAAATGAAAAAACATACTAAGGCAAGTGGGAGTTTTCACCAATCTCTCACTTGCCTTAGCATGTTTTTCTATCATGTAACTTTGATTATTTTTTTTTGCGATATTTCAAAAATAGTAATACCACCACAAGAACGGTTGAATAAATCAATAGGGTTCCTAGTCTCATATAGCGCACTGCGTTTGTGACGTTAAACTACAGATAGGAAATTCTGCTGATAAAGTCATACGCACTCCTCCATTCGATCTACCTTTGTTAATCATTGATTTTACATCACTTTGTCCTTGTTCGCAACGTTTTGCTAATACTCCAGCACCAATAATAGTCCCCACTACAGCACCGATAACACCACCAATTAATGCACCGTATCCAGCGCCATTTACTGCTAGACCTGCAGCACAAAATCCTAAATAATCTCTTAAATTAGCTAATCCTGTCTTACTAGTCGCGTAGTCATTAATCCCACCATTAACAAATTTTTCTGACCATCCCGTAGTATCATAAAGTCCTCGTGCGAAATTATTGTTTCCATAAGCATAGCGGACCTCAGCTCCATCATATTTTAGGATAAGTGACTGGATCAAATTTTTTGTTTCTTCTGAGTTTGGCTGATTCAGTAACTGTTGTTTGATTTCTGGACGATTCACTTCTTTCACAAAAGCTTTGTATAATTCATTAGATTCGACAATCGTGACTTGAGCTAGTTGAAAATGAGTTTCAGTTGATGTGCTAATAGCAGTTTCCTCAGCAGCATAAACGATTTGTGTTACTCCTGGTACTACAGCCCCAAATAAAGTTAGAAAAGAGAATAAAATAGCAATGAGTTCCTTTTTTTTCATGATAAACTACCTCCTAAAAATTTTTTGTGTAGATTAGAAAATATTTTCTGAAATCGATTCTAGCACAATTAATAGTATAGAGGGTTAAGTAATCATAAGTGGTCCATTATTTTACAAAAACGAAAAAAAATGAACAATATAAATTTCATTTCCCCTTTTTTCCTCTTGGATTATAGCAACATCTATTGAACACATAGCTTGTTTGGTACTGACGTAAGGAATAACTTAACTGAACTACTTTTTATAGCTATTCATTTTATCAATGGTTTTTCTTTCTCAAATTTTTTGCTAATTTAATTTTTTTATGAATCAAAGTGTGTATTTTCTATACTTATTCTTGGAAAGAATGGTCTCTTTTCTTGTTTTCAGAAGATAAACAACTATTAAACTCACTTTTTTAAAGTGACTTTTTCGCGATTTTCTTGTAAAATAAAGCAATTGAAGACAAGGAGCGAGATAGATGAATGAAGTGTGGCAGGATCGAATACCACCGCAAAATATTGAAGCTGAACAAGCGGTTTTAGGGTCTGTTTTTCTAGATGCTGAAACGATCATTGATGCCATGGAGTACATAGAACCGAAAGATTTTTATCGTCGGGGGCATCAAATTATTTTCGAAACAATGATCGAGTTAAATGACCGAAATGAAGCCATTGATGTCGTGACGGTAAAAGATCGTTTGGAACAAGCCAATTTATTAGAAGATGCGGGTGGATTAAGTTATCTTTCAGATTTAGCTTTAGCTGTACCGACTGCGGCTAATATTGTTTACTATGCGAAAATCGTCGAAGAAAAATCATTGCTTCGTACATTGATTCAAACTGCGACAGGCATCGTGACGAAAGGTTTCGAGCAAGGGGAAGAAGTTCAAACTATTTTAGATGATGCTGAACGCAGTATTTTAGAAGTATCTGAAAAAAGAAACCGCAGTGGCTTTTTATCAATTGCAGAAGTCCTAAATTCGACCATTGAAAATATTGACCAGTTAGCTCAAAACAATGAGGAAATTACAGGTCTTCCTACTGGTTATCAAGGTTTAGATAAAATGACAGCGGGTTTCCAACCAGAAGAATTGATTATTCTGGCGGCTCGTCCTGCGGTAGGGAAAACAGCCTTTGCATTAAATATTGCTCAAAACGTGGGTACGAAAACGGACCGTTCAGTCGCTATTTTTAGTTTGGAAATGGGGGCAGAATCACTGGTTAATCGGATGCTTTGTGCAGAAGGATCTATCGAAGCAAGTCATTTACGTACGGGACAACTTTCCGAAGAAGAATGGTCAAATTTGATCGTTGCGATGGGAAGTTTATCAAGAGCAAATATTTTTATTGATGATACTCCAGGGATAAAAATTTCTGAAATCCGAGCAAAATGTCGGAAACTAGCACAGGAAAAGGGAAATCTTGGGTTAATTTTAATTGATTATTTGCAACTGATTGAAGGAAACGGTAGAGAAAACCGTCAACAAGAAGTTTCAGATATTTCTCGTCAATTAAAGAAACTAGCGAAAGAATTAAAAGTCCCTGTTATTGCGCTGTCTCAGCTTTCTCGGGGAGTCGAACAACGGCAAGATAAACGTCCTGTCTTAAGTGATATCCGTGAATCAGGGTCAATTGAGCAAGATGCAGATATCGTTGCTTTCTTATATCGGGACGATTATTATGAACGAGAAGGCGGCGAAGACAATGAAGACAATGAGCCGAAAAATGACAATGTTATTGAAGTAATCATTGAAAAAAACCGTAGTGGTGCTCGAGGCACAGTTGAGTTACTTTTTATCAAGGAATACAATAAATTTTCTTCCTTGTCACCGAGAGAAGAATACTAAGAAGAGACTATTTTAGAGACCTTTTTGAAGGTCTCTTTGTTTATACATAATCGTATTCTTTTTGTTTATGATGGAGTGAAAGCCTAAGATACTAGTATTTGCTGTAATAAACTGAAAGAAATTAACAACATGGCTATAAAAAGGCAAGGAAGCCTTTATTTTTTTCTCCAAAATAGTGAAATAAATCAGATAAAAGGTTGTTCTAAGCTCAAATTACGAGTTTGAAATAGCTCTCATCTCATCTATAGGTAGAGAAATTAGTAAGTTCTTTTTTATACGTTTATTGTTCGCTTTTCAAACGCTTTTATAAAAAAAATAAAAATATCATTCGATTTTAGTTGAATAAAAGATTGGTTATTGTTACAATAATTCAGGATTAAATAATATTAAAACGAGGTGTTCAGATGTCATCTGTAGTAGTAGTAGGTACACAATGGGGCGACGAAGGAAAAGGAAAAATTACTGACTTTCTTAGTGAAAATGCTGAGGTGATCGCACGGTACCAAGGTGGCGACAATGCAGGACACACAATCAAATTCAACGGTGTTACTTATAAACTGCATTTGATTCCTTCGGGGATTTTCTATAAAGATAAAATTAGTGTGATTGGTAATGGTGTGGTAGTCAATCCAAAATCATTAGTCAAAGAGCTTGCTTATTTACATGAAAAAGGTGTGACTACTGACAATTTACGTATTTCTGATCGTGCGCATGTCATTTTACCTTATCACATTAAATTGGATCAATTACAAGAAGACGCAAAAGGCGAAAATAAAATCGGCACAACGATCAAAGGGATCGGACCAGCCTACATGGATAAAGCTGCTCGTGTAGGTATAAGAATTGCTGACTTATTAGACAAAGAAATTTTTGAAGAGCGCCTACGTTTAAACTTAGATGATAAAAACCGCCAATTTGTAAAAATGTTTGACTCTGAACCAATTGATTTTGATTCAATTTTTGAGGAATATTACGAATACGGTCAACAAATCAAGCAATATGTAACAGATACATCTGTCATTTTAAATGACGCATTAGATGCTGGAAAACGTGTCCTTTTTGAAGGTGCTCAAGGCGTTATGTTGGATATCGACCAAGGGACATATCCATTTGTTACTTCTTCCAATCCAGTAGCAGGTGGTGTAACAATTGGTAGTGGCGTTGGTCCATCTAAAATTAATAAAGTCGTCGGAGTATGTAAAGCTTATACTTCTCGTGTTGGAGATGGCCCGTTCCCTACAGAATTATTTGATGAAACAGGGCAACAAATACGTGAAGTAGGTCGTGAATATGGCACAACAACAGGTCGTCCACGACGAGTTGGATGGTTTGATACGGTTGTTATGCGCCATTCAAAACGTGTATCAGGTATTACAAATTTATCTCTTAATTCGATTGATGTATTAAGCGGATTAGAAACAGTAAAAATTTGTACGGCCTATGAACTAGATGGTGAGCTGATTTATCATTACCCAGCAAGTTTGAAAGAATTGAAACGTTGTAAACCAGTATATGAAGAACTACCTGGATGGTCTGAAGATATTACGAAATGCAAGACACTTTCTGAATTGCCAGAAAATGCACGTAACTATGTAAGACGTATTTCTGAGCTTGTAGGTGTACGCATCTCCACATTTTCAGTAGGGCCTGACAGAACACAAACAAACATCTTAGAAAGCGTCTGGGCACAAATATAGACTTTACAGCTAACTTCGTTAAACAGGACATTCTTTAATTTTAAGAATGAACGAATTTGCTGAAAGAATCAAAAGTTCTTATACAATGAGGAATAAAAGCGTCGAAACTACGAAATTTGGGTTAAAATTTTGGTTAGTTTCGGCGTTTTTTCTCGCAAATAGTAGAACAGGGATGGCAAAAACTTATGAATGTCTCCGTGATATCAGAGAGCAAAAGGCCTATTTAAATAGTTAATGTTATTTTGTATGTCATAGATTTGCTATAATAGGGAGCAGAGTTAAAATGAAACGTTAAAGGGGTTGAAGTTTGTGTATCAAATCGTAACAGATTCATGCTGTGATTTGCCTTACCAAGTATTACAAACAGCAAATGTCGAGTATTTATCAATGAAGCTTCAATTAGAGGGACAAGAACTAGTAGATGATCTTGGAAAAACATTTAATTATGATCATTACATAGCACAATTAAAAAACGGAGCGACACCAACGACTTCACAAATTAATGTAGGGCAATATTTAGAGTTTTTCCGTCCCTATGTTGAAAAACAAGTCCCTATCTTGTATATTGCCTTTTCAAGTGGTTTAAGTGGCTCCTATAATAGCGCCTTACAAGCGGTAGAAATATTGAAAGAAGAATATCCAGATCCTCAAATACAAGTATTTGATACGAAAGCTGCGAGTATAGGCGAAGGATTGTTAGTATTAGAAGCTGTCCGCTTAAAAAATGAAGGAAAGACGATCGAAGAATTATGGGAATGGTTAGAAAAAAATTATTTAAAAGTGCATTCCTGGGTAACGGTCGATGATTTAAAGCATCTTGAACGTGGAGGCCGTATTTCCAAGACAAGTGCTACATTGGGGAGTATTTTAAATGTAAAACCAATCATTACAGTTGATAAAGAAGGTCGATTGACAAACATTGGTAAAGTAAGAGGAAGAAATAAATCGATTCAAAAAATTGTTGAAGAAACTGTCAAAACGATTGTGGCGCCATTAGAACAAACAGTCTATATTGCTTATGCAGGAGACTTAGAAAGCGCCGAAAAAACAAAACAATTACTAGAAGAAAATATTAAAATGAAAGAAGTCAAATTATATCCTTTAGGTCCTACTATCGCTAGTCACACGGGTTATGGTTGTATTGCCATTTTTTCAATGGGGGTTACTCGATAAAATGGCGTGGACTATCCATTGAAGAAAATAAACTTTTAAAAAAGGGATGTTCAAAGAAAAATATTTTTTCTCTGAACATCTCTTTTTCACGAATATAAAATAACAAAATTATTTAAATTTTAAGTTATTGTCTATAGTATGAATGACTAAATTTTGATACAATAATTATCAGTAATTGGTGGGTGTAAAAGATGGTAGCTAATCTCTTAAATAAGAGGTGATGCTTATGGTTATACGCTTTATCCCTAGAAAGGAATAAAGTTGTCTGTATTTGAATCTTTACAACTGATGCTCGCCTTTGCGACATTGGTGTTGCAGATAATAGACAAAAAAGACCAAAAAAAATAACCATCTAAACACACTTTAGCGAAGTTTTTAGATGGTATAGCAATCTAAAATAAAGCTACCGTCTTTAACGGCACTGGTTACTGATCAAAGGGGTTGTTGACGCAACTCCTTTTTTCAGTTTCTATTATAGCGTATTTATCCATGAAAATAAAGAGATCAATAATAAAAAAGAAGAAGGATTGAGGAGACTACTTACTAATTTTCTCAAATTCAATAGATGTCTATAAAAAAATTATCTTTTGCTAGGAGGTGTCTTTGAGATTTAAAACAAAAAATCCCAAAACATAAAGATGTTTCAGGATTTTTTATTTGCTGTTGCTACGTTTTCACTTCACATTAAAAAAATTGAGGAGTACGATCTAGTCGTGCTTTTTCTTTTTATAGGTGTTCCTAAAAAGTTTTTTTCTAATTCTACAGTTCATTCAGTTGTTTTTGAATATCTTTATTTTCTAAGAATTCATCATAGGTTGTATCTGCACGATCAATTACCCCTTTATCAGAAACGGCAATAATGCGGTTTGCAAGGGTTTGGATAAATTGGTGATCGTGAGAAGCAAAAAGAATAGAGCCGGTAAATGCCATTAATCCATCGTTCAATGCAGTAATAGATTCTAAGTCTAAATGATTGGTAGGATCGTCTAGAACTAAGACATTGGCTTTAGAAAGCATCATTTTAGAAAGCATACAACGCACTTTTTCTCCACCAGATAGAACATTGACTGGCTTCAACACCTCTTCACCAGAAAAGAGCATTCGTCCTAAGAAACTTCGTAAAAAGGTATTGTCATCTTCTTCTTTACTTGCATATTGACGCAACCAATCCAAAATTGTTAAATCATTTTCAAATTCTTTCGTTGTATCTTTTGGTAAATAAGAATTACTGGTTGTAACACCCCATCGAACCGTACCAGTGTCAGGAGTGATTTCGCCCATGATGACTTTAAATAATGTGGTTGTTGTAATATCATTTTCAGCGACAAAAGCAACTTTATCTTCTTTGTTTAAGTTAAATGATATATCATTTAATATTTTCTTACCATCAATCGTTACACTCACATTTTCTACTTGTAAAAGATCATTCCCAATTTCACGTTCTGGTTTAAATCCAACAAACGGATAACGACGTGAAGAAGGTTGAATATCGTCTAAGGTAATTTTTTCAAGCATTTTTTTACGAGAAGTTGCTTGTTTAGATTTTGAAGCATTTGCGCTAAAACGAGCAATAAATTCTTGTAACTCTTTGATTTGTTCTTCTTTTTTTGCATTTGCATTGGCTTGCAATTTTGCAGCTAATTGGCTAGATTCTAACCAAAAATCATAGTTGCCAACATATAACTTGATTTTACCAAAATCTAAATCTGCCATATGGGTACATACTTTATTTAAGAAATGACGGTCATGAGAAACAACAATAACAGTATTTTCAAATTCGATTAAAAATTCTTCCAACCAATTGATTGACTGAATATCTAATCCATTCGTTGGTTCGTCAAGAAGTAAAACATCTGGTTTACCAAATAATGTTTGTGCTAAAAGTACTTTTACTTTTTGTCCACCAGTCAGTTCACTCATTAATTGATGATGCAATTCTTCTGGAATGTTTAATCCTTGTAGTAAAACAGCAGCTTCCGGTTCTGCTTCCCAGCCATTTAATTCAGCAAATTCTCCTTCTAGTTCTGCCGCACGAATGCCATCTTCGTCTGTAAAATCTTCTTTCATATAAATGGCATCTTTTTCTTTCATTACTTCATAAAGACGTTTGTGTCCCATAATAACAGTTTCTAAAACCGTATATTCTTCGTAGTCATAGTGATTTTGTTTTAAAACGGCCATCCGTTCGTCTGGTCCCATTGAGACAGTTCCAGTTGAAGGTTGCAAATCTCCAGATAAAACTTTAAGGAACGTTGATTTACCTGCACCATTTGCACCTATTAAGCCATAGCAATTTCCTGGAGTAAATTTAATATTAACATCATCAAATAGTTTGCGGTCTGAAAAGTGCAAACTTACATCATTTACAGTAATCAATTTTTTTCCTCACTTTATTTTTATAGTATTTAACAAGTCTTCTAGCATTATATAGGGGAAAGAAGAAAGTTTCAAGGCAATCGATAATTCTTTGTGTTTCACGTGAAACACCGTAAAAAAAAATAGTTAAAGAACCTATAAAACAAAAAGAATTTACTATGATAATGAAATATCTATGGAAATTTTAAAATGACTCGCTTTTTCTATCTAGCGAAGGGAATGTTGAAAGTAAAGTGAGTAAATTTTTTATTAAATGATCAATCATTTTTTTTTAAATATAGCCTACGTCAGACTGATTTTTCATATCAGCATATATTTTGACGTTATTTAAATAGAGCGTTACTATGAATAATAGATTAAAATGAAAGCTGGGATAATAATGAATGAAAGAAAAACGGTGGATTGGGGATCATTACTTTTAGGGATTTTATTTGTCTTTGTTTCTCTTATGTCTTTTCAAGATCCTGTAGGGAATCTAGTAGCGATTGTACTTGTATTTGCTATTTTTGCATTTTTAAAGGGGATTTTTGAATTATTTCTTCGCAATTGTATGAAAGAATTAACTGGGTATAAAGGGAAAATGCCTTTGGTTATTGGGATTATTGATATTTTAATAGGGATTTTCTTTTTATTTAATATTGGTGCTGGGGTCATAGCTTTACCATTTGTCTTTGCCATCTGGTTTATTGCAGATTCTGTATTGGCTTTGTTTACAGCTGATTTGGCTAAAGGTATCAGTACAGGCTATTATTGGTTTACAGTAGTTATAAATATTTTAGGTATTTTGCTAGGCATCATGTTATTATTTAATCCTATTTCTTCTGCTTTAACTTTAAGTTTTCTTGTTGGTTTTTACTTTATGATTTTTGGGATTAATCATATTGTTTATGCTTTTAGATAAATAAAAAAAAAGAGATAAAAAGCAACCATGTCCTTCTGGTTGCTTTTTTATCTATACTTATTTATGGAACAATGTGCTTTATTACATAAAAAAACGTTTAATTTTTATTTTCATATAATTCATTTAATACAGGTAAATCATGTACTTCATATTTTTCTTTGAATTGTTTGATGTCTTCAACTGTATATTTACTTGGATCTAGATGGAGATCTTCTACAGGTAGAGGACGTTTATTACCAATTTTAACATCAATAACCACTGGACGATTGGATCGTTTTGCTGCATCAAAAGCAGGGCGTAATTGATGATAATCGGTAATGGTAAAACTATCAGCGCCTAGTGCTTCACTAGCTTTTCCAAAATCAGCATCTTCTAAAAGTACACCAAATTTCTTTTGTTCGGTATCTTCTTGTTCTGCTTCGATAAAGCCAAATGAAGAATTGGAGAAAACAACATTAATAATAGGAAGTTGGTATTTTACTTGTGTAATGATATCTTGCATAACCATTGCAAAACCGCCGTCACCGCTTAAGGTAAAAACTTGCTTTTCAGGGAAGCTTAATTGTGCAGCAATTCCTCCTGGGATACCATTTCCCATTGTTGCAAACCATCCAGACGTTGTATGTTTTTGTTGGCCATTCATGTTCAATAAACGAATAGAGTGGATCGTTGTGTTCCCAACATCTGTTACAAAAATGGCATCTTCTTCTGCAATACGATTGATTTCTTTGTATACAGCTTCTGGACGGAGTGGTTTGTCTTTTCGATCTTCAAAAGAGTGTAACCAGTTAACCCATTTTTCTTTATTTTCTTGGTTAGCCAAATACCAACGATCTTCAGGGCGAGGTTGCCCAAGTGAGGTTAATTTTTCTAAAGTTGTATTTGCATCGCCTAAAATAGTCAGAGAAGGCGTGTGTCTTCGGCCAAATTTTGAAGCATCAATATCGACTTGGATAAATTCTGCATCGGGATTAAAGAAGGCACGGCCAAATGGAAAATCGCTACCCACAAATAAAATAAGATCCGCTATTGCTAAAGCTTCATTGGCTGGTTTTGTGGCAACACGTCCAGCAAAACCAAGAAAGTTTTTATAATCGTCTGGAATAATTCCTTTAGCTAAAACGGAGGCTACGACAGGCATAGAAAAATGCTCAGTAAATTTCTTGATTTGTGTAAAACCATTACGTGCTCCTTGACCAATGTAAAGTACCGGTTTAGTTGCTTTTTCAATAAAAGGAATAGCTGCTAGTAGGTCTTTCTCATCTGGTAAAATCACGCCTGTTTTATGCGTAGATGCAGTCGATATGGGTTCTTCTTCGATCTCTTCAAAACCTAGATCAACCGGAATTGTCACAATAGCAACTCCTTTATATTCGTAGGCGGCTTTAATTGCTTCGTCAACAACGTGGGGCAAGCTTTGAGCAGTCATCACGGTGCGATTATAAACACTTACATCAGCAAAAATTGGGTTTTCGTTTAATTCTTGAAAAGAATTATAGTTCATAGCAGTAGAAGCTACCTGACCAAGTAAAGCTACTACTGGTACATGATCCATTTGCGCATCATAAAGTCCATTAATCAGATGAGTGGCACCAGGTCCAGCAGAACCAAATACAGCGCCAACTTTTCCTGTTAACTTCGCATCGGCAGCTGCAGCGAGTGCACCGACTTCTTCATGACGAACTTGGATGTATTTTATTCGATCTTTTTCATGGTATAAAGCATCCATGATGGAGTTAAATGAACCTCCAGGAATCCCATAAATGTGATCGATTCCCCAACTTTCCATTACTTTTACCATAGCAATACCCGCGTTAATTGTTGACATCTTCTCCACTCCTTTATTGTTCTATAAATAGTATTTATTAATTAAAGTATAGTGCTTCCCCGTTTAAATCCCAACTAATTCGCTTTTTCACAAAAATAGTAGTCATGGTTTTTTCAATATGCTAGAGTAATAATTGAAGGTATGAAAGGAGGAAGTCATGGCTGAGTGGCTATTAAAGTTGGAACCGTGGCAACAAGCATTGACAGGGACCGCTTTTACTTATTTTATGACAGCTTTTGGAGCTGGCTTGGTATTTTTCTTTAAAGAAATTAAGAAAGAAGTACTGAATTTAATGCTGGGTTTTGCATCGGGCGTGATGATTGCTGCTAGTTTTTGGTCTTTGTTAGATCCCGCCATTACGAAAGCAGAAGAAAACGGAGATATTGCTTGGCTCGTTGTGAGTATTGGTTTTGGCTTGGGAGGTTTATTTCTTTATATAGCAGATAAGACACTTCCCCATATGCATTTTGGACCAAAACACGAAACAGAAGGACTACCGTCCCATTTAAAACGAACCATTTTATTAGTGTTTTCGATTACTTTACACAATATTCCCGAAGGATTAGCTGTTGGGGTGGCATTTGGTGCGGCAACATCAGCCGATAACCCAACAGCGGCTGTTTTGGCTGCTGTTTCTGTTTCGTTAGGGATTGGTATCCAAAATTTCCCAGAAGGAGCTGCAGTCTCTATTCCTTTAAGACAAGAGGGTTTGAGTCGAAAGAAAGCTTTTGTTTATGGACAGGCTTCAGGTATTGTCGAACCGATTGCAGGCGTCATTGGTGCGATCCTTGTAACAAGAGTAACTACTTTATTACCTTATGCACTGGCTTTTGCAGCGGGTGCCATGATTTATGTAGTGGTAGAAGAATTGATACCTGAGGCGCAACAAACATTATCAAGTAAACGTCATTTTGCTGTTTTCGGGGTGATGTTAGGATTTATCCTCATGATGGTTCTTGACGTAGCTTTAGGTTAATTTCAAATGATATATCATTTTTGAGCAGCAAATAAAAAGCAGATTAGATATCGTTTGTTTACGATATCGTCTGCTTTTTTATTATACACAATCTATTAGTAATTTCTTCTATGATGGTATCGGTTTGCTCCAGAAATTGTACGAATCAACCAGATCACAATAGCTAAAGGAATCAATAATTTGATTGCAAACCATAAGATACTGCTTACAACACCGATAAATAAACTAATGACAAAACTTGCTACAATCAATAACATAACCAACATGAATAGATTCAAAAAAGTATTTCTTTGACGCATGGAAATCCCTCCATTTCTTTTTTATACACGTGATCAAAATATACTTAATAATATTTTCCTTAAAATAGAGAAAATAAAGGTTTAAAAAGCTTTGTTTTGTTAAGTATAGCAATTTCAAATAGTCGTTTCATCCAACTATAGACTGATTTAGTTGCTTTTTTTTCTATTTATTTACTACAATAAGTCAGAAAAGGAGGCCAAAGTATGCCAAAAAATCGTTTAGAGGCATTTACAGATGCAGTTATAGCAATTATCATGACAATCTTAGTTTTAGAGCTTCACAAACCTGAAGCAGACACGTGGCAAGCCTTAACAGCATTAGGTTATCGTTTTTTGATTTACATTGTTAGTTTCTTTACCTTAGGAATTTATTGGAATAATCATCATCATATGTTTCAAGTCGTTCGTAAGGTGAACGGGCGAGTTATATGGGCAAATAGTTTTTTTATTTTTGCGTTGTCGTTGTTTCCTTTTGCTACTTCTTGGATTAGCGAATACAGCCATAGTCTAGTACCAGAAATTACGTATGGGGTAGTGACCCTAGGAGCCAACATTGCTTATTATCTTTTAGCAAGAGAATTGGTTCACTCTGATCCAACCAACAAAAAAAAATATAAAAGAGTTGTTAGGGAATTATCGAAAATCTTATTGGTCGATTGGTTTAAATGTCTTAGGGATCGTTTTAGGATATTTGATTACTCCGCTAGCTGTGTTGATTACCAATGGGGTGATTTTGTTGGGTTGGCTAATACCAAGTCGTAAAATTGAATCTCAATATGGCAGTTAACAATTAAATTGTCTAGTGTAAATTAAGAGAAATATAACAAAAAGTTAAAAAAATAGTCGAACTTCTAGAGGAAAATAGTACTCAAAGAGGGATGCTTATGATGGACAAGAAAAAATTGAATATAGGAATGACTACAAGCATTGTAACGATACTTATCTATTTAGACCGACAGCAATGTGGTTTCTTGGTTATTGTGTTGACCTTATTGGCTCCATTTTTTGTGGCGCTAAGAAAATAAAAAGATGCATGGAAAGTTTACACCCAAACTCTTCGAATATATTTGAGAGTTTGGGTGTTTGTTTATTTAAAATAATTCGAGTAATCGAACGAGGATACTAAACATTTTAAAAAATCTAAGTTTTCCACTGTGGAAAACTTAGATAAATAGAGAACTAAAAACATTCCAGAACTACCGTATACATATTTCGTGCATAAATATTAAAGGAAATATGTGTAATAAATAGAGAGCACAACTACCTAATAAAAAAATAACTTTTTATTTTACCTCAGCTGTTATTTTATTGTTTTTAAATAACATCATAACGATTGGAAGATATTATAGCTAATTAGAGGAATTTAAATAGAAGAGCAATAGTTAGTGAAGAGAAATGTTTTTATTCAATTTTATCTAATAGAATAATCAAGGCGTTGATTGTTTTCTTTGTCAAAAAATGTGTGGTAAATAAGGTGATCGTATTGGAATAAAAACTAAAACGATATACCCCTGCTGGGTATGTCTTTTTAGTTAGTGGTATGAGTCGCACCTGCGAGGGGGTGATTTCTCTTATAAGCAAAATACTTAGCTGATTTTTTTGCTAAACCAAATGAATCGGTCAATTGCAGATTTTGGGGAGAGAATTGGATGGCAGGAATAGAAAAAGTCTTTTTTTGTTTATCTAATATAGAGATGGAAAAATTGATTTCTTCATTATTATCATTGAGCAAGGTGATATGTGGTTGATCGTCGAAACTGATAGAAACCACTTCATAAAATCCTAAAAATTGAAGTTGATCGCCCTCTAATTTCAATAATTCATCTTCAGTTGGAACATACTCCATTTTTGTTTCATTATCGATTTTCATTTCAGCTTTTGAAGTAACGTCTCGTATAGGAGATGTCAAAAAATCCACAACAAAAAATAAAACAATTAACCCTAAAAAAATACTGATAATAATAATCGTTTTTTTCATTTTTACACTCCTTTTAAACAGTTATGATGTAAAAAAGCTCTTTTAAGGCAAAATTATTTTTTTGACTTAAAAAATGGTATAATATATAACATTTTTAATGTATTTTTGTTATTCATTGTGTGCTTTAAGGATAGTATAGTTTTAAATGAATAAAAAATAAAGTAGAAAACATCCTTGGTTTAACATTGTTTTTACATAGATAATTCAATATGTAAGATAAAATTTTCGAATGTTTCCTTAGTTATTTTTTACATTTATAAAAACTATTTCTTTTTAATATTTGTTATTATTAATTAATTACAAAATAAAAAATAATTATTTAAGATAAACAAATGCGCCCTCTCGTTATTTTTCATACCCATTTTTACTGATTTTTTGAAAAAAAAATTCTAAGTAGCTAAAAAATTTCTTTAAAATGAATAGTAGAAGCAATTAAACAGATGAAAGATATTGGAATATTCTTGTTACAGTTGTTGAAGAGAGGAGGAAGTAAATGTTAGATATTTTATCCAAAAAAATGAAACGACAATT
Source organism: Enterococcus villorum (assembly GCF_007990225.1). Classification (GTDB taxonomy): domain Bacteria; phylum Bacillota; class Bacilli; order Lactobacillales; family Enterococcaceae; genus Enterococcus_B; species Enterococcus_B villorum. Next base: position 6,607 of record NZ_BJWF01000011.1, on the reverse strand, counting down.
ACTTCTACTAAAGCTACTTTTTGAAGGAGAAACATATCGATTTCAAGAGTTAGAACATCAATTGAATTGTTCTTCAAAAACATTGAGGAATGACTTGATAGATATTGATTCATATGCAAAAGAAATTAAGATACACACGGATCGAGAAAGTGGTGTATATGCAGAGATCGCACCACATGTGACGGAAGAATATGTTTATCGTACGATCATGAATGAATCAATTGAATATCATTTTTTAGAATCAATTTTATTAAATAGGTACACAAATTACTTAGAATTAGCTGAACAATTATTTATTTCGGAAAGTACGTTGCGGCGAATGGTCAATCGAATCAATCTTGTGTTAAAGCATTATCACTTAAGAATTAGAGGATTAATTTGACTGACGGGAGAAAAGCAGATGATTGAGAAGTTAACGATTCATTTACTTCTAGAAAAGTATATCTCTTTGGAAGAAGCTTTTTCTGAAGAAATTTGTAAAAAAGCTCGCCAGTTACTTTCTACATACATAGAAAAAAACCAACTTCAAGAATTAATAGCTAAACTCGGACATAGAGAACATGATCAACTTTTATTTTTTACTGCATCTCAGCTGTATCAACTAGAAAATGAAAAACAATTTCTTGAAAGTGATCAAAATAAGTCTTTTTCTGTTGAAACAAACGATAAAGCAACAAATTTCTCACAAAAAGATGTAAAAGATAATAACGAATATCTAGAAAAACTTCTTTTTGAACAACCATTTGTTCGCTCTATTTTGAGTTCGGAGAAAAATAGACAAGAATATCAACAAAATAAACAGTTAGTGGAAACGGTCTGTGTGTTCATTGATTATTTAGAAATGAGCTATCAAGTTGCGTGTCACACCCGCCAAGAAGTCATAGACAAAGTGATCAGCGAGAAAGATTACGTGGAAAATTTATCCTTCGTTTTGTATGATAAACATCATCAATTTTTAAAACAAATACTTCCAGAAATAGAAATTATACAAGTAGGATTGAAAAATTACGTCATTCAAAACCAACAAAGAAACTTATTAAAACAAATGAATAATGATGAATTTAGTCGAAAATTAGTTACAGTCCTATTAGTTTGCTGGCCTGCTCTATTAAAAAAAATTGAAATGAGTAAACAAATTAGCGCTTTAATTGTCACAAATTCAAAAGAGTATGCGAGTTATATTATTGAAAAACTAGAGTTGTATTTAGGTGGTCGTTATCGTTTTGTCGTAAACTCTACGCCCTTAGTGACAGAACAACTGGTTCATAAAGAAAAGTATGATTGTATCGTTTCTAATACGATGTTAAACAAACAATTCAATATACCAATATTTGGCATTTCTATTTACCCTAAATCAAGAGAAATACAAAATTTAATCTTTTTTTACCAACAAAAAAAAGTAAAAATTGCGGATAATCGCAGTGTGAAGTCAATAAAATAATGAAAGATTAATGATTCAATAGATATAAAAAAGGTGCAGAAATTTTTATTTTGTATAAATTTGTTTTTTTATGTAAACATAGTATAAGAAGATAAAAAAGTCATTTCTTGATGGGATAAAATCATTTTATTTAGTTATTTTATTAATAGATAGTCAATTTTTTATTTTGTAAATAAATGAGTTCTTTCAATGAGCTTAATGAATTTTTGGTTTGCTATAGGATTGGAGTACGTGTTGTAATTTTTATATTCTTGTGGTTGACACTATTAATTATTAAGAATATACTCTAGTCGAATTGAATATTTCTTCGGGGCAGGGTGTAATTCCCGACCGACGGTGACGAGTTTACTCGAAGTCCGTGACCCACGTTATCGTGGTTGAGCCAGTGCAACTCTGGCGCCGACAGTTAAAGTCTGGATGGGAGAAGAAAAGCTAATGTAAGATCGTTTTGTTGTTGAAAACGTTTTTTTAAGCTTGTTTAGTTATGCCCTGTGATTAAATTCACAGGGCATTTTTCATTGAAGGGAGGAGATAACTATGCACCATACTTTTATGCTAGCTGCGATAGAGGAAGCGAAAAAAGGAAAAGGGAATACCTTTAAAAATCCTTTAGTAGGAGCTGCAATTGTAAAAGATGGAAAACTGATTTCATTAGGTGCACATTTATATTTCGGCAAGGCCCACGCCGAAGTAAATGCCATAAATAACTGTAAATCTCCCGAAGAACTTTTTAATTCAATCTTATATGTGACGCTTGAACCTTGTAACCATCGTGGGAAACAGCCTCCTTGTACGCAAGCAATTATTGATTCTGGTATAAAAGAGGTAATCATCGGACAACTTGATCCTAATCCTTTAGTATCGGGAAAGGGAAAAGCATTTTTAGAAGCACATGGCATAAAGGTCACTGTGGGGGTTGAACAAGAAAAATGCAGACAATTAAATCCTCATTATAATTATTTTTTTGAAAATAACCGTCCGTATATTGTTCTCAAACAAGCACTTTCACTAGATGGAAAAGTATCATTGAAAAATGGATACAGGTATTCAGTAACTGGAAAAGCAGCAATTTCTAGTGTTCGAAAAGAAAGAGGGGATTATCAAGGAATTGTTGTAGGAAGTGAAACCGTACTAATTGATAATCCAAGTCTTTTACCGATACCACAAACAGCCTTTTTACCTGTGCGAATTATTTTAGATCGTAGAGGACGAGTACAAGAAAGACCAGAGCTTCATATCTTTCAAGAGACACATAGCCCGGTATGGATATTTACCGAAAATGCCAATTATCAGAATTTACCTCAACACGTAAAAATGATTTATACACCAAACTTTTCCTTTGATTTCTTTATCGAAACGCTGAAAAAAGAAGGGATACAATCTTTGTATATTGAAGGTGGACCCAAAATTCATGATGCATTTTTAGCAGAAAATCTATGGGATGAATTAATAAGTTACATTGCCCCCAAACTATTTGGAGGAAATAGCCCGACAGCCTTCAATAGTGACCGTTTTGTTTTACAGGAACAGCTCCTAGAATTTGTGGAAGTCAAGCAGATTGGAAAAGATATTCGTGTGAGGGGGAAACGGATGCCATGTTTACAGGACTAATAGCAGAAAAAGGTGTAATCAAAGAGATTCAGCGTAATAAGCAAATGATCCAACTAACTTTTCATGCTTCTAATAAGTTATTACAAGATTATAAAATTGGTGATAGTATGGCGGTTAATGGCGTTTGTCTAACAGCGATTGAAGTTTCTAATCACTTGTTTAAAGCAGAAATAATGCCTGAAACATTTAAGCGAACGACTTTTGCTACTGCCAAAATTGGAAATTTAGTGAATCTAGAACGAGCAATGAGGGGAACACAACGGTTTGAAGGCCACTTTGTTTCGGGGCATATTGATACGGTGACAAGAGTGGTAAAAAGAAAAGAAAATCAAAATGCATTAGTCTTGACGTTTGCTTATCCTCCGAAACACGCAGGTGAAATTATTCCTCAAGGTTCAATAACGATCAATGGCGTCAGCTTAACCGTGACAGAAACGACTGCTTCATATTTTTCAGTAAGTTTGATTCCCCATTCAAAAAGTCTAACTAATTTAGGGAGTTTATCTGTAGGTGATTTTGTCAATATCGAAACAGATATGATCGGAAAATATGTAAAAGCACAAGAAAATAAATTTCAGATGTATAAGGAGAAAGACTTGCTATGAAAAAAATAATGGATGCCATCAAAAAACTTAAAAATGGTGGTTTAATCATTGTCGCTGATGATGAAGATCGAGAAGCAGAAGGCGATCTTGTGGGTTTAGCAGAATTTGTGACACCAGAAGCCGTTAATTTTATGACTAAATATGGTAGAGGATTGATTTGTGCACCGATATCTGAAAAGATTGCGTATCAATTGTCATTAGAAGAGATGACTAAAAACAATACCGATACTTTTGGAACCGCCTTTACGATTAGTGTAGATCATAAAAATACGTCAACTGGTATTTCTGCATATGATCGTGCGTTAACGATTAAAGAACTAGCTAATCCTGAGGCAGTAGCAAATGATTTTCTTAGACCCGGTCATCTCTTTCCACTGTTGGCTGTTAATGGCGGAACGCTTAAGCGAAGAGGGCACACAGAAGCTGCTGTTGACTTAGCCAAGATTGCCAATAGTGTAGAGGCAGCTTATATCTGTGAAATTCTTAAAGAAGATGGCACCATGGCTCGTATGACTGATCTAATTCAATTATCTGAACAATGGGAATTGCCATTAATTACTATTGACGAGTTAGCTAAATTTTTAGCAAAAAAGGAGCAGATGACAGTTCATTTGCCAACAGCCTATGGCGATTTTTATTTGACAATTTATGAAGAAAATGAAAAGCTTGAACACCTATTATTAACAAAAGGCGACATTCAAAATAATTCCCAACCTTTACTAGTTCGTATTCATTCAGAATGTTTGACAGGTGATGTGTTTGGTTCTCATCGTTGTGACTGTGGTGAACAATTGCAAGAAGCAATGAGAATGATAGAAGAAGAAGGAACTGGAGCGATCCTTTACTTGCGTCAAGAAGGGCGGGGAATCGGTTTGAAAAACAAATTAAAAGCTTATCAACTTCAAGAAGCTGGCTTTGATACCTATCAAGCAAATGTTGAATTAGGCTTTTCACCTGACGAACGGGAGTATCAGTTTGCGGCCGATGTACTAAAATCAATCGGTGCCAACGCTATCCGTTTAATAACCAATAATCCAGAAAAAATAAATGAACTTCAAGAAGCTGGGATTCGAATCGTAGAGCGTATCCCAATAGAAATATCTCCCCAAGAGGAAAATCAAGCCTATTTAAAAACCAAAAAAGAGAAGTTCCATCATTATTTATCAGTTTAAAAAGGAGAGAAAAAGATGACGATTTTTGAAGGAAACTACTGCCTAAAAGAGATGCGAGTAGGGATAGTGATTGCTCGGTTTAATGAATTTATTAATCAAAAACTATTGCAAGGTGCTTTGGATAATTTGACAAGACATGGGGTAAAAAAAGAACAAATTGATATTTATTGGGTACCAGGAGCGTTTGAAATTCCTTTTATCACTAAAAAACTAGTGGAGGCAAAGAAGTATGATGGCATTATTACGTTAGGCACAGTCATCCGAGGCGCTACCACTCATTATGAATTAGTGTCAAACGAAGTAGCTAAAGGAGTGGCGCATATTAACTTAGAATCAAACATTCCTATTATGTTTGGTGTTTTAACTACCGAAACGATTGAGCAAGCCATTGAACGAGCAGGAACAAAAGCTGGGAATAAAGGAAGCGAAGCGGCGCAAGGATTAATAGAAATGGTCTCTCTTTTGCAAAAAATATAAGACGAGAAAATTAGGAAAAATGACGAAATGTTTCATGCTGATTGTCACATAAAATCCTTTTCTATTTTTTTGTTATAAAATTTGTTTGTTAACAAATGAGTATGAGTAACTATAAAAATAAATAAGAAAAAAACATAAAAAATGGATCTAGAACATAAATTTAAATGAGCATATTATCTATGATCTGTTCTATTTTTTTAAATTCTATCCCTGTCAGTGTAAGGCTAGAAAGGGATTTTTTAATGCTAGAAAACAAATCAAATAATGTTCCCAAATGAATAAAACAAAGTAGTTGTGTGAGAATAAAATAAGTGATGAAAATGACTTAGTGAAAAGAAAAACATTTTATGCTAGACTTACAAAGAAGGATAATTACACGTTTAAAAAAATAATTATGGTACATTTGTTCACATAATTTCCTAAAACATTTATTTTTGTTTATTCTATAGACATTATAGGTTGGAGGTGAATCATATGTATCATGGTTTATACTTTATCATTCCTGTCCCAGGTGGTTGGTGGAAACATATAGGTGGAATAGATGGCGTATAGCGAATAAATTCCACTAGAAAATAGCCAAATGCTGGCGATGGAAGTGGGATATGTATAGGAGGTGTCAGAATGATTTCTAAAGTAATATTTGTGGTCCTAAATTTACTTGTCTTATTCTTTTTTATTCATAAATTTGGTTTCACGGAATATAGCATAACGAGGATTATCATTTGCATCTTCATCTATCTCGCCTTATACATTGTCACTAAAAAAATACGACAAAAAAAGAATTAGGAGGAAAATAGAATGAATCTTTTACAAGTAGCTAGTAAGTTTAACATTTCTCAAGGTATTGCGACTGGTATTGTAACAACGGTATTAAACAGTGCTTGCTGTGATTGGCGCTGTAACTGTTGCGTTGTCTGGTGGTATTGATGCGATTTTAGAGGTAGGTTGGACAGCATTTATTGCAGAAGTAAAAGAACAAGCAGCAGCAAGAGGTACAGCAGGAGCGGCCGCTTGGTAAGGATATAGAAAGTAAGGAAATTAATTTGTGATCTAAATACGGATAGACGGTGTTCAAAGAGCTGTCCTTCGGTAATAAGTCAAAAAATCTCAAAATATGAGAAAATATTTCGAGATTTTCATCCTTATTACTCAGGACAAAACGCTCTTTTCACAACCTTTTTTACGGTGTTCACAGCATTGCTTCTGCGGAATTAAGAGCGAAAATGCAAAAATATGGGAAGCTATTTTCTCATTTTCGCTCTTAATTCTTGAAGCAGCCCATGCTGTTCACAACCTATTCA
>NZ_BJWF01000010.1 GCF_007990225.1 Enterococcus villorum | reverse complement strand
CAGAAGCAATGCTTTGAATACTGTAGATAGAAGTTATGAAAGAAATGAACGAATTAGAATCATAAGATCGAAAATTTATACGCCTAAAAAATAGTTTGAGATATTCTTTTTATGATTCAGTAATGATTAAAGTAATATTTTTGTGGAAATTTATGTAATTATCTTTTTTGTCGTTATTTTTATTATTGATGTTTTTTAATTTAAATAGGATAAAAAAAGATTTTCAATAATATTGTTATGGGTTAAAATTTAATGGATAAATAAAGTTTGTGTTTTTTATTACATAAAAATGGTTATTTTTAAAAAATGAAAGGGGTTGCATTTTCGAGCGAACTTTGTTTATTGAGAAAACGAAGGAAGCGCCAATACTAGTTGTAGCGTTACCTTGTACGAGAGTAGCATGTCGCAAATGTCAAATGTCCGGTACTTTGTATGCTAAAAAAGGAGCGAAAGAGAATGAAAATGAAACAGATTGGATTGGCAAAAAGAATGGCAATTTTTATGGCGTTTTCTACTTTAGGCGGTATAGCTTTTTCAACACATGAAGTAAGTGCAACAGAAAGAAGTGAACCTTTCGTTTTATCTACCACTCCCGAAATAATTGAAATGGATAGGGAAGATACGGTATTTTTAGTTAATCAGCCAAGAATAACTACGAATACTTTTTATGGTGGTGTAACAGGAATCCCAGGATTTGGAACTGTATGGGGTGAATTTCACCCAACCCAGCGAAAAGTAACTGTTTATGCCCAAGGAAAAGAGAGAATTAGCAAAACAGGAGGACCTAATGTAACTGTTCGAGCGACTGCTTCCAGAGCACTTACAGGAAATACATCTGGATGGTGGTGGGCATAAGAAGTCATGCGGCTAATCAGCCGCATTCTTCTTTTAAATGATGAGAAAAATCTATCGATGTTTTTTTCTATTTACAGTTATTAGTTTTTTATATAGTATCTCCTTCATTGGAACAGAAGTGATAAAATCGGCTATACTAGGTATTCATTCAGGAATTATCATTGAGTCTTTGGATGGAGATAAAAATAATCAGGAAGTTTTCCAAACGATTGCTCAATATGCACAAGACAAGCAGGTGACTTTACATAAACTTATTTTTAGAATTGGCAAAGATGGTCAAACACAAAAAGAAATTTACACTTTTGATAAAAGAGAGAATTCTACCTATAGCTATAAACCAATTCCATCAGATAATCCAACAAACTTTTATGACTATACGGAGTTATCGAATGAAGAACCTTTAGGACTATATTTAATGGCAGAAGCCCCTCCAGAAAAGATGGCAGAAGAGTTGTATGCCAAAGGAATTGAAATTAAAATAGAAAAAACACAATGGCTTTTCTATTTTGCATCCAGTCTATTTATGAGCATTGGACAGTTGTTTTTCATCCTGTTCTTATGTTTAATTGTGGCTTTCGCTTTTTACCAATCCTCTATTCGCAAGAAAATTGGTATTATGAAAGTGCTGGGTTGTTCGCATTATAAATTGGTTCTAAGAGATATATTCATTGATATCACTTTGTTTACTGGCTTGTTAATCATTTTTATTTTTGTTTATCCGCATATGTTTTCATTTTATCGTTTGATTTTTATTTTAGGTATTTTGTTGATTGGACTCCTTCAATTATTTGGTAGCTGGTTGGTTCAATCGCTAGGTACGATAGCAAATAAAATGAAAGGAGAAAAACCGTATCGTTGGTTAGTGGTCTTCAATCTTTTAATTAAGATAGCTATCATGTGTTTTATGGTGATCAATGTGAAGATGCTCTTAATAAAAATGAATGAAAATCATACGTTTAAGCAACAACTGACTTATTGGACGAAGTTACCAGATTATTATCATTTAATGTTTAGTAACACAACCCGATTACTCCCTAGATACGGTCAAAGTCAAGAAGAATGGAAAATAGAAACGGATCAAGTGAATCAAATTTTGCTACCGTTATTAGAAAAATCTGAGCAATCTGGTGGCATTTTCTTAAGCGTGCCCGAACTAAATTCTAACCACAATCTCTATCCTTATATTGAGAAAAATGCTTTTTGGATGGCAAATCATAACGCCATTCATGAACTAAAAGTAAAAGACGCACAAGGAAATGTGATCCCTACATTAGATGAAAATTTTTTCTATCTCTTGATCCCAGAAAATAAAAAAGAATATACGGAGTTATTTATGCAAGAAGCAGAGAATGAACTTACTTTTTATCAAAATCCTATGGAAGATGAAACAAAAAAGTATCGTGGAGAGTTAAAAGTACTTTATACACAATCAAATCAACTAATTTTCAATTATAACCATCAGTTGTGGGAAAATATGTACTCTTTTAATCCAGTCATTGTTTTGATTACTTTACCTTTGATCCAGCCTAATATTGATATTTGGATTTCGGATGTTTCTAATGGAACCTATTTGTTTCGAGAGCCAGAAGAAGTGCACCAATTTATTACGGATAGTCAATTGGAGAATGATTTTTCTGGACTGGTGTCTATAAAGAGTCAAATCAATCAAAGGATTGTATCGACACGCTTAGAATATTATACAGCAATGGCGGTTGTTGTACTTTTAATTGTTAGTTTTATTGCAGTTGAAATTTATTCAAGTTTAATTTATGCCGAAATGAATAAAAAACGCCTTTTCTTACAGTATATTTTAGGGAAAACTTTATGGCAACGCCACAGGAATTACTATATTAAGATGATAGTTATTTCTTTAGGTGTATTAGGTGGATTGTCCATTTGGCAAGAAGGGTCGGGTTTTATCATAATGTCATTGTTTTGTTTTGAAATTTTCTTACTTTTTTTTAATACTTCTGTTGCTGAAAACAAACAACGACTGGAGGTCATAAAAAATGATTGAAGCCAAAAATGTTACCAAAAAATTTAAAGAAAAAATCGTTTTTGAAAATCTTTCTTTTACTGTGTCGAGAGGTTCGATGACCGTGATTACTGGCGAAAGTGGTGCTGGGAAAACGACGTTATTAAATTGTTTAGGACAATTGGAAAAGATCGATGAGGGTGAAATTTTAGTAGAAGGGAAACGAATCAATCGAGGTAATCTAAAGAATTTTTTTCGAGATTATGCTGGTTTTTTATTCCAAAATTTTGCGTTGATTGATAATGAATCTGTAAATAAAAATTTACAGCTAGTGACCAAAGATAAGAAAAAAATAATGGCTGCCTTAAAGCAATTTCAAGCGGAGCATCTCTTTCAACAAAAAGTTTTTCGGTTAAGTGGTGGTGAACAACAACGAGTAGCGTTGGCACGATTGTATTTACAAGATCCTCGAATTATTTTTGCTGATGAGCCGACTGCTTCTCTTGACCAAAAAAATAAAGAAATCGTTATTCGCACTTTAAAAGAATTGAATAAGAAAGGGAAGACTGTCATCGTGGTGTCTCATGACTTAGAATTAGCGAATCGATTAGGTGGAATAATAGACATGGCCACTCTGGTGAAGCAACCTCTCACTGATACATAAAATGCTGAATCGTAAAAAACAGACAATCACACTGTCTGTTTTTTTTATGCCAGTACAACAAGTAATTTATGTTTATTGGATGTTTGTTAAAGCTTTACTTACCTTTCAACACAACCATTTCAAATTTAGCGAAAAACCAGTATAATGATGAAGTATTGAAAAAATATCCATAAAAGGAATGTGAAAAATGGACAATCAGCTGACAAATGAACTCAAAGAGAAATATACTATCGTTTTTCACGATCTAAATTTACTTGAACAAGCTTTTACCCATTCATCCTATGTGAATGAGCATCGCAACCTTCAATTATCAGATAATGAACGATTAGAATTTTTAGGAGATGCTGTTTTGGAACTCATGGTTTCTGAGTATCTTTATCGTTTATATCCAGATATACCAGAAGGAAAATTGACAAAGACACGTGCAGCTATCGTTCGCGAAGATAGCTTATCAAAATTTGCAAAAGAATGTGGTTTTGACAAATACATCCTATTAGGAAAAGGAGAAGAAAATTCAGGAGGTCGTACAAGACCTGCGCTTCTTTGTGATTTATTTGAAGCTTTTTTAGGAGCCTTATATCTTGACCAGGGATTCAAAGCAGCACACGATTTTCTTCAAGCCGTTGTCTTTCCAAAAGTTAAAGCAGGTGCTTTTTCACATGAGATGGATCACAAAACAAAATTACAAGAAGTCTTACAAAAATCAGGGGATGTTTTCATTGAATACCGATTAGTAAGAGAGGAAGGCCCCGCACATGAACGTATCTTTTGGATCGAAGTATACGTAGATGGTAAATTAATTGGGACTGGTCAAGGCAAGTCAAAAAAACTAGCAGAACAAGCTGCTGCTGAAAATGCACTGGCAGCATTGTAAAAGTAAGTGAGGGAACGCTTAGTGTATTTAAAAAGAATTGAAATAGCTGGGTTTAAGTCCTTTGCGGATAAAACGGTGATTGATTTTGAAAATAGTGTGACAGCAGTTGTTGGACCAAATGGGAGTGGAAAAAGTAATATTACTGAAGCGATTCGTTGGGTTTTAGGAGAGCAATCAGCGAAAAGTCTTCGAGGCGGAAAAATGCCAGATATTATTTTTGCTGGTTCAGACTCCCGAAAACCATTGAATGTGGCAGAAGTCACTGTGATTTTAGACAATACCGATCATTATCTGCCATTGGATTATAACGAGATCAGTGTCACTCGTCGCTACCGCCGAACTGGTGAGAGTGATTTTTACATCAATAAACAACCCTGTCGATTAAAAGACATCCAAGAACTTTTTTTGGATTCCGGACTAGGAAAAGAATCTTTTTCAATCATTTCTCAAGGAAAAGTGGAAGCAATCTTTAGTAGTAAACCAGAAGACCGTCGAGGAATCTTTGAAGAAGCGGCGGGTGTCTTAAAGTATAAACAGCGGAAGAAAAAAGCGGAGCAAAAGTTATTTGAAGCGGAAGACAATCTTAGCCGAGTCCAAGATATTATTCATGAATTGCAAGAGCAGTTGGTGCCGTTGGCTACACAAAGCGAAACGGCTAAGAAATTTTTACAATTAAAAGAAGAATTAACACAAACAGATATTGCTTTAATGATTACAGAAATCAAAGCGGCGAAAAAAGAATGGGAAGAAAAGCAGGCACAACTTACGCAATTTAATCAGGAGTTAGCAACTTTAGCTGCCCAAATTCAAACACAAGAAAAAGTACTGTCTGAGAAACGAAAGCAAAATGTACAAAAAGACCAACAAATTGAAAAAGGGCAACAGACATTACTAGCATTGTCTGAAAGGTTAAAACAAACTGAAGGACAAAAAGATGTTTTGCTAGAACGTACAAAGCATACACAAAAAAGCACGCAAGAATATCAGACTTCTTTGGCGGAGGCTCAAAAGAAAGTAACACAATTTGAGAAACTTCAAGAGAAGTATGCAAAAGAAGCAGCAGAAAAGGAAATAGAAATCCAAGAAGCACAGTCACAGTTGATGAAGACACAACAAGAACTAGAAAAATATCAAAAATCAACGAAGGAACTGTTAGCTGAATTACGTGATCAATACGTGGATTTAATGCAAGAACAAGCAAATGTCGGTAATGAACTGAAATATTTAGAACGTCAGTACTTGCAAGAGACTTCTAAAAGTAAACAAACATTAGCAAAGCAGTCAGAAGTAGAAGCGTCTGTAGCGGAATTATCAGCACAGCAAAAAGTATTGTCTGAAAAACAAGGGCAACTTCAATTAGCACTAACCAAAAATAAAAATGAACTGGAAGCTGTTCAAACGAATGGCAAAAAATTCCATGAACAGTTAACAAAAGAACAACCTAAAATGTACCAGTTGATGAATCAAGTGCAACAATTAAGGGCTCGTCAGAAAAGTTTACAAGAAATTCAAGAGAATTATTTTGGATTTTACCAAGGGGTACGATTAGTTTTACAGCATAAACAACAGCTAAGTGGTATTGTGGGAGCAGTAGCAGAGCTTATTGATGTGCCTGCTTCTTTTACTTTGGCTATTGAAACAGCCTTAGGTGGCGCAGCCCAACATGTAATTGTTGAGACGGAAAAAGACGCACGTCAAGCCATTACTTATTTGAAACAACAAAAAGGTGGTAGAGCAACATTCTTACCGCTAACAACCATTAAGCCAAGGCAACTACCTGCACACATTCTTTCACAAGTCGAAGCAGTGGATGGATTTTTAGGGATTGCTAGTGAGCAAGTGACTTTTCCTGAAAAAATTCAAACAGTCGTCCATAATCTATTAGGCACGATTTTTTTAGCCAAGGATTTAGCCAGTGCCAATGCAATCGCTCAAACACTCGGCTACCAATACCGTGTGGTTTCTCTTGAAGGTGACGTCATGAATGCTGGCGGTTCGATGACAGGTGGGGCGAATAAAAGAGGCAATCAAGGCAGCTTATTTTCACAAAACCAGGAATTAAAACAACTGACAGCTGAGTACGAGCAAGCAGATCAGCAACTACAAAAAAAAGAAAAACAAGTGCAAGAGCTACAAGAAGAAGTAGCAGTATTAACACAAAAACAAGAGACTTTGCGGAATCAGAATGAACAATTGCGGTTTGAAGAACAAGAAATAATCAATCAACTTCAAATGATTACGAATGATTTAACCCGTTTTGAGAAAGAAAAACAACTTTCTCATTTTGAAACGAAGGAATTGCAGCAGTTTATTGAAACCTACCAAAAGCAAAAAGCAGAGTTAACAGCAAAACAAAAAGACATCGAACAACAGAGACAACAAATTGACGAAGAAATCAAATCACTCAATCAAGAAAGTGATCAGATGGAAGAAAAACGCACACAAATTCAAGCACGCAAGGCACAAGAGCAAGCCGCATTAGCGGTATTAAAAGAGCAGTTCAATCACTTGCAAATTCAATTGCGTGGTGCACGTGTGCAAAAAAATGAGGCACTCGAACGTCAAAATGGTTTAGAACAACAACTGGCCATGCTGACAGCAGATTTTACGGATCATGGCGTTACTGAGGAAAGTTTAGCCAAACAAATTAATGATCTTTCTCAACAACGTGAAGAGCTCAAAACAGAATTAGCAGAAATGAGAACGCAACGAGAAAGTCTTCAAAAAGAAATTGATCAATTGGACTCTGTGATTGCTGAAAAAAATCGTCAACAAAAACAACAATTAGCGGAACAATCGAAACTTGAAGTACAAAAAAATCGCTCAGAAATGTTGCTTGATAATCAGTTAAGTTATTTACAAACGGAATATCATATCAGTTTTGAAAAAGCTGTGATGGATTATGAAGAAACAACAGAGGTTGAAAGTAGTCGCACAAAAGTGGCTTTACTAAAAGAACAAATTGAAGACCTTGGCCCTGTGAACTTGAACTCAATCGAACAATTTGAGCAGGTGAATGAACGCCATACATTCTTAACCACCCAACGAGATGACTTGTTATCTGCTAAAAATCAGTTATTTGAAACAATGGAAGAAATGGATGAGGAAGTTCGTACACGCTTTAAAGAAGTATTTGAAGCCATTCGTAAAGAGTTTAAAGTCGTTTTTCCGAATATGTTTGGTGGTGGTCGAGCAGAATTGGTGTTGACTGATCCAGCTGATTTATTAAAAACAGGAATTGAGATCGAAGTACAACCACCAGGAAAGAAATTGCAAAGTTTGAGTTTGCTTTCTGGTGGGGAAAGAGCATTAACAGCCATTGCGTTGCTATTTTCAATTATCTGTGTTTGTCCAGTACCATTTTGTATTTTAGACGAAGTGGAAGCTGCATTAGACGAAGCCAATGTGAAGCGATTCGGTCGTTATTTGAGTGATTTTCAAGATGATACACAATTTATTGTCGTCACCCATCGCAAAGGAACAATGGTAGCTGCCGATGTTTTGTATGGCGTAACGATGCAAGAATCAGGTGTCTCAAAAATTGTTTCTGTTCGTATGGAAGATATCAATGAAGAAGGCAAAATGGAAACGAAGGTGTAGAAAATTAAATGATTAAATTAATTGCGATCGATTTAGATGGGACACTATTGAATGAAGAAAAGCAAATTTCAGAGGAGAACAAAAAAGCTTTGGCCAAAGCAAAAGCAAAAGGCGTAAAAATTGTTCTATGTACAGGGCGACCTTTAGCAGCAATGGCTCATTATCTCCAGGAATTAGGATTAGTAGATGAAGGAGACTACAGTATCACATTCAATGGTGGCTTGGTTCAAAAAAATGATACAGGCGAAATTATGGAGAAAAAAGTGATGACTGTCACAGATGTACATCGCCTACATGATTTAGCGCAACAATTGTCGTTGCCATTAGATATATTATCCGACAACGTGGTATTACAATTACCCACGGCACCAGAAAAACAATCATTGTATAATGTATTGAATAAATTGCTCCAATTCCAGCCAGCAGAATTATCGGAGATTACAGATGAATTGGTGTTGAATAAAGCTGTCATTGCCTACCCACAAGAAGAATTAGATCCAAAAATTAAAGAAATACCAACTGAATTTCATGAGAATTATGAGATCATCAAGACACGAAGCATGCTTTTAGAGTTTATGCCAAAAGGAGTAACGAAAGCCTATGGTATTTCTTTATTAGCAAAAGACTTAGGATTAAAACAAGAAGAAATCATGGCGATTGGTGATGAAGAAAATGATTTGCCAATGATTGAATATGCAGGGCTTGGTGTGGCGATGGAAAATGCTGTGCCATTTGTCAAAGAAGCGGCTAATTACGTGACTTCCAGTAACGTAGAACATGGTGTAGCAAAAGTGATTGAAAAATTTGTTTTAGATTAGGATTAGGGGGGGTTATATGGGATTTTTTGATAAAATCAAACGTGCATTTACTGGAGAAGAACAACAACCAGAAGAAATTGAAGTGCAAGAAAAATATGATAAAGGTTTAGAAAAAACCAGAAAAACATTTGGCGAACGAATGAATGAATTATTCGCTAACTTCCGTACTGTAGACGAAGACTTTTTTGAGGAACTTGAAGAAACGTTGATCGGTGCGGATGTCGGATTTGAAACAGCTATTCAAATTTCAGAAGCTCTACGCCAAGAAGTCAAGCTTAGAAATGCGAAAAAACCCGCAGAAGTTCAAAATGCAATCATTGAAAAATTAGTGGATCTTTATGAACAAGAAGGAATTAATGAGGTCAATGAATTAAATCTTCAAGAAGATGGGTTAACGGTTATTTTATTTGTGGGTGTGAATGGTGTTGGAAAAACAACGAGCATTGGTAAATTAGCCCATCAATACAAAAATGAAGGCAAAAAAGTACTTCTAGCAGCAGCGGACACTTTTCGTGCAGGTGCGATTGACCAATTAGTCGTTTGGGGCGAGCGTGCCGGCGTAGAAGTAGTGCGTGGAAATGCCGGAGGAGATCCGGCAGCGGTTGTTTATGATGCCATGGAACGTGCCAAAAGCGAACAGGTGGATGTCTTATTAGTTGATACAGCGGGGCGTTTGCAAAATAAAGTCAACTTGATGAATGAATTAGAAAAAATCAAACGTGTCATTCAACGTGAATTACCAGAAGCACCGCATGAGACATTGCTTGTGTTAGATGCAACAACTGGACAAAATGCTATGGTACAAGCCAAACAGTTTAAAGAAACGACCGATGTTACCGGATTGATTTTAACAAAATTAGATGGGACCGCAAAAGGCGGGATTGTCTTAGCCATCCGCAATGAGCTTCATTTACCAGTAAAATTAGTAGGACTGGGAGAAGGCATCGATGACCTTGAACCATTTGAGCCAAATGATTTTGTTATTGGATTATTTAAAGGCTTGTTAAAAGAAGAATAAAGATGTATCTTATAAAGAATGCCTAGCTAAAATAGTCATACGTTTTGGCTAGGTGCTCTTTTTTTTAAGCAAACAAATACATAAATTGCTGTAAAAATGGTGTATGAAATGAGAATAAATAAGCGATTGTTGCTTAAATAAAAAGCTAATGTAATCTTTTTTCATATCTGAAACAATTTCATTCTTTTTCTGACTTTTTTTTACTATAATTAGATGTATACGAACTGGAGGATAATGAACCATGAATTTTAAACAATTACTTAAACATCCTAGTTCACGTCCATTGATTGATCAAGCACGCTTTGGCATTGAACGAGAAGGACAACGAGTGAACCTGGCAGGACAACTAGCACGTACAGATCATCCCAATGCTTTTGGCGATCGAGCGTTTCATCCATATATTCAAACGGACTTTAGTGAAACACAAATTGAATTAATTACACCAGTTACAGATTCTATTCATGAACTTTTTCAATACATGGCGGCCATTTATGATGTTGCCTCTCGATCCATTCCTAATAACGAAATGATCTGGCCATTGAGTATGCCACCAGCGCTACCAGAAAAAGACGAAGAAATTATGATTGCTAAGCTGTCAAATTTTGAAGATGTACTGTATCGTCGGTATCTAGCCAAAGAATATGGCAAAAGAAAGCAAATGGTTAGTGGAATCCATTTCAATTTTGAATTTGGGGATGAGTTTCTGCGATCTTTGTTTGCGCAACAAACGGAATTTAAAGATTTTTCATTATTTAAAACAGAGCTTTACCTTAAGACTGCTAGAAATTTCCTTCGTTACCGTTGGCTGATTACTTATTTTTATGGAGCATCTCCTTTGAGTGAAGCAAATTATTTTGTAGACAAACCCGCCCCAAAAGAACCCGTGAGAAGTATCAGAAATAGTTCTTATGGTTATACAAATCACCCTAATGTTAAAGTGTCCTATGCTTCGATGAATCAATATTTAACGGATATTGAGCAAATGGTTGAAGAAGGTAAGCTATCTGAAGAAAAAGAATTATATACGCCGATTCGTTTTCGTGGGGGAAAACGTGTAGCAGATTTAGCAAAAACAGGCGTACGTTATATCGAATTAAGGAATATTGATTTAAATCCGTATGCCTATTTAGGAATTGATCAAGAACAAGTTCGCTTTTTACAGTTATTTTTAACTTATATGCTGTGGGTAGAAGAAGCAGAAGAAGCGGATCAATGGGTAGCAGAAGGATCAAAAAGAAATGAACAAGTTTCTTTAGAACATCCATTAATGCAAACAGAATTTGCAGAAGAAGGTCGTTTTCTGTTAAATGACATGAAGAAGATGGTGGTAGAACTAGAACAAGTAGAAGCATTACCTTTGTTAGAAAGAATGCTTAAAAAACTAGATAATCCAAGTGAAACGTTAGCAGCAAAAATCTATCAAGAAGCGCAAAAAAATACCCAACATGATTTTGCGACTGAACTCGGTAAAACGTATTACCAAAAAACACACGAACGACCTTATCAATTAGCAGGCTTTAATCATATGGAATTGTCGACACAAATCTTTTTATTTGATGCGATTCAACAAGGAATCGAAGTGAAAGTCATGGATGAAACCGATCAGTTTTTACGCTTGCAACACCAGCATCATGTTGAGTATGTCAAAAATGCCAATATGACAAGTAAAGACAGTTATATCGTACCATTGATTATGGAAAACAAAACAGTAACAAAAAAAATTCTGAAAGAAGCCGGTTTCCGTGTTCCAAATGGGTCAGAATTTACCACGATGGCAGAAGCGATTAAGGCTTATCCAAGATTTGCGGAACAAGCTTTTGTGATCAAACCTAAATCAACGAACTATGGGTTAGGAATTACGATTTTCAAAGAGGGCGCAGATTTAGCCGATTATAAAGCAGGACTTGAGATTGCTTTTAGAGAAGACCATGCTGTTTTAGTTGAAGAATTTATGCCAGGAACAGAATATCGTTTCTTTGTTATTGATGGAATTGTTCAAGCGATCTTGTTACGTAAGCCAGCGAACGTTGTGGGAGATGGTCAGCGGACGGTCGCCGAGTTGGTTGAGGAAAAGAACCTTGATCCTTTAAGAGGAACCAATCACCGTGCTCCTTTGGAATTGATTCAATTAGGAGAATTAGAACAGTTGATGTTAAAAGAACAAGGACTAACTATTTCTTCTATTCCTGCGAAAGATCAAGTGGTTTATTTACGTGAAAACTCGAATATCAGTACCGGTGGCGACTCTATTGATATGACGGACGAGTTTTCTGAAGGTTATAAGCAAATCGCTGCTTCAGCAGTTGAAGCTTTAGGAGCAAAAATTAGTGGAATTGACTTGATTATCCCAGATAAAAACCTAGACCCTGAAACAGAAGCAACTGCCTATGGCATCATCGAAGCGAACTTTAATCCAGCGATGCACATGCACGTCTATCCTTTTGCGGGCAAAGGCAGAAGGCTAACTATGGATGTATTAAGATTACTTTATCCAGAACTTCATATAAAAAACTCCTGATTGATAATAATCAGGAGTTTTTTATATAGATTGTTATTTTTTTAAAATATTACACGAGGCTGGCGAAAAAATAAAAAAATAGCTCGCTTGTTTTAGTGGTATTCTTTTTTTTGTTCTTCATTAAAGGTAGAGCATCAATACCTATAAAAGAAAGTGAGTGAAAAGGAATGAAAAAAAGTATTTGTTTAATCAGCACAGGATTATGTGCTTCTTTTTTAGTGGGCAACAGCATAGGAGTATCTGCTGCAAGTACCACGATCAACCCAGATCCGTCAACTGCTGAAACCCCGATTACTGCTCCTCTTCTACTACCAGACAATGGAGGAAGTAATCCTACACCACCAAGCAATACAAAAGATCCAGCAAACCCAACTGACCCAGGGAATAAATCAAATAATCCTACTGTAGCGTTTGGAATTGCTTATGAGCCTGGAACGTTTACCATTCCTTCAACAAAATTAGTGGAAACTGGTTCACAAACCATTAATGTGACAATGCCCAAAAACTCAGGGACATTTGACATAGGTGTCAAAGATAAAACCCGTGATACAAAAGGATGGACGTTGAAGGCACAAGTTGTTTGGGATAATGCAGAGCAAGGGATGTCTATCCAAACAGGACATACGGGAACAAATGCGAAAGTCAATACTGGCGGTGGTAATTTGGTTGATGCACCAGCTGGATCCATTACAGCAGCGCCAAATGTGGAAATCACTTCAGGAGCACAGGCCTTATTAATGACGGGGACACAAGGGTTTATTCATAACGATACTTATGATTACGATTTAGGACAAGTGGCTCTGAAAATTGCTAACGCAAAAACAACGACAGCAGATAATCATACCGGACATGTGGAATGGAATCTGGCTGTTACGCCATAGAATAATCAAAAAAGGGAAAGAAATTCCTCTTTCCCTTTTTTGATTGTTAGCAGATAAGTTTTAAAGAGAATTTGCTGATAATCAAAAAAAGGAAGGAAGAACAGAATTGATAAAAAAACTTATTTATTCAATTATCTTAAGTTTTATTTTTGTAGTTTTGAGCGCAACCTCTGTGCAAGCAGATGAGGTAATGGGCGGATATACCGTTGAACCTGTACCAAATAGTCATCAAATTGACCCGGATTTAGGCTATTTTTTTCTTTGTGAAAAGGAAGGGACAAAAGATTGTTTAGGTGTAAAGTTAATCAACAGCTCTGATCAAACAAAAGTGTTGAAAGTAGTAGTTACAAATGCCAATACGAATTACAATGGATTATTGGATTATACTGGGAAAATAAAAGACAATAAAGATTTAAAACAACCGTTAACCTCAATAGTAAAAACGACCCAGTCAGAAGTCACTGTTCCAGCAAAAAGTGAGGTAGAAACAACACTGGACGTGAAAATGCCAAAAGATAAATTCTCTGGTGTCATTGTAGGTGGAATTGTTATTTCTGAAAAAAATGATGATAGTACAACAAAACATGAAAAGGAAATAATGGTTGAAAACAAGTACAACTACACAATAGGTGTTGTTTTAACAAATGATGCGAATACACGAATGAATCAACATATCTCTGTAAGTTTAGAAAAAGTTGCACCGGTTTTGTCTGATGGTCGAAAAATAATTCAAGCAGACATTTTAAATCCTTATTCTTATATTTTTGATAAAGCGAGCGTCACTGGTGAAATTCGTGAAAAAAATTCAGATAAAATTCTCCAAAAACAAGAAAAAACAAATGTCAATATCGCGCCTCACTCCGTTTATCCTTTTCAATTTGATTGGAAAAAGGATGAGTTAAAAGCTGGTGATTATGTTTTTAGTGGAGTAGTGCAAGCTAGCGGTAAGAAATGGGTATTGGAACAACCATTTAAGATTACCTCTTCTTCTGCTAAGGAAATCAATGAAAAATCAATCTATCATGTCATTATTCCTCAATGGCTTAAAATTAGCTGGCTGATTGTCCTACTAGTCAATATCGTTGGAACTAGTTATCTAGTGTTCAAGTATAGCAAGAAATGAAGAAATGTTTGTGTGCTTTTAAAACGATAAAGATAAAAGGCAATGACCAGATGTTGCTATTGGTAACTTATTTGATTGGAAGGGATGGATAATGATGTATACAACAGCGTTTTTTATTATTTTAATGGGTATTCTTTTTTTATGTTCAACTATTTACTTCTTTTTAGATAACTATAAAAAGAACATTATAGGGCAAGAAAATAAAGGAATTCTTTTTATCAATATCATCTTACTTATTTCCTCAATGGTTCTACTTATATTAGGGATTGTATATTATATCGTTGTAAATCAACAATTATAAGGTAAGAAAGAGGCGATGGGGTTGAGAAAAATAAAGTATATTTCTATTATCGTTTTTCTATTGGGGAATGTGATTTATCAAGGAAAATATGGATTTGCGGCCAATGAGTTTGAACAAAGTACGACGACTACAGCAACTAAGCATTCAACGATTGTTGAAAGTAGCCCAACGCAAGTGTCTGAAATAGCCAGTTCAATAGCCAAAAATCAAGTTTCAACATCAGAAGCAAGGGAAACAACGACTGGAAGTTATAATAATATTCTTTATACGTTAAAAGGAACGGAATTACAACTGACTGGCATATCGAGTAATGAATCCGTACAAGAGATTTTGATCGATTCTGCCTTTGTAAATGGCATTGCCCCAAGAGTTGACAAGCTTGTATTAACTTCGGCCTTTTTTGATTCATTGAAAGGAAAAGCGATTGATTCTTTTATCATCTCTTCTTCTCTTAACCTCATCCCTTGTATTTCTGATGGGGAAGGGAGAAATGTTGAACTGAAACAAGCATTTGCAGGAAATGAATCATTAGTGACTGTTGATTTTGGTTTGACCGATTTTAGTAGCGTAACTGATACTAGTGAAATGTTTGCTAATTGTTCCAATTTAAAAATGGTTCAGATCAATAAATTATATGCAACTAATCTAGCAGGTATGTTCAAAAACTGTGTCAGTTTAGAACAAGTCAACATCCCGGAAAATGTACATCCTGTCAATCTAGCAGATATGTTCAATAATTGTCCTAAATTAGTGAATGTAGTAGGGATAAACCAATGGGGAACTGAGAGGATCAATAATGTTTCCGGAATGTTTCTAAACTGTGGTGTGCTAATGGATTTAGATTTAAGTCAATGGCCAATTAATTTAAAAAAACAGTTAAATGATCAAATAGAAGAAAGTGGCTCAAATAAGGAAATGAGTGAAGAAAACGCAGAAACCAATCTACCTATTCAGGGGGACTACGCAACAACCCCATCAACAAGTACTGCTTCTGAATGGCAATATCAGTTATCTCCTCAAAGTGACCGCTACATTCTAACAAAATATATTGGTAAGAGTACAACCATCATTGTTCCCAATACGATAAATGGGAAGCCGACAAGTTTACAAGACATTAGCAAGAGTGTTTTTCCTAATTATCAGTCAATTACGAGTTTCAAGATTGCCTCAGGAAATAAGGTGCCTATTCAAGATGCAGATTTGAGATATGCTTTTCAATTTTGGCCTGCTTTAAAAGAAGTCGATCTTACAGGTTTAGATACAAGTGCAGTAACGAATACAGGAGCGATGTTTGCGAATGTGCCACTTTTAACAAAAGTTGATCTTAGTGGTTGGGATACTTCCAATATTACGGATATGAATTATATGTTCAACGCTGACAGGCAATTACAAGAACTAATTTTAGCTAATTGGGATGTTCGTAAGGTAACAAATATGACTTATATGTTTGCTTATTTAAGTAATTTAAAAACATTAGACTTAAGTTCTTTTCAAACAAATCAAGTAACAAATATGAATAGCATGTTTATTGAAACCACTAATTTACGGTTATTAAATCTCAGTCAGTTTAATTTAACTAATGTAAGGAATATGGGAAGTATGTTTACGACTAGTACAAAGTCACCACTCTTGGTTATTGCTAAGGACAGTAAATTATTGAATTATAATTATTCTTCTGGAAATCGTACCTTCACGGGACCAACTTTTAATGCAGGAGGAGGAACTTTTGCAGATAACAGTCCGACGAAAAATTATTTTCAATCAATTGCGATAACGCCGACCGATCCAAAACTGCAAATTCAGACATTTAATCAATTTAAATCTTCACTAGCTGTGGAGAAACCAAATAGTATTTTTGCTGGTTGGCAGGTGAACGGAGTTGATAATGCCAGCAATGTAACAGATCTACTCACAACCACGTATCAAGCAACTTGGACATCATTACCGGAAATACCCTCGGATACAGATAATGTGAGACCTGGAACAACCAGTTTGTTTGGCCTGACATATATTCCTAAACAATTTGGTTTTTTGGCAACACCCCTAAATGAATCTGGTACGCAACAAATCTCTTTTAACAAACAAAATTCTTTTGATGTCGGTGTGTGCGATAAAAGCCAAACAGATAGTACTTGGTCATTACAAGCACAGCTTGTTTGGGATAGAAATCAAGTGATTCCAGGAAGTGCGATCATCTTAACCAACCAAGGAAGCGTACAAAAAAATATCAATGATGGAACGACACCCTTTAATCCAAACACTGATTTAGTTGGTAGTGGCAATGAAGTACAAGGAGCAATCACGCCCGCAATCACATCGAATAGCCCGGTGATGATTATGCAAGCTAATCCAGTCAATCATAATGCAGTGTATAACTATAACTTAGGAAACCCATATTTAAACATTGCAGAGACAAAAAATGTACAGCCTGGAATTTATAAGGGACATATTGAATGGAATCTCGTAAAAGCACCGTAATTACAATAGATTTAAGGAAAATGAAAAGAAGTATAAACAAACGACCAATTGGTTTGTTTATACTTCTTTTTTAGTTCATTACATTATTCTTAAAGAAAGACATAGAAATAATTATCTATTTATTTTTAAAAGAAACGTTTCCAGAAACTTTTTTTCTTTGGCTGTTCTTTTTGTGGAAGGGATTCATCTTTAGGGTACTTCTTTTCGACATCAATCACTGGTTCATTGACTGCTTCTTTGGCTGTTAATAGTAAGCCAAAGCTGTTTGGATCATCAGATACAAAATCATTGACAATTGTAAAGTGTACATTTTTTTTTGTAGCTAATTGGATATATTGATTTTGTAATGCTAAAGGTAATAAGCCGTTTAGAAGAACTGTTGCATCAGGTTGATTTTCCAGTTCTTTTAAAAAATTTTCTTTATTTACAGGGTCTTTCATCTCAGTAATTGTCATACTTAAATAACAACGTTCGCGAAATGTTCCCATATATTGATGTTGTTCTTCTGGATTGACTAAGGGCGTACCATACATTCCTTTGTCTAAGTGACTTTGTAAATCATCTTTTGCCATCAAAATCCCCCTTTACTTGATATTTTTAATTAAATTATACCATAGAAAGAAACAATGACTAAAAAGATAAAAAGCGGGTTGCTTTTGTTCATCGGTTCACTTAGAATAAGAATGAGAATCATTATCAATTAGAAAGGAGCATTTGATGCGTTACGGTTGGCTCGTTGGCTTAATGTCATTACTTATAATCTGCTCTTTATTGGTGGGAGTCTCAAACATTCAACTATTGGATTTGCTCCAGTTTAAAGGGCAGAGTACGCAATTATTTTTTGCTACGCGTTTACCACGAACGGTTTGTTTAATCTTAGCAGGAGCAACTAGTAGTATTTGTGGCTTGATCATGCAACATTTAACGCAAAATAAATTTGTTTCTCCCACAACGGCTGGAACAATGGATAGTGCACGTTTAGGTATTTTAGTGGTTATGCTTTTTCTACCCAATACCTCCTTACTTTTGCGTTCATTCTCTGCTTTTTTGTTTGCTTTTGCTGGTACATTATTATTTTTATTTTTTGCCCGGTCTTTTCCACAAAAAAACCAATTGATGATCCCTTTGATCGGTGTCATGCTTGGAAACATCATTGGTTCAATTGCTACTTTTTTTGCGTATCAATTTCAATTGATCCAAAATATGTCTTCTTGGCTACAAGGAAATTTTGCCACAATTATTCGTGGGGATTATGAGTTGCTTTATCTCACGGTTCCATTATTAGTGGTCATCTATTTTTTTGCGTATCGATTCACTATTATTGGTTTGGGGGAATCGCTTGCGGTGAATTTAGGGATTGACTATCAAAAAATGCAATTATTAGGAATTGGGCTTGTTTCGTTAGCCAGTGCAGTTGTATTGATCATGGTGGGAAGTATTCCATTTTTAGGAGTGATTATACCAAATATCACAGCAAGATTGTATGGCGATCAAGTACATAAAACGATAGGTTTCACGGCATTATTAGGAAGTATTTTTTTGCTTTTTTGCGATCTGGTTGCACGATTAGTGATTTACCCTTATGAAATTCCTGTAAGTGTGATTGTGGGAATACTCGGAGCAATTATTTTTCTCTATCTACTAATAAGGGGGAGAAAAAATGCTTAAAAAAAAGGGTGTATTTATCGGGTTAGTGCTTTCTGTTGTTTTAGTTGTAGGTTGTTATTTGACGATTAATACGTATGGGAACTGGCAATTTGCTTGGACTTTGCGCAGTAAAAAGGTATTTGCTTTTATGCTCGTTTCATTAGCTACAAGCAGTGCTACGATCAGTTTTCAAACCATTACACAAAATCAATTTTTGACACCTTCGATATTAGGTTTAGATTCCCTATATGTGCTTGTACAAACGATTCTTTTCTTTGTTTTAGGTGGCGTAACGATGTTGCAACAAACAGGTGTGGGATTTTTTTTAGCAAACATTGCTATGATGGTGGGACTTAGCCAATTGTTGTTCTATTTTTTATTAAAGAAGGGTCAAACAAACTTATTTTTACTTTTAATGACGGGCGTGATTTTAGGTACGTTATTTCGTAGTGTGAGTACATTTTTACAAGTAGTGATGGATCCTAATGAATATGATTTATTACAAGGAAAATTATTTGCAAATTTTGGTAATATACCGAATCATTATTTGTTACCAGCAGCATTGTTGATTGGTTGTACATGGTTGCTTTTGTTTTCTAAATATCGGTATCTAGACGTCTTTCATCTAGGACATTCCCAGGCGATCAATTTAGGGATAGATACAGACCGGTTTCAATTTTTCATTTTGTGTTGTGTCAGTCTTTTAACTGGAACAGCCACAGCTTTAGTAGGACCCGTCACTTTTTTAGGATTTATTGTGGCAAATGTTAGCTATCAATTATTTGCTACTTATCGGCATAGCGAGTTGTTTTTAGGTAGTTTTTTTGTTTCTTTACTTTTTTTGGCTGGCGGACAGCTCTTTGTTGAACAAATTTTTAGGTGGAACACCACGGTTAGTGTCATCGTAGAATTTTTAGGTGGATTATATTTTATGTCCAAATTGGTTCGAGAAAGGAAGTCAATAGGATGATTGATTTAAAAATGGTCAATAAAAGCTATCATGAAAAACACGTCGTGAAAGATATCAATGTAACGATTGAGGAACAAAAATTAACAGCTTTTATTGGTCCGAATGGCGCTGGAAAATCGACCGTTCTTTCGTTGATTAGTCGTTTGATTGCTAAAGATACGGGGGAAATATATCTTGATCATAATGAAGTAAAAGCATGGCGATCCAAAGAATTAGCCAAAAAATTATCTATTTTACGGCAGTCAAATGGTATCAGTATGCAAATGACTGTAGAAGAGCTAGTAGAGTTTGGCCGTTTTCCTTACACAAAAGGCAAGTTAACAAAAAAAGATCAACAAATTGTAGCAGAATCGTTGCAACATTTAGGATTAATTTCACTAAAAAAGCAAACCATCAACACTCTTTCAGGCGGTCAATTGCAACGAGCCTACATTGCCATGGTTTTAGCTCAAGATACGGACTATATTTTGCTTGATGAGCCTTTAAATAATTTAGACATGAATTTTGCCGTGCAAATCATGCAAATTTTAAAACAATTAGTGAAAGATTTAGGCAAGACAATTGTTATTGTTCTTCATGACATTAACTTTGCAGCGAGTTATGCCGATGAGATCATTGCGATGAAAAATGGAGAACTATTTATTCAAGGGAAAACCAATGAAATTATCCAAAAGAACATTTTAGATGAATTATATGAAATGAACATTCGAGTTTGCGAAATTGAAGGACGCAGATTCTGTCTTTATTTCTAAAAAAGGAGAATAGAAATGAAAAAATTAATTGTCAGTTTTTTATTAGTCGCAACATTAGGATTAGCAGCTTGCGGGAACAACCAAGGAGATCACGCTGCTGATACAAAAACAAGTAAGGAAGAAACAGCTTCTTTAACCGTGAATGATAGTAACGGCAAGAAGGTAGAACTCCAAAAGAACCCACAAAAAGTGGTCGTATTTGATAATGGGTCTTTAGATACTTTAGATGCTTTAGGGGTAGGCGATAGAGTCATTGGTGCAGCGACCACAAATTTACCTGATTATTTAGATAAATATAATAAAGTTGATTCAGCGGGTGGTCTTAAAGAACCTGATTTAGAAAAGATCAATCAAATGCAACCTGACCTGATTATTATTTCTGGACGACAAAGTGATTATCAAGAAGAATTAAGCAACATTGCTCCAACATTATACTTAGCTGTTGATGCAAACAAACCGTGGGACTCCATCCAGCAAAATGTAAATACTTTAGCTGAAATTTTTGATAAAGAAAACAAAGCAAAAACAGAATTAGCTAGCTTAGACAAAGAAATCGAAGAGGTAAAAGCAAAAACAAGTAAACTTGATCAAACTGCGCTAGTTACTTTAGTCAATGAAGGACAATTATCGGCATATGGCTCTGGCTCTCGATTTGGCTTGATACACGATGTCTTTGGTTTCAAACAAGCAGATGATCAAATTAAGGCTTCTACTCATGGACAAAGTGTTTCTTATGAATATATTTTAGAAAAAAATCCGGGCATTCTTTTTGTAGTTGACCGTACGAAAGCAATTGGAGGAGATGACAGTAAGGACAATGTTTCTGCTAATGAACTCATTGCTCAAACTGATGCGGGGAAAAATAAGAAAGTCATTTCACTACAACCTGATGTATGGTATTTGAGTGGCGGTGGCTTAGAGTCAATGAAGATAATGATTGAAGATGTAAAGCAAGCATTGAACTAAAAATACATTGGAAAATTTCACTTTTAGAAAAAGACCAAATGATTTCGAAATTTAACTTCCTATTTTCGAGATCGTTTGGTCTTTTTCCTCTATTAATTTAGCTATATTACCATCATTTTTAATTTTTCTGCTCATCAGTGACATGTTTTGGGAAATCCGTCTTCAATATAAATTCATTATCTACTTCGTAAGGATCAATTCTAGATTGGTGCCGTGAAGTATTTTTTAAGCATCTAGTTCGCCTCCTCTTTGGTAACTACAAGGATAAAAGACGAACCTTAAGTAAGTCTTAAAAAGCTACATTTTTGTTTCAGCTAATGTTTGATAATTTAATATGGTCATTGTGCGATAAAAATCGACAGGTAGCTGCGACCAACGTTTTAGTAATTGGTAAAAATAACTTTCTTCGGCTTTAATTTTATATTCACTTAAAATTAAACCAAAAGAAGGCAGTTGTTTTTGAGACATTTTTTTAAATACCGAAAGAGCCTTTTCTTTATCTTCATTGACAAAGAGTGTTTTTACTTCAATGTAAGACCCTTCGATATTTTGTGTTTCTTCAATAAAATAGATTCTTTTTACATATTCTCTCATAGAAATCCCTCCATCATCCGTTATTTTTATTTGTTAAACTAAAGATACCTGAAAGTTGTTAATAAAACGTGAACAAAAAGTTATTGTTTTTCAAGGAATGATTAAGGATTTTTTACTTTTGAGTCACTCATTGCGATTTTAAGACTAGTTTAAGATGAATAGATTAGCTAGGTATTTTCTAGAATGTTTGTCACTTGCCACGCTGAATAAATTTCGATACAGTGAATAAAATGAACAAGTAAATGGGAGGAAGAGAAATGGAAGAAACAAACAGTCGAAATGTTATTTTTGCACAATATCAAAGAATTGAAACCAAGCGCTTGATTTTACGACCAGTAACATTACAAGATGCACAAGATATGTATGAATACGCAAAAGATGAAGAAACTACGCATTTTGTTTTTCCAATGCATCAATCAATTACCGATACAAAAAATAACATTGCCAATTACTTTATGGCAACTCCCTTAGGAAAATACGGGATCGAATTAAAAGACACGCATCAATTGATTGGCACCATTGATTTAAGAGTGCAAGAAAGCCAAGATAATGCAGAGATTGGTTATACCTTAAATAAAAAGTATTGGGGAAAAGGGATTATTGCTGAAGCTTGTCAGGCATTATTAAAGCTGGGTTTTGAAGAATTAAACTTGATTCGTATTTATGCCTATCATGATGTAGAAAACCCAAATTCTGGACGTGTGATGGAGAAGATCGGCATGAAAAAAGAAGGAGTCATCCCATATGCAAGACGTTCAAAGGGGAAAGTCGTTACTTTGGTTTTGCGAGGAATAACACAAAAGGAGTGGTTAGCACAAAAAGAATAACCACGTAGGAGTTATATCTGAATAAGAATGATAGTCCTAACTATAAACAAAGACTAGTCCACTTTAACGGAAAAAACAGTGTTGCACATATATGTTAAAAGTGAACTAGCTAAATTTCAATGCTATCTTTCATTGGTGAAGGAATAGCGTGAATGTAAAAAAGTAAGATTTTCTATCTGATCAGTAGGTGTAGATTTTTCTAATTTTTGTTGAATGGATGTGAAGTCTATTTTAGTTTTAGGATCAGCTCTAAATTTTTTTGCGTTCTCGATTTTATAATGAATCCACTTTGATTGACCCTCTATTTGAAAAAATGGTCTTAGCATAAAATATTTTAGTTTAGAAAGAGGGTCATTTTTATTGCTTAATCGATTTATGAACTTTTCATCTCTTTTCCATTTTATTTTTTTAGCATAATTTTTTCGGTTTAAATAATAGGTTTCAAAAAGATAATCCAATGTTTTATTAAATTCAGTATTATTTGTTTTTAAAGCTGTAAGGAATCTTCTTCGCATTTCTAATGTTGAATGAAAGGAAAAAATAGAGCCCCATTTTGGTGAAATTGTCGTTTGAGATGGATGATGCTCAAATAGGTTTATTTTACAGTTAAAAAGTGCTGTTTTCAGAGTTGCTTCAATCTCGCTGAACACACAATTGCCTATAAATTGCTTGTTCATTTTAATATTAAGTGGTGATAATTTTTTTTCTTTTGATAAAAAAACAAATTCGTTTAGCTCACCATAGAGATCCTTGTCGAATGGATGGACTTTGTTACTATGAAATAAATAATGACTAAGACTATCCAAATCATCTTTAGCAATAGTGATATAATTTACTGGATCAAAGCGATTCTTATCAACCATCATGAGGGTATAGGCTTCGTCTCTTTTATAAACGATGATTCCAGAAGTATGTATAGCATCAAGTGAATCATTGATTAAATAGTCGAGTGGAAGCATAAAAAAGGAGGTAGGATGATTATTTTCAAGTTTTTCAAGTAGCTGTTTGATAGACTCTCTATTGGTTGCTTCATAAAAATCAAGTGTATTTTTGAGTGAAGCGATGATTTTTTCTTTTTGTTCTTTATCAACAAAAAAAGCGTTAGTATCTTGTTCGATCATTTTTTGATAGGCTGAAAATAGTATAAGATAACTTTTTTTTAAGTCCGCCGTCACAGCAAAAATTTTATCGTTTTTCTTCATACCTAATGTAATAGCTAAAATTTCATAGCGTAGTTCATAATCATTCATAGCTTCATATCCTTTTAATTAATTGATTTGGAACATTAGCTAGTCTATCATAGCTTAGAAAGCAGCGGACTACGTATTTTTCCAAAAGTGGGAAAAGGTAGCAAGAAAACTTTTTCAGATAAATATCTCATTATTAATAGAAAGAGATGAACGGAATTGGATAGAAGGAAAAAGATATACGGTCTAAACAAGTTAGTTGCATCCCATTTGTAAAATCATTAAGCTAAACTTGAGGTGATTATAATGGAACTATTATTAACAGAAGAAGCTAAAGAAAAATTACAAAATCAAATAAACGAAGGTGAGCAAGTGTTATTTGATATAGAAGATGGCGATGGCCCATTTGCAGATAGTCGAGTGACTTGCCAACTCGATACGTCTTTTCGTTTAATTATTGTCAAGAAAAATACGACGAAGGACTTGAGTCTCTACACTGAAAAAGTAAAAACACCAATTGGAGTGATTTGGATCAAAAAAAGTGCGTTGATCTACATGGATAATCCTACAACGATTGCTGTTGAACCCACATATAAAAGTTTACAACTAAAAGGAGCAAGTGGATTATTGAAAGGGAACTTGCAAATCATGCACGCAGAATAAATGAATGAAGAAAGTTAGAAGGTAAGAAAATGGGGAAGTTAGCTATTATTAGCGATTTACATGTGGATATCAATAAATTCAGTGAAAAAGAATTAATGATGTTGTTGGATGTCTTAAATAAAAAAAACATTACCCGACTGCACTTGGCAGGGGATGTAGCCAATAAAGTTGATATTTGCCAAGGTGTCGTTGCATTTTTTGCTAAAAAGGGATTACCAACCACATTTAACTTTGGCAACCATGAATTAGCAGATGTCACAGGTGAAGAGATGATGAACCATTTTCCTGCCCCTCATTTTCTAAATGAACGCTATCTTGCTCTAAATGAACGCACAATTTTACTAGGGCTAAATGGCTGGTATGATTATCAATTCTCTGATCTGAAAGAACATAAACAAATCCTTCGCATGAAGAATCTTTACTGGTATGACCGATTTATAAAGCGTGAAGGAGATGATCTTGAAGTAAATGCGCGTTTTCTTAAAGCGGCCAAAGTATTATTAGATATCACTGCATCTAAAGGACTTGATGTGGTTTTAGCTACCCATTTCGTTCCCCAAAAAGAATTTATTGTGTATCAACAAGCGCCTTATGAACGGTGGAATAAATTGAATGCTTTTTTAGGTTCCGCTTCTTTTGGGAGATTGCTGGATCAATACAGCCATATTAAACAAGTGGTTTTCGGTCATACACATCGCAGATTTGAAGATAAAATGATCCATGGAACGATCTATAGCTGTCGACCGTTTGGTTATTACTATGAATGGCAGTTAACTAGAGACTTTGTGCAAGAGTATCAGCTGATTGATCGTTATAATCCCATGAAACTACGTGCTTTATTACGGGCACATCATCCAATGTTTAGTGCCTATCAAACTCAATATTTATCAAAAGAATTTGAAAAAGCCATGACAATTATTCCTTATTAAGGATAAGCTTGTCATGGCTTTTTTTGCTATTGATCGATACTTAGTGGCACTTGGGATTTAGCGTTTTTGTTCTTACTGTTTTCTTGGAAAATTATTTCTGTTTTTTCTTTTGCCTTAGCTATTTTTTCGAAAAGCATCACTTTTTCTTTTGCGTTGTTGTGAGGAAGGTTACATTGATTTTCAGCAGATAACTTCGAAAAAAAATCAATTCTCTTAATGACTATTCCTTCTTCATAAATATTTTTTCCGGATAAAATTTGTTGAATTTCAGGGTATTTATTCATTTCGCTTTTGATTTCTTGATGAATCTTTTTTTTTGTTTCAAATGGCGAAAAGCATAAAATCTTATTTCTTTCCTTTCTTTGTAGATAAAGTTTAAATAATAAATCAAAAGGTTTTTGGGGTCCGTTAAATTCTTGTTTTATTGCGTCTAAAAAATACATACGCATCATTATAACGGAATCAGGTTGAGTGTTCCATTTGATTTTTCCTAAACTTTGTGAGGCAAATAGATCGTGGCGACAGTGAAAGAGGGCTGTTTTTACAGTGGCTTCTATTTCTTTCACGATACAGTTTCCTGTCTTTTGAGGATGCATCCGATAAGATAGTGGAGTTATTTGTTTACCGTTTGCGTGCTCAATGATTTTGTGGTAGATATAATAAGGTTGTTCAGGATGTGGATTGTATTTGTTTAAAACTAACTGATCACAAACTGAGGGCATGTTATTATTGGGAATCGTAACAAAATAGATAGATGCATCTTTAAATTGTTTGTTAACCAAGAAAATTTTATATCCATCTTTTTCTTTATAAATATAGGAACCAAAAACATGACCTTCTGTTGCAGGAGGTTCAACAGTACAGCGTAATGGTAAAATCAGGAAATCTGCAGGATCATTTGGTGTCATTTGTTCCAATATATGTAAGAGTTGTAGATTATTGGTTATAGAGTAGGATAATTTACTTCTATCAAGTGATCGGATGATCGCTTTTTTATCGGATGAGCGTGCAAAAAATTCCTCCTGATCTTGTTCAAGCATTTGGCTATAAATCGAAAACAAGGTAGAATAATTGGAACTATGTTCCTCCACACGAGACAACCAATTATCATTGCGTTTAAATGATAATGAGAGTGCAAAAATATCTAGATATTTTTGCAATTTGTTTACATAAGTCATAAATTTACCTCCATTTATTAAGTTGAAAAATTTGCTTCTTTAGCTATTTCTAAGTATGGTATAATTAAAAACATGAAAATAACTACTTTTTCAAAAAATAAAAATAAATAGAAATCTATAATTGATGCTAAGCATTTTGTTGTTTATAACCAAAATCAATGACAGACAAAGCAGAGTGAAAAAGTTATTAAAGAAACAATCAAATGAAGAAGATGTTCCAAAAAATTGTTGTGATAATTGAAACCTATGGGACACCAATTGTTTTCAAAATCTTAAAATCGAATAAATAGCGTTCAGTATTACTTCTATGGCATTAAGACCATGTTTTTCGCAACCTTATATTTATGTTTTAATTGTAACTGATCTTATGTGCATACTATTTATTCAGTTAATAGCTACAGTTATCTTATAAAAAAACAGCCAATGAAATGACGATTAACCGTCATCTCATTGGCTGTTTGTCTAAATTAAGCCATAAATAAGAATTTGTATACGAATACCGCAACGATACCGGCACAGATTGGAGCAACAACTGGTACCCATGCATATTCCCATTGTGAAGATCCTTTATGTTTCAAAGGAAGGATTGCATGTAACAGACGTGGACCAAAGTCACGTGCTGGGTTTAGTCCTGGACCTGTAGGACCGCCTAGTGAAGCAACTAATGTCCAAACAAGAAAACCAAGGGCTAAATGAGCTGTTCCAAGATTGTCTTGGAAAAATGGTGCTTTAGTAATACCTAGTGCGCCAAAGAATAAGACGAATGAACCGAAGAATTCATTGACAAAACCGTTGAATTTAGAACCAACACTATTGATTGTTGAGAACGTACCTAATACGTGGTTTACGTCTTCTGTTTGATCGTAATAAGGTTTGTAACAAGCAACAACAATTAATTGTCCGATGATTGCACCAATTAATTGAGCAGCAATATAAGGCAAAACTTCCGCCCATGGGAATAAACCATTAGAAGCAAGTGCAATCGTGAATGCAGGATTAATGTGGTTTCCGCTAATTCCACCAAAGATCATTGCTGGTATCATAACACCACAACCATATCCCACAGCGATAAGCATCCAGTCACTTCCATAACCTTTTGTACCTTTTAAATCTACGTTTGCTACAGCGCCATTACCAAGAACGATTAATAAAGCTGTACCGATCATTTCCGCCACTAGACGGGTCATAAGTGAATAATCCATATATACCTCCAAAAATTATAAAAATGCAAAAAAAAAGAAACGTCGACACAATTGGTGTAGTGTTTCGCTTCTGTTATTTTCATTGGTCATAAATAAGTGCAGACAAAAAATGATTTCTATGTATAAAAGAAATCTGACCAACTTCCAAAACAATATTTGAAACTTTTCCATAAAACACCAATCTTAAGTATAAATATACCAAAAAAAAATAAGTATTTTTTTCAAAAAATGTTTGTTAGAAACAACATGTTTTGAAAATTTCAGAAAAAGTTTGTTAGTAAAATGAAAACTAGACGTAAGGAGTGTTTATTGAATGAAATTTTTTCAAGAATTTTTTATCATCCTTTTATTTTCTGTTTTAGGCGAGGGCACACGAGTATTGGCTCATTTACCTATCCCAGGAAGTATTCTCGGTATTTTATTTTTATTTCTTGCTTTTGAAATGCGTATAATTAAACCTGAAAATTTAGGGAAAACAGGTGATTTTTTATTAAATAATTTAACGATTTTGTTTGTCCCGGCAGGTGTCGGGTTACTTGATTATTTTGCAGATATTGCAGTCATTTGGCCGATTTTACTAGGTGCAGTAGTGATTTGCTCAATTGTTACGATGGTGGTTGTAGGAAAAACTGCTGAGGGTGTTGAGAAATTTTTGCGGTATGTCCGTCTTAAACAAACGACTAAAGTACGGACAATTCAAGAAGTAGAAAGAAAGGGGCAACAAATTGACTGAATTATTTCGTAATCCATTATTTGGTTTAAGTTTGACAATAGGTGTTTACGTGCTGTCTGATAAATTTTTACGTAAATACAAATGGCCAATTATCAATCCGCTTGTTTTATCTATTTTGGTCATTATTTTCTTTCTTCATTTTTCTGGTATTAGTTATCAAGAGTATAATGTAGGAGGTAGTTTTTTGACGATGTTGATCACGCCTGCCACCGTGGCATTGGCTATTCCATTGTATAAAAATTTTCATTTGTTAAAAGAAAATGTTTTTCCAGTAGTGCTAGCAATTGTAGCGGGAATCGTGGCAAATTGTCTGGTAAGTGTAGGAATCGGCTATTTATTTACATTAAAAAAAGAGATGGTGATTTCTTTATTACCAAAATCAGTGACTACAGCAATTTCAGTGGATCTTTCTCATACGATGGGTGGGATCAACGCTGTGACGTTAGCTATTGTAGTTTCTACAGGTATTTTTGGTTCATTGATTGCTGCACACGTTTTTCGTTTATTTAAGATTAATAGCCCGATTGCCAAGGGAGTGGCTTTAGGCAGTACATCTCATGCGATTGGTACAGCGAAAGCTATTGAAATGGGAGAGATTGAAGGGATTGTTTCGGGATTAGCTATTTGTGTAAATGGCCTGCTGACTGTTTTTTTATTACCATGGATATTTCAACCTTTTGCTGGTCTGTTTTGATGTGGATCAACGGAATTTATGCTACAATGAAAAAAACGTTCTAGCATAAAGGAGTGGTGAAAGTTGTATTTGTCATCAAAATATTTAAAGCAATTTGATAAAGACCTCTATTATAAGATTCTCCTGCTGGAAAGTTTTGAAGATGGTGAATGGCATACAGCTGCACAATTAGCGCAACTTGTAAAAATAGATGCAAGAAGTGTGGCGAAATATTTAAATGAACTGTCAAAAAATTATCAACATTTTAGCGAGAATAGGCAGTCTTTGTTTATTAAAACCCCTCGATTTGGCTATCATTTTTATGACACGCTTGATTCCATCGAACATGAGCGTTTTTTGATTTATCTCGTGCAAAACACGCTGAAATACCAGCTATTGCACGATATTTTTTTTGAAGAATTTCATACGATGTATCAATTTGCACAAAAAAAGTATATCAGTGAGTCGACCGCTCATCGTAAGATTAATGAATGGAAACAACAATTAAAAAATTATGGTATTTCTTTACAACGAGGAACCTATATCGCCCAAGGAGAAGAAGAAATTATCCGACTTTATCTACACATGACTTTTTGGCAGTTGTTTCGCGGGAAAGTTTGGCCCTTTGAAACGATTTCGCAATTAGATGTGAAAAATATTGCAGAACAGATGATGGCTTTTTTTAATGTTCGATTAAATGAAATCAAAAAAAGAAGATTAGAGTATATGTTAGGTGCATTCTTCTTACGTAAATCACAGAAACATTATGTGGTTTTAAATGAACGAAAGCGCCACTTGATTACTGATAACCCTTTATTTCAAAAGTTTTGTCGCTGGATGCAGCCAGTATTTCCCAATTATTTCCAAAATGAAGATGAATTGGGGGCACTATTTTTGGTATTAATGACACGAGAAGAGTATTATACGGATAAAAAAGTCAGAAAAAGTATCTTCTCTTTTCACCAATTGAGTCAATCACCTCCTTATACTGCTCTTTCTGAAGCAAAAAAGGCTTTGAAAGTTTATCAAGTAAAGCAAGGATTAGTAGAGGAGCCTTTAACTGACGAAGCTGAAAATTATTTGTTTAGTAGCCATTTATTTGCGTATCTTTTTCCTGAGGCTAAGGAAACGATTGACGGGAACGACAGCGATTTTATGAATCATTTAGTCATTGAAAATGAGGAATTAAAGCATTGGCTTGACTTGTTTTTTGAGATGGAACAATCAGTTCACCATCCTGCATTTCAAAATACCTCTTTTTTGATGGGGAGATATTTAACTGTTTTAAAAACGATGGGTGCTTTTACCCCACAATTGCCAAAAGTAAAGATTCTTTTGATGACCGATTTTCCCTTATTTGAAGAACAACTTTTAGTAGAAGGGTTGCAGCGCTTTTTCCGTAATGATTACCAGTTGGTGTTTTTACCCACAGATTATCGTGGAAGAGAAGTGGATCTCTTACTTTCAACAAGTAAAGTCCATCGTAAGCCTTGGTCTGATTTAGAATATTTTATTGTCACGGGAGAATTGCAGTTAACCGATTATATTGAACTTTATACCAGAATCAAATCGATTCAAACAAGCAAAGGAAAGGAAGAGAAAAAATGACATTTGAGGAAATTTTACCAGAATTAAAAAAAGGAGCGAAAGTACTTCGTAAAGGTTGGAGCGGTTTTGAACTTTATGTCGTACTTGTTAATGGAGAAGAATTTGAAGGATCTCCTGTTACTCCTTACTTTTTAATCAAAACAAGTGATGAAGGTTTTTCTAGTTTTGCTCCAACAGTCTGTGACATTCTAGCGGAAGATTGGATCATCGTTGAATGAAAAATAGATACCATGATTTAGCAAGACAAGTGGTGTTTGTCACTGGAGCTGCATCAGGGATCGGTGAAGCACAAGCCAAAGCTTTTTTAGAACAAGGAGCCTTTGTCTTTGGTTTGGATCACCAATTAAGAACAATGGCAGAACTTTCTAAGCAATATCCAGAAAACTTTGCGTATTTTTTAGGGGATGTGACTGAGAAAGAACAATTAATGAAAGCCATCAAACAATGTCATGATCAATTTGGAAAAGTGACGATTTTACTGAATACAGCAGGGGTATTGGATGACTATAAACCCCTATTAGAAACAAATGATCAGTTATGGGATCGTATTTTTGAAGTAAATGTGAAAAGCATGTACCGATTAACGCATTTGATTCTGCCTGATATGCTTAAACAAAAATCTGGCACTATCATTAATATGGCTTCAATTGCAGGGCTCGTAGCTGGTGGCGGTGGTATTGCTTATACGAGTGCGAAGCATGCCATCATTGGTTTTACAAAACAGTTGGCTTTAGATTATGCAGCTCAAGGCATTCGTATTAAGGGGATTGCACCAGGAGCAATTCAGACGCCGATGAATGTGGCAGATTTTGCAGGAAATGGCGAAATGGCAGAATGGGTAGCAAATGAAACTCCTGTTAAACGTTGGGCACGACCAGAAGAAGTAGCAGAGTTGACCTTATTTTTAGCTACTCCTCAAGCCAGTTATATTCAAGGATCAATTGTCCCTATAGACGGAGGTTGGCTCTTGAAATAATGGATTTGTCGAGTGGAGCTCTAGGCTATCTCTATGCTCAAAAAATAAGAAAGCTACTTTTTTTATTGATGTGTTAAACTAGAACTTATTTCTTTTAGCGAAATTATTTTTTAAATTTGGTCTAAACTTTGTTTAGACCAAATTTTTTTTTGCAAAATTATAGAACTGAATCAAGGCAGTTTGTATGGTTTAAGGGTACTATAAAAATTTTGTAAAGAAGGAGAATAATTGATGGATAACTTAAAGCCAACAACGTCAAAAATAGAAACTCAGCATGTAATGTCTATAGAAAAGCGACCGAATCATTTTATAGAATTAGATATAATGGGCATAAACGAGACAAAAAAGATATTAGGGAATAGCTACTATCAAAATGAATCAGAGCATTATTTTGAGATATTAGCGATGACCTTGGGATTAGTGGTAAGTGGAAATTTTGCTCTGCTGAACACGGTACAAAAAATCCTCAACTATTTGTATCTGAAAAAGACAAAAACGTGGCACTCCGTCGTTTTACATAAAAGAGAAAAAGTTCAATAGTTACTCTTTCTCTAGTTATTCCTTTATACGAAAAGAACGAAAATGTGACAAACGTTTTTTCAAGAACATACCTATCGAAGCGGCAGCAATGGATTTAATTGCTTCCGGGAAAATAAAAGGGAGAAAGCCACTTAAAAATGCCGTATAAAGAGAAAGTCCACTACTGATCATCAACCAAAGCATGCCACAACATAATGCGGCTATTGAACCAACTAGGTTGGCGGACAGTACTATAGGATAGCGTGATCCTACTTTTTCCATAATCGAACCAATCAACCAAGTTTGTACGATAAAACCTATGAGGTAGCCACCAGTAGGGCCAAATAATACACCAATTCCTCCAGTCATTCCAGAAAAAACGGGTAATCCAATAAGACCTAGCAACAAATAAATGAATACGGAGACTGTCCCCGTTCTTTTACCAAGAAAAGTAGCTGTCAACCCGATAGCGAAGGTCTGTCCAGTTAAAGGAATTAAACCTAATGGGAAAGTAAACTGCGAAAGTACAGCAATAATAGCAGCAAATTCTGCTGCAAGAATTAATTCTTTGAGTGATTTTGTCATAGTTCCTCCTAGTTCGTTAACTCATTATTTTTTAAGGGTTAACGGAATTGTAAAGGAAAAACTGATTTTTGTAAAGAAGGGTGGTTAAAATAAAGAGAGAAAATTAGTTTAATTTAAACGAGAATTTCCGATATAACAAAATAAGAAAAGTTCAATCATAAATTCAATCATTTTGGTGGATCATTTTTTTTATATTCTATGACAAAAGTGTAAGTATAAGACAATAGGGAAACGTGGTACTGTATAAGTGATCAAAGATCATCATTATTTGATCTTTTCTAAATAAAATAACAATATTTCTGGAGGAGATAGCTAAAAATGAAGAAAATTGTTTCAATGTTCATCCTTATCATAGGTACTATTACGTTATCTGCTTGTACGTCAAATTCTATGGAGCAATCAGCGATTACGTTTAAAGGAGGGAAGTTTACAGAACAAGATATTTTCAATAAAATCAAAAAATCAAACGATTCAAAGTCAATCTTACAATCGATGATTGTTAATAAAGTATTCGTTGACAAATATGGAAGCAAAGTAACAGACAAAGAAATTGATGAACAATACAAACAAACAAAAGAACAATTAGGAGATTCTTTTGATTCACAATTGCAAGCAGCTGGAATGACAAAAGAAACCTTGAAAGAACGTATAAAAGAAAATTTAGCTTATGACAAAGGGTTAAAAGCACATGTAAAAATAACTGATGCGGATCTAAAAACAGCTTGGAAGAGTTTTCATCCTGAGGTACAAGTACAAATGATCAAATTAAGTGATGAAAAAGAAGCAAAAGATGTAAAGGAAAAAGCGGACAAAGGCGAAGATTTTTCTAAATTAGTAAAAGAAAAATCAACAGATGAGGCATCAAAAAAAGCAGATGGAAAAGTAAAATTTGATTCACAAACAACGACTATTCCCACAGAAGTGAAGGAGGCTGCTTTTAAATTAAAAGGTAATGGGATCTCCGATGTTATCTCTAGTATTAATTCTACTAGTTATGCTTATGATTATTATGTAGTGAAAATGATTAAGAACCAATCTAAGGGTGATAACTTAGAAAAGTATAAAAAGGAGCTAAAAGAAATTGCTACGCAAACACAAATGAATAACAATGAATTTATAAATAAAACAATTGACGAAGAATTAAAAGCCGCGAATGTGAAAATAAAAGATAAAGATTTAACTGATGTTTTACAGGCTTATCAGACAACTGATTCAAGTAAGACCAAAGCAA
This sequence comes from Enterococcus villorum, assembly GCF_007990225.1. Classification (GTDB taxonomy): domain Bacteria; phylum Bacillota; class Bacilli; order Lactobacillales; family Enterococcaceae; genus Enterococcus_B; species Enterococcus_B villorum. The sequence goes on along the minus strand of NZ_BJWF01000010.1, from coordinate 44,647 downwards.
GCGATACAAAAACAACTGACACCAAGACAAGTAAAACTAAATTAAGCGATACAAAAGTAAGTGACACAAAAACGACGAACTCTTCAAAGTGATAAAATTTCCCAGTTAAAAAGGAGAATTGACTAGTAAGAAGAGTGTATTCTGTGTCTAGTCACCTAAGTTAAGCTGAGACCGATGTGTTTATCCCTTATTGTTGAGGAGCTACTAATTGAATGCTGTAAATGCCATTTATACAAGTTTGGAGTTTGGAATAAAAGTATCCTTTACTTTTTATCCCAAGCTCTTTTTTGTTTTGCATTCAAAAAATTTTGGACAAGAAAAAAGATAGGAACAACCATTCTTTTAGGGAACGATTTGAAAGAATAGTTGAAATAAAAGTAGGAAAAATAAAAAGCCCAACTATCAAATAGATAGCGGGCTCGTAAACCAAAACTTTTGAAATTATAGGCTTTGGTTGTAGTATTCAACGACAAGAGCTTCGTCGATTTCTGGATATAGTTCGTCACGTTCTGGTAAACGAGTTAATGAACCTTCCAATTTTTCAGCATCAAAGCTTACAAATGCAGGACGGCCAACAGTTGCTTCTACAGCATCTTTCACTGTTACCATGTTTTGTGATTTTTCACGAACTGAGATCACTTGACCAACTTCAACGTGGTATGAAGGGATATCAACGCGTTTGCCATCAACCATAATATGACCATGGTTAACTAATTGACGAGCTTGACGACGAGTAGTTGCAAGACCTAAACGATAAACAACATTGTCTAAACGTTGTTCTAGTAAGATCATGAAGTTAACCCCGTGTTTACCTTCTTTGATTTTGCTAGCTTTAACGAACAAGTTACGGAATTGACGTTCATTCATTCCGTACATGTGACGTAGTTTTTGTTTTTCAGTTAATTGCATACCGTATTCTGATTGTTTGCCACGGCTGTTTGGTCCATGTTGACCTGGAGCGTAAGGGCGACGTGCTAATTCTTTCCCTGTGCCTGATAAAGAAATACCTAGACGACGAGAAATTTTCCATGATGGTCCTGTATAACGAGACATTAAAATTTCCTCCAATAAAATAAATTTAGTTTTTGGAGTAAAATAATCCGATGAAAAATTCATAATCGTGTAGTTCATTCTTCAATCTTCACCTTTGCAGCCGCGGTTACGCAATTGAACCCGAATCGGGGCAATGAACTAGGGACGTATTATTATTTTTCTGCTGCATTATTTTACACAAACTTCAGTATAATGGAAGTGAAGGTAAAATGTCAAGAGCGCAAGTGTTTAAAAACGCTTTACAAACCAAGTATCTCTCTATAAAATAAGAGGGCATTGTCAAAAAATGTAAAAACATTGAACAAATCTTAAAGGAGAAAAGAGATGAACCCAGTATCACCATTATTTGGAAAAATTGACGCATCAGTTGAAAAGAAAGTGGACTTGATTGACAATAGTTGGACACGCTATGCTTTACGTGCTACGCTTGCGTGTTTGTTTTTGACATTAGGCACAGCGGTAGCATTTGCCATTGCTATTAAAGGGGAAAGCATTGCCCACGGTTTTGGAAAAATACTTTATGCCTTTATGTTTAGTTGGTCATTAGTAATGATTTTATATATGAATGCAGAATTAGGTACATCAAATATGCTTTACATGACGGTGGGTGTTTACCGTAAACGTTTAAAAATTTCAAAAGCGACTAAGATATTAGGTACCTGTCTTTTGTTTAATTTAATAGGTGGATTATTATTTGGTGGGTTGATTTCTGCTACTACCCCATTTCAAAATCTAACATTAGACAATTATATGATGGAGGCTATTACCGCTAAATTAACCAAATCAACAACCACCATTTTAATTGAAGCTATTTTTGCCAATATTGTGGTGAATACAGCTGTTTTAATCAGTATGCGTATGAAAGATGATGCGGGGAAAGTATTAACAATCGTGTTTATTATTTTTATTTTTGCATTTTTAGGCTATGAACACGTGATCGCCAATTTTCCTGCCTTTACCTTAACTTTTTTTGCGTCTAATGGGCAAATGGATGCCATGACGTTAGGTAATATCGGACATAACTTATTGTTTGCCTTGATTGGAAATTATATTGGGGGTGGTTTAATCATGGGATTAGGCTACGCTTGGTTAAATCAATCAAAATCTGCTTATGTTGATTGATTTTTTTGCTGGAACTTTTTAAGGAGGAAAAACAGTGGAATATTTGATTTTTCCAAAAAATGAAGAAAAAGCGCATCAAATGGCTGCATATATGAAAAATCAATTTTCATTTGCTGGTATGCCTAAACCAGAACGCTGGGAATGGCAAAAAGCGATGCTGTTAAAAAGTAAAAAAATGCCTCTTTCAGAACTTCTTTTTATAACCTCTTTTTATTATGAAAAATCAGAACGAGAGTATCAGTATTTAGCCATTGATTTGATTCAACAAAATATTAAAAGACTAACTTTAAATGAGTTGGTTCACCTAATGTCTTTGGTACAAGAAAAAGAATGGTGGGATACGATTGATGCTTGGCGGAAAGTTTATAGTACTTGGTGTAAACTGCATATGGATCAATTAGAAACGGTTTCCCTTCTATTTGAAAAGCAAGAGGATTTTTGGTTGCGCAGAATAGCTATTACCTTACAGTTAGGATTTAAAGAAGAGACAAATGTCCAGCTACTAGAAAGAGTGATCCTAGAAGATCAGTCAACTAAGGAATTTTTTATTGAAAAAGCGATAGGCTGGGCATTACGTGATTACAGTAAAACAAACGCTGTGTGGGTAAAAGAACAATTGACAAGAAAATGGCATGCTTTGACAATCAGAGAAGCAAGCAAGTATCTATAAGAAAGAGAGACGACTAAAAAATGAAGCGCAAATTATTTGCATTTGATATTGATGGAACACTGCTAAATACAAATAAACAAGCATTAGACAGTACAAGAGAAGCATTAGACAAATTACGTAAAGCGGGACACCTCGTAACGATTGCAACTGGACGTAGTCGGTTTCATGCGCAAGAAGTGATTCGAGATTTAGCATTTACAAATTATATTTTGTGTAATGGTGCGGCAGGCTTTTTAGATCATGAACAAGTTTACAAAAATCTTCTTGATCGTGAACAACTAGATCATTTTGTAAAAGAAGCGCAAGAAAAAAATGTCGACACTGCTTTTGTGAGCTTAGATAACATCAAACGTTTTTCTTCTAATCATGTTCATGTAATGGAGGAAGCCATGCATTCTTTCGGTGCCGTTTTACCTGAATTAGATCAATATTTTGTTGAAGAACAAGATATCTACCAAGCACTTGCTTTTTTTGATCAAAGTTATGATCAACAATTTGCTAATTATGATAAAATTCGCTTTGTGCGTTGGCATGAAAATAGTGTAGACGTTGTGCCTCATGATGGTTCGAAAGCTGCGACGATTTTACATTTAGCAGAACAAGTAGGGATTGCGCAAGAAGATATTATCAGTTTTGGTGATGGACAAAATGACCGAGAAATGCTCCGTATGTCAGGAATTGGCGTGGCAATGGGAAATGCTGTGCCTGAAGTGCAAGCAGAAGCAAATATGGTGACTGATACCAATGATCAAGATGGAATTTGGAAAGCGTTAAAAGAACTTTCTGTTATCTAATATGTGGCATGTTCCACTATCTAAAAATAAAAAAGTAGAAACTAGCGAGAGAATGATTTCAGCTAGTTTTTTTCTTTGTTAAAAATGGCAAAAGCGAAAAGAAGAAAGGGATTTTTCAGCTCTTTTCTTTCTACAAAAAAACAACTATAATATAGAATGACGTTAAAAGAGAAGAGGAAAATGTGTGCGGGTTTTATTTATTGGTGATGTAGTAGGTTCAATGGGAAGAGAAATGATTACAGAATACCTTCCTCGTTTAAAAAAGAAGTATCGACCACAAGTAACGATTGTGAATGGGGAAAATGCAGCTTCCGGAAGAGGGATCACTGAAAAGATTTATAAAAAATTTTTACAAGATGGCGTAGATGTTGTAACGATGGGAAACCATACATGGGATAATCGTGACATTTTTGAATTTATTGATCAAGCGAAAAAAATGGTTCGTCCTGCCAATTTTCCAGAAGGAACTCCTGGGCAAGGAATGGTATTTGTGAAAGTCAATCAAGTAGAACTTGCCGTGATCAATATGCAAGCACGTTCATTTATGGTCGATCTAGATGATCCATTTCGTAAGATGAATCAACTGATTGAAGAAGCTAAAAAAAGAACGCCGATTATTTTCGTAGATTTTCATGGAGAAACTACCAGTGAAAAACAAGCAATGGGTTGGTTTTTAGATGGCAAAGCTTCGGCTGTTATTGGCACGCATACCCATGTACAAACAAATGATGCGCGTATTCTGCCACAAGGTACGGCTTATTTAACAGATGTTGGAATGACTGGTCCATATGATGGGATTTTGGGGATGCGCCGAGAGCCAGTTATCGAAAAATTTTTAACGGCCTTACCAACACGTTTTGAAGTCGTCGAAAAGGGACGTAGTATGCTTAGTGGTTGTCTCCTAGAACTTGATGATATGACTGGTAAAGCGAAAGAGATCCAGTTAATCCAGATTAATAACGATCAGCCATTTTTAGAATAGAAAGTGAGAGACTTTGTGCAAAAAGAACCAAGTATTCAAAGAGAAGTAGCAAAGCTAGCCCAATTTTTAAGTGAACATGAAACGATCATTCGATACAAGGAACTGGAACAAAAAATTCAAAACAATCACTATTTAACCCAGTTGACAGAAGCGATCAAAACAGCCCAAAAAAATGCGGTAAATTTTGCGCATTATGGGAAAAAAACGCAGAAAAAGAAGCGATTAGCCGCATCGATCAGTTAACCAAAATGTTTGACCAGCAACCCATCGTTGTCGCTTATCGAAAACAATTGAGTGAAGCAAATGATCTTTTGCAACATTTAACTAGTATGTTGCAAGACGAAATTAATGAATGGATAGAGGAGGAAGACCATGCCTCAAAAAACTAAGAATACTCCAATGATGGAACAATACTTAAGCATCAAGGAACAATACCAAGATGCTTTTTTGTTCTATCGTCTAGGTGACTTTTATGAATTGTTTTACGAAGATGCGATTAACGCATCTCAAATTTTAGAATTAACGTTAACTAGCCGAAACCGAAATGCAGAAGAACCTATTCCAATGTGTGGCGTCCCTCATCATGCCGCCCAAGGGTACATTGATGTATTGATTGAAAAAGGATATAAGGTGGCTATTTGTGAACAGGTAGAAGACCCTAAGACAACTAAAGGAATGGTCAAACGAGAAGTGATTCAATTAGTCACTCCTGGAACGGTTATGGATAGTAAAGGGCTTTCGGCGAAAGACAATAACTTTTTGACAGCTATTGTTAGTCAAGGAAATGAGTTTGGTTTTGCTTATGTGGATTTAAGCACAGGGGAGCTAAAAACCGCCCATCTATTTGATGAAGAAGCAGTGTTAAATGAAACCTCTGCTCTCCAAACGAAAGAGATCGTCTTAGGAAATGAAATCAGCGAAAAGCTCTCTGAGCAGCTAAGTAATCGTTTAGGATTAGTTTTTTCAAAACAAGAAACAAGCGAAGCGAATGCAGAGTTCAATTTTTTAACTAGCGAACTAACTGATGACCTTGAAAAAGAAGTCGTCGGAAAATTACTAACCTATTTAGCAGTGACCCAAAAAAGAAGCCTAGCACATATTCAAAAAGCAGTAGAATATCAACCAGACCATTTCTTGAAAATGGATTACTACTCAAAGTTTAATCTAGAGCTAAGTCAATCGATTCGTACCGGTAAGAAAAATGGCACACTTCTATGGTTGTTGGACGAGACGAAAACAGCGATGGGAGGGCGGTTGCTTAAACAATGGCTTGATCGTCCGTTGATTCAACTTAAGCAAATTAACGAACGTCAAGAAATGGTTGCTTCACTTTTAGCAAGTTATTTTGAACGACTTGATCTGCAAAGTGCATTGACGAAAGTGTATGATTTAGAGCGATTGGCAGGACGAGTAGCCTTTGGAAATGTCAATGGTCGAGATTTGATCCAATTAAAAACCTCTTTGGAACAAGTACCGATGATCCGCCAATTGATCGAAGGAATTGATCAAGGACAATGGACAAAACTGCTAGAAGAGATGCAGCCAATGGATCAACTGGTTCATTTAATTGATCAAGCGATTCAAGAAGCTCCGCCATTACAAATTACGGAAGGCAATATCATTAAAGATGGATTTAATGAACAACTGGATGCTTACCGTTCGGCGATGAAAAATGGGAAACAATGGTTAGCAGAGTTAGAAACAAAAGAACGTCAAAGCACAGGCATTAAAAACTTAAAAATTGGTTTTAATCGAGTTTTTGGTTATTATATTGAGATCACTAAAGCGAATCTTGCAAATGCTACATTAGAAAAATATGAACGTAAGCAAACATTGGCGAACGCAGAACGTTTTATTACCCCCGAATTAAAAAAATTGGAAACACAAATCCTAGAAGCAGAAGAAAAATCTGTAGACTTGGAATATCAGCTATTCTTGGCAGTGAGAGAAGAAGTAAAAAAAGCCATTCAACCTTTACAAATATTAGCCAAGTCAATCAGCACGGTGGATGTGTTGCAAAGTTTTGCTACCATCAGTGAACGTTATCAATATGTTCGGCCTGAAATGGTCACAGACCAACATCGACTACTCATTCAAGAAGGACGGCATCCTGTCGTTGAAAAAGTTTTAGGACATCAAGAATACATTCCTAATAGCGTAGAAATGGCAGAAGATGAAATGATCTTACTGATCACTGGACCGAATATGTCAGGTAAAAGTACGTATATGCGCCAACTTGCATTGACGGTCTTAATGGCTCAAATGGGCTGTTTTGTCCCTGCACAAAAAGCAATCTTACCAGTGTTTGATCGTATATTTACAAGAATTGGTGCAAGTGATGATTTAATCGCTGGTCAGAGTACTTTCATGGTGGAAATGATGGAAGCAAATCAAGCATTGCGCCATGCGACACCAAATAGCTTAATTCTCTTTGATGAATTAGGACGAGGGACAGCAACTTATGATGGTATGGCACTGGCACAAGCGATTATTGAATACATCCACCAACATGTGCAGGCCAAAACATTGTTTTCAACCCATTATCACGAACTAACAGTGCTTGAAGAAGAATTACCGCAATTAAAAAATATCCACGTAGGTGCGGTAGAAAAAGATGGTGAAGTAGTATTCTTGCATAAAATGATGGATGGACCAGCTGATAAAAGTTATGGGATTCATGTTGCTAAGATTGCAGGCTTACCTTCTCAATTGTTAGAAAGAGCTTCAAAAATTTTGCAGATATTAGAAGCCGGAGCAGTGTCCCATCATTCAGCCGCTGTTGAAAGAGCACAAGTAAAAGCAGAACCCCAATCAGCAGATGAAAAAATGGTGGATAGTCATCAAGAAGAAACACAACAATTATCGTTATTCAACGAATTAAGTGAGGCAGAGATGTCTGTCATCTCATCGTTAAAACAAATGAATTTGTTAGAAATGACACCAATGGATGCGTTAAATCAGCTATATGAATTGAAAAAGCAGTTGTAGCATTGGCATAACAGATAAATGACATAGGAAGAAGGCGTTAAAACGATGGCAAAAATCCAAGAATTATCAGAACGTTTAGCAAACCAGATCGCAGCCGGGGAAGTCGTCGAACGTCCTGCGTCAGTGGTAAAAGAGCTTGTTGAAAATGCGATTGATGCTGGGAGTAGCCAAATCGACATTTTAGTTGAAGAGGCGGGATTAAAAACCATTCAAGTGATTGATAACGGAGAAGGCATTCTGGAAGAAGATGTTCAAAACGCCTTTAAACGTCATGCCACAAGTAAAATTCATAACCGAGATGATCTTTTTCGTATTCGGACACTAGGTTTTCGTGGGGAGGCACTACCAAGTATCGCTTCTGTGTCTGAAATGACCGTCGAAACAGCCAATCAGGAAGAAAAGAAAGGAACGTATTTATCACTCAAAGGAGGAGAGGTCGTGGAGCATCGTCCAGCTCCTTTGCGTCAAGGAACAAAAATTACGGTCAGCAATCTTTTCTTTAATACACCAGCTCGTTTGAAATACGTCAAAACATTGCACACAGAGTTAGCAAATATCGGGGACATCGTGAATCGTTTAGCATTAAGTCACCCAACGATTGCTTTTCGCTTGGTCCATGATGGCAATAAAATGTTAGCCACTTCTGGAAACGGGGATTTAAAACAAACGATTGCCGGCATTTATGGTCTAAGTACCGCAAAAAAAATGTTGAAAATCGAAGCCAAAGACTTAGATTTTGAAGTGTTTGGTTACATCTCTTTGCCAGAAGTGACACGCGCTAGTCGAAACTATTTATCAACAATCATCAATGGTCGCTTTATCAAAAACTTCTCGTTAAACAAAGCGATTGTTGCAGGATATGCTTCTAAATTAATGGTTGGACGCTTCCCGATTGCTGTTTTAGAGATTAAAATGGATCCGCTTCTAGTGGATGTCAATGTTCATCCAACCAAACAAGAAGTGCGCTTATCAAAGGAACAGGAGTTAACCGAACTAATTATCCAAGCGATTCAAACGGCTCTTATGCAAGAAAATTTGATTCCAAGTGCAGCTGATAATTTGAGGTTCAAGAAAAAAGTGCCGGATCAGCCTAAAGCCGAACAAATCGAAATTGATTTGTCTTATGCTTTTGAGGAAGAAAAACCAAAAGCACCTCAAAGTCTAAATTTTGACCAAGAAACAGGCACCTTTTATGTAAAGGAAGAAAAAGCAAAACTTGTGAATGGAATTGTTGATAAGTCTGTGGAAAATGTTGAAAACAATTCGATTTTTTCTGAAGAAACACCGAATTATCCAGAAAATAAACGAAAAACAGTGGATAAACCTGGTGAAACTGTTGATAACTATGTAGAAAACCCCGTGGATAAGTATGAAAATGAGTTATCCACTGTTGATGATTCAACGAATGAAGAAAAACGAAAAGTGGAAGAAACAGCTACATCAGCCAACGTCTATGAGAAAGATCTGGTGTTACATCCAGAATTTGATCTGTTACAAAATGGTCGAGCATTAGATCAAGCCATCCAAAAATTAGAAACAGAAAAAACAACCCAACGTTTTCCACAATTAGAATATTTTGGGCAAATGCATGGTACGTATTTATTTGCTCAAAGTAATGAAGGGTTGTATATCATTGATCAACATGCGGCACAAGAACGGATCAAATACGAATATTTCCGTGAAAAAATCGGCGAAGTTTCCGATGATCTTCAGGAACTACTGATTCCCTTCGTATTAGATTATCCGAATAGTGATGCTTTAAAATTAAAAGAACAAAAGACATTACTTGAAGAAGCAGGCATTCATTTAGAAGAATTTGGTCAAAATAGCTTTATCGTAAGGGCGCATCCTACTTGGTATCCACATGGCGAGGAAGAAGCAATTATTCGTGAGATGATAGATATGTTACTAACGACAGGAAGCGTAAGTGTCAAGAAGTTTAGAGAAGCTACTGCGATCATGATGAGTTGCAAACGTTCGATTAAAGCAAATCACTACTTAAATGAAGCACAAGCACGTGTGTTATTGCAAGATTTAGCTCAGTGTGAGAATCCGTTTAATTGTCCACATGGCAGACCAGTGTTGATCCATTTTACCAATTCCGACATGGAAAGAATGTTCAAACGAATTCAAGATCCACATTAAGAATAGAGATGTGGTGAATAAGAGGAGAAGAAAATAAATGAAGGTTGTTTTGGCTTCGCAATCTCCCAGAAGAAAAGAATTGTTGGGAAGATTGCTCCCTGAGTTTGAGATTCACCCGGCAGATATTGATGAAACGCCATTTGATGAAGAAGATCCTAAGAAGTACGTTCAGCGTATGGCAGCAGAAAAAGCAGCGATAGTCAAAAAACGCTATAAACCAGATGTATTAGTGATTGCTAGTGACACCACTGTTGTTTTTGAGCAGGAAATCTTAGGGAAACCTGTAGATGAAAAAGAAGCAAAAGCCATGCTACAAAAACTTAGTGGAGCAACACATGAGGTCTACACCGCAGTCATGTTGACGAAGGGTACTCATGAAGAAGCTCTCTTGACCCAAGCCTCAGTAACCTTCTATCCCTTGACTGATGTGGATATCGAAACTTATCTAGCTACGGGGGATTATGCCGATAAAGCGGGAGCCTATGGTATCCAAAGTTTCGCAGGAGCATTTGTGAAAGCAATTAAAGGAGATTATTATAGTATTGTGGGATTTCCAATTGGTGCTGTTTATCAAGCATTGAAAAAAATAAAATAAAAAACATACTATACTAAGATGAGAGGAGAAATTTATCGACACATGAATTTCTTCTCTATTTTCTTTTTTTATGTTTGTAGTCGCGAGTGAGAGGAAGACCGACCATTGCTTTATGGTCTTCTAGTTCTTACAAAAAACGTTCTCTTTCATTGGCATTTTAGAATTTAGTTTAAGCATGTTGGGATTTCAAGCTAACGCAAAGGAGTTTAGGAACGAAGTGAAGTAGTAATGAGCCTTTTAAGAAAGGAAATAAGGCTGATGAAGAAGTATTTCGCTTCAAGCGAATAGAGGTCAATTTTTAAAATAGCTTCTCTTATTATAGAAAATTCAGCGTTTATTGTTGAGGAGTTGCTACTCCTGTAGATAGGTTGCGAAAAGGCTGTATCTCAATCAATAGGAACAAAAATGTGAAAATAGTTTCTCTTATTTTTACATTTTTGAGCTTAATTTTCGTAGAAGTAATGCTGTGAACACCGTATATATGTTTAGAGGCTGGGACAGAAGCGTTTAACGCCAAGAAATAAGAAGGAATTCACGAAAATTACTTTTCAAATTTTTGTGAATTTCAGCCTATTTCCGAAGGCGTTGCTTCTGCTTCCGCCGTTTATACTTGTTTAGAGCGTGAGGCGAAAGTATTCTTTCCTTTTGCCTCACGCTCAGTTATATGAATGTTTTTTGATTTTAAGCTAGCTTATTTGATTTTCGCTACACCGACTTGCTCACTGTGGCGAACGAGCCCTGTTTGATCGAATGTTAAACTAGCAACTTTTTCTTTATTCGTTAAAACTACTAATATATCCGTTTTCTTTCCGGCTTGTTCAATCGCCGTTAAATCCATGTCAGCAATAAGAGTCGTTGGAGAGACTTGATCGCCTTCTTTGACATAAACGGTAAAAGGAGCGCCTTTTAATTCTACTGTGTCTAATCCCATATGAACAAGTATTTCTAAACCTTCATTAGTCAAAAGACCGATGGCATGTTTTGTTTCAAAGACATTCGTTACTTTCCCCGTAACAGGTGAATAAACTTTTTCATTTGAAGGCACAACAGCATATCCTTCACCCATCATTTTTTGAGAGAATACAGGGTCTGCTACTTCAGTGATGTCTTTGATCTGTCCATCTGCAACAGCAAATAATTCTTCCATTGGAGCAGAAACAGTCGCTACGTTAACAGGCTCAAATTTTTGAGGAGAAATACTATTTCCATTTGCTGTTTGTAATTGTAAGGATGATTCTTCTGTTGGTACCACAGGATCAATTTTATTCAAAATTCCTTGACGTCTAAAAATGACAGTTAAGCCAAAAGGTACAATAATGGCAATAATCATTGAGATAATAAATGGCAACCAAGTTTCCGGTTGAATGGCTAGAATACCTGGTAAACCACCAACGCCGATTGCGTTTGCACGAACATCCATCAAGTTGGCAAACATGCCTGCTAAACCAGAGCCGACCATTGCTGCAACAAAAGGATAGACATATTTTAAGTTGATCCCAAACATTGCAGGTTCAGTGACGCCTAAATAACAAGAAATCATCGCAGGAATGGAAATTTGTTCTTCTTTTTTATTACCTCTGTGTAAGAAGATAATCGCAAGAACTGCTGAACCTTGTGCGATATTTGATAAAGCAATCATTGGCCACAGATTGGTTGAACCAAAATCAGCGATTAACTGCATGTCGATGGCATTGGTCATGTGATGCAAACCAGTAATAACCAAAGGTGCGTACAAGAATCCAAATATGGCACTAAATAACCAGCTAATTGAAGAAGTCAATCCAGTATTTACGATTGTTGAGATCCAGCTACCAATCGTCCAACCAACAGGACCTAAAATAACGTGAGCTGCTAAAACTGTTGGTAAAAGTGAAAATAGTGGCACAAAGATCATTGAAATGGATTGCGGAATATATTTACGGAAGAAAATTTCAAGATAAGCCAGCATAAATCCAGCAAGCATCGCTGGAATGACTTGTGCTTGATACCCGACCATATTTACTTGAGCAAAACCAAAATCCCAAAAAGGTATATCAGCTGCGGCAGTTGATGCTACACTGTAAGCATTTAATAATTGCGGTGAGACCAATGTAATTCCTAAAACAATTCCTAAAATTTGGGTAGTACCCATTTTTTTAGCGATACTCCAAGTAATCCCTACTGGTAAGAAATGAAAAATAGCTTCACCTGGTAGCCATAAAAAACCATTCACACCATTCCAAAATTGAGAATGTTCAACGATTGTTCCACCAAGGCTTTCAAATTGGATTCCCTCTAACACATTACGAAACCCTAAGATTAAACCACCAACGATGATTGCAGGAATTAACGGAGTAAAAATTTCTGCTAAAACGGCAATGGCTCGTTGTACAGGATGTAGATTTTGTTTGGCTGCGGCTTTACTTTGTTCTTTGGATACGCCTTCAACTCCGGAAACAGCAACAAAGTCGTTATAAAAAGTTGAAACATCATTACCAATAATGACTTAAAATTGACCTGCATTTGTAAACATTCCTTTTACGCTAGGAATATCTTCAATGGCTTTTTCATCCGCTTTTTGTGGATCATTTAAGACAAAACGCATCCGAGTGGCACAATGACTAACTGCAGCAATATTTTCCTTCCCACCGATTCCTTGTAACAGTCTTTCGGCGTCTGCTTGATACTTTGCCATAGGTATAAACCCCTTTCTTTTTAAACTTGTATAAACAAGTTGATGTCTATTCATACTATACTGGTTTCTTGACCTGATTGCAAGCGTTTTATAATAAAAAATTTAAAAATTCTGTAAACGCTACACGGGGTATGAAAATCAAGAGAAGTAGAAAATAGTAGAACATTGAAATCGTAAAAAAGCTGTAGTATAGTTTAAAAGCGAGTACAAGAATTTTACAAGTTAAGTGGAGGAAAGAGGATGAATAAATTTAACGAAATCTTTTTAGATTTGGAGAAAAAAATTTTAGAAAAACAATACCCTCCGCACACCTTACTTCCCAGTGAAAATCAGTTGATCCAAATTTACGGTGTTTCACGAGAAACAATTAGAAAAGCACTTAATCTTTTAACCACACAAGGGTATATCCAAAAAAAACAAGGGAAGGGTTCAATTGTTTTGGACCGCAATCGTTTTGATTTTCCCATTTCTGGGTTGACTAGTTACAAAGAGTTACAAGACACACAACGTATACCCAGTGAAACAATCGTTCAACTTTTAGAAGAAACGGAAGTGGATCAAGCACTAAGCGAGACAACAGGCTGGCAAAAAGGTACGGCGGTTTGGCATTTAATTCGTCAACGAAAAATCAATGGCGAAGTAGTGATTTTAGACCGTGATTATTTATTGAAAAAAGTGGTTCCTTCTTTAACAAAAAAACAAGCAGTTGGTTCAATCTATGACTATTTTGAAAATGAATTAGAGTTATCGATTGCTTATGCTCAAAAAGAAATCACGGTAGAAAAAGTTACGCCTGAAATAGACGAAGCGATGGATCTTCATGGAGATCCATATGTGGTGGTAGTAAGGGGACTGGTTCATCTAGAAGATACAAAATGCTTTGAATATACGGAATCAATTCATCGTTTAGATAAATTCCGTTTTGTTGAATTTGCGCGACGACGTAAAGTATAAACATTCTTTATGATGAGCAGATTGTTTGCTTCTTATTCTTTTGTCATTATGATTAAAAGAAAAAGGGGGCATTTTAGTGAGTAAAATAGAAAAGAATGAACATGAACTAAAAGAAAACTTGTCACCAATTTCTTACGCTGTAACCCAAGAGAATGCAACAGAACGACCGTTTAGTGGGAAATACGATAACTTTTATGAAAAAGGCATATATGTGGATATCGTCAGTGGTGAACCCTTGTTTAGCTCTGCAGAAAAATATGATGCAGGTTGTGGTTGGCCAGCCTTTAGTCAACCGATTGCACGAAAAGATATTAAAGAAAAAGCTGACTTTTCTCATGGCATGCATCGGGTAGAAGTTCGTAGTAGTCAAGCCGATTCTCATCTAGGACATGTATTCAATGACGGCCCAATTGAAAAGGGTGGTTTACGTTACTGCATCAACTCTGCCGCCTTGAAATTTATTCCATATGAAGAGATGGAACAACAAGGATATGGTGAATATCAGTCTTTAGTTGAATAAGGTTAATTCAGCAGAAGTTCATTTGTGAGAAGATGTTGTGAAAGTAGCGGTCAGCTCCGAGCGAATAAGCGCTAAATTTTTAAAATAGCTCTCCATATTTTTAATTTTTAATTCCGTAGAAGTAATTCTGTGAGCATCATTTATAAGAAGAGGTTATAAAAACACTGTTTAACTCTGTTGAGAATAAGAAAAAATTTTTTGAAGTAGCTTCTCATATTTTAAAAAATTTAGGTCTATTTCAAGGAGTTGATGCTTGAATATCATTTGTACATGTTTAGAGCGTGAGGCGATTCTTTATTTTTTGTCTCACGTTCTTTTTTAGCACCAGAAAGTACTAATTTAGCTATGATAGCTATAAGGGATACTGAAAAATCAGGGATGATTGAAAAATTATTAAGATACTTTGTTCTCTTTTTTCAAAAGAGAAAGTATGCTACAATGAAAGAAAAATATGGGAACGTATGTGTGCAAAAGAAAGAGGACAACAGGATGTATGAATATCTTATAGGTGTAGTAACTTTTATCAATCCTTATTATTTAGTGATTGAAGCAAATGGAATTGGCTATCAAATTGCTTTGGGGAACCCCTATCGCTACAGTAGTAAGATAAACAAAAAATTGAAGCTCTATGTTCATCAAGTGATCCGAGAAGATGCTCATCTTCTTTATGGCTTTGATTCTTTAGAAGAAAAACAATTATTTCTAAGATTAGTAAGTGTTTCAGGAATTGGGCCTAAAAGTGCTTTGGCGATTATGGCAAGTGAGGATCACACTGGATTGATCCAAGCAATCGAAACAGGCGATGTCACGTACCTAACTAAATTTCCAGGAGTGGGGAAGAAAACTGCACAACAAATGATTTTAGATTTAAAAGGAAAATTTGGCGAATTAAGTATAGAGACACCATTTAATTTATTTGACGAAACAACGAAACAAGATGCCACAGCTTTATCAGAAGCAATGGAAGCTTTATCGGCACTAGGATATAGTGATAAAGAAATCAAGCGAGTAGAAAAACAGCTCAAAAAAGTAGAAAATCAAACAACAGATGAATACTTGCGCCAAGCCTTAAAATTAATGATGAAAAAATAAGGAGGGAAACCATGACAGACGAACAGTTATTATCACCTGAAACAGGCGAAAATGAATTAAGTTTAGAAAAGACCCTCCGCCCACGATTACTTTCCCAATATATTGGGCAAAAAAAAGTAAAACAAGAATTAAAAATATACATTGAAGCCGCACGCAATCGTGAAGAGCCATTGGATCATGTTTTGCTTTATGGACCTCCCGGATTAGGGAAAACAACGATGGCAATGGTGATTGCTAATGAAATGGCGGTAAATATTCGAACCACTAGTGGACCAGCAGTGGAAAGACCAGGGGACCTCGTCGCTATTTTAAATGAACTGGAAGCAGGCGATGTCTTATTTATTGATGAAATTCATCGTATGCCACGAATTGCAGAAGAGATGTTGTATTCTGCAATGGAAGATTTTTATGTGGACATTATGGTAGGGCAAGGTCCTACCGCTCATCCGGTTCATTTTCCTTTGCCACCGTTCACTTTGATTGGAGCAACAACGAGAGCAGGCATGCTTTCTGCACCGCTTCGTGATCGTTTTGGTATTATTTCTCATATGGAGTACTACGAAGAAGCTGATTTAAGAGAAATTGTGATCCGTTCTTCTGATATTTTTCAAACAGAAATCATGGAAGAAGGCGCTCTAGAGATTGCCAGACGTTCAAGAGGGACTCCCCGAATTGCGAATCGCTTGCTAAAACGCGTACGCGATTTTGCGCAAGTCCAGGGTAATGGGAAAATTGATCAAAAAATTGCTGATCAAGCGTTAACCTTATTACAAGTAGATCAAGCAGGATTAGATTACGTCGACCAGAAACTTTTGCGGACGATGATCGAACTATATGGTGGAGGGCCAGTAGGGCTAAGCACCTTATCTGTGAATATTGGGGAAGAAAGAGAGACAGTCGAAGATATGTACGAACCTTTCTTGATTCAAAAAGGTTTCTTGAAACGGACTCCCCGTGGACGAATCGCCACAGCTTATGCTTATGATCACTTTGGTTACGATTATCAAGGATAAAAGATGGTGTGAAACGTTGATTAAACAGCTTTTTCTAAATGAGAAATCAAGAAAAAATTATCTAAAGAAAAACCAGGAGGAATAGGAATGGGCGAAACCGTACAGACGAAACAGTTGATAAAAAATGCGTTAATTGGTCTCTGCCAAAAACAATCTTTTCGAAAGATCAGCGTACAAAAAATCACCCATGAAGCAAAGATCAATCGCCAAACATTTTACTATCATTTTACCGATAAATATGATTTGCTACGTTGGGTCTATTATGAAGACTGTCTGCATTATTTAGATCCGCAAGCTCTTTCTTTAGATAATTGGGAAGAGCAAGCATTGAAAATGTTAAAAGCCATTGCGGAACAAAAAGAATTTTATGCAAATACGGTTTTTTCTGATCAAAAGATCTTACAAAAAGAATTTACAACGATTATTCAGCAATCATTTATTCAAATTTTTGATCAGATGGATGAAGAAAAGCAGTTATCCAAAACCGATAAATTGTTTTATGCACGTTTCTTTTCTTATGGCTGCAGTGGGGTCTTAATCAATTGGATTACCCACCATTATACAGAAACACCATTAGAAATTGCGATGCAACTATTTCGTTTAGCAAAAGATACCGAATTATATTCTTATCGGCTGTATGCAAAAGAAGAGTTAGAAAAAGAAGAGTGATCTAAAGGAGGTAACATATGACTAAGGTTTTGTTTGTATGTTTAGGGAATATTTGCCGTTCACCGATGGCTGAAGGCTTATTAAAAAAGAGAGTTTCTGAAGCAGGCTTGTCTGATCATTTTCATATTGACTCAGCTGCTACAAGTACTTATGAAATTGGTCGTCCCCCTCATCCTGGAACGCAAGCAATTTTAGTAAAAGAATCAATTGATACAAGCCAAATGGTGGCTCGTCAAATCACAAGAGACGATTTTCAAACGTTTGATTGGATCATCGGTATGGATCAATCAAATGTGGAGGATTTGAAACGAATCGCACCAGTAACAGCGCAAGAAAAAATTCATTTATTTTTAAGTGAAGTGCCTGGGAAAGAAACAAAAAATGTTCCTGATCCTTACTATACCAATAACTTTGATGAAACGTATCAATTGTTAAGTGAAGGTATAGATTATTGGATGCAAACTTGGAAAAAGAGTAAATAAAATAACTAAATATATATAAATAAAACGTTTACTTTATGAGCGTGATAGTGGATAATATTCTTGTGGTTTAGCTAAATCTTAGGTAAAATGTAGGTATTAAGTAACACTTTCTTAGCTAAAGGAGGAGTGCATTCAATGAACGAAGAGACAGTATCACCAATGAAGAAACTGACTAAGTTAGTCACGCACACGTCGTATCAGCTTTTTGATTCTTTTATAAATGACACTGAAAAAATAGCAGAGAATGTACGTTTGCAAAGAAAGTTTATTTTAGAGTTGCAAAAAGCAGCGGTTCAGCATAGTTTAGTCATTTTACAAATAAGAGAAAATCGCAAAAGCAACAAATATGAGACGATCTCAGGTTGGGTTGCAACCAAAACGATTGAAAAAGATGTCGTGATGATTCGCTTGCAAGACAAAGAACAGCAAATACGAATGGTTCCTATTGAACAAATTGAAAAAATTACCAGTCTTTCCCCAGCAGGAGATCAAGAACGGTTATCGAAATAGATGTAAAAAATTTATGCAAAAGTGTTCAACTTGATGTAATAAGTCATCGTTCACGAAAATGGTTTTTCCAGTTTCTATGATCGATGGCTTATTTTTGCTGTGCCTGTAAGCGCTTGGTTACTTTCGGAATAAAAAAATGTCCTGCTAACCGGGGAGTTAGCAGGATAAGGAGTTAAAAATGAAAAAGTGTTGTTAGGGTTGTTTGTTGGTATGCTTATATAATACTCAGGAGTTATGAATTTTTTGTGACGAAAGTTTTTCAAAGTTGGGTCTTTTTTTAGGAAAAAATATAAAAAAGATGTGTCATAGGAAGATTGATCAAATCTTTCTTTTTTATAGAAAAAAAGAACTGGTTTTTATAAAAACGAGAGTAAGTTGTACTTAAAAAGTGCAGGAGATTAAGATGACTAATTCAACAGAGGAGTTTATTTTATGGGATTCAGTGGAAAGATACATGGGCTTGTGGAAGAAATACGATAGATGGCAATAATGATTTACTAACTCGTATCTTGTTACGAAATTTTTGGGAGAAGTATTCAGAGAAAAAACACATAAATAGCATTCCAAAAGAGGCGTAGAAGAGGTACGTAAATTCACATAAAACAAATGAGTTACTATTGTTGAAGGACTATTTTCAGAGGTTTAGAAAAAATGAAAAAATAGGAGAGATATTATTTATAGCTGAACCTTATTATATAAAGTAAAACAAAATACACGCTTAAAACGAACGGTCAGTTTTAAGCGTGTATTTGAAATGGCTAAAGAATAATTTTTACATTTGCCAAATATTTTTAGAAGAGTTTTTATTTTTAATTCAAATAAGTCTCGTCCTTTTTATTCAGTGATAGCTACCTCTTGTTTCGTCTTACTCCAAAGCAAACCGATCACAAACCCAATGATAGCTGGGACGATCCAACCCATGCCTAGTTTAAAGAAAGGAAGATAAGCATTGGCAAAATCTAATAAATGTCTGATGAAATTGGTTTGTTTGATCGAATCTGGACAAGCATTTAAGCCATCTAAAATAGAAGCAATCAATGTAAAATAAGTTGTCATGCGGTAAACGCTAGGTTTTTGTTTGAATAAAGGACCAATTAGAACTAATAAGATCAAAGTCATAGCTAAAGGATAAATAAACATCAAGACTGGCAAAGAAATTTGAATGATATTCGTTAATCCAACATTAGCAACTAAACAAGCTAGGAGACTAGCAAGTGACACAAAGAAAAGATAACTTCTTTTTGGGAAGAGTTCTGTAAAGGTTTCAGCAAAAGAAGTGATCAAACCAATTCCTGTTTTTAAGCAGGCAAGGATGACAATCAGTGCCAATAAAATGCTACCGTAAGTTCCTAAATAATGGTCAGCGATTTGCGCTAAGGCAACCCCGCCATTTGAACTTAACGCAAAACCACCCAAACTCATGGTTCCTACATAGGCAAGCATGGTATAAATGATACCCATTAAAATAATACTAATTGCGCCCGATTTAATCGTGCCTTTTGCAATATCAGCTGGTTTTGTAACTCCCATATTACGGATAGTCGTCACAATAATAATCCCAAAAGCTAAAGCCGCCAATGCATCTAGCGTATTATACCCTTGAGTAAAACCAGTAAAGAAAGGATTTTCTTGATAATTCGGTTGGATACTTTGTTCAACCGTACCAAGCGGATGAATGAATGCCAGTAACAAAAGGATGCCTAACAAAACCAAAAATACCGGATTAAGGAATTTTCCTACATAATCAAGGATTTTTGTCGGACGTCTAGATAACCACCATGTTGTAAAAAAGAATAAAATACTAAAAATAGCTAAAAATAATGTTTGATTTTTGGCATCAATAAATGGAGCTAACCCAATCTCAAAAGAGGTAGTAGCTAAACGTGGTAAAGCAAAAAATGGACCAATGACTAGATAAAGCAAAACAGTGAAGACAAACGCATATTTTTTATTGATACGCTGCGTGAGCTCATAAACACCTGCTGTTTTTGAAACACCGATGGCAATGACTCCTAAAAAAGGAAGTCCGATTCCTGTGGCTAAAAAGCCAAGGTTCGCCCAAAATACAGCAGAACCAGCTTCTTGACCCATGTGCACAGGAAAGATCAAATTGCCAGCACCAAAAAACAAGCCAAACAACATGGAGCCGATAAACATATTTTCTTTAAACGTCAATTTTTTTGTCATAGATTTCTCCTTTATTATTTATACTTTTTTAAAAGTAACAAAAATACCATGAATGATCAACTTTTTACGTATGAAACAAAAAATATAATTAGATAATAATAGTTATTTAAAGCGAGTTAAACCAATAAAGATTTATTTAGTAAGAACGATTAAAGTGAAAAGCATAATAGAATTTCTTCATTGAATACCTTCCACTTCTAAATGTTGCCTATGACTCATCCAAAAGGAAGAAAAACACTCTTTGGAGAAACATTTCTTAAAAAGAAATGTTTCGACTATATATACCCTTTTATGGGCTTATTTTTCGTATTTCATTCGATAAATCATTAATAATGCCATAAACCAAACGGGTGTTAATAGTAAGGCAATACGCGTATCTTTACCAAGAAATAAGACAAAACAGATAAAGAACATGAAGGCAAATACAAGATAATTACTATATGGATAAAAAGGCATTTTAAAGGTGTGCGCTTTTTTTCCAAGGATACTTTTGCGATATTTCAAATGGGTGTAGACGAGCATCCCCCAGATGAATAAAAAGCAAGTAGTAGCAATACTGCTGACCAGTGTAAAAACTTCACTAGGCATCACATAATTTAATACGACAGAAATAAAAATGACAATTGTTGAAAAAACTAATGCATTTCCTGGTACTCGATGGGAAGTGAGTCGTCGAAATTTTTTAGGTGCACTTCCTTCTTGAGCTAAGGAACGCAACATACGACCAGTACTGTAGATGGCACTATTACATGCAGAAGCTGCGGCACTCAATACCACCAAATTAATCAACGAAGCAGCAATCGTAATACCTATTTCTGAAAATACTTCCACAAATGGACTGTTATTAGCATTTAAGCTATTCCAAGGATAAATGGACATAATGACTAATAATGAGCCAAGGTAAAAAAGAATGATCCGAATTGGAATGTTATTGATTGCCTCAGGGAGTACTTTTTTAGGATTTTTTGTTTCACCGGCTACTAAACCAACTAATTCGATTCCTGTAAAGGCGAATGTCACCATTTGAAAAGAGAGAATAAATCCTTTTGTGCCAGTAGGGAAAAAACCGCCATGGGACCAAAGATTTGTGAGACTAGCAGATCCAGCACTTGTTTTATAGTGAGTAATAATCATGTAAATGCCGATGATAATAAATGCGATAATCGAAACAACTTTGATTAATGCAAACCAAAATTCTAACTCACCAAACAGTGAAACAGCGACCATATTTAAACCAAGTAATAATACTAAAGCGATGATTTCCGGAAGCCATTGTGGAATGCCAGGCACCCAATAGCGTACATACATACCAACAGCTGTTAAATCTGCCATTGCTATAGCAATCCAACAAAACCAATAAGTCCAACCAGTCACAAAAGCAACTTTTTTCCCAAGATATTCTGCAATAAAATCCAAAAATGAGTGATTATCTGTATTGGATAAGAGAAGTTCACCTAAGGCACGCATAATGAAAAAACAAATACAGCCAGTTATAAGATAAGCAAGTAAGATAGAAGGCCCAGCTAACTGAATTGTTTTTCCTGCTCCTAAAAATAGACCCGTTCCAATCGCTCCTCCAATTGAGATCAATTGGACATGGCGATTTTTAAGCCCGCGCTGTAATTCTTGTTGCTCTTCAACCATTGTAAATCATCCTAACTAAAAAATTTAATTATTTTAATATTAATTGAATTTTCTAAAAATTACAACTTAATTCAGAAAATATTCAAAAATACCTTTCATAAAACCAATATTCAGGCCTATAATTCTAGCAATAACCTTAGGTTGAAATAAGATAAAGCACAGTAAAAAATGATAAATTCATCGAAACTTTCTTAATACAGGTATGAGAACCTAAAGATAGAGAAGAAAACAGCCTTTATCAAACCGATTAGAGGTGGTTGATAAAGGCTAGTTTTTATTTTTTTAAGATACGGGATAAAAATTCTTTCGTACGTTCTTCTTTTGGATGAACGAAGATATCATCAGAAGTACCTTGTTCGGCAATCACACCTTTGTCCATAAAGATCACACGATCAGAAACATCTTTTGCAAACTCCATTTCGTGAGTCACGATGATCATGGTCAAACCAGTGTGAGCTAAGTCATTGATTGTATTTAATACTTCACCCACCATTTCAGGATCAAGGGCAGAAGTAGGTTCGTCAAAAAGCATCACGTCTGGGTTCATGGACAAAGCACGAGCGATAGCGACACGTTGTTTTTGCCCACCGGATAATTGAGAAGGTTTGGCTTCGATGTAACGTTCCATTCCGACTTTTTCTAGGTTTTCAAGAGCCACTCTGCGGGCTTCTTCTTTGTTTCTTTTTAAGACCGTAAGTTGTCCAGACATACAGTTTTCTAAAACATTCATATTGTTGAAAAGGTTGAAAGATTGAAAAACCATGCCAACATTTGTCCGATATTTCGGTAAGTTGTATTTTGGTGCGAGAACATTTTCACCGTTATACATAATTTCGCCACCGGTTGGTTTTTCTAAAAGATTGATGCAACGTAAGAAAGTTGATTTACCTGAACCAGAAGAACCGATGATCGTTACCACTTCGCCTTTTTGAATGTCCATGCTGATATCTTTTAACACTTCGTTTTCACCAAAGCTTTTTCTTAAATGATTGATTTTAATGATTGCTTCACTCATGATTCTTCCTCCTTATTCTTGCAAGTTTGCGTTGTCAATTTCTTCAATTTTTGTATAAGCTGAAGGACCGTCAATTTTTTTCTCCACCACACGCAAGATTCTGGTGATCGTAAAGGTCATAATCAAATAAATGATACCTACGATCGTAAAGGTTTGGAAGAACTGGAAGTTCGCACCAGATGCTGAGTTTCCTTGGAAGAATAGATCAGCTACTCCGATAACACTTAAAACAGCAGTATCTTTGATATTAATCACAAATTCATTTCCAGTCGCCGGCAAGATGTTACGTAGAACTTGTGGAATAACCACTTTTCTCATTGTTTGTCCATGTGTCATACCGATTGCTTGTGCTGCTTCAAATTGGCCTCCATCGACTGCAAAAATACCACCACGGACGATTTCAGTCATATAAGCTCCCGTATTGATGGAAACAATGAATAAGGCAGCAATCGTACGATCAAGGGAAATTCCAAATGCTAAAGCTAACCCATAAAAGACAACCATTGCTTGAACCATCATAGGTGTGCCACGGAAGACTTCAATATAAATTGACAATAAGAGGTTTGCTAATTTTTGGAAGAAGCAAGTAACTGCATTATCTGATTCAGGAATAGAGCGGAAGACACCGATTAGTAGGCCTAAAGTCGTTCCAACGACTGTTCCGATTAATGCGATAAATAAGGTAAGACCAGCACCGCGTAGAAACATATTACCGTATTGATCCCAAATTGTTTTAAAATCACTCAACAAACCAGCTTTTTCTTCGTCTGAACTTGTTGAAGCAGGTTGATCTTTGATTGCTTGATCCATGATATCTGTTCGTTGATCTTTCGAAATACCGCTAAGGATTTGATTGACTTTTTGGATATCAGGATCGCCTTTACGCATACCAACAGCAATTTGTACATCTTCTGGATTGGTTTGGAAACCGTTTTTTCCTTCTAGTTCCAACATTTTTAAATCTTTGTTGACACTTGTTGCTGTGACACCCTCAGGACGTTCACTTACGTAACCATCGATCATGCCTGATGCTAAAGCAGTACGCATGGCAGAAAAATTATCCATGGCTTGTTGTTTATTCACACCAGGAATTTGATCAATCACATCATAATGGAAGGTGTTCAATTGAGCAGTGATTTTGGCACCAGAAAGGTCAGCTAAACTTTTGGCGTTCGCATATTTGCCATTTTTTTGTACCACTACGACTAATTGTGATTCATAATAAGGATCAGTAAAGTCGATCTCTTTTTTACGCTCTGCTGTGGGGCTCATTCCAGCAATAATGGCGTCAATTTTACCAGACTGTAGCGCTGGAGCAAGGCCATCCCATTTAGTTTGAATAATCACTAGTTTTTTACCTAAACCATCTGCTACTTTTTTAGCAATTTGGACATCATACCCACCAGCGTAACTTTTTTGACCTTGAATAGGTACGGCATGATTGGCGTCGGTTTGCTGTGACCAGTTGAAGGGGGCGTAACCCGCTTCCATTCCTACACGAAATTCATCGTCTGGTGTTTTTTCATCAGCGTTGACAAAACTTCCCATACTAAAGAATGAAAAAACAAAGGCTATCATTAAAATAAGTGTCACTGAATTTTTTTTCATTTTTTTCTCCTTTTCTTTTTACACATATGGCTTTGATTTCATGAAAAATGAAACGACTGAAAAGCCATTTTAAGTTAATCTAATTTTACGTTCCAATAGATGGACGAATCAAATTAACTGTTTACGCATAATTTTTTGCACGAGTGGTCAAACAAATGCGTTGCATCAGCTTATCAAGGAGAAATAAAAAACGACCACTTTCAAAACAGAAAAGGGCCGCTAACATTTCACAGAAGTGATAAACCTCTCACAAAACATAGCGCAACTTAGCATCACTGCTAAGACAGTCCACAAGCTCTTAACTTGTGTCCCAACGTAAACTTCAAGCAAAGAAGAGTACATTTCGGCGATCCTCCCTAGGCCTGTTTCAACGTGTTTGCTTCACTCCACAGGGGTAATGATTCTCGCGACCTCTACCTCATTGATTGAGGTATCTCGTATTCAGTTATTTATACAAAAAATAGTTTACGACAGACAAGAAGGTTTGTCAATCTATAACAGAATTTTTCTCTAAAAATGTTGATAAATAGAGTTAAGTTTATATTTATACAACTTTCATGAGAAATATCATCAAAACTTGCAATAAACAAAAAAGCATAAATATTCATTTTAAATAAAAAAGACTTAGGACCCAAAAGAAGTCCTAAATCTATCAAACAATGTGAAACTTTGCGTTTACGCTTATTTTTAAGCTTACGCTGGTTTACTCACGACTTTTTTCTCACGACCTAAAATAGCTTGAAGAATAATAGTTACGCCGTAAATAGCTAATACTAAATAGATCAAACTTGAATATTGAGTGATTCCCCAACCCCAAGTTCGGTAAACAACTAACGTAATGGCTAAAACGATGGCAGCAAGTACATTGAAAAAGGCAAATGCCCAAAGATTTCCGTTTTCCTTGCGTGCAAGATAAAAAATAGAGAAATAAATACTTAATGCTAACCAGGCGATACAAGCTAAAATCACGCCCCAGTAAATAATAAATGGTACCATATCAATTCACCTCACTTTTGTCTTGTCCGTTTGGTTTGTCTTTCAAAAAAAGTAAGAACACACCAATAAACACAGCAGTATTGTAGCACGTTTTCATTCGTTTGTCAGGTAAGATTGTGAGGTATTTCTCAAAAAAATGATGAAACGAAAATTGTTTGAAGAAATATAAAGCGAAGGTATACGTGTCACTTCATTTCGATCTAT
This sequence comes from Enterococcus villorum, assembly GCF_007990225.1. Classification (GTDB taxonomy): domain Bacteria; phylum Bacillota; class Bacilli; order Lactobacillales; family Enterococcaceae; genus Enterococcus_B; species Enterococcus_B villorum. The sequence goes on along the minus strand of NZ_BJWF01000010.1, from coordinate 18,730 downwards.
ACTATAATAGAATAGAGGTGCAAAAGAATGAAAAAAATAACCATAGAAGACGCAGTAGAGACAATTGCTTCATCCTCAGCGATTACTTTTTTGACCGGTGCTGGTGTGTCAACTCCTTCTGGCATTCCTGATTATCGTTCACTTAAAGGAATATACCATGGAATAGATCAGCCAGAGTATCTTCTAAGCGTTGAAGCAATGAAAAATGAACCACAAAAATTTTATTCCTTTGTTAAAAATATTTATCACCCAAAGGCAGAACCAAACGTTATTCATTTAGAAATGGCAAGATTGGCAACAACTAAAAATGTTTGGGTAGTCTCACAAAATATTGATGGGTTGCATAGAAAAGCAAGAAGCCAACAACTTGTTGATTTTCATGGAAGTTTGTATCATTGCTATTGTAGGAAATGTGGACAGTCCGTTTCTTGGCGAACGTATTTGCAAACGGATCGTCATGAAAATTGTGGTGGTCAACTTCGTCCGGCTATCGTGTTGTATGGCGAAGGATTTTCTGATGAAACAATCGAACAATCGATTTTGGCAGTCCAACAAGCTTCATTGATTGTAATTGTTGGGACAAGCTTTCAAGTTCATCCATTTTGCGATCTTATTCAATATCGTTCGCCTAATTCTAGGATTTTAGTCATTAATCAAGAACCTATCCGTTTAGCTCAAGAATATGATTTTCTGCAAACAGACGGTACGGTCGTCTTTGAAAAATTAGCGAAAAGGAGCATACTATGACAATCAAATCAGAAAAAGAAAAAATGATTGCAGGCGAACTATACTTTGCCAACGATCCAGAATTAGTTGCGGATCGGCAATTGGCTAGAAGTCAAAGTAAAATCATTAATCAAGCGGAAACACCAGAGCTTCGTTCACAATTAATAAAAGAAACGTTTGGAAAAACAGGGAAAAAAATCTATATGGAACCTACCATAAACTTTGATTACGGCTACAATATTTTCGTTGGCGAAAATTTTTATGCAAACTTTAATTGTACGTTTTTGGATGTTAGTACGATCGAAATCGGTGATAACTGTATGTTTGCTCCGAATGTGCAACTTTATACAGCCACTCACCCTCTCCATCCAGTAAAAAGAAACAGTGGATTAGAATATGCGAAACCAATCAAAATCGGACATAATGTCTGGTTGGGCGGTGGTGTAATCATCGCTCCAGGGGTCACTTTAGGTAACAACGTAGTAGTTGGCGCTGGCTCAGTTGTGACGAAATCTTTTCCTGATAATGTAGTCATTGCAGGTAATCCTGCCCGAGTGATTAAACGGATAGACGAAGACCAACAACCAGAAAATCTGGAGGAGTTACGACAAACGATTGATCAGGTGGATCGACAAATTGTCAAGCTACTTGAAAAACGAATGGCAACCGTCACCAAAATCGGACAAATAAAAAAAGCCACAAAAAAAGCAATTTATGATGAAGAAAGAGAAAAACAGGTATTAGCTAAAGTAGCAAACTGGTTGGAATATCCTGAATACAAAGAAACGATTGTTGCCACTTATACAGATGTAATGAAACATTCTCGTGATTATCAAAAAGAGCAAAATGAGGAGAAAACAGATGATTGATGGGGAAATACGACGCAAAGAGATCCTTCATACGTTGGCAAACGAAGAGAGACCTGTAAGTGCCAGTAAATTTGCTTCACGCTTTGACGTAAGTCGTCAAATTATTGTAGGAGATGTCGCTTTACTTAGAGCTTCAGGAGCTGCAATCATCGCTACAGCTAGAGGCTATGTCCTAGAAACAAATGAAACACAAACAGGCCTGATTAGTAAAATTGCCGTTCAACATGGAAAAGAAAAAACAGAAGAAGAATTAAGATTGATCATTGAAAATGGTGGAGAAATCTTGGATGTCATTGTTGAACATCCACTTTATGGTGAATTAACAGGGATGCTTCACATTAAAACAGAGCAAGACATTCACTCATTTATGAAACGCTACAAAAAAAGCAATGCCTCTTTGTTATCTGAATTAACGGGAGGAATTCATTTGCATACGATACGCTATGAGAATCAAACGATATTGAAAAACATTAAACAACAATTAGCTATAGCAGGAATTTTATATGAAGGGTAACTTAACGAAAGAGAAACCTTAGTATAAATAAAATAATCGGGAAAAGAAAAACCATTATGTTTGGTCTTCTTAAACCGATTATTTTATTTTTTAGAAAAAAAAGTAGTATGGATGTCATTTTTCTAAATTAAACTGTGTGAGAGTTTAAATTTATTTTTTACTACCATTAGGAGGAAGAACATGGAGAATAACGAGCAAGTAAAAAGTTTTGGAAAACATGTTTGATTTTAGGAAACAAGAAGAGATATGACGTGAACGGTCTAGAAGAAAATTTTACATCAAGTGATCGTTTTGAAAATGCAAAAGAATACGCTAAGGGGATTATAGAAGCACTACTTAAAAATGAAGAAATGATAAATGATAAACAAAGTTGGAAAGAATTTTGTCGGAATTTTCCTGACTACCTTAGAGAAGAATCGAAAATAAAACTTTCAATGTGGCATGATTTTCAAAAAGTAAGTAGAGATGTTAAAGAGTTGCATCTTGAGAGTTTAATCGAACGAAAGGAATTACTTAAGAAATTAAAAATTGAAAAGGAGAAGACAAGGAGAATTTACTTAACCCCTAAAGAATTAACGGAAGAAATAATTGCAACTTTTACGAATGAACTAAATAAAAAAATCGGTATATTGGCTATGGAGGTGGCTAAAAGAAACAAAGATGTAACCTTTTTTTTATTATGATCCTAAATTGTCATTAGCTAAAGAAATAGTGCGAGATAATAGTGAAGATCTTGATAAAATAGAGAGTATAAGAGATTTGTTGGACGATCCAAAACAGTCACTGTTAGAAAAAGAGTTAAGTTATACAGAAATGTTCTCTTATGAAAGTAGTGGAAAAAAAGAAATTTGTGCTATTTGTATCACAATGGGGATCAGTTAAAAGATAGGTTGTTACTGTTTGATAGCAGAGGTCATCTACTTAAACAAAAACCTTGGGAAAAAAATCCAGAGTTAGCACAAACATGGGCAAAGAGCCAACCGTTAACCCTTACATCAGTAGCAGGACAAAAGGTTGAAATAAAGCAAACAACCCCTACTGTTTCAAGTCCTACGATATCAGAAGCATCCACATCTAGAAATTTGGAAAAACAAGCTTCGAAGCAAGAAATATTGAAAAAAATGAGTGAAATAACTAAGCAACAATCTATGCGTGACGTATCTACACCTGATCAAATAAAAAAGCAAGTTGAGCGAGCAAAACGACAAAGGATAGAGTAAAAGAAAAGCGTTATTACTGTCCAACATAAAAGTGAAAAAGATGAGTCAAAGGATGTCAAACAAGGATCAGTAAAAGATCGTATACGTATATTTTCGAAAAAAGAAGATCGCTAAGGATGTTCTGCGGTCAGTTACACAAGAAGAACGTTTTTTATAGTTTGCTATTAAAAAGTCGATCTGGAGAAAGGAGGAGAAGGCAATACATAAAACTGAACATAATGATGTGAGAACAACAGAAGCAAAAGACTTTGAACGAAGAATTGATATGTTGGCATTAACTTTGTCTTTGAAGTGGAAAAATGAAAAGTGTTTTGATAATTCTGAAGGATATCATTTATTATTTTCAACTTATATAGAGATGATAAAAAACGACAATGATCATTTTTTTGTTGAGAAAGAAAAAAAAGACCCCATTTTGCGTTCATTAAAACGAACGATCGATTTATATAGTTTTAAGGATGCCTCTACCATTGAAGAATGCTTGCATAAGATGAGGTCAGATGAGCCAACAGATTTTATGATTTATCCCTGTAATTTTGTGGCTAAAATTGATCCCACTGGCAAGAAAGTGGGACATAGGGTTGGCCTAATCATTTATAAAAAAAGGAATCATTTTGTCGTGGTGAAAGTGGATAAAGAAAAGTATTTTGATGGCAATCAACTATCGTATTTGGAATTTTCTAATGAAAAAATTGGGAAGTTAAGCCAATTGCTTTTTTTGAAAAGAGACGATCAACCTGCCGAAATGTATTTAATATTAAAAAAACTTATCAATTGTTCCCAAAACGATCATTTTGTGCCGATTTCAACAAAGATGAAAAGACAAAAAACGGGTACTTGTGCAGTGAGTGAGATCGAAGCTTCTTTAAAAGTTGCTTTATTTAATTGTCAAAAAAATTTATTTTCCTTAGACAAGGGAGAAAAATTACTTCCGAACTGGAATTCGAAATATACCAAAGCCACTTTAGAAATGAGAAAAAGGTTTCTTAGCGCTATGAAAGGTGACAATCAAGACTGGAATCAACATTTTGACTATGTTTTTAATTGTTATGTCCATAAAGACAAAACGTATGATAGTCAAACAAGACAGAAGTTATTTGGATTGGATCTTTACATTCCAGAAATGTTCATGAATAAGGGGAAAATCTTAAATCAAGAGGAGTCGAGTTCTCTAGAAAAGATAAATGAACCATCGATTTTCATACAAGCAAAATATAGTATATATGCAGATGATAAAAAATTAAAAATGATAACTAATGATGATTTAAAGGACGAGTTGTCCCAATTAGAGAGCTACTTAAAGATACTTGAAGAACGCTTACCATTTGTTACTATTGAAAGAGCAAAAAATTTATTCCAACAAGAGCAAAAATTTTTGCAGGATCGTATAGAGATTTATCAGACAGAAATAAAAAGTCGCCAAGAAATACAACTGAAGAGTAAAAAAGAAACCCAGGAATCGTTGATTACCACAAAAAACGTTGGATTAAATCAAAAGAAGAACAGGGAACAATTATCACCCCAAAAAGTAACAACGGCATCAAAAAAATTTGTGGAAAAAATTGATATGTTGGCATTCACTTTGTCTTTGAAGAAGGAAAATGAACAAAGTTTCCATACTTCTGAGGCATATCAATTATTATTTTCAATTTATGTGGAAATGATAAAAAATGACAAGGATCATTTTTTTGTTGAGAAAGGAAAAAAAGAATCAATTATTCTTTCATTAGAACGAACGATCAATTTCTATAATTTTAAGGATATGCACACTCCTCATGGATATTTGGATAGGATGAAAACGGATGATCCTACAGACTTTGCAATTTTTCCTTGTAAATTTATGGCTAAAGTTGACGGATTTTGCAAACCTAATCTAAGTACACATCTGTCTGGGTTAATCATTTATAAAAAAGAGAATCATTTTATTGTGATGAAAGTGGATAAACAAAGTGATCATCAGCTATCATACTTAGAAATTCCTAAAGAAAACATGGCAGGCTTAAGTCAATTCCTCTTTTTTGGAAGAAACTTTCTCCACTGCGAAGAATCTTTGGTATTAAAAAAGCTTGTTCAACTTTCAAAAAATGATCATTTCATTCCGATTTCAGCAGAGATGGAAAAACAAAAAGCAGGTAATCATTCAGTAAGTGCATTAGAAACTTCTTCAAAAGTCGCTCTATTTAATTGTCAAAAAGATTTATTTTCCTTAGATAAAGACGAAAAGATACGCCCTTACTGGAATTTAAAGTATGCCAAAGACACTTTAGAAATGAGAAAAAGATTTCTTACCGCTATGAAGAGGGACGATCCGAAATGGAATCGTCATTTTGACTATATTTTTAGTTGCTATGCCCATAAAGATAAAACATATGATCATGAAACAAGACAAAAGTTATATGGAAAAGACCTTTACATATCAGAAATGTTTATGAACACGGAGAAAATTTTAAGCCAAAAGAAAACAAACTCTCTAGAGAAAATAAATGAACCATCGATTTTCATACAAGCAAAATATAGGATGTACGCAGATGATAAAAAATTAAAAGTGATGGCTGACACGAATTTAAAGGACGAATTGTCCCAACTAGAAAATCATTTAAAAATACTGAATGGACGACTGCCCTTCATCAATATAAAAAAAGCAAAAAAAATACTCCAACAAGAGAAAAAATACTTGAAAAAATGTAGAAAAAATCATCAGGCAGAAATAAAAAGACGCCAAGAAATACAACTAGAGAACAAAAATGAAACGCAGGAATCGTTGATCATCCAAAAGGACGTTGTCTTAAATCAAAAGGAAAAAAGTGAACAACAATCATTCAAAAGAGTGGAAGTACGACCAAAAGAAAACCAACAAGAAAGACAACAAAAAATGGGGCAGAGAAGTTTTCTTGCCATTCAGCAAAGAGGTGAAAAAAAACAAAACACAGCCTGTTGTTCAGGACTCAGTAAGAGGTTGTTATCAATGTTTTCAAAAAATGAACATCGAAATATTCAATTCCAACAAGAGAGAAAAAGAATGGAAGATTTGTCAAAAAAAATTCACGCAGAAATACAACAAAAGAAAAAACAGAAAAATTTGCTTACCATTCAGCATAGATAAGTCAAAAATAAACCAGAAGCTACTGTTTCCGATAGCTGAAAAAGAAAGATCATGTACGAATGTTTAAAAAAGATTGGTCGCTCATTCCTAACGCTAAGTGGCATAAGGAAAAGCGTTTTTGAGTAAGTAACTGTGCTATTTACCAATTCATTAGACTGATCAATAATAAATTTCTAACAAACAATATCCCTCATCCACCGCTAGAGGATGAGGGATTACTGATTGAATGATGTTCAATTTTTTCTATTAAGATAGAAAAAATTTCTTAGTTGAAGTTTATCTATTTTTTGATAGACAGCCATTTATTCAATGACTAATACGCCTTCTTTTAATGCAAAAGGATTCTTTTCATTAATGTGATCATAGAACATGACGCCATTGATATGATCAATTTCATGTTGGACGACGATGGCTTCATAATTTTTTAAACGGATTTTGTGTTGTTCTCCGTTCATATCGTAATAAGAGACGGTAATTTTTGCGTGACGTACCACGTAACCTGGGACTTCTCGATCCACCGACAGACAACCTTCACCTTCACCAAGGCAGGCATCTTGGACAGAGTGACTGACAATTTTTGGATTATACATGACAGTACTTAAAGTCGGTTCCGTTATTTCTGGATCAGGACTTGGCACGTGTACGGCAATGATTCGTTTAGAAATATCAAGTTGAGGAGCAGCTAAACCAACACCGCCACGTAAGTTTAATTCTTCCGCTTTAATCGGATCTTGACTATTTTTTAGAAATTCAAGCATTTCTTTTCCTAGTGAAATATTTTCTTCGGTTAATGGAAGGGAAACTTCCTCAGCCACTTCACGTAACGTTGGATTACCTTCTCGGATGATATTATCCATTGTGATCATGGAATATGTACCCCTTTCTTTTTAGACAATGATAAGTCTATTTTCGGATTATAGTTTAACACAAAAATTAAAAAGTAGGCGAAAGATTGTTTAAAAACTAATTTTTCTTAATGATTCTTCACTTGCTTTCTCGTGTATATTCAGGTAAAGTATAGCTGTATGCGTAAGGCATACTACCTGTTACTTGGTTAGGCGAATCACCAACGTTTTACTCAGTCACAGGGGAATAATTGAAAGAGGTGAAAGAAATGGCAATTTCAAAAGAACGTAAGAATGAAATCATCAAAGACTATGCACGCCATGAAGGAGATACTGGTTCTCCAGAAGTACAAATTGCTGTATTAACGGAAGAAATCAACCACTTGAACGAACATGCACGTACGCATAAAAAAGACCATCATTCATACCGTGGACTAATGAAAAAAGTTGGTCATCGTCGTAACTTGTTAGCTTACCTACGTAAGACTGACGTACAACGTTACCGCGAATTGATCAAACGCTTAGGTCTACGTCGTTAATTTTTACAAGAAAAGTGGGGTTCAAATGAATCTCACTTTTTTTACTGTAACACTTAATACAACCATTCTCGTTAAAAGCATGATAGACACCTACTAACCAAATGAAAGCTGATTAAGCTTCGTTTGACGGTTTTCATTTGTTTAGTAGCGTCTTGCTTTCACGGGAAAGAAAAGGAGTAATTATGTCAGAAAAACAAATATTCAAAACGACATGGGGAGGCCGCCCCTTACAAATTGAAGTCGGTCAATTAGCAAAACAAGCAAATGGAGCAGTTTTGGTTCGTTATGGGGATACAGTCGTTTTAAGCGCTGCTGTAGCGTCAAAAGAAGCCAAAGATACAGATTTCTTCCCATTAACTATCAATTATGAAGAAAAAATGTATGCAGCTGGTAAGATTCCTGGAGGTTTTATTAAACGTGAGGGTCGTCCAAGTACAGAAGCAACCTTGACTGCTCGTTTGATCGACCGTCCAATTCGTCCGATGTTTGCCGAAGGATTTCGTAATGAAGTGCAAGTAACAAATATTGTGATGAGTGTCGACACTGATTGTTCACCAGCTATGGCTGCGATGCTCGGTTCTTCTTTAGCATTATCCATTTCAGACATTCCATTTGATGGACCAATTGCTGGTGTTGAAGTCGGTCGTGTTAATGGCGAATATGTATTAAATCCAACAGTTGAACAAGCAGAACAAACAGATATCGAATTGAGCGTTGCAGGAACAAAACAAGCCATCAATATGGTTGAAAGTGGCGCAAAAGAAGTTTCTGAAGAAGATATGCTAGGAGCATTACTGTTTGGTTTTGACGCTATTAAAGAATTAGTAGCTTTTCAAGAAGAAATCGTACAAGCAATTGGCAAAGAAAAAATGGAAGTTTCTTTATTACAAGTAGATGCAGACTTGAAAAAAGAAATCTTTGACGCTTCTTATGGGACAATGAAAGCTGCTGTCATGACGGAAGAAAAATTAGCGCGTGAAGACAATATCGAACAAGTGAAAATCGATATTCGTGAAGCTTATGCAGAAAAATTTGCTGGGCATGAAGAAGAAGCCCACTTATTAAAAGAAGTTAAACAAATCACAGAAGACTTAGAAAAAGACGTGGTACGCGAATTAATCACAATTGATAAGATTCGCCCTGATGGACGTAAATTGGATGAAATCCGTCCACTTTCTTCCGAAGTTAGCTTATTGCCACGTGTGCATGGTTCTGGTTTGTTTACCCGTGGACAAACTCAAGCGTTATCTGCTTGTACACTAGCACCACTAGGCGAACATCAAATTATTGATGGACTAGGTGTGGAAGTCAGCAAACGGTTTATCCATCACTACAATTTCCCACAATTTTCAGTTGGTTCAACAGGACGTGCCGGTTCACCAGGTCGTCGTGAAATCGGACATGGAGCATTAGGAGAACGTGCTTTGGCACAAGTTATTCCTTCAGAAGAAGACTTCCCTTACACGATTCGTTTAGTTGCTGAAGTTTTAGAATCAAATGGTTCTTCTTCACAGGCAAGTATCTGTGCCGGAACGTTAGCTTTGATGGATGCAGGTGTGCCAATTAAAGCACCGGTTGCTGGGATTGCTATGGGGCTTGTTTCAGATGGCGAAAACTATACGATCTTGACCGATATCCAAGGGTTAGAAGATCATTTAGGCGATATGGACTTCAAAGTAGCTGGAACAAAAGATGGAATTACAGCTTTACAAATGGATATTAAAATCCAAGGAATCACAGAACAAATCCTAAAAGAAGCCTTAGCGCAAGCCAAAAAAGCTCGTATGGAAATTTTAGAAGAGTTAACTACAACTATAGCAACACCACGTGAAGAATTAAGCCCATACGCACCGAAAATCGAAATGATCCAAATCGATCCTGCGAAGATCAAAGATGTGATCGGTAAAGGTGGCGATACGATCAATGGCATCATTGAAGAAACAGGCGTGAAAATCGATATCGATCAAGATGGTAAAGTAAGTATTGCTTCATCTGATAAAGAAATGATCCAAAAAGCAATCAAAATCATTGAAGATTTAACGAAAGAAGTCAAAGTTGGAGAAGTGTATCTAGGAAAAGTTGTCCGCATTGAAAAATTTGGTGCGTTCGTTAACTTAATTAAAGGAAAAGATGGACTTGTACACATTTCTCAACTTTCAAATGAGCGTGTTAATAAAGTAGAAGATGTGGTAAAACTTGGTGATGAAGTTCTTGTTAAAGTGACTGAAATCGATAAGCAAGGACGAGTAAATCTTTCAAGAAAAGCCATGTTAGCAGAAGATGGCTCAGAAAAAGAAACAAAATAACTATTAGGTCTAGGCAAATCAGTCAATAAAAACAAAAAACTGAGCGTTTATTTTTAAAAATAGATAAAGAGGCAGTATTTCTCTACAAGTGCTACTTGATAGAGACAAACTAGTGAGTGGGGCAATTATCAGATTTTTATCTGACGGTTGCCTCACTTTTTAGTATATATCGTGATTATATCTCTTTAGGGAAGAAATAGTATATACCTTCACTTTTTATTGTGTTTTACTTACTTTATACGTATCATACCCAGAACCAAAATAAATAAGTTCGTTACGATAATTAATGGGATTTTTAGTAAGAGAATAGGCAGAATCTTTTAGGGAAGAAAGTTCTTGGGTTAAAGAGTCGGGGATCTCAGTTATTTACTTGTGAAACGCTTAATTCTTGGTTTATTTTTTTAGAAAATCGTAAAATAAAAGTGGATTGTTTTTTAGAAGGAGGGAACGAGATGATCCATTTTGTTATGACATTAGTCGTGGGTGGTGTTTTAGGGTTGATTGCTGGATTGATTTTAAATGAAGAAGTACCTGGTGGCGTGACTGGGAATGTAGTCATTGGTTTTTTAGGCAGTTGGTTAGGGGAATTTGTACTCGGTAACTTAGGACCTGCCATTAAAGGTTTTTATCTCATCCCTTCATTAATAGGCGCATTGTTTTGCTTGGGTATCTATTCTTTATTAGCAGACTATATTCGTCGACATTTTTGGGATTGATCTTGTATAATTATTTGACACTTATCCCAATTCTTTCGATCATGAAAAACACAGCTAAAAGTATCCAAATGATCCATTGAGAATGATAAGAATAAAACAGTAGAAATGAGGAGGAAATTTGACAACAAAACACAATACTAAAAAAATTTCAATGGCTGGTCTTTTGGTCGCTATGGGGGTCGTGTATGGCGACATCGGAACAAGTCCATTATATGTTATGAAAGCGATCGTAGAAGACAATGGTGGACTTCGTGGCATTAATCCAGAGTTTATCATTGGTTCAGTTTCATTGATTTTTTGGACCTTAACCTTACTTACGACCATAAAATACGTGGTTATCGCATTGAATGCAGACAACCATGGAGAAGGTGGGATTTTTTCTTTGTACACCTTGGTTCGAAAAGGTGGAAAGTATCTCATCATTCCGGCAATGATCGGTGGGGCAGCTTTACTTGCTGACGGGGTGTTGACTCCTGCTGTCACGGTTACAACCGCTATCGAAGGGTTAAGAGGCATTCCTCAATTTTTTGATCGCTTCGGGAATAACCAAAACATTATCGTTATTATCACTTTAGTTATTATTTTTGTGTTATTCATGGTTCAACGTTTTGGTACAGATATTGTGGGGAAAGCATTTGGTCCGATCATGTTTTTATGGTTTACTTTTTTAGGTGTCATGGGGTTGGTGAATTTTAGTCAAGATTGGACTGTCATCCGAGCATTGAATCCGTATTATGCGATTCAGTTGCTTTTTAGCCCCGACAACAAGCTTGGGCTTTTTATTTTAGGAAATATCTTTTTGGCTACTACCGGAGCAGAAGCTTTGTATTCAGACTTAGGGCATGTAGGAAGACTGAATATCCGTTTGAGTTGGCCTTACATCAAAATTTGTTTAGTCTTGAATTATTTTGGTCAAGCAGCGTGGCTATTGAATGTTTATCAAAATCAAGAAATGCAAAAAATCGTTAATTTAAATCCTTTCTTCCAAATGTTACCTGAGGGCTGGTTAATTATCGGAGTAGCTTTTGCGACTATTGCTGCGGTGATTGCTTCACAAGCTCTAATTACCGGTTCATTTACGTTGGTTTCTGAGGCAATCAAGTTAAAATTATTACCACGGTTGAAAATTATGTATCCAGGAAACAGTATTGGGCAGATGTATATTCCAGCAGTGAACTTAATTTTATGGTTGGCTTGCTCACTCGTTGTAGTGACATTTCGAACCTCGCATCATATGGAAGCTGCTTATGGTCTTTCTATTACAGTGACAATGTTGATGACAACAGCGCTTCTTTATTTCTATTTGATTCAAAACAATTACTCGAAATGGCTGGCTTGGCTCGTGACTTTCTTTTTTGGTGCTATCGAGATCGTGTTCTTTATTTCAAGTATTGTAAAATTCTTCCATGGTGGCTTTGTCGCTGTCTTGATTGCGATTGTTATTTTAGCAGTGATGTTTGTATGGGAACAAGGAAATATTATTCGGGAGTCGGCAGCTCAAGACGTAGATTTAAAAGACTACATTCCTCAACTAGCTGAATTGCGAAATGATAAATCATTACCACTATATCAAACGAACGTGGTCTTTTTAGTACCTGATATGGCCAAAGGTAAGGTTGGGCGTCAATTTGTCTACTCTATTCTTGATAAGCGTCCAAAAAGAGCACGCGTCTATTGGTTTGTGCACGTTGAAGTGACAGATGAACCTTATACGAAAGAATATCAAATTGATATGATGGAAACAGATTTTGTGGTACAGGTTAATTTGTTCTTAGGCTTCAGGGTACAGCAAGAAATTAATGTCTATGTTCGTCAAATCATTCACGATCTGATGAAACAAGGCAGGTTGCCAAAACAACCTCAAACATATTCTTTAACACCAGGAAGAGAAGTGGGCGATTTCCAATTTATTTTGATTGATGAAGTCATTTCCAATGTTACAACCCTTAGCAAATGGGAAAGACAAATCATGCAAGCCAAACTGGCGATCAAAAAAATCGCTACCTCCCCAGAAACTTGGTTTGGGTTAGAATACAGTGAAGTAAAACACGAGACCGTTCCTTTACTCATTGGTGTGACAAGGAAAACTTGGTTGAAAGAACGCCAAAAATAAAATGGTTTGAAAGTAAAAATTTAGTGAGTGGAACAAAAGAAATCAATAGTTTCGACTCTAAAAACGAATAAACAGCAGGAGCAGAAAAAGCAGTCCATCTTATTTTTCGGAACTTAATTTCTGCTCTGCTTTTTTTACTATTAACGTTGACATGAATTTTTTCGCAGACGTTTTTCGTTTTCTTTCTGCTCGTATTTTTCCTCTTCTTTTAGAGAACGCTTTCTAATATTTATCTGATTTTGTATTTGCTGTTTTGCTAAAAAAACTTTATCTAGATAAGTTTCGATTTCATTTGGTTGTTTCTGTAGGCTTTTTATATACAATTGAGTCTCTTTTTCACTTCTTGCCAATGATTCTTTCTGTTTCTCTTGTATAAATTCTTTTTGATACGTTTCAATATCCAATTTTATTTGAGCCAAAGTTTTTTGATAAGTCAATTTTCTTAGAGCTTTTACTATATGTTTAGGCAAGTTGGTACGATCAAATATTATTTCAAATGCCTGTTTCTCACAACCTATTTTGACCATTGATGACAGCTTATTTAAGACGACAAAGGTGTGATTCCGTAAAATGAGTGAGCATTTAAAAAACAGCCGATTCGTTGAGTCTGGCAAATTCAAATGATCAATGATGAAGGAGATACTATTTCCATCACGAAATCCATCGGTGATGATTGTAAATTCATTTTTTACTTTTAATTTTGTAGTAAGTTCATTTAGTTCTGCCACACCTTTGGTTTCAATGTACTTATTTAATTGGTCAATTATTTGCTTTTGATTATTTTGATTTCTTCTAGTTAATGTGTGTATTTCCTTTTCTCGATCAATTGATTCCGCTAAATCTATATTATTCAAGATAAATGTAATATTGTCTTCATCATGATAGCTATTTGCGAGGATATCTAACGTTTTTTGGATTCTTTGTGTTTTTATTTTTTCTTGTATTTCAGGTAGATTTAATAGTTTTTCTAAATTTTTTGGACTTAAATTCTCTATCATTTCTGATCCATGATTTTCTGGTAGATAAAGTAATTCTGGTATATGTATTGCTATGAGTACCGTTAGCTCGGCTCTTTGCACTTGTAGTAGTTCCTTTAGTTCTTCTATCTCTGATGTTTGGTTGTATTTATTTAATAATTCAATCTCTATTTCACGTATAGCTATATTCGCTTGATTTTGTTTACTGATTATGTTTAGTTTTTTCATATGATTGATTGATTTTGGTAAAGGCAGTTGATTCATGAACAATCGAATCGTTTTCTCATCATAATAATTATTAGAAAGTCTAAATAAGGCTTCGTTTATTCCATTTTCTGTAATTACTTGTTTTAATTTGTTTAATTCCTGTAGTTGCTTTGGATTTAATTGGCTTAACGAGTGTAATTGCTTCGGCATTTTTTCAGTATCACTCGTTTCATGTAATATTTGGTCATTTGGCATTCCATATCCTCCTTTACAATAAATGTATGATAAAGCCTTAGTCAAAACACAAGAAACGTTTTTTTTTTGAGAAAGAAGATTTAACGTAACATTATGTAAAAAATAGGAAGGACCTTTTTGGAAAGTCTTCGCCTACTTTTTTATTTAGTATATTCTGAAATATTTTTGTTTTTACTTGTACTAGACAACGACTGATGTGAAGAACCAGTTTTTGCTTTTTCTTTCAATTCTTTAAAGTGAATTTTATCTAGGTAAGCTTCAATTTCATTTGGGTTACTCTGTAGTTCTTTTATATAACCCTTTACTTGTTTTTCTGCGTTTTCTAATTTTATTTGTTTAGCTGTCCATTTTATTTCATCCAGATAACTTTTAACATCGTGTTCAATGACTTTTTGAGTGGCTAGAATTGCTTCTTGTTTTAATGTTTTAGCTTCATTTTTCGATAATTCAAAGGTATCGATGAAGCGGTTTAGTGTGTGTGAATCCAGTCTTTTCTCTGCTAAATTAGTTATATTTCCTCTAAACTTCAATAGAATATTTTTTTTATTTGCTTCAATTATTTTTTCTGTTTCAGTTGATCGATTCATTGTTTTAGGTAACTGAAGATTAGCCATGATAAATTTGATACACTTAGGTCTATAGCTTTTTTTAGATAAAGATTCTAATACTCTTTGTGGTCCATTTATTTTAATCTCCATATTCCATTTGTTAATAGTCCTTACTAACGCTTCGTTAGTTTTAAAATCCCAGCTTAACTCTTTTTGATTTTTTTTAATAATATTTTCAGCTAAATTTACTCGATCCAACGATTCTGGTAAGGAGAGAGAAGCTACGAGAAACTTAATGCTCTGATCGCTGTAGTTGCAGGTAGATAGAAAAGACAAAGTTTCGCTTGGACCCTGGACGTCATTCATTGTATTCAAAAATTGCATTGTTTTTACTAAATTTTGACTAGATGTGAAATCCGAGGTCAATTCTAGTTTATACATGTCAATAATATTTTCAGCTGCGATTACTCGATCCGTCGACTTTGGTAAACGCAGGTTAGCTGTAAGAAATCTAATGCTCTGATCGTTGTAGTTGCAGGTAGATAGAAAAGATAAGGTTTCACTTGGACCGTACATTTTAAGCATCGTATTGTATGCATCAGTACTGATTAATAACTCCTTTATAGATTTGAAATCTGGATGTGTTTCTAGAGTATTTTCGGAGTGAACTATGTTAAGGGAATTATCGTGATTCCATAAATTAGATAGCATCTGCCTCTTTAATTTTTTTCGTACATCTAAGTTCTTGATAATTTGTATGGTTTTTTCAACTTCGTCTTGGAATGTAGACAAAAATATTGTTGTTTCCTCCACACCATGTACTTCAAGCATTTTCTTCCAAGCTTCAATACTATTGTCTATTTTTCCTTGTTCTTGAATCTGTACCATAAAGTATCCCTCCTTTAATGATCTGTTACATATTTTATTGTAAGGGGTTGCATGCCTTGTAGGATATTATTTTTTCTTTAGCAAGAATTTTTTGTTTTCCATAAACTAATTCAAGTTTTTTAGTGCGTTATAGTAAGAAAGTCAGTTTATGGAAGGTCTTTTTATCTGTTAGGTTCGTGTTCTTTTTTGTTTTTATTTGTATCCTGCAATGGATGATCTGACGGATTGTTTTTTGCTTTTTCTTTCAATTCTTTAAAGTAAATTTTATCTAGATAATCTTCAATTTCATTTGGTCGTTCATTCTGTAGCTGTTTTATGTAATTTTGTGTTTTTTCCTCAATACTCTCAACTGGTTGTTTTCTTGGCTCTTCTTTCAATTTGTTTTGATACTGTTCGATAACTGAATAATGACTTTCCCAACATTTGTTAATAGCCCATTTTCTTATTTCTTTTTCTAAATCTTCTGGGAGACTTACTTGCTGAAATACTTTATCCAGCGCTTGTTTATCACATAATGAATGGATCAGTGGGGTTAACTTATGTTTAGTTAAAAAGTTTTGGTTATTTCTAATTAGGAATTCTTTTATTTTTTCACGAGTGATCCATGTAGGAAAATCCAGTTTATCTATGATAAATGATAGACTCTTTGCATCGCTAAAACCACGAGGAGCGATAGAACGAAACTTATTTAATATCCTTTCTTCTTCAACTTTACTGGTAGGAAGAACGTTTTCTTTGGTATCGATCGAAAGAATTACGTTTTTAATTTTCTCATTCAATTTCTTAATGACTTGCTCTTGTAATGTTTGATTCTTTTTAATTAGTAAAACATTTTCTTTCTTACGATCTATTGATTTTGATAAATGCAACCTATCTATAATAAAGATGACGTTTTTCTCATCATGAAAACCATTTGCGAGACGAGTAAGGGCATCGCTCAACTTTTGATCTTTGATGTAATCCTGCAATACGGAAATCTCTATTTCACGCATTGCTCGATTCGCTTGATTTTTTTTGATGAGTGAGGCAGTTTCTTTCTTGCGATTTATTGTTTTTGGTAAATGCAGTCTATCCATGATAAATATGACATCTTCCTTATCATAAAAATGATTGGCAATATCAGCAAAAGCTTGATCAGTTCCTTGTTCTTTGATTATTCTGTTTAATTTTTTGTTTCTCGTATTAATTCGTGATTTTCTTCATAAAATTGTTGTTCGTAGCAATGTAGCATAAATAAAATCCCCTTTTAACTATTTTTTGCTAGCTCTATTTTAATTAATTATTTTGGGTGTCAAAAAACTTTTTTTTAGAAAAATAAATTTTTTAGTTCTTACTTTTTATATTTTTCAGTGCAATCCTTCCTTGTTTAAGAAAAAATATTTACATATGTATAGGGTTAAAAATTATTCGCTACACGCCTTTACACAGAACAAATTAGTAGAGAGATGCTCTAATTTATCCTAATTTTTTGAAAAAAGAGGTACAATAGAAATGAAAAGAGAGGCGGGAATGTATGGTACTTAATTTTGTCATTTTATTTTTAATGATTGCTGTGACATCATTTTTTGTAGCAAGTGAATTTGCACTAGTAAAAATACGACGTTCACGTTTGGAACAGTTAGAAAGAGAAAATGTGAAAAATGCTAAGCTAGCATTACATGTTACCCATCATTTAGATAACTATTTATCGGCTAGCCAATTAGGGATTACACTCACTGGCTTGATCATTGGTTGGGTTGGGGAAGGTTCAGTTGCTGCTTTACTAGAGCCATGGATTGGAAAATTACCTTTTGCTTCGACTTTAAGTGGGACGATTTCTGTTGCATTAGGATTTATTTTAGTGACTTATATTGATGTTGTCATTGGCGAACTTCTACCAAAAAGTTATAGCATTGTGAATACAGAGCAAGTCGTTCTTTTTGTTGTACGACCATTGCATTATTTTTATAAAATCATGTTTCCTTTCATTTGGGTATTGAATCATTCAGCTGCTTCATTGGGAAAAGTATTAGGCGTGAAGCTGGTTTCAGAAGGTGAAGAGACGTTATCTCAAGAAGAGTTAACCTTAGTAGCTTTAAATTCCTATGAAAAAGGGGAACTGACCAAAGAAGAATACTACTATTTAGAAAATGTTTTTGAGTTTGATGATACATTAGCAAGAGATATCCAAGTTGATCGGACCTCTATGCAAGTATTTGAAGCTAGTGAAACAGTCAAAGAAGCGATCCAAGCATCCATTGAACGTGGACATACTCGTTATCCTGTAATTTCAGAATCAAAAGATCATATCCTTGGTTACGTCACATTGCCAGATTTGATTAAACAATCTTTTAAAGATGATCAATTGCCAGTGGAAGAATTGGTAGAAGAACCAATTATTGCTTCTGAAATGATACCGATCAAAAAATTATTGACAATCATGCGAAAAAAAGGAAAACATATTGCTATTTTAAAAGATGAATATGGTGGAACGAGTGGTTTGGTAACGATTGAGGATATTTTAGAAGAAATTGTTGGTGAGATTCGTGATGAAACGGATTTAGATGAAGCTTTAATAGCCAAACAAACGGATGGCAGTTATATTCTTTCTGGCAAATTGACTTTGGATGATTTTGAACGTTACTTTCATGTATCCATTCCTGCGTTTGAGGAATCAACCTTTATTACTTTGGCTGGTTTTATGTCCAACTATCAAAAAGGGATAGAAGCAGGCACGGTAATTGAAATTGAGCAGTTTCAATTTACTGTACTAGAATACAACCATGCGCATATTGATTATTTTAAAGTTGTGAAACAAACAACCAATTGATAGGGAAAAGCTTTCTTCACTATTGCTCCTGCGGTTACTCGTCGCATTATAAAATTGGTGAGTACTCAGGTCAAAACGCACTTTTCATGACCTCT
>NZ_BJWF01000009.1 GCF_007990225.1 Enterococcus villorum | reverse complement strand
GCAGACCAGCCTTTTCACGGTGTTCCATAAGCAACTCCTCAACAATAAGTTCTGATTTTCCAAAATATGAAAAGCTATTTTAGAAAATCCTCTCTTATTTGCTCGGAGTTGATCGCTTCTGTCACAACCTTTTTCCTATTCATAATTTAAATTAGTGAGGTGCCTTATGTTTAAATTGGCATTTTTAGTGAAGAAAAACGAAGATAAAAAGCATCAATCAATTATTTTTAAATTTATTAAAGTAAAAAATAGAATCGTATACAATGCACTCGTCGTTTCAATCAACCTATTGTTCTTTGCACTGTTATTAAAATTTTTACATTCTTTTATAGTTAATATTCATTTAGAATGTTTGATTATTGCAATTATTTCAACGTTACCTTTTTTTCAGTCCGCCTTAGAAAATAAAAATATTTTTCTGAAAAAATATCGAATAGCAGCACTTGCTCAAAATTATCCGAATCCTCAAAAGCTAGTATTAAAATTCTATTTTATTGATATTTTGATAAATCTGTATCGATGTTTGTTAAATATAATTGTTTCTTGCATTTATTTTTTTACAAAAGGAGAGCTTGGTTTATTTTTTACGAATATAGGAATAATTTTACTGGTTGAATGTATTCTTTATTCATTAAATAAAACTGGGCATAAAAGTCAACCACTGCGAATTTTTAAGGCTATTTTAGGAAGAGGTTGTCTTTTCTTTGCTACTTATTTTATAAGTAGTTTCTTTATAAGTATTCTCTATTTATTAAAAAATGAGTTAAAAACCAACGGATATTCTTTTCAAATGATTCAAAATTTAAATGTTTCACTTTTAGAACTCTTTAATCCCATTACTTCTTTTCTTTATCGTATGAATCAATTCCAAACGGCTTATAAAAGTTTAATTATTGGAGGTCTACTATTACTTTGTATGGTTGCGTTTTTCCGTCTTGATTGCTCGCTTGAGGATGGTCAAGGGGTAATTGTTCCGTGTTCAGGCAGGTTTTTTAAGAAAAATGGTATAGATAAAAATTATTTTTTATTTTCAGATGTATCTTCTATTTTAAAGAAACTTTCTACGATAGAAACATTTTCATTGTATTTAACAGGAGAATTGTGCATTTCAATCGGGTTACTTTATAGTATTGGTGCTTCGAAAAAAATAGTCAATCATTGGATCATACTGAGCATCTCAATTTTCTTAATTATCTTTATCACACGTGGCACGATATCAACAATTAGGTACAATTTTAGAGATTGGCTTAAGTTTCGCAACGAACTAAAATCAGTCGATTTTTTCAAAGTATATGATGTTAATTTTACGTATTTGACTCAGTCTAAGTTAACAATAACACGTCTTTTGTGTAACTACTTTTTAATGATCCAATTGTTGCTGTTTTTATTTGGATACGCACTTATTATTAAAGATGTGTTTACTGTACTATGTTTAGCACTACTTTCTGTTATCATCTATACTTGCCGAGATTTTTTCATTAAATATGCATGTTTAACCGATACAATAGTTTTAAAAATGATTGTAAAAATGGAACGTTCTTATGAAACTCATGAGGAATTGTCTAAATTTTCAGGATATAGAATTATTTCTGCCTCTAACGCCATGTTCGTTAAATTAACTACGCAACTAAATACATATGTAATGTTAATTTTAGGAACTACTTCTATTATTTATGGGAGAGAGTGGCTTTTTTATGCAATATTGGAGTTTATGGTGTTAATGATTCCTATTTATATAGGAAGTAGTAAGATAGGAGATATGCGAGATGCAACGAGTAGAATTTAAAGTCAGAAAATGGATGATACTATCTTTTATTCTATATTTTATATCCTTTATTCTTTCAGTACCATTTCACAACATGATTAACATTGGATTAAATGGCAATAATTTTAGTTTTACGAGCTTATTTCTTCATAACATGTATGTATCTCTTAAATTGTTTCTATTTGGCATGCTAACTTTAGGCATAGGTAATTCTCTTTATTTGTTCTATAATGGTTTTTTTCTGGGATTGACCTTTTTCTCGATTTTAACACATCTGGGACTAAAGCCAATTTTAACAGGATTATTGCCACATGCTTTATTTGAAATACCAGGATTTATTATTTTTTCAAGTTTGGGCTATTCTTCTTGGTTTCTAATATCTAAAATAAAAAAGAATGCTTTAGAAGATGAGAACAAAAACTTCCAGCTTGAAGCCCTTATAAAAGCTAATTTAAAATCGTTTATTCTCTCTTTTATAGTAGCCACGTTTTTATTGCTCATTGCGGCAGTAATTGAATCGAACTTCTCTTATACTCATTAAGAAAATTGAAAGGAATATAAAAAATGGAAGAAATGAGGATCAATCATTTATTTTTTAGTTATGAAAAAAACATTATTGAAGATGTCAGTCTGACTATTCCCAAAAATGCGGTCGTAAAATTAACTGGGAAAAATGGTACAGGAAAAACGACATTTTTAAAAATTCTAAGTAATCTGATTCGTTCAGAAAACTTAGCCTATGATTTACAGATTGCATCTGAAGCATCTGATTTTGAAGCCATTCGAAAAGATCGACTTTTTATTCCGGACAAACCAATGTTTCAAGAAGAGCTAAACGGATACGAAAATATCACGTTTTATAGATTATTATTTGAATACGATCATCATTACGAGCAGCAAGTGTTGAACATGTGCAGGCAATTGGATATAGAAAAATATTTAAATTCAGATGTGCATACACTTTCTTTAGGAACACGTCAAAAATTGTTTTTAGCAATTAACCTTTGTGTCAATAAAGAGCTGTATTTACTTGATGAACCGTTTAATTCTCTTGATGAAGCAAGTAAAAAGAATTTGATGAAGATTATTCTTGATAAAAAAAATGCAACGTTTATTATTGTTTCACATGAGAATAATCAAGATGTACTATTTACAAAAACAATCTGCACGGATAACTGGTTAAAATAAGAAAAACTTAAAATGAAAAGAAGCAATTAGTGGAAATGGCACTATTTTTCTAATTGATTCTTTTCGTTTGGTTCATAAATGAAAGAAGAAACACCGCTTAGTGTATCTCGTATATCTTCTCCCAATTGAGAATAGCCTAGGTAATCTAAAATATCCAATTCTTTTTTGATTGATTCTAAAGAGAATTGGGCTTGCTCGATGTAGATTTTTTCAAAGATATTGAATGAAATGCGATAATACATGTAAGAAGGATCTTCAGAAAGTTGCTTAACTAAAGGTAAAACAACTGGAAATAAGTCTAATCTATTCATTTTAGTAAAAAGAATCAGGCAATTCAGATAAAAATAATAAAGCTTCTTTTTTAAATCAGGCGTATGTTCTGTGTAAGAGGTTACTTTGTTTTTTATTCGATTGAGTACAATTAGAATATAATCAATATTAAAAACAAAAAGACAATTAGAAAATATGGTTAATTCAAAGATACCCCAATGATCAATTCGATTTAGATAGGATTTAATGGCTTCGATCTCGTTTTTTAAATCAGTGAGGCTACTTTGATTTTTAACAGCTAATTCTAAAGAAAATTGACAATATTTTAAGTAGTAGTAGGGATCGTTACTTAAAGTAAATTTGTGTTTTAATTCGTTTATAAATAAGGTACTATCTTTTTTCTTATTCAATACTTCAATAAAATCTTTCTCTATTTGTTTTTTTTCGATATAGTAATTCGCTTCTAATTGGATTAAATATTCTTCCACGCTCACATTCATTCGACTCAAGATAGTAAAAAGCTTATCCGAAGAAATTGAGGTGTTTCTTAATTCAAACTTATTCAATGCTTCTCGAGACATTATTCCATTTGCCAAAAATTGTAGAGACAAATTTCTTGCTGTACGCATTTCACGAATCACTTCTCCACTCGTTCTCATATTCTGTCACCTATCCTTTGATTTTTCTCATAATCTTTTTCAGGAGAATACTATAATTTTTTTTCTTAGTCAATTGTCCATTTTTTTTCATTCAATATTTTTATGTTGCTAATTGTTGTTTTGATATTTACTTAGTTACCTTTATTTATCAGATACAATAATGGAAAATATTATTTTTGGGGGATTCATTGCGTTGCTTCTTATTTTTCTGGCTTTTTAATGGTTGTTGGTTTGAAGGCAGTTTGTAAAGAATAAGAGCACTGAGCACTAGTTTTTTTGATAGTTAGGCTAAGAAAAAGCCTTAGAATATCATATAAATAAGATATTCTAAGGCTTGATTTATCGCTATTTTGAAACTAGCTAGAGTTTTTTCTTTAAAGTAGTTAAATCCAATGTATTTTTTGTATCATTTATAAACTTTTTGTCATGTGTAACGAAAATAACAGTTGCATGATGATCCGTATTGAATTTTTTGATAATATCAAACACTAATTCCGCATTTTTTTCATCAAGGTTACCTGTGGGCTCATCCGCAAAAATATAAGTAGGTTTTTTCAAAATTAATCGTGCTAGGGCTACACGTTGCTGTTCACCACCACTTAACTCGTAAACTTTTTTTTCTAAAATATCTGGTAATCCGACTTCAGATAAGCTATTTAATAAGTAAGTTCTTTTTTCTTTTTTCTTTATGTTTTGATTTTTCAATGCAATCAATAAATTACTGGCGACACTTTCATCATTAATCAAACCAAAATTTTGAAATGCATAGCCAATTTTTTTTTTTTGAAGCAAATGAATATCTTTCGCCTTAGGATTTTTAATTCCGTCAAAGATGAGCTGTCCATTATCGGGTCTTTCTAACAAGCCTAACAGATTAAGTAAGGTTGTTTTTCCACTTCCGCTTTTCCCATAAATACAAAAAAAGTCTCCATCTTGAATTGTTAATGATAATTGATTGAAAATTTGATTTTTTCCATATGAAATACTGACATCTTTCAGTTCTATCATGTTTAATCTCCTTTTTTTTCGATGGTCGGTCGATGAATAGTCTGCTTTAAAGTATTCAACGTTAGCACAGTAGTAAGAACTTCTAAAACAATCCAACAAGCAATGACAAAAACAACGTATTTATTTCTATAAAAAATAAATAATATTCCTACAAGCATGAAGTCTAATAAAACATTTGGGAGAACGATTGGAGAAAATAGTTTCATAAAGGAATAACCAAAAATTCTCTTAATATGCAAACTGTATCGATATTTTTCTATGATTAATTGATAGGAAGAAATGACATTAAAAATTTGGACAATGGTTAAACAAATTAAAAGAATGCTTATCGTATACACAAGCGTTTTTTTCATCGTTAATTCTTCGGATCGAAAATCATATATTGAAACGGTATTTTGAATACTTGGTGAAGTATGCGTTTGAATAATTATTGGTAATAAATAATTAAAGCCATCCATTTTTTCGGATTTAACAAAGGCAGAAGATATTAGCCAAGCAGCGTAAAAACTATCATCTAAATTTCCTGTATCTACGATAGAAATTGGGTCAACAATCGTAAAATCTTTTTTTTCAATATTTGGATTATACGTAAAATAATTTTGATGATATTTTACATAGATGATATTTACCCTGTCATCTTTTTGTTTGGAAGGATCGCTCGTCAGTCGTTTTAAAAAGGCGAAATATTTGGTGTATTGTAAACTAATTTCTTCTTCAAATGGTTTCAACGCTTCTGGAACAAGTATATTTAAGTAATTAGATGAAACGATTATTTTATCTAAAGGAGATTGACCATGGACATCAACGATTGGATTGTGAGTGAAATAGTTTTTATTAATAACAATCGATTTTCCTGCAGGAGAGGTTAATTGTTCTCTCTCGCTATTTGTATTCATTTCATATAGGGGTTTTCCGATAGATAGTTTTTCGTAATTCGTCGAATCGATTAAGAACAATCCTTTTTTATCTGTCGCTTCGTTAAAGAAATTTTTTAAAGCTTTTTCGTAGGGACTATATTCATCTAAATCACTTGTAATAAATCTTAATTGCACGGCATAGATATTTTTTGTCTTTTCCCAATAAGCATTTTGATTTTGATGCTGGATAAGGGCATGCTGTTCTTTTAATAAGAAAGCGCCTAAACTAATAATAGTCGTAGCAACAGCTAATTTACAGAATAAATTAAAAGCGATGCCCAAACTACCATAATTGTTTCCTTTTAAGTGATTAGAAGGATTGGATCGATAAATGAATTGAATGGTTAAATAAATAATGAAAGCATAGACGGCAATAAATAAAAGCGTAACGAGCAATAATAAGGCCAAAAAGGAAGTAATAAAAGGGATTCCTTTATAAACAAATGAAAAGTACGCAACGACAATAAAAATAACTATAGATAAGGATAACAGAAAGATACGAATGAGAGGAGACAGAAAAGAATATAAGATATCTTTAGTATGCCAACCAAATAGCTTTAACAGTGTGATTTTCTTAGTTTGTTTCATCAGGAATTGGATCAATATAGCTAAATTAACTGCTAATAACAGAAACCATACGATAAGTAAAAAATATTTTTCAAAAAAGGCTTTTTGAACATTTAGCTCGTAGCTATTACTCCTATTCGTTTTGATCTTTCCTAATTGACTGATCTCTTTAAGAAACGCATGGATATATTTTGGGTTGTCTCCTTGAATGTAATAGATCCCAGAAATCCCGGTTTCAGGAATAGCAGTAAATTTTTTTAACTCTAAGTCAATTTTTGAATTTGTCCAAATAAAGTCTGTCCCAGACTTCAAAGATTCTACGTCCTTTTTATTGGGATCACCTAGAGTCGTAAAACCATTTTTCATTTCTTGATTGGTATAGATTTTTAAATTGGTATCACTAGAGAAGATATATTTAAAGATGCGAATATGATTCTTTTTTGCTGAATCAATTATATAACTAGCTTGCTCTTTAGGGTCTTTTACAATTGAATTGGATTCAACTAGAATAGTAATTTTTTCTTTGTCCTTATAAAGTAAGTTGTTTAATTCTAATGAGTTAATCACGGAGAGAAAAATAAAGACAGTTAACGCTAATTGCACAACAACGCCAATGGATACAAATTTTTTCATAAGATCTCCTTTGATAGTTAATTAAGCAGATCGCTTTATACTAAATTTTTGTGTTTTAGTTTTAACTAACGATAGTTATAATAGGCCTTGTTTCCACCAAAGAGAGTCCAACCAACACTTGATTGACTCCATTGATTTGGTCCTTGCCACTTACCATTGCTAAATGTCCCGTTACCGTTTTCACAAGAAGCATGTCCTTCTTTTGTATAATGTTGATACTCAGAAATATTAAGGTTACCATTTTTACCTCTGCGCCACCAACCACCACCAACTGCACTTGAATCGTATCTCGGTGTGATACTGTTTTCTCTATCTTTTGATTCTACAATCGTAGTATAGTTATCAACATTTTCTTGTCCACCAGAGTATAAAGGAGCTTGCGTTGCATTAACTATAGGGACTGCTAGACCAATAGCTATTCCACTAATAAATAAAGTTGTTATGATTATTTTTTTCATTTTATTTTCTCCTTGTTGTATAAAGCTATCTTTGGTAATTGTAGCGCTTTCTTTTAAATAAAGCAAAAGTTTTTATAACAAATTTTAAATATAGAAATATGGGGAGAAAAATTGTTCTTGGATTTTAAATTAGTATAAATGTTTATATATTAATGTTTTTAAAAGTTTTTGATCTTTTTAATTAAAAAAAATATAATAAAAAAGATTTTTAAATAACATTTATTTTTGTTGTGCTTTACAAAGGTAAATAGAGAAGAACATTTATGTGAATTACTTGAAAAATCAGCTAGCTATAGAAGTTTTTATTGTAGATACAAAGATATGGTAAGGAGTGATAATCAGGAGATTTACGGTTATTTCATTCTTACTGCTGGGTGAGAGTAGAAATGAAACTAATGTTATTTTTGGAAATAAAGTTCCGCTTTTTTAACTTTTAGAGGAGCTGCAGATATTGGTGGGGTTATTGCTTGTTTTAAATTATAAAAAAGGAGAATGATTAAATTGTGTTAACCAAAAAAAGAAAGATTATTGTCTTGTTGTTTGGTATTATTTTAATAGGTAGTGCCGTATATTTTTACGCTAATCAAAAAGAAAAAAATTTTAATCCCATGACTGACATGACTGATATAAATAGTACACAAATTCAAAAGTTGATGGATAATTCCAAGACTGGGTATATTTATATTGGTAG
Organism: Enterococcus villorum; assembly: GCF_007990225.1. GTDB lineage: Bacteria > Bacillota > Bacilli > Lactobacillales > Enterococcaceae > Enterococcus_B > Enterococcus_B villorum. The sequence goes on along the minus strand of NZ_BJWF01000009.1, from coordinate 71,125 downwards.
GCCTACATGTGAAGAGTGTCAGGATTTTCTTCCTAAATTAAAATCTATTTTAATAAAAAAAGAACGAAAAATATTTTATTATAACACGGATGATGCACGTAAGGAAAACCAAGACAAACTAGTCAAGGAATTAAACAATTTAGATGTAAAGATAGTTCTAACAATTCTTTATGTGAAAAAGGGAAAGATAAGTGAAAAATTAGAAGGTTCTACTGATAAAAGTAAAATAGAAAAATTTTTAGCACATGAATAAAAATGATGATTGGAGGAGGGGCTAGTTCGGTATAAAAAAATGTGAAAACAATATTTTTTGTCGGAATAGGTAATTTTTTATTAGCAGTTTATTGGTTAGTCTTGAATTTCAATGAAATGCATCCAACAGATGTTTTTATCATTGGATGGCTTATTGTAAATTTTATTTTACTACTTAATAGTACTGTGAAAAAATAGTTTGAGAAAAGGAACAATTTAACTAAATATCAAAGAAAAAATAGAATCATCAAAATTCTATTGCCTATACTACTTAATTCGGCTTAAAAATTGAACAGGTATGATAATAAATGAATAAACAGCCAACAAACATTGATTTAACAACGTTTGTTGGCTGTTTTTTATTATTCCCACTCCACAGTTGCAGGTGGTTTAGAAGTGATGTCATACACGATGCGGTTGACGTGTGCGACTTCGTTTACGATACGCACAGATATTTTTTGTAAGACGTCCCATGGGATACGAGCAAAGTCAGCAGTCATGCCATCAATAGAAGTAACTGCACGGATACCTACTGTATAATCATAAGTACGTCCATCGCCCATCACACCAACTGAGCGGATGCCTGGTAAAACAGTAAAGTATTGCCAGATGTCACGATCTAGACCTGCAGCAGCAATTTCTTCACGCAAGATGGCATCAGATTCGCGAACGATTTCTAACTTATCTTCACTAATTTCACCTAATACACGGATACCTAAGCCTGGTCCAGGGAAAGGCTGGCGCCAAACGATTGAGTCAGGCATGCCTAGTTGTGTTCCTAATTCACGTACTTCATCTTTGAATAAGGTATTCAAAGGCTCAATCAATTGGAACTGCATGTCTTCAGGTAATCCACCAACATTATGGTGAGATTTGATCGTTTGTGCAGTTTCTGTTCCACTTTCAATCACATCTGTATAAAGTGTGCCTTGGGCTAAGAAAGCAATCCCTTCTTCGCCAGCTAGTTTGGTTGCTTCATCATCAAAAACGTAAACAAACTCATTTCCAATGATTTTACGTTTTTCTTCTGGATCAGAAACACCAGCTAATTTGTCTAAGAAGCGTTTTTTCGCATCTACTTTGATGATGTTTAAGCCAAATTTTCCGCCTAAACTTTCCATTACTTGATCGGCTTCACCTTTACGTAGTAATCCATGATCAACAAAGATTGATGTTAATTGATCACCAATTGCTTTTTGTAATAGTACCCCGACAACGCTAGAGTCTACACCGCCTGAAAGTCCAAGTAAGACTTTTTTATCGCCTACTTGTTCACGGATTTTTTCAATCTGCATATCGATGAAATTGTTCATTGTCCAGTTTCCTTCACAATGACAAACATCAAAAGCAAAATGGCGTAATAATTCGATTCCGTACTCAGAATGACGAACTTCTGCATGGAACTGGATTCCGTAAAAGTTACGGTCAGTATCTTGGATGGATGCAATTGGACAGTCTTTACTTGTACCAACGATTTCAAAGCCTTCTGGTACTTGTGTGACTAAATCACCATGGCTCATCCAAACAGTCTGTTGTTTTGGTGTTTCGTTGAACAATACAGCCTTATCACTTGTTACTTCTAATTGTGCTTTTCCGTATTCGCGATTTTTTGCCGGTTCAACTTTCCCACCTAGTTTATACGTAATTAATTGCATACCGTAACAAATACCTAATACAGGAATACCTAAGTTGAAAATTTCCGGATCAATTCCAAAAGCATTTTCATCATATACACTGTTTGGTCCACCAGAAAGAATGATTCCTTTTGGGTTCATTGCTTTTACTTCTTCTGCAGAAATGCGGTGGCTCAATAATTCAGAAAAAACACCTAAATCACGGATGCGTCTTGTAATTAACTGGTTATACTGGCTACCATAATCTAATACGATAATCTTTTCAACGTTTGTCATGTCGGCAACGTTTGTCACATTTATTACCCCTATCCCTTTAAATTTTATCTCAAAATAGAATAAACTATTTTAAAATGCTAATATTTTCGCATGAAAATCGAATCAATGATATGATTTTCAGTTTTATGGAGAATTATATCTGCTCTGCTACGAGTAGGCAAGATATATTCGTTTAAATTTTTCAAATTCACATTTTTCCATACTTCTTGTGCCATTTTGAAAGCATCTTCACGATTTCCAATGGCAAATTGATAGTAATAATTGTGTGGATTTTGAAAGGCTGTATCGAGTAGAGCACCGAAACGATCTAAGTACCATTTCTCAATAAGAGAGGAATCAGCATCCACATACACAGAAAAATCAAAGAAGTCACTGACATAGATCTGTTGATTTGCTGGAAGTTGAAGGGTATTGATGCCTTCAACAATCAAAATATCGGGCTGTTGAATCAATTCATACTCGTTGGGAATGATATTATAGATGTCATGAGAATAAACAGGCACTTTGATTTCTTCTTGTCCTGTTTTTACCCGATTCAGAAAGTCGATTAACAATTCCATATTGTAACTTTCAGGGAACCCTTTACGATCCATAATTCCTCGTTCTTTTAAAACTTCATTTGGATATAAAAATCCATCTGTTGTAATCAACTGAACATTCCTACGTTTAAAGGTACGAGATAAGATCGTTTGCAGCAAGCGAGCGGTCGTGCTTTTTCCAACGGCGACACTTCCGGCAATTCCAATTATAAATGGTGGTACTTCTACGTATTTATGAAGAAAAAGTCCTTTGCTTAATGAAAGTGATTCGAATTCCTTCATATATAGATAAATCAAATGAGCAAGAGGAACATAGATATCCCGAACATCTTGCATGGATATACGATCATTTAAACTTTTGATTTTATCTAACTCGTTTTGGGTCAAAGGTGCTTGCCCATTACGATAAAATTCACGCCATTCTTCTCTTGCGACGTGGTAGTAGTTCATTGGATCATTCATAATAGCCTCCTGCATTCTCCCGTCAATGGGACTATTTTAACACAAAAACCTCTCAAACCCCACCACTAAGAGAAAAATGATCCCTTCTCTTAGTATAAATATCATATTTTTAACTCATATAGATAACAATTCAAGAAAAAGAAAGAAAATATTTTATACGGAAAAATAAAAATAACTTTTTTGATGTTTTTTTGCGAATATATCCTTTTATTTAAAAGTTTTTTGGATATAAAAAAACAAATTTATTATGTTGCGAGTTGGTGGATAAAAGGATAGACTAAGAAACAAGAAATAGAATATAAAGGAGGAAGTATATGACTAACCATTATTATTCAAAAAATCCAACGACTGATCATGATTTTGAGCAGTGGTCATTTGAATTAAGAGGGAAAAACTTCCAATTTGTAACAGATTCTGGGGTGTTTTCACGTGAAACAGTTGATTTTGGGTCTCGTGTATTGATTGATACATTCGATTGGGAAGAGTTACCGAAAGAGGGGAAAATTTTAGACGTTGGCTGTGGTTATGGACCCATTGGCTTAGCGATTGCATCAGCAAGTCAACGATTTGTTGAAATGGTCGATATTAATTCTCGAGCAGTGGAGTTGGCGCAAGGAAATGCCAATCGCAATGGCATCAAACAAGTCGACATACATCAATCCAATATTTATGAGGACGTGCATGAAGAAACTTACGCAGCAATTATTAGCAATCCACCTATTCGTGCCGGTAAAAAAGTTGTCCATGAAATTTTAACCCAAGCTTATCCAAGATTGAAAACAGGTGGTACATTGACCATTGTTATCCAAAAAAAACAAGGTGCGCCTAGCGCACAAAGCAAGATGGCAGAGACGTTTGGAAATGCAGAAATTGTTAAGAAAGAGAAGGGGTACTACATTATCAAAAGTGTGAAGTAATAAGGGTATAACATGCTGTGCATCCATAAATCTAAATAGGTACTTTATAACAACGAATTACGTTGTTTGTGCGTGTTTTAAAGTACGAAGCAGATATTAAAATGCGTTGAGTAATTGCAGAGCCAATAACTATTTTTCATACTTCATAGATCAACTGCAGACACAATAAACACAACATTCTAGTAGAAAAAATCTAAAAAAGTGTGGAAACTATTTTTTATAAATAAAGAAAAAGTAATTAATCATGATTTTAAAATAACTATATAATGAATGACAGGCTAATTAATAAAAGGTAAGTCGTAAAACATTTTTTAATTCAATTTTGAAAGGATGATGAATAAAATGAATAATGTAACTGTTCAAAATGTACTTGACGTATTAGCGGAAAAAAACAAGGAATTAGCTAGGGAGTTTAAAACATTAGAAATAGATTTAGAAGAAAATTTAAAAAGATTAAAGGGGAAAGTAAAAGATACACAGAAACAATCAAACGTACATAATCAATCGAATAAAACAATAAATGAACCTTCCGAACTGACAAAACGTTTTGTCAGTCTCTTAGACACTTTAACGAAAGAAGGATTATATTCATTCAGGTTGATACTTATTTCTAAATATAAATCAATGTTGCCTAAAATTGACCAGAGTAAATTAAAGAATCTGATAGAACAAAAGGATCAAGAAAATGGATTCAAACAATTACTTGAAGCGAATCCTTTATTAAAAATTGAGCACGAAAATAAAGAAATACATAAAGATTTCAATAAATTAAAAGAACAAACAAAACCAGATCCTAAGTTGGCAAAAATAATCGCTAATAAGATTATGTACAACGTTTCTACCCTTACTCCAGAACAAAAAGAAATAACACTTAACTCAGTAGTTAAAATGTTTGAAGATGAAAAAGTGCGTAAAGATATCCTTGATAGTGTAAATAATAGACCAAAAGAAAGTATGGAGAAGCTTCAAATGTTTTATCCCAAAGTGTATGAGCAATTTATGAAGTTAAAAACCATTGAGGATTTTGAACATGTGGGGCGTGTCATAGAGAAGATAAAAAAATGCGATGATTTAGATTATAAGGATGAAAAAGCGCTGATCGAAGACCTCGAAAATCGTCAAAATAGGTTTGATAAAGATGAAAAGAAATACTACTTTAGTAAAATGGAGCTGAAGAAAGCGAATTCAGATATATATAAGCAATTCCTTAACGCAGAAAATTTGCCTCCACATTTACAAGATCGAATGAAAGAAAAGATGACTAATTTAACATTAGACTCAGATATGAAAAGGCTTCTCTTCGCAGATTTAGACAAGCGTCTACAGTCTGTTAATGAAAAACAACAAGGTAATGCAAAAACAGAGGAGCTAGAAAAAGGAGTAAATAAAACGATACGGAAATCTAGAGTGTCTTTTTTAATGAATACAGCGACACAAAAAGCGCAAGACCATCAGCCAAAAGAAAAGAATAACGCACAAAATCAACAAAGAGAAAAATGATGTATTGATTAATACTTTGAAAAAATATAATTATACACTTCAGGGGATTATTTTCTGAGGTGTTTTTTTAGGATCAGCGACCTTAATTTTCAAGCTAGAAGATATTATTTTTTCTATCTATTTTTTTTTAAACTCTTTTGGTAAACTAAAAAAGAATTTTACATAATTAAGGAGGAGAAGAAGTGAAATTAACGATCCGAGACATTGCAGAAATGGCGGGTGTTTCAGTTACCACTGTGTCACAAATTTTAAATAACAAAGGAAGTCGTTTTAGTGATAAAACACGTAAAAAAGTGTTGAATATCGTCAATGAACATCACTATAAACCTGATTACTTTGCATCAAATGTGATCAATCGCCATTCGAAAACTATTGGCATGATCGTACCAGATGTGACCGACTTCTTCTTCTCTAAATTGATTGAAGGGGTGGAGAGCTATCTCAACCCCTTGGGATATGTCATCATGCTTTGTAACTCTCGTCATAGCCAAGACAATGAAATCAAATACTTAAAAGAGCTTTCGCATCGTTCGGTGGATGGGATTTTGTTAGCTACGCCCAACGTTTTACCTGATGAATATTCTTTAGATAGTGGTTTCTATAAAAATATGCCGATTATTTTGATTGATCGCGGATTAAACACTCGAGATAATGGACGCTTATTAGTAAAAGAGTATGAAGGTGCCTATCAGGCAGTTTCTTTATTTATTGAAAATGGACATACTAAAATCGGTATGCTCAAAGAAACAACTGGGTACTATCAATTAGAAGAACGCTTTAATGGCTATCGTCATGCGTTAAAAGATCACGGCATCCCTTTCAATGGAAAATATGTTGAGCAAGGGGAGCTGACAGTTCAAGGTGGTTATGAGGCTTCTAAAAAGTTGTTAAAACATAAAGACCTAACTGCGATCTTTTGTGGAAATGATGCCATGGCAATTGGCTGTTACCAAGCGATTGATGAATTAGGAAAAAAAATTCCAGAGGATATTTCGGTCATTGGTTTTGATGGATTGAAACTTTCAGAGTACATGATCCCTAAATTAACTACAGTCAAACAGCCAAGCTCAGACATTGGATTTTACGCAGCTCGCTTTTTAATTGACACGATTGAATTTCCTCAACGTAAGGTTCCGAACAAAGTCTTTGAAACAAAATTAATTATTCGTGAGAGCATAAAAACATTGACAAAGGGATAACTCGGCGTTATATTGCTTATGTAAGTGTTTACAAAAGCGAGAGTTAGCTCTTTATATTTTTAGTAAACCAGTTTACTAAAGTGGTTTACCTTTTAGAAAATTCCTGTATAATACCGAATGAAGACAAGGAGGATCAGGCAATGCGAATGGTGGATCTGATTGAAAAAAAGCGAGATGGAAAAGAGTTATCAACGGAAGAGATCGATTATATTATTACGAAGTATACAAATGGTGAGATTCCTGATTATCAAATCAGCGCATTACTGATGGCAATCTTTTATCAAGACATGACAGATCGAGAAATTACGGATTTAACTCTTGCGATTGCTCATTCAGGGGATGTCATTGATTTGAGTTCATTGGATGGAATCAAGGTAGATAAGCATTCAACTGGCGGGGTGGGCGACACTACTACGTTGATTTTAGCTCCACTAGTAGCAAGCGTTGGTGTGACGGTCGCAAAAATGTCTGGTAGAGGTCTTGGTTATACAGGCGGTACATTAGATAAATTAGAAGCTATTCCAGGTTTTAAAATTGAACTTTCTGATGAAGAGTTTATCCGCATCGTAAATGAAAGCAAAGTAGCGGTTATTGGACAATCAGGCAATCTTGCTCCAGCAGACAAAAAACTTTATGCTTTACGTGATGTTACAGCAACGGTTGATTCCATTCCTTTGATTGCTAGTTCGATCATGAGTAAAAAAATTGCAGCAGGAGCGGATGCCATTGTTTTAGATGTTACTACAGGCGATGGTGCTTTTATGAAGAATATAGAAGATGCTAGACGTCTAGCAAAAACAATGACTAGCATTGGAAAGTTAGCCAATCGTCAAACTGTAGCCGTTATTTCAGATATGTCTGAGCCTTTAGGAGAAGCGATTGGAAATAGTTTAGAAGTGGTTGAAGCAATTGATACTTTAAAAGGAAAAGGACCCGAAGACTTATTAGAAATGTGTTATGCGTTAGGAAGTCAAATGGTCGTATTAGCCAATCAAGCGACAACGATTGAAGAAGCGAGAGCATTACTAAAAGAAGCATTAGAATCTGGAAAAGCCTTAGATAAATTTAAGGAAATGATTCAAAATCAAGGTGGTGACGCTTCGATCGTGGAGCAACCTGAACGGCTTCTGACAGCTAAATATGTGATTGAGTTGCCTGCTAAAAAAAGTGGGATTGTGTCAAAACTTGTGGCAAATGAGCTTGGTATCGCAGCAATGATGTTGGGCGCAGGACGTAAAACAAAAGAAGACGATATTGATCACGCAGTTGGGCTTAAATTAAATAAAAAAATTGGTGATTCTGTAATAGAAGGAGAATCATTGTTGACCATTTATAGTAATGAAAAAGAGATTACTTCTGTACAAGAATTGCTTTATCAAAATATTGAAATCAGCAAATCAGCTGAAAAACCTACATTAATACACGATATCATCACCGAATAAAAGGAGAGAAAAAAATGGAATTGAACCGAATGATCGATCACACAATCTTAAAAGCGGATGCTTCGCAAGATGACGTTATGCGAATTATCGAAGAAGCAAAAAAATATCATTTCTATTCTGTCTGCATCAATCCAACTTGGGTTGCTTTGGCCAAAGAACAATTAAAAGGTGAACCAGTAGCAGTATGTACAGTCATTGGGTTTCCTTTAGGAGCGAATACATCTGAAACAAAGGCTTTTGAAACGGCAAATGCGATTGAAAATGGCGCTGATGAAGTAGATATGGTGATAAATATCGGTGCCATGAAATCAAAACAATATGAAACAGTACAAAACGATATCCAAGCAGTAGTGACTGCTGCAAAAGATCGCGCACTAGTTAAAGTAATTATTGAAACAGCGTTATTAACTCAAGATGAAATCAAAAAAGCCTGCGAACTTGCAAAAGCTGCCGGTGCAGATTTTGTTAAAACTTCTACTGGTTTTTCCACTGGCGGAGCAAAAGTAGAAGATGTTCGCCTGATGCGTGAAACAGTCGGTCCTGAAATGGGTGTGAAAGCATCTGGAGGTATCCATAACGAAGCCGAAGCTTTAGCAATGGTCGAAGCTGGCGCGACAAGAATTGGCACAAGTGCGGGTGTCTCAATCATGTCAGGTTCAACTGGTGAAGGATATTAAAAATAAGGAGAAACTTATGGCAGATGTGAAGCAAGAATGGATCAATGTTGCAGTGGATGCATTAGAAAAAGCTTATGTTCCTTATTCACACTTTCCAGTAGGAGCATGTTTAGTTACAGAAAATGGTCAAACATATCAAGGCATAAATATCGAAAATGCCTCGTTTGGGTTAACTAATTGCGCAGAACGTACAGCTTTCTTCAAAGCTGTTTCAGAAGGAGAAAGAAATTTTACTCATTTAGTGGTCGCTGGTCATACGCCAGAGCCAATTTCACCTTGTGGAGCTTGTCGACAAGTAATGGCTGAATTTTGTGTGCCTGATATGCCAGTAACTTTAGTAGGGGATAATGGCGTTGTTAAGACCATGTCAGTCAAAGAATTATTGCCTTACGCATTCACGGAAAAAGATTTATAGATTGATTAATCACGTTCATTCAGTCAGCTGACTGTTGAAAAATAAAACAATTATTTTAGGGGGCTTTACAGAAATGAAAAAAGCAAAATTATTTGGTTTAGGTGCTGTAGCATTATCTGCTGGGTTATTATTGGGCGCATGTGGCAGCGGATCAGATTCAACTGATTCAACTGGCGGAAACAGCGGTTCAAAAACAGCAACAGCAGCATTGATCACAGATACGGGCGGCGTTGATGACCGTTCATTCAATCAGTCAGCTTGGGAAGGATTACAAGCTTGGGGGAAAGATCATGATCTTACACGTGGAAACGATGGATTCCAATATTTCCAATCATCAAGTGAATCAGATTATATTCCTAACATTGACCAAGCTTTAAATGCAGGCTTTAAAACAATTTTTGGTATTGGTTATAAATTAAAACCTGCGATTGAAGAGCAAGCTGCTTCAAATCCAGAAACAAACTTTGCGATCATTGATGATGTGATTGATGGAAAAGATAACGTTGTTTCTGCAACATTTAAAGACAACGAAGCTTCTTATCTTGCAGGAATTGCTGCTGCTTACACAACGGAAACAAACACTGTTGGTTTTATTGGTGGGGTAAAAGGTGAAGTAATTGACCGCTTTGATGCAGGGTTCAAAGCTGGGGTAGACGCAGGAGCAAAAGCGTTGAACAAAGAAATCAAAGTTTTAAACCAATATGCAGGTGACTTCTCAGCTCCTGATAAAGGACGTTCAATTGCTCAAGGAATGTACGCACAAAATGCAGATATCATTTTCCATGCATCAGGTGGTACTGGTAATGGTGTCTTCCAAGAAGCAAAATCATTAAATGAATCAGGTGACAAAAAAGTTTGGGTAATCGGAGTAGACCGTGACCAATCTGATGAAGGTGAATACACTTTAAATGGTGAAAAGAAAAACTTCACATTGACTTCTACACTTAAAGCTGTGGGAACAGTAGTTGAAGATTTAGCACAAAAATCAGCTGATGGTAAATTCCCTGGTGGTGAACACACTGTTTATGGTTTGAAAGAAGATGGGGTTGGTCTTACTAAAGGACAACTTTCAGATAAAGTACAAAAAGCTGTAGACGAAGCAAAAGAAAAAATCATTTCAGGCGACATTAAAGTTCCAGAAACACCTGAAAACTAATTAGAACTTAATTTCTATAGCCTTGTTGGACAGTTGTTTAACAAGGCTATGGTTTAGTAAATAACCAATGATTGTTTCTTTATCAAGATGTTGCTGAAAAATGAAAGAGAGTGTATGGAAGCGAATAATTCGCATTTGTGGCAATCAGTCCAAACTGAGGAAAACATGAGAAGCTGTTTCAAGATTTTCTTCCTTAATGCTCAGGCCAAAACGCTCTTTTCACGGCCTCTTGATAAACGGCGTTCAAGAAGCAACTCCTCAACGATAAGCCTTGATTTTCAAAAATATGAGAAGCTATTTTAGAAAACCAATTCTTATCTGCTCGGAGCTGACCGCTTCTTTCACAGCCTCTTGATAAACGGCGTTCACAGCATTGCTTCTGCGGAATTAAGCCCAAAAATGGGAAAATATGAGAAGCTATTTTCAATTTTTCATTCTTAATTCTTGAAGCAGGGCATGCAGTTCACAGCCTCTTGATAAGGGAATAATCCCCTGAAGTTTTTGCTTCAATTTAAGATTTTATGTTATAAATCTTTGTTAATCGTTGCCTAGATAGAAATCGTTAGGATGTGAAAAATTGTGGTTCAAGAAAATATTGTCATAGAAATGCGTAATATCACCAAGCAGTTTGGTACGTTTAAAGCAAATGACAACATCAACTTGCAAGTAAAAGCAGGCGAGATCCACGCTTTACTTGGAGAAAATGGTGCCGGAAAATCAACATTGATGAATGTACTCTCAGGTCTTTTAGAACCGACGTCAGGTGAAATTTTGATGCATGGGAAAGAAGTCAAAATTACCAGCCCAACAAAAGCCAATCAGCTAGGTATCGGAATGGTCCATCAACATTTTATGTTGGTTGATGCCTTTACTGTTACTGAAAATATCGTTTTAGGAAGCGAACCAAGTCGAGCGGGGTTACTTGATCGTCGCAAAGCACGTGAAGAGATTAAAAAACTTTCGGAGCAATACGGACTATCTGTGAATCCAGATGCTTATATACGCGATATTTCTGTTGGAATGGAACAACGTGTTGAAATTTTAAAAACACTTTATCGTGGAGCTGACGTCTTGATTTTTGACGAGCCGACTGCGGTATTAACACCACAAGAAATTGATGAACTAATTGTTATTATGAAAGAATTAGTCAAAGAAGGAAAATCAATTATTTTGATTACCCATAAATTAGACGAAATCAAAGCGGTAGCCGATCGATGTACAGTTATTCGTCGTGGTCAAGGTATCGGTACGGTAAATGTCAAAGATGTTACTTCACAACAATTGGCAGATATGATGGTGGGACGAACAGTGTCCTTTAAAACGATGAAGAAAGAAGCAAAACCCCAAGAGGTCGTATTGTCTGTCGAAAACTTAGTAGTGAAAGAAAACCGTGGCTTAGATGCTGTGAAAGACTTGAGTTTAGAAGTACGTGCAGGAGAAGTTTTAGGTATTGCAGGGATTGATGGCAACGGACAATCTGAGTTGATCCAAGCGTTAACTGGTTTACGTAAAGCAGAAAGTGGAACGATTCGTTTAAAAGGTGAAGAAATTACCAACAAAAAACCACGTAAAATTACGGAGTCTGGTGTAGGTCATGTACCAGAAGATAGACATAAATATGGTCTAGTTTTAGATATGACATTAGCCGAAAACATTTCTTTACAAACATATTATCAAAAACCATATAATAAAAATGGTTTATTGAACTACTCTATTATGAATGAGCATGCTCGTGACTTGATTGATGAGTATGATGTCCGAACGACCAATGAGATCGTTCCAGCAAAAGCTTTATCAGGAGGAAATCAACAAAAAGCAATCATTGCTAGAGAAGTTGATCGTGATCCAGACTTGTTGATCGTAGCCAATCCAACTCGTGGATTAGATGTAGGAGCAATTGAATTTATTCATAAACGCTTGATTGAACAAAGAGATAAATTCAAAGCTGTTTTATTAATCAGTTTTGAATTAGAAGAAATTTTAAATGTTTCTGACCGAATCGCAGTAATCCATGATGGGAAAATTGTTGGAATTGTTGATCCGAAAGAAACTTCTGAAAATGAGCTAGGATTACTTATGGCGGGCTATTCTCTAGAAGAAGCAAGAAGAGAGTTAGAAAAGGTTGGTGGCGCACATGAATGATCGCAGTGAAAAGTTTCGTAATCTCCTAGTTCCTATTTTTTCAGTTATTTTAGGCTTGATTTTAGGTGCTATTTTAATGGCAGCATTTGGATTTAATCCGATACAAGGTTACTCATCCATGTTAAATGCTTCTCTCGGTTCTGAACGAAGTATCGGTGAAACCTTACGACAAGCAACACCTTTGATTTTTACCGCATTAGGTTTTTCTGTTGCAAATTCGGCTGGTTTTTTCAATATCGGGCTTTCTGGTCAGGCACTTTGTGGTTGGATTGTTAGTGTCTGGGTGGCATTGGCCTTTCCTGATCTACCAAAAATCATTTTATTACCAGCTTGTGTGATTTTAGGAGCCTTAGCTGGTGCAATGGCTGCGGCTATTCCTGGTTTGTTACGTGCCTTCTTTGGAACAAGTGAAGTCATTGTAACAATCATGATGAACTATATTTTGCTTTATTTAAGTACATTTGCATTACACGATATTATGCCAGATACGTATCGTTCAAGTTTGGATTCTTCAAATATGATTAGTCAAAATGCTTCTCTAAGATTACCTTGGATGACGCAAATGTTTGGCGGTTCTCGTGTCAATGCTGGGTTGTTCTTAGCGTTGATTGCTTTATTGATCGTCTGGTTATTAATGAAGAAAACGACATTAGGATTTGAAATTCGTTCAGTTGGGCTCAATCCATTTGCTTCGGAGTATGCTGGAATGAGTAGCAAACGTACGATTGTTTTATCAATGGTTATTTCAGGCGCTTTAGCAGGGCTTGGTGGGGTTGTAGAAGGCTTAGGTACGTATCAAAACTTCTTCGTTCAAACAACGTCACTTTCCATTGGATTTGATGGAATGGCCGTTTCACTTTTAGGTTCTGGTTCAGCCATCGGAATTTTACTTTCAGCGATTTTATTCAGTATTTTAAAAATCGGTGGTTTGGGTATGCAGACTGGGGCAGGTGTCCCATTTGAGATTGTGAATGTATCGATTGCATTGATTATTTTCTTTGTAGGAATCAACTTCTTAATTCGTTTCATTATGGCGAAATTCTTCCAAGGGAAAAAACAAGAAGAAATCGTAGCGACGATTGAGTCGAACCCAACAAGTCAGAATCAAGAAGGAGGAGATTTATAATGTCAACAGTTGAGTTAATTTCTTTGATCCTCACTTCTACGTTGGTTTATTCAACACCGTTAATTCTCACATCATTAGGCGGAACCTTTTCTGAACGAAGTGGGATTGTCAATGTCGGACTAGAAGGAATTATGGTTATGGGGGCCTTCAGTGCCGTCGTGTTTAACTTAACAATGAGTCCTACATTAGGCAACATGACGCCATGGATTGCTATTTTAGTTGGTGGTGTGGTAGGTGTGTTATTTTCATTACTGCATGCGGTAGCAACCATTAGTTTACGAGCAGACCATATTATCAGTGGGACAGTGATCAATTTGATGGCGCCAGCTTTAGGAGTATTTTTAATCAAAGCATGGTATGGTAAAGGGCAAACAGATAATATTTCCATCAACTTAGGATACTTCTCATTTCCTGGATTATCAAAGATCCCAGTGATTGGCCCAATCTTCTTTAGAAATACATTTTTACCAGCTTATTGTGCGATTTTAATCGCTGTGCTAGCTTGGTTTATTATCTTTAAAACAAAATTTGGGCTTCGCTTGCGATCTGTAGGTGAAAACCCTCAAGCTGCTGATACATTAGGGATCAACGTCTATGCTATGCGTTATTCAGGCGTATTGATTTCAGGTTTACTTGGCGGTATGGGTGGTGCAGTATTTGCTCAGTCTATTTCAGGTAATTTCTCTGCTGGAACGATTGTTGGTCAAGGGTTTATTTCAATGGCGGCAATGATTTTTGGTAAATGGAATCCGTTAGGTGCAATGGGTGCTTCTTTATTCTTTGGTTTTGCCCAAAGTTTAAGTATTATTGGTGCTCAATTGCCAGTGATTTCTTCTATTCCGCCTGTCTTGTTACAGATTGCGCCTTATCTATTGACGATTATCGTATTAGTCGTATTCTTAGGCAAAGCATCTGGACCTAAAGCAAATGGTAAAAATTATATAAAATCAAAATAAACTTTTAGTGAATAAAAAAGGGTGGGTTACGGGAAATGTTTTTTCGACTCGCCCTTTTTAATTTAATAGCAATAATAAAAAGAAAGAAGGAATAATCATGTTTAAACGCGTACATTTGATTGTCATGGATTCAGTAGGGATCGGCGAAGCACCAGATGCTGAAAAATTCGGTGATAAAGGATCAGATACACTTGGTCATATCGCAAAAGAAGCTGGTTTAACCATTCCTCACCTCGAACAGCTTGGGTTAGGCACGATCCGTCCATTAGAAGGCGTAGAAAATGTAGAAGATCACTTGGGCTATGCCACAAAACTAGAAGAAGTATCGGTCGGTAAAGATACAATGACAGGGCATTGGGAAATCATGGGTCTAGACATCAAGACACCATTTCGTGTGTTTCCTAATGGGTTTCCTGAAGAACTTTTACAACAAATTGAAGACTTCTCAGGACGCAAAATTGTTTGCAATAAACCATATAGTGGAACCGCTGTTATTGATGATTACGGCGAGCACCAAATAAAAACAGGTGATCTGATTGTTTATACTTCTGCTGATCCTGTCCTACAAATTGCTGCACATGAAGAAATTATTCCTTTAGAAGAACTCTATCGTATTTGTCAATTTGTCCGTGACATTACAAAAGATGACCCTTATATGATTGGGCGAATTATTGCACGTCCCTATGTTGGTGAACCGGGAAACTTCACACGTACAAGTAACCGACACGACTATGCTTTAGATCCTTTTGGGCACACTGTTTTAGACTCATTAAAAGAAGCGGGAAAAGATGTAATTGCAGTTGGTAAAATAAATGATATTTTTAATGGGCAAGGGATTACTGAATTTGTTCGTACAAAGAGCAACATGGACGGTGTTGATCAATTATTGAATGTGATGAAAAAAGAATTTACGGGAATTAGTTTTACTAATTTAGTTGATTTTGATGCGTTATTTGGTCATCGTCGAGATGTCGTAGGTTATGCTCATGCGATTGAAGAATTTGATTTACGTATTCCTGAAATACTAGATGCTATGGCTGAAGATGATTTACTGATGATCACTGCTGATCATGGAAACGATCCAACATTTTCCGGAACAGATCATACGCGTGAATATGTTCCATTACTTGTTTATAGTAAAAAAATGCAAGAACAAGGAAGCTTACCACAAGGTTATTATTCAGATATTGCTGCAACTATTGCTGAAAATTTCGATGTTCCTGCGACTGAAAACGGTGAAAGTTTATTGAAGCTGTTGAAATAAAAATAGTTTTATCGCTCTAACTAGATATAATTTAAAAATAGTTGTAAACGTACCGATTTACTTTAAAAATACACATCTGAAAGGAAGGATGACGATTGACTACTGGTCATTCTAAAAGTAGGTAACTAGCAGAATGTTCTTAACAGCCAATAAGACCTTCCTTTTAACGTAAAGAAAATTTTTTAATAGGAGAAAAATAAATGACCCAATTAAGTGAAATGTTACAAGAAACAACCCAATTTATTTTGTCAAAAGGTGTAAAAGAAATTGATTTTGGACTAATTTTAGGTTCAGGTTTAGGAGAATTAGCAGAAGAAATTGAAGAAGCAATTGTTATTCCTTATGATCAAATCCCATTTTTCCCAACATCAACAGTTGTCGGTCATGCTGGACAACTCGTATACGGGACATTGTCAGGTAAGAAAGTACTAGCCATGCAAGGTCGCTTCCATTTTTATGAAGGACATTCCATGCAGACAGTCACTTATCCTGTTCGTGTAATGGCAGCGCTACATGCCCACTCTGTTATTGTCACAAACGCTTGTGGAGGGGTAAATGAATCATTCGTACCAGGAGATTTAATGCTGATTACTGATCATATTAATTACACTGGACAAAATCCATTGATTGGGCCAAATGAAGATGAGATTGGTCCACGTTTCCCAGATATGAGTGACGCATATACTCATACGTATCGTGAAGTAGCAAAAGAAGCAGCTAAAAAATTAAACTTAGACCTGAAAGAAGGGGTCTATATGGGTTACTCTGGTCCAACTTATGAAACACCAGCAGAAATTCGGATGTCACGTATTGTAGGGGCTGATGCAGTCGGTATGTCCACCGTTCCTGAAGTCATTGTAGCAGCACATAGTGGATTGAAAGTACTAGGCATTTCATGTATTACCAATCTTTCAGCTGGCATGCAAGCGAATCTAAACCATGAAGAAGTCGTAGAAACGACACAACGAGTGAAACAATCGTTTAAAGAATTAATCAAAGAAGCTTTAGTGTTACTATAAAAAATAAAGGAGATTAACAGATGAGCGTACACATTGAAGCAAAACAAGGAGAGATTGCTGATAAAATCTTGCTTCCTGGTGATCCATTACGAGCAAAATATATTGCTGAAACATTTTTAGAAAATCCAGTCTGTTACAATCAGGTTCGAGGAATGCTTGGTTACACTGGAACTTATAAAGGAGAGCGTGTTTCTGTACAAGGGACAGGAATGGGGATGCCTTCAGCTACGATTTATGCGCATGAATTGATTCATTCGTATGGTGTGAAAAAATTGATTCGAGTGGGGACATGTGGCGCTTTGTCAAAAGACGTGCATGTTCGTGATTTAGTGCTTGCACAAGGAGCAGCCACGAGTTCTTCAATGATCGAAAAGAATTTTCAAGCCTTTCATTTTCCACCCATTAGTGATTTCGATCTATTGCTAAAAGCGTATGACTTAGCCAAAGATAAAGGCTATAAGACACATGTCGGAAACGTACTTTCAGAAGATTCTTTTTATAAAGATGATCTAACTGAAACGTTCAAATTAGCAGATCTTGGTGTATTAGGTGTGGAAATGGAAGCAGCAGCACTTTATTATTTAGGTGCGAAATACCAAGTACAAACATTAGCAATCATGACCGTCAGTGATCATTTGATTACTGGAGAAGAAACAACCGCAGAAGAACGACAAACAACATTCAATGAAATGATTGAAGTTGGTTTAGAAACAGCGATCCAAGGGTAAAAAATTAGAATTAAAGAATGCGATTAAACGTAAAAGTCAAAATGGGAAACTATTTTGACTTTTACGTTTTTTTTTTGCGAAGCTATTATTTTAAGCTACTATTGGTTAGAAAAATTTACGAACGTTGCATATATAAAATTTGCCTAAGAAGATTCTTTTTTATGGCACCTTGCTATACAAAAAAAGGAAGCGGTATAATAAATAAGTAATAGTTGATGTTTTGAGATGGATAAGAAAGGAATAATGAAAGCAATAAAGAGTATTTTTAGATAGTAAGTTGATAAATTGGAAGGAAGATATGAAAAGATATTTTTATCTGATAAACATAAGCATTGTATGTTGGGAATACGAGAAGAAAGAGACCTAAAGTATTTCAAGTATCTAAGCGAATTACTACTTGCTTTTTCAGGAGTTGGTGAGAAGGGGGCCAAAATGGCTAATAGTTCGATTGATTGGTAATCAAGATGAAGGTAGATTACATTCGGCTAACTCTAAAAAAGTATCATTCTAACTGTCTGTATAATCTTTTTTTCTATAATAAACTTTGGAATCATAAGAAGTAAAACCATTTTTATACTAATCAATTTGGGCTAAATTTGCGAATGATCCTATTTCATTACCTACTTTGCACGCCCGAATTGAAGCGAGCATTAAAAGGTCTAAATCTGACAATGATGAAACAAGTAGGCTTCACTTTGTTACTTTTGTTATTGGCGAATTTTATGTATATGGTACTTGTATTTTGCAGTTTTGAAGTAGTTTCACAAAATTACGATATTGTTGTTCTATTTCCTGTCATAACTATTGCGCTAGTAAGAGAAGAATTAGTTTGCCGTTATCTATTTTTGAGTATCACTGATTTTAATTGGTTGAAAATAGTGGATTCTTTTTCTATGGGCATAGCTTTACATATAGTGGAAATCTATTAGCAATGGAACAAGTTCTATTTTTGTCTTTAGGTACAACATATCTATACGTGAAAACCAACAATATATTACCTGCCATGATGTTACATAGTTTATATAATCTATTTCTCCTATCGCTGTCGTTATTCCAATAAAAATCCCAGCTTAGAAAGAATATCTAGGCTGGGAGAGAATTAAAATGTCTGACATAATGGATCTTTTGAGTCATGCAGAATTGATTATTGATTGGTTCATAACTTGGAAAAGATGGAAAATTAAAGTATACAAAGACAAATTAGAACAAATAAAGTGTATAGAATTAATTGAATTCTACTGTTTTTTGTTTCATTGCCTCTTTTTATCTTGTAATAGTAGTAACTGTATAACGTGAAGAGGTAAACAACTACTATTAAAATCTTTCCTAATATCATAGCTTTTGAATTGGGCTTTGTGTTAATGTATTTAGACTTGCAATAGGAAACTCATCTGTAGCTGTAATACGACATCCACCTTTTGATGATCCAACGCTGATCCATTTCTTCATATCAGAATTTGCAGCTCTAAAGCGTGTACCCAATATTGTAGAGCCAACTAAGCCTAGTAACGCGCCTGCAGGTCCTCCAGCCATTGCACCTCCGAGAATACCAACAGATTGTAGTAAAGTTGCACAAGTTCCGTAGTCGTCACGAAGATTAGCCATTGAAGATTTCGATGAAGCAAAAGCATTATAACCTCCTGTTTTAAACATCTCTGAGTAGGAAGCTCTGCCTGAAATATAGACAGTTGATTGCGCTCCATCGTATTTGTTTATTAAATAAAATGCTTCTTCTTCAGAAAGCGAAGTATTTCCGGTTAAGTTTTTTTTCGATAGAACCATTTGATTTAATTCTTGTTCAAACGCTTGCCATGTATCATTTGAAACACGTGTTACAGTAGCTTTTTGTCCTTCTTGAAGCTCGGAAGCATAAGCCGTTAAGGTTGATGGGAGTATGACGGATAAAATACAAAGTAGTCCCAAACTAGCAATAAAATACTTTTTTAATATCTTTTTCATGATCAATTATTCCTTCTTTCTAAAAAATTATTTATTTTATAATAGTGTTGTTTTATATCCAAGTATGCTTTTCTTGTATGTAAAAGTGCCCACTACTTTAAAATCTACGCTGAGTTGTTCTATCTCTTGATAACATTAATTGTAGAATAAAAAAAAACTTTTTAAAATAAGCAATATACGTTATTTTATTTCTCGTTTTACCTACTTAAAACGAATAAGCATGAAAGATTATAAAAAATAGAAAATTTTCTTCTGAGCTTTTGCATGGAAAGGGATGATATTATAGTAATGAAAATTATCTTATTTGATGACCATGAACTTTTTTTACAAAGCCTTGAATTATATTTAAGGAAGTATTTTGATCACTTTGTTGCATGTAATCATCGTAAAGATTGTCTTGAAGTAGTCAAGCAAGAAAAACCAGACGTTGTGTTGATGGATATTCGTTTAGGTGAGAAAAATGGTTTAGAAGAAGGAAAAAAAATACTTGAGTCTTTCCCAGAAACAAAACTTATTTTTCTTTCAGGTAGCACATTGATTGGAAATTATGAAGAAGCAATAAAAATTGGGGCAAAAGCATTTGTCAATAAAACAAGTTCAGTGGAAGATCTCGTGACGAAGATTCATCTAGTAAATGGGGGAGATACAATTTTTCCAGAATATGAAAAAATATATGTAAGTTTAACAAAAACGGAAAATAAAATTTTGCAGCTAGTAGCTAAAGGTAAGAGCCAACAAGAAATTGCTGAAATTATTTATAGTAGTCGACGGACGGTTTCAACTCATATGCAACACATTTTAAACAAGTTAAATGTTCATTCTACCGTTTCAGCTGTAGTACGTGGGATTGAGTTAGGAATTATTACAATTAAGATGTAGTTCGTATTTAAAAACAGGAGCATATTTTTTACATAATCAATTATTATCTACTTTATTCAATCTACAATTTCACATTAGGTAGCATATAAGCTTAGATGTCAATCTTACTGTTTATTCATTTAGCTAATTGAGTAATAATAAAACATTCATGAAATTGAACTCTATCACTTTGAGAATAATATAGGTAATGTCTATATTGTTTTTTAGTCATTACTTGTATATGAAGAAGTAAGTGGGGTAGTTGTTTTTCGAAGCTTCTTTACATTATTAGGCACGTTGGTACTCTCAGCATTAGATAGCGAGAACTGCCGTCTATACAATCTCTCAAAAAAACAGCCCCTGTATTTCTTATAATAATAGGAAATACAGGGGCTGTCTTACTTATAATCAATTATCTATTTTATAAATAGTATTTTTTAGCAACTGTTAAATCATCGTTTAATTCATAAACAAGTGGTTGGCCAGTTGGAATTTCAAGATCCATGATGTCTTCATCAGAGATGCCTTCAATGTGTTTTGCCAAAGCGCGTAGAGAGTTACCATGTGCAGCTACTAAAACAGTTTTGTTGTCTAGTAAAGCTGGCGCAATTTCGTCTTGCCAGAATGGTAAAGCACGTTCCAAAGTAACTTTTAAGTTTTCGCCACCAGGAATATCGCGTTTGTCTAGCATTGCATAACGACGATCGTTTGCTGCTGAACCTTCATCACTTTCGTCCATTAATGGAGGAAGAGTGTCGTATGAACGACGCCAGATGTGTACTTGATCATCACCATATTTTTCAGCTGTTTCTTTTTTGTTTAATCCTTGTAATTTACCATAGTGACGTTCGTTTAAGCGCCATGATTTAATTTGAGGAACCCAAAGTTGATCTGAGTGTTCTAAAATCAAGTTACAAGTTTTGATTGCACGAGTTAAAACAGAAGTATAAGCAACATCAAATTCGATTCCAGCTTCTTTGATTTTGCGTCCGCCTTCTTTTGCTTCTTCGATTCCTTCTGGTGCTAAGTTTACGTCAGCCCAACCAGTAAATTGATTTAATGCATTCCATTCACTAAGACCATGACGAGAAAAAACTAATTTTGGCATGTTTAGCTCTCCTTTAAGATAGGTTATATTTCTGAAAATTTCAGTTCTGCTTTATTGTACAATTTTTTGGAACAGATTTCCATTGAAAAATGAAGTTAATAAGACGGAATAACAAAGTAAGAAAGATAAAAACAAAATTAATTTTTCTGAATGAAGAGAAAGAAATAGGCCTACCAACCATTATGGAATCTGTTGGTAAACCTATCTAAGCGATACAGTGATTCATTTGACTGTTTCCCTCAGTCATTTACTTGAAGAAGATGTTGAGAGCCGTCTCTTAATATAATTGCTGGATTTCTTTTTCTGGAAGATTAATATATTTATAACATGTACCGACTGATACACCGCATTTAGTAGAAATTAACTGAATCGTTTCTTTTTTTTCATAATACAGACGACGGATTTTTTTGATTGTTTTAGGGTCAATTTTTGGACGACCACCAATTTTTCCTTTTTTACGTGCTTCGTATAGACCAACAAGTGTGCGTTCTTTGATCAAAGAACATTCCATAGTAGATAAACCATCCATTAATTGAAAATAAATTTTTCCCATAGGTTCACGCGTATCTATTTCTTCTTGGATACTTACTAAGTGTAAGCCGCGGTCTTTGAATAGTTGTGTTAGCTCTGTTAACTGACGAGTGGACTTTCCTAAACGATGGAGTTGACAGATAACTAAAGTATCGCCTGGTTGCATTTCTTTGATTACTTTTTCTAAACAAATATTATTAGACATCGTATCTTTAGACTCGTATGTCTCGTGAAAAATTTCATGACAACCAAAAACTGAGAGTTGCTCCACTTGGGTTGTAAGGTCAACATCATTGATGGTTGTGCGAGCATAACCGATAATCTTCATGGTGATTCCTTTCTAGCAATGTTTTTCTGTCTATATAACAGTAAAAATGTAGCATAAAGTCGGTTGAAAAGATAGTTTTTTTGTGTTTTTTGAACAAGTCATTTTTATCAAGTTTCGTATGGCTGCTTATTTTTGGTGGGGGGTATCAATGATGGATACTCCTTGAGCTGAACCAACAATGATGGTTGAAACCATATTTAAAAATAGTCCATGTTCTACAACGCCTACCAACTGATCAAGATAGGTTGCTAAAGACTCAGGATCATCAATCACTTCTAAGTGTAAATCAATGATGTAATGTCCGCTATCTGTTCTTAAAGTTTCACCAGTGTTTGTTTTACGTAACACAGGATGGTAGTTTTTCTCTTGAAAGATTCGCATCAATTGTTGCGAACCATAAGGAATAACCTCAACCGGAAGAGGAAATTTCCCTAACTGATTGACTAGTTTTGATTCATCAACGATCCAAATAGTTTGTTTGGAATACGTAGCCACGATTTTTTCAAAAAGAAGGGCGGCACCACCACCTTTGATTCCTTGAAAATCTTTGCTGATTTCGTCGGCCCCATCAATTGTTAAATCGACTTCTGAAACTTCATCAATACTCTTTAAAGGAATACCAAGTTTTTCGGCTTGTTCTTTTGTTTGCATTGAAGTGGTAACACCAGTAATAGTTAATCCTTCTTCCCGCATACGACGGCCAATTTCTCCTACCATATAGTAGGCTGTAGAACCTGTGCCTAAGCCGACAATCATTCCATCTTTTACATATTTAGCTGCTTCAATGCCAGCTGCTTTTTTTAAATTCATTCGTTGTGCCCACCTTTTTTAGTCTGTTTTATTTCATAGCTATTTTATATTGAATTTTAAGAAAAAGATAGCATCCATTTTTTGATTCAACTCAAATAAAAAAATACATAACACTAGTTGACAGAGACTTTTATTCATGATATTCTAACCAAGGTGCTTTATCTACAGGTCTCTAGTTAAGAGACGTGCTGACTGTTTATCAAAGCATATTTGATAAAGATGCAGAAATTGCATTTATTTTTTATCGCAAAAAAAGAACCACCTGGATGTGTGGAACTAGACGCGAATCGTGGGAAGGAGGAAACAAGGAATGCCTACAATTAACCAATTAGTACGTAAACCTCGTAAATCAAAGGTGGAAAAATCTAATTCACCTGCTTTGAACAAAGGATATAACAGCTTTAAGAAAACTCAAACAAACGTGAACTCTCCTCAAAAACGTGGGGTAGCAACACGTGTGGGTACAATGACACCTAAAAAACCGAACTCAGCTTTACGTAAATATGCTCGTGTTCGTTTGTCAAACTTAATTGAAGTTACTGCTTATATCCCAGGGATTGGTCACAATTTACAAGAACACAGCGTGGTATTATTACGCGGTGGACGTGTAAAAGACTTACCAGGGGTACGTTACCATATCGTTCGTGGCGCACTAGATACTGCTGGTGTAAACGATCGTAAACAAAGCCGTTCAAAATACGGTACGAAAAAACCTAAAGCTTAATTTTAATTATAAACAAATGAAATTTGTTCTTACTATTTTACAGTAAGACAATTACTATGAAGAATATTTCGGAAGGAGGAGTTACGGATGCCACGTAAAGGTCCTGTTGCAAAACGTGATGTTTTACCAGATCCTATTTATAACTCAAAATTAGTAACTCGCTTGATCAACCGTGTAATGGTTGACGGAAAACGCGGTGTTGCAGCTAGTATTATTTATAACGCCTTTGATTTGATTAAAGAATCTACAGGTAATGATCCATTAGAAGTGTTTGAACAAGCCATGAAAAATGTGATGCCTGTTCTTGAAGTTAAAGCACGTCGTGTTGGGGGTTCAAACTATCAAGTACCAGTTGAAGTTCGCCCTGAACGTCGTACAACTTTAGCTCTTCGTTGGGTAGTAAACTACGCTCGCTTGCGCGGTGAACACACAATGGAAGAACGCTTAGCAAAAGAAATCATGGATGCTGCAAACAACACAGGTGCTTCTGTTAAAAAACGTGAAGACACTCATAAAATGGCTGATGCCAACCGTGCATTTGCTCATTATCGTTGGTAAGATCCTCTCTGCCTGTTGGTTTAAACAACAGCAGAAAGTCAATTTACAATCGATTTAAATAAAGAGAGGAGTAAGAAAATGGCAAGAGAATTTTCGCTAGAAAAAACTCGTAATATTGGTATCATGGCGCACGTTGATGCAGGTAAAACTACAACAACAGAGCGTATCTTGTACTATACTGGTAAAATCCATAAAATTGGTGAAACCCATGAAGGAGCTTCACAAATGGACTGGATGGAACAAGAACAAGAACGTGGTATCACAATTACATCTGCTGCGACTACAGCGCAGTGGAAAGGTTACCGTGTAAACATCATTGATACACCGGGACACGTGGACTTCACAATCGAAGTACAACGTTCTTTACGTGTATTGGATGGTGCGGTAACTGTACTTGATGCACAATCAGGTGTTGAACCTCAAACTGAAACAGTTTGGCGTCAAGCAACTGAGTACCGAGTACCTCGTATCGTATTCTGTAACAAAATGGATAAAATCGGTGCAGACTTCTTATACTCAGTGAAATCATTACATGATCGTTTACAAGCAAACGCGCATCCAATCCAATTGCCAATCGGTTCTGAAGATAACTTCACAGGAATCATTGACTTGGTTAAAATGAAAGCTGAAATCTACACAAATGACTTAGGAACAGATATTCAAGAAACTGAAATTCCTGAAGAATATGCAGAACAAGCTCAAGAATGGCGCGAAAAATTAGTTGAAGCTGTTGCTGAAACAGACGAAGAACTAATGATGAAATATCTTGAAGGTGAAGAAATCACTCAAGAAGAATTGATTGCCGGTATTCGTCGTGCAACAATCAATGTTGAATTCTTCCCAGTGTTAGCTGGTTCTGCATTCAAGAATAAAGGGGTTCAATTAATGTTGGATGCCGTTCTTGATTACTTGCCTTCTCCAGTTGATATTGAAGCAATTAAAGGGATCGATACAAAAACAGACGAAGAAACAACACGTCCGGCTGACGATGAAGCACCTTTTGCTTCATTAGCGTTTAAAGTAATGACTGACCCATTCGTAGGTCGTCTAACTTTCTTCCGTGTTTATTCTGGTGTCCTTGAAAGTGGTTCATATGTATTGAACGCTTCTAAAGGCAAAAAAGAACGTATCGGACGTATCCTACAAATGCACGCCAACACTCGTCAAGAAATTGATAAAGTGTACTCTGGTGATATCGCTGCTGCGGTTGGATTGAAAGATACAACAACAGGTGATACATTATGTGCATTGGATTCACCGGTTATTCTTGAATCAATTGAATTCCCTGATCCAGTTATCCAAGTGGCTGTTGAACCTAAATCAAAAGCTGACCAAGATAAAATGGGTGTAGCATTGCAAAAACTTGCAGAAGAAGATCCATCATTCCGTGTTGAAACAAACGTTGAAACAGGTGAAACTGTTATCTCAGGTATGGGTGAGTTGCACTTAGACGTTTTAGTAGACCGGATGAGACGTGAATTTAAAGTTGAAGCAAACGTTGGTGCTCCACAAGTTTCTTATCGTGAAACATTCCGTGAAGCAACAAAAGCTGAAGGTAAATTTGTACGTCAGTCTGGTGGTAAAGGTCAATACGGTCACGTATGGATTGAATTTACACCAAACGAAGAAGGTAAAGGATTCGAATTCGAAAACGCAATCGTTGGTGGGGTTGTTCCACGTGAATACATCCCAGCGGTTGAAAAAGGATTAGAAGAATCTATGAACAACGGTGTTCTTGCTGGCTATCCATTAGTGGATATTAAAGCAAAACTTTATGATGGTTCATACCATGACGTCGATTCAAATGAAACAGCCTTCCGTGTTGCTGCATCTATGGCTTTAAGAGCTGCTGCAAAACATGCACGTCCTGTTATTTTAGAACCAATGATGAAAGTAACAATTACTGTTCCAGAAGATTACTTAGGTGATATTATGGGTCACGTAACGAGCCGACGCGGACGCGTTGAAGGTATGGAAGCACATGGTAACTCACAAATCGTTAATGCGATTGTTCCATTAGCTGAAATGTTCGGTTACGCTACAACATTGCGTTCAGCAACACAAGGACGTGGTACATTTATGATGGTATTTGATCATTATGAAGACGTACCAAAATCAGTTCAAGAAGAAATCATTAAGAAAAACGGCGGCAAAGCTGAATAATTCTTAAAACAATTGGGGTATAATCGAGAGATTTAACCAAGAGGCTGTATTTTTAATATAGTTTCGTGTAAAATAATTAACGATGATATGGGCATGTGATAGACTTATTGTTTATCATATACCTATCAGAAAAATAAAAAATATATTGGATTTTTAGGAGGACATTTTAAAATGGCAAAAGAAAAATTTGACCGTTCTAAACCACACGTTAACATTGGTACAATCGGACACGTTGACCACGGTAAAACAACTTTAACAGCAGCAATCACAACTGTACTATCTAAGAAAAACGGCGGCCAAGCTATGGCTTACGATCAAATTGATGGTGCTCCAGAAGAACGCGAACGCGGAATCACAATCTCAACAGCTCACGTTGAATACGAAACTGACACTCGTCACTACGCTCACGTTGACTGCCCAGGACACGCGGACTACGTTAAAAACATGATCACTGGTGCGGCTCAAATGGACGGAGCTATCTTAGTAGTATCTGCTGCTGATGGCCCTATGCCTCAAACTCGTGAACACATCCTATTATCTCGTCAAGTTGGTGTTCCTTACATCGTTGTATTCTTGAACAAAGTAGATATGGTTGATGACGAAGAATTACTAGAATTAGTTGAAATGGAAGTTCGTGACTTATTAACAGAATACGAATTCCCTGGCGACGATGTTCCTGTAGTTGCTGGTTCAGCTTTGAAAGCTTTAGAAGGCGACGCTTCATACGAAGAAAAAATTCTTGAATTAATGGCTGCAGTTGACGAATATATCCCAACTCCAGAACGTGACAACGACAAACCATTCATGATGCCAGTTGAGGACGTATTCTCAATCACTGGTCGTGGTACTGTTGCTACAGGTCGTGTTGAACGTGGACAAGTTCGCGTTGGTGACGTTGTAGATATCGTTGGTATCGCAGAAGAAACAGCTCAAACAACTGTAACAGGTGTTGAAATGTTCCGTAAATTATTGGATTACGCTGAAGCTGGAGACAACATTGGTGCTTTACTACGTGGTGTTGCACGTGAAGACATCCAACGTGGACAAGTTTTAGCTAAACCAGGTACAATCACACCTCATACAAAATTCTCTGCAGAAGTATACGTGTTGACAAAAGAAGAAGGTGGACGTCATACTCCATTCTTCACTAACTACCGTCCACAATTCTACTTCCGTACAACTGACGTAACAGGCGTTGTTGAATTACCAGAAGGAACTGAAATGGTTATGCCTGGTGATAACGTAACAATGGAAGTTGAATTAATCCACCCAATCGCTATCGAAAACGGTACTAAATTCTCAATCCGTGAAGGCGGACGTACAGTTGGTGCCGGTGTCGTTACTGAAATCAAAGCTTAATTAAGCTTACTAAAGCTACATTTATTCGGACGTTGAAGTCTGGAATGAAGATCTTTAAGATCCTTCATTCCAGGCTTTTTTTGTTAGTTAAAAGTTTCATATTTTTACAAGTGCATCAAGATGTCCAAAGTAGTGGACAGAACAAAAAATAAACAGTCAGAAAATTCAGTTATAGTATAAACAAGGAGGTTGAACAAATGCAGCTCGGTAAAAGAGAAAAAGAAATGATCGAATACTTTCTTAAATACGGATTGACCCTCACAGCTCAAGAGTTAGCTGGATTTGCCCATGTTTCAACAAAAACAGTGTATCGCACGATAAAAAAAGTAAATGAGGTTTCTGGAAATGGTGATATCATTTTAGCCGTTGCGGGAAAAGGATTTCGCCTAGATTACGACAAGTATTTAAATGAAAGCATCAGGAACGATGAAAGTCGAAAGCACCAGGGACCTCTAGAAAGAAGAAATGCAATTTTAATTAATTTATTGTTTAAATCACCTAAGAAACTATTAATTCATGAATTATTTCAACCTTATTATTTAAGCAATTCGGTCATCAATAACGATTTAACTAAAATCAATTTATTTTTAGCCAACCATCATCTCAAACTCATACGTCAAGGCGCACGTATCGGGGTAGAAGGCGCAGAAAAAAATATTCGGAAAGTTGTCAATATGTTGTTAAGCATCAATTTATTAGATGATAAAAAAATAGTGCCAAGTCAGTCATGGATCCATTCTTTTGACATCAATTTTATTACAACAATCGTAGAGTTTATAGAACAAAAATTAGTTAGCCGGATTGCCTATCCTTATGCAATGAATATTTTTTCTCATCTTTATATTCTAGTTAAACGGTTTCGTGAAGGAGTGGTTTATTTAGAAGAAACCTTTTGGGAATTGAATGAAGAAGACAAGCAAATGATACGTTGTAACCAAGAATTATACCAATTATCAAAACAAACGATGCTCAAAATGAGCCAATACTTAGGCATTTCGTTACCTGAAAGTGAGAGCTTTTATTTATTTCAATACTTAATTTCTTCTAGGATCGAAAATGGCGAGATCAAACATCAAAATGGTTCAGATGAAGCAAAAGAAATTACCTGTTTTTTTTCTACTCATATGAGTCGCTTAATGGGATTGGCAATTGACCAAGAAGAGAATAGACAAGATTTGTATAGGCATATCCAGCCGTTACTCTACCGATTGAAGCATGAAATCATGATAAAAAATGATTTATTGAATGACATTGAATTGGCATATACCGAAACATTTAAGCAAGTTGAAACAGTTAGTAAGATGGTACAAGAAACCTTTCATACGAATCATATATCAAAGAGTGAAATTGGTTTTTTAACATTGTATTTTGTTAAATACAAAGAATTAACACCTGTAAAAAAGCGAGTCGTGATCATGTGCAGTAGTGGAGTCGGCACCTCAGAATTATTGAAAGTCAAAGTAAAAAAAGCATTCCCTGAATTAGAGATTGTCGCTGTTTTGTCTGCACGTCAGTACCAAAAAAAACGAGTAGAATTTGGCGAAATTGATTTGATTCTAACCACTGTCCATTTAAATGAACCAACGAAAGTTCCAATGATTTTAGTCAACTCAGTATTTACCAAGCAAGATGAAAAACGTGTGCAACAACAATTAGGAGAGATGTGAAAATGGTTATGGATAATCCGATGGCAGAATTTAGTATCGCAAATGTGATTAATGAACAACTGATTTGTCTAAAAATGAAAGCGAAAACAAAAGAGGAAGCAATTATTGAATTAAGTAAACGACTCAAAGAAAACAATCTGATTGAAGATGTTGAAGCCTTCTCAAAAGATGTGTTCCAACGAGAAAAAGAAGGGATGACTGGTATTGGTTATGGAGTGGCTATTCCACATGGAAAATCGACGAGCGTCAAACACACTTCATTAGCTGTAGGAAAAGTTCAAACACCCATTCAATGGGAATCACTTGACGAACAACCGGTGCAAATCATTATCTTATTTGCAGTAAAAGATACGGATGCGAACACGGTTCACATCAAATTGTTGCAGAAAGTAGCAATGTTATTAGCAGAAGAAACATTTATTGAAAAACTGAACCAAGCAACAAGTAAAACAGAATTGATGGAGTTATTAGCAAAAGAGCCGACAGAATAGAAGAAATGGAGGAAACAAATATGAAAATCGTTGGAGTAGCAGCATGTACCTCAGGAATTGCTCATACGTATATTGCAAAACAGAAATTAGAAAAAGCAGCGAAGGCACTCGGTCATGAGGTTCACATTGAAACGCAAGGGACAATTGGCACAGAAGATGAACTAACAGCAGAAGAAATTGAAGGAGCAGACGTGGTTATTATCGCAGCAGATATTAAAATTGGGGGGAAAGAACGATTTAAAGGGAAAAAAGTGGTGGAGGTACCAACCAGTATGGTCATAAAAGCACCAAAAGGATTGATCACTAAAATTGCAGAAGAACTCATCAAAACATAAAGGGAGTGGGATTAGATGTATCGTCAATTACAATTAAAAAAACATGCGTTAACGGCTATTTCTTATATGTTACCGGTTGTTGTAACTGCCGGACTCTTGATTGCTATTGGCAATTTAACTGGTGGAAAAGTCATCGAAGATTATCAAACGGCTTATGCTATATCAGATGCGCTCGTTTCTTTAGGTGTTTTAGGGATGGGCTTATTGGCACCAGTCATTTCAGCAGCAATTGCCTATTCCATTGCGGATCGTCCAGGAATTGGACCTGGCTTATTTATGGGATTAATTGCCAATGCGATTGGCGCCGGCTTTTTAGGTGGAATGTTAGGTGGTTATTTTGTGGGGTTCTTTGTTTTATTTTTGGTAAAACATCTAAAGGTTCCAAAATGGGCACAAGGGTTAATGCCGATGATGATCGTGCCACTTTTGGCTACCTTAGTGATTGGTTTGTTACTATTTTTTGTGATTGGTGTGCCGATTGTTTGGGCAACAGAAGCAATGACAGAGTTTTTACAAGGATTACAAGGTTCTGGGAAATTTCTATTTGGTTCGATTGTTGGAGCAATGGCAGCATTCGATTTTGGTGGACCTGTCAATAAAGTAGCTTCGTTGTTTGCTGATGGCTTACTTTTAGAAAGCGTTCAAGAACCAGAAGCAGTTAAAGTACTTGCATCAATGATCCCGCCTTTTGGTGTTGCTATTTCTTGGATTTTATCAAAAGTCTTTCATCAGACAAAATATTCCAAAGAAGAAGAAGATAACATTAAAATTGCTTTTCCTATGGGGTTATGCATGATTACAGAAGGTGTGATCCCGTTAGCTGCTGTTGATCCCATTCGAGTGATTGTTTCTTGTACATTAGGTGCAGCGATTGGTGGCGGGTTAAGTATGACTTGGGGAATAGGATCACCTGTACCATCTGGTGGTGTCTTTATTATTCCAGCTATGACAGACCCCATAAAATTTACTTTTGCATTATTGATTGGTTCAGTAGTTACTGGTGTTTTATTATTTGTTTTGAAAAAGGCACCGAATAACCGACCTGTATTAGAGGAGGAAGAGGAAGAGATTGATTTTTCTTCTATTAAAATAACTTAAATTGTAGGAAGTGAGAACTGTCATGTATGTTTCAATGAAAAAAATGCTACAAAAAGCTAATCAAGAAAACTATGCAGTCATGGCAATCAATTGTTTTAATTTAGAAACGGTTCAAGCGACAATCCAAGCAGCAGAAGAATTAAACGCACCGATCATTATTGATTTATTGCAGGAACACTTAAAGCAACATATTGATTATCGCTATTTGACTCAACCTATCATACGAATGGCGCAAGATGCTAAGGTAGAAGTCGCACTCAATTTAGATCATGGACAAGACATTGCCTTCGTTAAACAATGTTTACAAGAAGGATTTTCTAGCGTCATGATGGATGCGTCCATGTATCCGTTAGAAAAAAATATTGAAGTCACCAAAGCTATGGTTCAGTTTGCGCAAACTTATGATGCGAGTGTCGAAGCAGAAGTAGGAAATATGGGGGCCGTTCTTGGCAACCAGTTGACAAATGACACCATGTATACAGATCCAGATGATGCCATACGTTTAATTAATGAAACGCAAGTGGATTGTTTAGCTATTTCTTACGGTTCCAGTCATGGTGATTATCCAAATGGGTATTGTCCTAAATTTCACTTTGATATTGTACAAAAGATAAAAGAAATGACGCATCTTCCGCTGGTTTTACATGGCGGTTCGGGCGCAGGAAAAGAAAATATTCTTCGTTCAATCGAACTAGGCATTAATAAGATCAATGTGGGTTCTGATTTTATGAAAGCACAAAAGCAAAAGATAAAACAACTATTGAAAGAAGAACCGTCAATCGAGTATCCTTCGTTGATTCAACAAACGGCCGCGTCAGGAAAAATGCTAGTAAAAGAGTATATCGAATTGTCGGGTTCTAAAAATAAATCATAGAAATGGAGAATACCAAAGATGTTAATTAATATGAATCAAATGTTAGAAGTAGCGAAACAAAACCAATTTGCCGTAGGTGCATTTAATGTAGCTGACAGTAACTTCCTACGAGTAGTCATTGAAGCCGCTGAGGAAAATGATGCACCAGCAATTATCGCCGTACATCCAACAGAATTAGATTTTTTGAAAGACGAATTTTTTCAATATGCAGTGAGCCGAGTAAAAAATAGTGCTGTACCATTCGTTATTCATATGGATCATGGAGATAGTTTAGCTAGTATCATGCGAGGGATCCATTGTGGTTTTAGTTCCGTCATGATCGATGGTTCTTTACTATCTTTTGAAGAAAACATTGCTGTAACAAAAGAAGTGGTGGATGTGTGTCACAAAATTGGTGTTTCAGTTGAAGGGGAGTTAGGGACAATTGGGAATACTGGTACTTCCGTAGAAGGCGGAGTGTCAGAAGTCATTTATA
Source organism: Enterococcus villorum (assembly GCF_007990225.1). Classification (GTDB taxonomy): domain Bacteria; phylum Bacillota; class Bacilli; order Lactobacillales; family Enterococcaceae; genus Enterococcus_B; species Enterococcus_B villorum. Next base: position 38,083 of record NZ_BJWF01000009.1, on the reverse strand, counting down.
CCAGACCAGAGGATGCACAAGAATTTGTGGTACGTACAGGTATTGATACTTTAGCTGTTGCAATTGGAACAGCACATGGTATTTATCCTAAAAATGTAAAACCATCATTGAAGATGGATGTTTTAGAAAAGATTAAAGAAAAAGTAGATGTTCCTCTAGTATTACATGGTGGATCAGCCAACCCTGATGAAGAAATTGCAAAAGCGGTAGAAATTGGCATTCAAAAAGTAAATATTTCATCTGATTATAAATATGCTTTTTATAAAAAATGTCGTGAAATTCTAGCATCTACAGAGCTGTGGGATCCAAATGCCATTTACCCTGAATGCATTGAGGCTGCTAAAGAAGTGGTAAAACAAAAAATGACACTTTTTCATTCAATCGGTCAAGCAAAGGTTTATCGCCAAGAAAATACTCAACCATGGCGCCAAGGTTTGAGTTGAAAAGGAATAAAACGATTAAAAAGGTATCCTGAATAAAAACAACGTGATTGAAACTTTAAAGAGGATTAGGTGTTGCTATCAAGTTGTTACTGTGACATAAACCATCGAATCAAAAAACGCAACTGTTCGTTTTTTGATTCGATGGTTTTTAAAGGTGGATAAAAGGAAACTGCGTAGAAGTGAAGAAAGTTTATAAAATAGTTGGTCAAAAAGAAGAAAATGAAAAACAATGAAAACAATTTGCTTTTTACAGGAAAAAAGCCTTGATTTGTAGGTTTAGATGGTTTATACTTACAAAGGTGCGTTTACAAAAGCGTAAATGGCACAGACGTGATCTATTGGATTTCGTCGGCTAAGAAACGAGAGGTTGCGACACGCCCGGACGCTTTGCCACGAACGAGCGTGACGGAAATTTTCGTGGAGCTATGTCTACTTTTCAAAATAGGCGAAGGAGGGAACAAGATGGCAAAACAAAAAATTCGTATCCGTTTAAAAGCGTATGAACACCGTATTTTAGATCAAGCAGCGGATAAAATCGTGGAAACTGCAAAAAGAACTGGAGCTAGCGTGTCTGGACCAATTCCATTACCAACTGAACGCAGTCTTTACACAATTATTCGTGCGACACACAAATACAAATATTCACGCGAACAATTCGAAATGCGTACACATAAACGTCTTATCGACATTGTGAACCCAACACCAAAAACTGTTGATGCTTTGATGAAGCTAGACTTACCATCTGGTGTAAATATCGAAATCAAATTATAAAACTAAAATAAAATTAATGGAGGTGTACTCATGACCAAAGGAATCTTAGGGAAAAAAGTGGGAATGACACAAATCTTCACTGAATCTGGCGAATTAATTCCAGTAACTGTTGTAGAAGCTACGCCAAACGTAGTATTACAAGTTAAAACAATGGAAACGGATGGCTATGAAGCTATTCAAGTTGGTTACCAAGATATGCGTGAAGTTTTATCAAACAAACCTGCGAAAGGTCATGTTGCAAAAGCAAACACGGCTCCTAAGCGCTTCATTCGTGAATTCAAAAATGTTGAGCTAGGAGAATATGAAGTAGGAAAAGAAATTACAGTAGATGTTTTCCAAGCAGGAGACATTATTGATGTAACAGGTACTACGAAAGGTAAAGGATTCCAAGGGGTTATCAAACGCCACGGCCAAAGCCGCGGACCAATGGCTCACGGTTCTCGCTACCATCGTCGTCCTGGGTCAATGGGTCCAGTTGCACCTAACCGTGTATTTAAAAACAAACGTCTTGCTGGCCGTATGGGTGGCAACCGCGTAACAATCCAAAACTTGGAAGTTGTTCGCGTTGATGCAGAAAGAAACGTTATCTTAATTAAAGGAAATGTTCCTGGAGCTAAAAAATCATTAATCACTATCAAATCAGCTGTGAAAGCTAAATAATAGTAGGAAGAAAGGAGGAACTAAGGAATGCCGAATGTAGCATTATTCAAACAAGATGGAAGCCAAAACGGTGAAATCACACTTAACGAAGAAATCTTCGGAATTGAACCAAATGAAAGTGTTGTTTACGATGCAATCGTTATGCAACGTGCATCATTAAGACAAGGAACACATGCGGTTAAAAACCGTAGCGCTGTTCGAGGCGGTGGACGTAAACCATGGCGTCAAAAAGGAACTGGTCGTGCTCGTCAAGGATCAATCCGCTCACCACAATGGCGTGGAGGTGGCGTAGTCTTTGGACCAACACCACGTTCTTACAGCTACAAACTTCCTAAAAAAGTTCGTCGTTTAGCAATGAAATCTGTCTTATCAGAAAAAGTTGCTGAAAACAACTTGGTAGCAATTGAAGGATTAAGCTTCGATGCACCAAAAACAAAAGAATTCAAACAAGTTCTTGCTAACTTATCTATTGACTCTAAAGTATTGGTTGTTCTAGAAAAAGGTAACGACTTTGCTGCTTTATCAGCACGTAACTTACCAAACGTTTCTGTAGTAACTTCTGATAACGTGAGTGTGCTAGATGTTGTTTCAAATACAAAAGTGTTAGCAACACAAACTGCTCTTACTCAAATTGAGGAGGTGCTTGCATAATGAACTTACTAGACGTAATCAAACGCCCTGTGATCACTGAAAAATCAATGCTTGCCATGGATGACAAGAAATATACTTTTGAAGTGGACACTCGTGCAAACAAAACTTTAGTAAAACAAGCGGTTGAAGCTGCTTTTGACGTAAAAGTTAAAAACGTGAACATCGTGAACGTACGTGCGAAATTCAAACGTATGGGCAAATATGCAGGATATACAAAAAAACGTCGCAAAGCGATCGTGACATTAACTGAAGATTCAAAAGAAATCCAATTATTCGAAGCTGCTGAATAAGCACTTACTAGATAACTCATTAAATTAGGAGGGAAAAACGTGGCGATTAAAAAGTACAAACCTACCTCAAATGGTCGTCGTAACATGACAGGTTCTGATTTTGCTGAAATCACAACATCAACACCTGAAAAATCATTGTTACAACCATTGAAAAACCATGCTGGACGTAACAACAACGGCCGCATCACTGTACGTCATCAAGGTGGCGGACATAAACGCCAATATCGCGTGATCGACTTCAAACGTAACAAAGATAACGTTGTTGCAACTGTTCAAACGATCGAATATGATCCAAACCGTTCAGCTAACATCGCGTTAGTACACTATGAAGATGGAGTGAAAGCTTACATCTTAGCACCAAAAGGACTACAAGTTGGTATGAAACTTGTTTCAGGTCCAGATGCAGATATCAAAGTTGGTAATGCTCTTCCTTTAGAAAATATTCCAGTTGGTACTGTTATTCATAACATTGAAATGAAACCTGGTAAAGGTGGACAGTTGATCCGTTCTGCTGGTACAAGTGCTCAAGTACTTGGTAAAGAAGGCAAATACGTATTGATCCGCTTAAACTCTGGTGAAGTTCGTATGATCTTAGCTGCTTGCCGTGCAACAGTTGGGTCAGTAGGTAACGAACAACACGAATTAATCAACATTGGTAAAGCTGGACGCTCTCGTTGGATGCGTAAACGCCCAACTGTACGTGGTAGCGTAATGAACCCTAACGATCACCCACACGGTGGTGGTGAAGGTAAAGCTCCTATCGGACGTAAAGCACCAGTTTCTCCTTGGGGACAACCAGCGCTTGGTTACAAAACTCGTGATAAAAAAGCGAAATCAGACAAACTTATCGTTCGTCGTCGTAAAAATAAATAATTACTTTGACCATGTGTCGCACATTTTGAGAGGAGGTTCACCATGGGTCGTAGTTTAAAGAAAGGACCTTTCGTTGATGAGCATTTAATGAACAAAGTTGAAGCTCAAGCTGGGGTCGAAAAGAAAAAAGTAATCAAAACTTGGTCTCGTCGTTCGACAATTTTCCCAAGTTTTGTTGGATATACCATCGCAGTTTACGATGGACGTAAACACGTACCAGTTTACATCCAAGAAGATATGGTAGGACACAAATTAGGTGAATTCGCACCAACTAGAACTTATCGTGGCCATGCCGCAGACGATAAGAAAACGAAACGCTAATTTGAGGGGAGGATAAAAGCAAATGGCAGAACAAATCACATCAGCTAAAGCAACTGCAAAAACAGTTCGCACTTCACCTCGTAAAGCGCGTTTAGTAATTGACCTTATCAGAGGTAAAAGTGTTGCGGATGCAATTTCAATCTTGAAATTCACACCAAATAAATCTGCTGGAATCATTGAAAAAGTATTGATGTCAGCAGTTGCGAATGCAGAAAACAACTTTGACTTAGATGTTGAAAACTTGGTAGTATCTGAAGCATTTGTCAACGAAGGACCAACAATGAAACGTTTCCGTCCACGTGCAAAAGGTTCAGCTTCTCCAATCAACAAACGTACAAGTCATATCACGGTAGTCGTATCAGAAAAATAAGGAGGGATAATCAGTGGGTCAAAAAGTACATCCAATTGGAATGCGTGTAGGCATCATCCGCGACTGGGATGCAAAATGGTATGCTGAAAAAGAGTATGCAGAGTTCTTACACGAAGATTTAAGAATCCGTAAATTTATTTCAACTAAACTTGCTGATGCTGCTGTATCAACAATTGAAATCGAGCGTGCTACAGGCCGTGTCAATATTTCAATTCACACAGCAAAACCAGGTATGGTTATTGGTAAAGGCGGATCTGAAGTCGAAAACCTAAGAAAAGAATTAAACAAATTAACTGGAAAAAGAATCCATATCAACATCGTGGAAATCAAAAAACCAGATCTAGATGCAAAATTAGTAGGTGAAGGAATCGCACGTCAATTAGAAAACCGTGTTGCTTTCCGTCGCGCGCAAAAACAAGCGATCCAACGTTCAATGCGTTCTGGCGCTAAAGGGATCAAAACTCAAGTATCTGGACGTTTAAACGGTGCGGATATCGCTCGTTCAGAAGGATATTCAGAAGGAACTGTTCCTCTTCACACATTACGTGCGGATATTGATTACGCATGGGAAGAAGCAGATACAACATACGGAAAACTAGGAGTTAAAGTGTGGATCTATCGTGGAGAAATTCTTCCAACTAAAAAAAACACTGAGAAAGGAGGGAAATAATCATGTTAGTACCTAAACGTGTAAAACACCGTCGTGAATTCCGCGGAAAAATGCGTGGGGAAGCTAAAGGTGGTAAAGAAGTAGCATTCGGTGAATACGGTTTGCAAGCTGTTGATTCTCATTGGATCACAAACCGCCAAATCGAAGCTGCTCGTATTGCAATGACTCGTTACATGAAACGTGGTGGGAAAGTATGGATTAAAATTTTCCCTCACAAATCTTATACTGCCAAAGCAATTGGGGTACGTATGGGTTCTGGTAAAGGGGCACCTGAAGGATGGGTTGCACCAGTAAAACGTGGTAAAATCATGTTTGAAATTGCAGGCGTGTCTGAAGAAGTGGCTCGTGAAGCGTTACGTCTAGCTTCTCACAAATTACCAATGAAAACTAAGATCGTAAAACGTGAGGAAATGGGTGGTGAATCGAATGAAGGTTAAAGAAATCAGAGAATTAACCACTGCCGAAATGCTTGATCAAGAAAAACAATTGAAAGAAGAATTGTTTAATCTTAGATTCCAATTAGCAACAGGTCAATTAGAAAACACTGCACGTATTAAAGAAGTACGTAAATCGATTGCACGCATCAAAACTGTATTGCGTGAACAAGCTAAGTAATTATGGAAGGAGGCCATTAAGCGTATGACTGAAGAAAGAAATCAACGCAAAGTTTATCAAGGTCGCGTAGTTTCAGACAAAATGGATAAAACAATTACTGTTTCTGTCGAAACAAAGAAAAACCACCCTATCTATGGTAAACGCATGAACTATTCTAAGAAATACAAAGTACATGATGAAAACAACACAGCTAAAGTTGGCGACATCGTGAAAATTATGGAAACTCGTCCATTATCAGCTACAAAACGTTTCCGTTTGTTGGAAGTAGTCGAAGAAGCAGTTATTATCTAATAACACGAGATTTTCCTATATAGATTGAATGCAAAATCTGAAAGGAGGATACACAACGTGATCCAAGCAGAAAGTCGTTTAAAAGTCGCTGATAATTCAGGCGCACGTGAAATTTTGACGATCAAAGTCCTTGGTGGATCTGGTCGTAAAACTGCTAACATCGGTGATGTGATCGTTGCTACGGTTAAACAAGCAACGCCAGGTGGGGTTGTCAAAAAAGGTGACGTCGTAAAAGCCGTTATCGTTCGAACAAAATCAGGAGCTCGTCGTACAGACGGTTCATATATTAAATTTGATGAAAATGCTGCAGTGATTATTCGTGATGATAAAAGCCCTCGTGGAACGCGTATCTTTGGGCCAGTTGCACGTGAACTACGTGAAAACAACTTCATGAAGATCGTTTCACTAGCACCAGAAGTTTTATAATCTTGAGACACTTATCAAAGGAGGTGCGAAACAGTTATGTTTGTTAAAAAAGGCGATAAAGTTAAAGTTATCACTGGAAAAGACAAAAATAAAGAAGGCGTTGTATTAGCAGCGTTTCCGAAAAAAGATAAAGTCATTGTCGAAGGTGTGAATGTTGTTAAAAAACACCAAAAACCTTCTCAAGCTGCTCCTCAAGGTGGAATTGTTGAGATGGAAGCACCAATTCATGTTTCTAACGTGATGGTGATCGACTCTACTGGCGTAGCTGGCCGTGTTGGCTATAAAGAAGTAGATGGCAAAAAAGTCCGTGTTTCTAAAAAAACCGGTGAAGTTTTAGATAAATAATAAGTTTAAGGAAGGAGGGTCTTACTGAATGAACCGCCTAAAAGAAAAATATCTTAAAGAAGTAACTCCATCATTGATGGAAAAATTTAACTATAGCTCTGTTATGCAAACACCTAAAGTTGAAAAAATCGTCATCAACATGGGTGTTGGTGATGCGGTATCAAACGCTAAAAACTTAGATAAAGCAGTTGAAGAATTAACTTTAATCACTGGACAAAAACCAATGATTACAAAAGCTAAAAAATCAATCGCTGGATTCCGTTTACGTGAAGGAATGCCAATTGGTGCAAAAGTTACCTTGCGCGGAGAAAGAATGTACGAATTCTTAGACAAATTGGTATCAGTTTCTCTACCACGTGTACGTGACTTCCATGGTGTAAGTAAAAAAGCCTTTGACGGTCGTGGAAACTATACTTTAGGTATTAAAGAACAATTGATCTTCCCAGAAGTAGATTACGATTTAGTAGATAAAGTACGTGGTATGGACATCGTTATTGTAACAACAGCAAATTCAGATGAAGAATCTCGTGAGTTGTTGACACAATTAGGCATGCCATTCCAAAAATAATTAAAGGAGGCGAACTACGTGGCTAAAAAATCAATGATTGCTAAAAACAAACGCCCTGCAAAACATTCAACACAAGCTTACACACGTTGCGAACGTTGCGGACGTCCACATTCAGTTTATCGTAAGTTCCATCTTTGCCGTATTTGCTTCCGCGAACTTGCCTATAAAGGTCAAATTCCCGGCGTGAAGAAAGCTAGCTGGTAAAAAAGTAAATTCGCATAAGAAGGAGGTAAAAGCTCAATGGTCATGACAGATCCAATTGCAGATTTTCTAACTCGTATCCGTAACGCAAACATGGTTAAACATGAGTCTTTAGAAGTTCCTGCATCAAAAATTAAACGTGACATCGCTGAAATCTTAAAACGTGAAGGTTTCGTTCGTGATGTTGAATATATTGAAGATGACAAACAAGGCGTAATCCGTGTTTTCCTAAAATTTGGTAAAAACGGCGAACGTGTTATCACTAACTTAAAACGTATCTCTAAACCTGGATTACGTGCTTATGTCAAAGCTGACGAAGTACCAAAAGTATTGAACGGTTTAGGTATCGCAATTATTTCGACTTCTGAAGGTGTAGTTACCGATAAAGAAGCTCGTGAAAAAAATATCGGCGGCGAAGTTATCGCTTACGTATGGTAATCAACTAGAATCTACAAGGAGGTGTCTTTAAGTGAGCCGTATTGGAAATAAAGTTGTTGTGATCCCTGAAGGAGTAACAGTTACTCAAGATGGAAACAACATTACAGTTAAAGGACCAAAAGGGGAATTAACACGTACTTTTTCTTCTGATATCAAAATGAATATCGAAGGAAACGAAGTGACATTCACTCGTCCAAATGACAGTAAAGAAATGAAAACAATCCATGGAACAACTCGTGCAAACTTCAACAACATGGTTGTAGGCGTTAGCGAAGGATTCCAAAAAGTATTAGAATTAATTGGGGTTGGGTACCGTGCACAATTACAAGGATCAAAACTTGTATTGAACGTTGGTTACTCACATCCAGTCGAAATCACACCACCAGCTGGCGTAACTGTTGAAGTACCAGCGAATACGCAAGTAATTGTTAAAGGTGCGAACAAAGAAGAAGTTGGCGAATTAGCTGCGAACATTCGTGGAACTCGTCCTCCAGAACCTTATAAAGGTAAAGGTATTCGTTATGTTGGCGAATATGTACGCCGTAAAGAAGGTAAAACTGGTAAATAGTTTAGAAAAATTTCATAGAAGCCAGCAGCAGGTAAAAGGGATTTTGCAGAAGTTATCCTTCATTCAAAACAACTTAACTTGTGCCGCAGCTTCTATTTTTCGAGACTTCCCGATACTACAATCGTAGTACAATAAAATAAAAGAGGTGACAATTGTGATTACAAAACCAGATAAGAACAAAACACGTCAAAAAAGACATCGTCGTGTACGTAACAATATCTCTGGTACTGCTGAGCGCCCACGCTTGAACGTTTTTCGTTCTAACAAAAACATCTACGCTCAAATTATTGATGACGTAGCGGGTGTAACGCTAGCAAGTGCCTCTACCTTGGATAAAGAAATTTCAGGTGGAACAAAAACAGAAGCAGCACAAGCTGTCGGTAAATTAGTTGCAGAACGTGCAGCTGAAAAAGGCATTAAAGTAGTAGTCTTTGACCGTGGTGGATACCTTTACCATGGCCGTGTGCAAGCTTTAGCTGAAGCTGCTCGCGAAAATGGACTAGAATTTTAAAAAAAGGAGGAATACCATTCATGGTTTATATCGATCCAAAACATTTGGAATTAGAAGACCGCGTTGTTGCAATTAACCGTGTAACAAAAGTTGTTAAAGGTGGACGTCGTCTACGTTTTGCTGCTTTAGTTGTTGTCGGTGACAAAAACGGACACGTAGGATTTGGTACTGGTAAAGCACAAGAAGTACCTGAAGCAATCCGTAAAGCAATTGAAGATGCGAAGAAAAACTTAGTTGAAGTACCTATGGTTGGTTCAACAATCCCACACGAAGTAATCGGTGCTTTTAGTGGTGGTAGAATCCTAATGAAACCTGCTGTTGAAGGTTCTGGGGTTGCTGCTGGCGGACCAGTTCGTGCCGTATTAGAATTAGCAGGGGTAGCAGATATCACTTCTAAATCTTTAGGTTCAAACACACCAATCAACGTTGTTCGCGCAACTGTTGAAGGATTGAAACAATTGAAACGTGCAGAAGAAGTGGCAGCACTTCGTGGCAAATCAGTGGAAGAATTAATCGGATAAGGAGGACAAAAATAATGGCTGAATTAAAAGTTACTTTAAAACGCAGTATTATCGGACGTCCTCAAAACCAACGCGACACAGTTAAAGCGTTAGGTCTTACAAAGATTAACAGTTCAGTGGTTAAGCCTGCTAATGAAGCAATCAAAGGCATGATCAATACTGTTTCTCACTTAGTGGACGTTGAAGAAGTTTAATAAAACAAATAAAAACTAAGAACTAGAATATTAAGGAGGTGCCAAACCTATGAAACTTCATGAATTAAAACCTGCTGAAGGTTCACGCCAAGTACGTAATCGTGTTGGTCGTGGTACTTCTTCTGGTAACGGAAAAACTGCTGGACGCGGACAAAAAGGACAAAAAGCTCGTTCAGGCGGTGGTGTACGTCTAGGATTTGAAGGGGGTCAAACTCCATTATTCCGTCGTTTACCAAAACGTGGATTTACTAATGTAAACCGCAAAGACTATGCAGTCATCAATCTTGATGTCTTGAATCGCTTTGAAGATGGTGCTGAAGTAACTCCTGTTGCTTTAGTAGAAGCTGGAATCGTGAAAAACGAAAAAGCAGGAATCAAAGTATTAGCGAATGGTGAATTAACGAAAAAATTAACAGTGAAAGCCGCAAAATTCTCGAAAGCAGCTGAAGAAGCAATCGTCGCTGCTGGTGGATCAATTGAGGTGATCTAATGTTTAAACTATTAAAAGATGCTTTTAAAGTAAAGGACATTAGGTCGAAGATTCTCTTTACTGTATTTGTTTTACTTGTATTTCGTCTAGGTGCACATATTACTGTGCCAGGTGTGAATGCTAGTTCATTGCAAAATCTTTCTTCTTTACCATTTTTCAATATGTTGAACTTGGTGAGTGGTAGTGCAATGCAAAATTTCTCCATCTTTTCAATGGGGGTTTCGCCTTACATTACAGCTTCCATCGTTATCCAATTGTTACAAATGGATATTGTTCCACGTTTTGTTGAATGGTCAAAACAAGGAGAGGTTGGTCGTAAGAAATTAAATCAAGCAACGAGATACTTAACTTTAGTATTGGCGTTTATTCAATCAGTGGGTATTACTGCTGGATTTAACCAATATGCTCAATTAGGTTTTGTGACGAACCCTAATGTTTCAACTTATGTGACCATTGGGTTAATTTTAACTGCTGGTACAATGTTTGTTACGTGGTTAGGAGAACAAATCACAGAAAAAGGAATCGGTAATGGGGTGTCAATGATTATCTTTGCGGGGATCATCTCTCGATTGCCTGAAAGTGTCAAAGAAATTTATGAAGATTACTTTGTAAATATTGATCCTTCAGATATCTGGAAATCTGCAATTTTTATTGCCATCTTAGTCGTAGCGATTATCTTAATCGTAACGTGCGTAACATTTTTCCAACAAGCTGAACGCAAGATCCCAATTCAATACACGAAACGTGTAGCAGGTGCACCAACAAGTAGTTATCTACCGTTGAAAGTAAATGCTGCTGGGGTTATCCCAGTTATCTTTGCAAGTTCGTTTATTGCGACACCTAATGCTGTCTTACAAGCATTGAGTGGTAGATTTGGGTCTGAAAATTGGTATAAAATTATGATGCAGATCTTTAACTATAATACGGCACCTGGTGCTACGATTTATACGATATTGATCATTGCATTTACCTTCTTCTATGCATTTGTTCAAGTAAACCCTGAGAAATTAGCGGAAAACTTACAAAAGCAAGGAAGCTATATACCAAGCGTACGTCCTGGTAAAGGAACTGAAGAGTATGTCTCAAGCTTATTGATGCGATTAAGTACTGTCGGTGCTATTTTCCTTGGGTTAGTGGCTTTATTACCAATCATTGCACAAATGGTTTGGAATCTGCCTCAATCCATCGGGTTAGGTGGAACCAGCTTATTGATCATCATCGGTGTTGCTTTAGAAACTGCTAAACAGTTAGAAGGCTTAATGCTGAAACGTAAGTACGTTGGATTTATTGAGTAAGAAAGCGTGTTGAGGTTTTTCCTCAACACACGTTCTCACATTTATTAGGAGGGTAAACAATGAACCTCATTTTAATGGGGCTGCCAGGTGCAGGTAAAGGAACACAAGCAGAAAAAATTATTGATGCTTATCATATTCCTCATATCTCAACAGGAGACATGTTCCGTGCAGCAATGCAAAACGAAACAGCTCTTGGCTTGGAAGCAAAGTCTTATATTGATAAAGGTGAATTAGTTCCTGATGAAGTAACAAATGGAATCGTGAAAGAGCGTTTAGCTGAACAAGATACAGAAAAAGGCTTCTTATTAGATGGTTTTCCTCGTACGCTTGAACAAGCTGAAGCGCTAGATGCAATGCTAAAAGATTTAAACAAAAAAATTGATGCAGTCATCGATATCCACGTGGGTGAAGACGTTTTGGTTGAGCGTTTAGCTGGCCGATTCATCTGTAGCAACTGTGGAGCAACTTATCATAAAATTTTTAACCCTACAAAAGTTGAAGATACATGTGATCGTTGTGGTGGGCATGAATTCTATCAAAGAGAAGATGATAAACCTGAGACGGTTAAAAATCGTCTGGCTATCAACATCAAAAATAGTGAGCCAATCTTGGCCTATTATAAAGAACAAGGTTTGCTAAACACTATCGATGGTGATCGTGAAATCGATGCTGTATTTACTGATGTCCAAAAAATCATTGAAAAATAGCACGATTGCCCGTAGCCGACTTGCATTAAGCAGTTACTCTTGTCAAGTTCAATAAATTATGATAGAATATGTCAGTCCGACTTCTAGAGAAATCCTCTAGATGATCCATTTTGAGAATTTTGAGGTGGGAACTGCAGTTTCCGCCATTTTATCGTGTGAAAATGCGAAACAAGTACAAGGAGGTACTGTGCGTGGCAAAAGAAGATATGATTGAAGTCGAAGGTACAGTCGTCGAAACTTTGCCGAATGCAATGTTTAAAGTTGAACTAGAAAACGGACACCAAGTTCTTGCTACTGTTTCAGGTAAAATTCGTATGCATTATATTCGTATCTTACCTGGTGACAAAGTGACGGTTGAATTGTCTCCGTATGATTTAAACCGTGGCCGTATTACTTATCGCTTTAAATAATTGTACTCCGTAAAACTACAGGAGGTATTATCATGAAAGTAAGACCATCAGTAAAACCAATGTGTGAACATTGTAAAGTAATTCGTCGTAAAGGACGCGTTATGGTGATTTGCCCAGCAAATCCAAAACATAAACAACGTCAAGGATAATTGGAGGTGCAATAAATATGGCTCGTATTGCAGGAGTAGATATTCCTCGTGATAAACGTGTAGTAGTTTCTCTTACTTATATCTATGGTATTGGTAACACTACTGCAAAACAAATCTTAGCTAATGCTGGCGTATCTGAAGATGTTCGCGTTCGTGAATTAACGAATGAACAAACAGATGCTATCCGTGCAGAAGTAGATAAATTAAAAGTTGAAGGTGACCTTCGTCGTGAAGTGAACTTAAACATCAAACGATTGATGGAAATCGGTTCATACCGTGGCATCCGTCATCGCCGTGGATTGCCTGTTCGTGGACAAAACACGAAAAACAATGCACGTACTCGTAAAGGCCCAGCTCGCGCTATCGCTGGCAAGAAAAAATAATTCTTAAGTGAAGGAGGTTAGAACTTCATGGCAGCAAAAAAAGTGAATCGTAAACGCCGTGTGAAAAAGAATATAGAAGCAGGTATTGCACATATCCATTCTACATTCAACAACACTATCATCATGATCACTGATACTCACGGGAATGCATTAGCGTGGTCATCAGCTGGTTCATTAGGTTTCAAAGGAAGCAAAAAATCAACTCCTTTTGCCGCTCAAATGGCAGCAGAAACAGCTACAAAAGCAGCAATGGAACACGGATTAAAAACTGTTGAAGTAACAGTTAAAGGACCAGGTTCTGGACGTGAAGCAGCAATTCGTTCATTACAAGCTACAGGTTTAGAAGTGACTGCAATTCGTGACGTGACTCCAGTTCCTCATAATGGTGCCCGCCCTCCAAAACGCCGTCGTGTTTAATGAGTGCCGCTCATTTTGAGTTCTATTAGTAACGTCATTGAACAAGACACTTTTCGTTTTGAAAGGGGTAAAGATAAGAATGATTGAATTCGAAAAACCAAGAATCGCAAAAATTGATGAAGAAAAAGATTATGGCAAGTTCATCGTTGAACCTCTTGAAAGAGGATATGGGACTACTTTAGGGAATTCCCTACGTCGTATTTTATTATCTTCTTTGCCAGGTGCTGCCATCACTAATATTCAAATCGATGGTGTACTGCATGAATTCTCAACCATTAAAGGTGTAAGAGAAGACGTCACTCAAATCATCTTGAACATTAAAGGTTTAGCACTGAAAATGTATGGTCAAGAAGAAAAAACCCTTGAAATCGATATTACCGGACCTGCTACAGTAACTGCTGGCGATATTATCGTTGATAGTGAGGTAGAAATTCTTAACAAAGATATGTACATCTGTAGTGTCTCTGAAGGAGCTACGTTCCATGCTCGCTTAACAGTGAAACCAGGACGTGGTTATGTTCAAGCAGATGAAAACAAAAAAGAAGATATGCCAATTGGCGTTCTTCCAGTCGATTCAATCTACACACCTGTTCGTCGTGTGAACTATCAAGTAGAAAACACTCGTGTTGGACACTGTGAAGATTTTGATAAATTGACGATGGAGATTTGGACAGACGGTTCAATTGAACCATTAGAAGCAATGAGTTTATCTGCAAAAATCATGACTGAACATTTAGATATCTTTGTCAACCTAACAGATGAAGCAAAAAATGCTGAAATCATGGTCGAAAAAGAAGAAACACAAAAAGAAAAAATGTTAGAAATGACAATTGAAGAATTAGACTTATCTGTTCGCTCTTATAATTGTTTAAAACGTGCAGGAATCAATACTGTACAAGAACTTACAAATAAATCTGAACCAGAAATGATCAAAGTCCGTAACTTAGGGCGTAAATCATTAGAAGAAGTGAAAGCAAAATTACACGACTTAGGATTAGGTTTACGTAAGGAAGATTAAAACCTTTTACGAAGGAGGGAAACCAACGTGAGTTATCGTAAACTAGGACGCACATCTAGCCAACGTAAAGCGATGTTGCGTGATTTAACAACTGACTTATTAATTAACGAACGTATTGTGACTACTGAAGCTCGTGCGAAAGAAGTTCGCTCAACTGCAGAAAAAATGATCACTTTAGGCAAACGTGGAGACTTACATGCACGTCGTCAAGCTGCGGCTTTTGTACGTAATGAAGTTGCTAGCGTACGTGAAGAAAATGAGGAAATCGTCATTGAATCAGCTTTACAAAAACTGTTTAATGATATTGCACCTCGTTACGCTGAACGTCAAGGCGGCTACACTCGTATCTTAAAGACAGAACCAAGACGCGGTGATGGTGCACCAATGGTTGTCTTAGAACTTGTCTAAAATCACACTAATAACATCACTTTATAGATGATTCTTTTAGAGTGTTATGATGTTGGAAGTTAACTCTTCCGAGTCTAGCTCAGCGCTACTCCTCAAATCTATCTGATTTGGGGAGTATGCACTCATCATAAAGTGTTTTTTTGTACCTTCAATTATCTGTCTTGACATCTTCTTGAAGGTGTAAAAAAACACTTTAATTAAAACGGAAACAATTGAAAAATCAGGTGTTTTTTGATAGTGTTAGTAGGAACTTTAGGATGGAGAAGGAGTAATTATGGAGCCAATAATTGAATTAGGAAAGATTAATTACAAATATCAACCTGATGACCCTCGTCCAGCATTAAAAGATGTTTCATTTACGATTAATCATGGTGAATGGATCGCAATCATTGGACATAATGGGTCTGGGAAATCAACACTTGCAAAGACAATCAATGGGTTACTTTTACCCGAGTCTGGTACGGTGAAAGTAGGAAACCAAACACTTAATGAAGAAAATATCTGGTCAATTCGACGTATGGTAGGAATGGTTTTTCAAAATCCTGACAATCAGTTTGTTGGATCAACAGTTGAGGATGATGTTGCTTTTGGACTTGAAAATCAAGGAATCCCTAGAGAAGAAATGGTGATGCGCGTTCAAGATGCCTTAGATAAAGTCCGCATGCTTGATTTTGCTAAAAGAGAACCAGCAAGACTATCTGGTGGTCAAAAACAACGTGTAGCGATTGCTGGAGTGGTTGCCTTACGTCCTGATATTATCATTTTAGATGAAGCAACTAGTATGCTTGATCCAGAAGGACGTGAAGAAGTTATTTCCACGATTAAAAAAATTAAAGATGAAAGTAACTTAACAGTTATATCTATTACACACGATATTGATGAAGCAGCAAATGCTAGTCGTATTTTAGTCATGAAACAAGGATCTTTAGTCAATGAAGGAACTCCGCAAGAAATTTTTTCTGCCGGACCTGAACTGATCAATTTAGGATTAGATTTACCTTTTCCTGAAAAATTAAAGAGTGCTTTGAAGCAACGTGGTATAGAGGTTCCTACCGAGTATATGACAGAAGAAAGGATGGTGGACTGGTTATGGACATCCGTTTTGAAAAAGTAGATTTTACTTATCAGCCAAATACGCCATTCGAACAGCGAGCATTATTTGATATCAATTTAACGATTCAAGAAAATAGTTACACTGCTTTAGTTGGACACACTGGAAGTGGTAAATCGACACTACTACAACATTTGAATGCGCTAATCAAACCTACAAGTGGAAGCGTACATATCGGCGATCGAAAAATTATGCCTGATACGAACAATAAAAACTTGAAACCGATTCGTAAAAAAGTCGGAATCGTTTTTCAGTTTCCAGAAGCGCAACTATTTGAAGAAACAGTAGCAAAAGACATTGCCTTTGGACCAAAAAATTTTGGTGTGAGTGAAGAAGAGGCAAGAGAGCTAGCGCAAGAGACACTGGCACAGGTTGGACTAGATGCTTCTTATTTAGAACGATCACCGTTTGAATTATCTGGTGGACAAATGAGACGAGTGGCTATTGCAGGTGTACTGGCTATGAAACCAGAAGTATTAGTGTTAGATGAGCCTACAGCAGGACTCGATCCACAAGGTCGAAAAGAAATGATGGACATGTTTTGGCGGTTGCATAAAGAACAAAATATTACAATTGTGTTAGTTACTCACTTAATGGATGATGTGGCAAATTATGCTGATTATGTGTATGTATTAGAAAAAGGAAGAATTGTAGAAAGCGGTCAACCGCAAGCGGTGTTTCAAAAACTTTCTTGGTTAAAAGAAAAGCAATTAGGTGTACCAACTGCTACCGAATTTGCAGAAAAATTGAACAAACGAGCACCTCTTTTCTCTGAACTTCCCATTACAGCAGAAGAATTAGCGGACAAGATTGTTACGTTAACAGGAGGACATTCTTATGATGAATAAACTGATTTTTGGGCGCTATATGCCTGGTGATTCATTGATTCATCGCTTGGATCCTCGTGCAAAATTATTAGCTAGTTTTTATTTTATTGGCATCATTTTTTTAGCTAACAATTGGCAAACTTATGCTCTTTTAGCCGTTTTTACATTATTATCTGTTTTCCTTTCGAAAGTGGACATCAAATTTTTTATCCGAGGAATTCGACCGTTGATTTGGTTGATTCTTTTTACGGTCGCTTTGCAGGTATTGTTTACAAGCGGTGGCGATACTTATTGGAGTTGGGGAGTTTTCAACATCACAGAATTTGGTGTAATGAATGGCTTGTTTATTTTCTGTCGATTTGTATTGATCATTTTCATGTCAACATTATTAACGTTAACAACTCCTCCCTTAGAACTATCAGATGCTATTGAATATTTATTACGCCCTTTAAAAGTTGTCCGTTTTCCAGTTCATGAAATCTCGTTGATGTTATCAATTGCGCTACGTTTTGTGCCAACTTTAATGGATGAGACAGAAAAAATCATGAACGCACAAAGAGCACGTGGCGTTGA
The DNA here is from genome assembly GCF_007990225.1 of Enterococcus villorum. Taxonomy (GTDB): domain Bacteria; phylum Bacillota; class Bacilli; order Lactobacillales; family Enterococcaceae; genus Enterococcus_B; species Enterococcus_B villorum. Next base: position 20,568 of record NZ_BJWF01000009.1, on the reverse strand, counting down.
TTTTGGAGAAGGAAGTTTAGTACAAAAGATGAAGGCAGTGATTCCTTTGTTGATCCCTTTATTTGTTAGCAGCTTCAATCGAGCAGAAGATTTAGCAACAGCCATGGAAGCTAGAGGCTACCAAGGAGGCGATGGAAGAACAAAGTATCGCATTCTTCATTGGCATAATCGAGATACAATCATACTAATTGTGTTTGTTTTATTAACCATTGCATTGGTCTTTTTGAGAAGTTAGTGAAGTGATAAGTAGGTGAAAGAAAAAATGACGCGCTATAAAGCGATTATTGCGTATGATGGCAGTCGGTTTAATGGATTTCAAAAACAGCCAAATGGACGTACTGTGCAAGAAGAACTAGAAAAAACATTAAAAAAAATGGCTAATGGGGAACAAATCACCATTTTTGGTTCTGGCCGTACAGATGCTGGTGTTCATGCTTTGGGGCAAGTGATTCATTTTGATTATCCAGAAGAACGCCCTTTGGAGCGCATGCGCTTTGCTTTAGATACGCAATCGCCAGAAGATATTGCTGTTAAAACAGTTGAAATTGTCCCAGAAGATTTTCACGCCCGCTATTTAGTAAAAGAAAAGACTTATCAGTTTCGAGTCGATATTGGGAAACCTCGAAGTCCATTTCGCCGACATTATGCTAGTTATTTCCCTTATGCACTTGATTTAAAAAAAATTCAAAGAGCATTACCTGATTTATTAGGTACCCATGATTTTACTTCTTTTTGCGCTTCTGGCAGTTCAGTGGAAGACAAAGTACGAACGATTTATGAAGCCAAATTAGAAGTAAATGAAACAGGAGATGAATTATTGTTTACATTTCGGGGAAATGGTTTTTTGTATAAAATGATAAGGATTCTTGTTGGTACTCTGTTAAAAATTGGCAATGGACGTCTACCGGAAGATAGTCTACCTGAAATTATTGCAAAAAAAGATCGAAATGCAGCGGGACCTACAGCGCATCCGGAAGGGTTGTATCTTTACGAAGTAGTATATGACGACTAACAAAAATTGTTAGCAATCTATCAGCATTAACAAATAAATATTTCCATATGTAAATAGATACATGTGGATAAGTATTACTCCTTTCAATTTACTAAATAGCTATCAATCTATTTAGTAAATTGAAAGGAGTTTTTTATGTCTATTACTGATAAGTCTGTCCACTCAAAGTGAAAGCATTGCTATGATAAAGCGTATCTAGCGTATTTATTTAACTAACATAAATTGCCAAAAAAAGAAAAAGTAGGAGAAAGTATTAGCTTAGTTACTTATATAATGGATTTCGATAAAAGAAAGGAGAATGGTCTATGAATAATGAAGAGAAAAATAAAGAACAACAGAGAAATTTTCATAAAGAACTAAATGAAAAAATTCAGCAACAAAATCTCAAAAAAAAATGAATCATACTTATCTAAACAAATTGAAAAAGTTCAAGAGAAAGAACAGATGGTATCTTCTTTAGTAGATGAAACAAGCAGCACAACGGATGCTATACTAGATGAAGAAATCAATGAAATCGTACGTAGAGTAGTAGAAGCTCAAGATACTAGACGAATGGATGTGCCAGAAAATACTCCTTTAGCTAACCAGAATGAAGCAATTAGTACTTTATTTCAAGAAATGGATGTTTTAAACAAGCGTAAATAAGTATTAAATAATGAAATCACTAGATCCTATAAAGAAGGAACGATTTATACAGACGAAACGAAAAAAAATTTACGGGAGTTGCTTGCATTACGTCGTCAAGTCACGATAAGAAAAGAATTACAGTTGATATTTGGTTTTGACGTGATCGATTTTTACAAGGAGGCACATGGTCACAGATATAGTACGGAGAATTTTATCAATATGGTTGAACAAATCGAGAAAACGATGAAAAAAGAATATCCTATTGAAACAACAAATATAAGAAAAACAGAATTTAAAATTACGAATGAAGAGAAAAAGCAACTTAAAGATTTAAATAAGAATTGGAACGAGCGTTTCATTAAACAGAACGATGAACAAAAAGATACGTTTACTAAAATAGAAAATCTATTAACAAATGCCATTCAAAATGGTGCATTGGATCGATTTGAAAAATATGATTACTATGATACAGAGCAAAGTAAGACTTTGACTAAACTAGGCCTCAACAAATGGGATATTAAGGGTTTGCTGTCACATGCTCAGTCTGAGTTAGAAGGTTACTCCTATAAAACAGATCAAGAACTGACCAAACTCAAAAATGAGTTGAATAAAAAAGTGACGAAAGAGTTTAATCAAGGGAAATCAAACACTGGAGAGTTCAAACAAAATTTATTACAGTTGCAAGAAGTACACCATCAGCTAAATATTAGAGAAGCGATTTCAAAAATGACGGGCATCAATCTTGATAAATTTGGTAAAGAATACGTTTTGAGACTGGGCATGGAACCAAAAAAGCAAATGGGACTATTGCGTGAAGAAGTGTCAACTTATTTCAAAGCTAATGAAGGAGACAGCCGTCCTGGGAATCAATTTTCTGAGCAGGAAAATACAAAAATAAACAATGGAAAAGAAGCAATTTTATCCATCTACAACGAGTTAAAGCACTTTGATAATAAGAAAGATTGGAAAAAAGTAAATGCTTGTACCAAAAAATTAATGACAGAAATCAGCCAAGTGCTGAATGAAAATACTGAGATATTGGCTGTATATTACAATTCTAATATTACTAAGAGAAGTAATACATTAAAAAAATTAGGCATTAAAAATTTTGTTATAAATTTAAATGATGAACCTTCCTTGAAAAAACAAGTTTCTTTAGAAGAAACGGTACCTAAAAAAACTGAACAACATTCTCTTGAAGAAGATATTTCTTCAATAATATCAAGTGAAGCTTCTAATACAGTGTTAGGCGAGGATGAACCTATTCCTTTAGATAAACAAGCAAAAACAATAAAAGAGCTCACCGATCATAAAGGCGGGCCAGATTACTTAAGAAAAAGAAAGCAAAAATTAAATAAAAACATCTCTGAAGCCTATAAAAAAGGCAATATTCATACAGAACTAACGAAAGCAGAGTTACGACAATTACTGGAAGTACGCCATCAACTCACATTAAGAAAAGAACTACAATCGATTTTTGGGTTTGATGTGATGGATTTTTATGTAAAGTCGGTGAAGGAACGTAACAATTTAAATATTAAAAATTACATAAAAATGATAGAACAAATCGAAAAAATAACGGGAAAAGTACAGGATAATGCCACAGAGAGAACAAATGAGAAAAGAGCGACATTTGAACTTTCGAAAGTAGAGAAAAAAGAGTTCCAAAAAGCAATTAAAAACTGGAACACTAGCGTAGAAAACGGATCAAACGAAGCGTTTGTTGCTTATGAACTAGATCAGAAGATAGCAAGGGCTATTGAAAACGGTGTGCTCGATCGATTTAAAAAATACCACTACTATGATGTGTCTCAAAGTAAAACATTGACAAACTTAGGACTTAATAAATGGGATATCAAAGGGTTACTATCATACTCACCTGAACCTGAAATAGAAGCAAGAATGGATAGTTATTCACGAATAGAAGAAAAAGAATTGAAGAGAAGAAAAAAAGAAGCACAGAAAATGTTGAAAAGTGGTGTTAATCATCAGAGTAGATTGAACCCTAAAGATTTCAATTATTACTCAGTGGACTTGCGAGAGATTCGCTATCAACAAATGATCCGAAAAGCGATCACAAAAATCACAGGTATTGAGATCGACAAGTTCGGTAAGGAATATATTTCGCGACTGGGGATCAGACCGAATGACAAAATCGATCTGTGGCGATCAGAAGTATCAGCTATCTTCAAAGAAAATGAAGAATCGATGGATAGGAAAGGGTTTTCTGAAGAAGAAAAACAAAAAATAGAAGATGGTAAAAAAAAGATTCGGTCTATTTACAATGAATTGAAGCAGTTTGATAAAAAGAAAGATTGGGAAAATGTGAATGCTTGTACTCAAAAGTTAATGGCAGAAATTGATTACGTAGTTGAAACCAATACTAAGATAATTGCGAAAGAGTATAATTTTGATACCTTTAAAATAGACAAAGTTGTTCAAACTACTTTCGAAGATTTTTCACCTAGAAAAGAAGTCCAGCATCAGTTTAAGGACACTAGTTTGCATGAACCAAAAATAGAAAATAGGGAATCAATAGCGGGATCACCATTACCAGAAGAAAAGACAAACAATGAGCCGTTTATTGATAATTATCAAAGAGACAATCTCTCTCATTTACAAAATAGAAAAGAAGAACTCACCGTACAAATTAAAGAAAAACTTCAAGAAATGATTGATTTAGTAGGGGATAAAAATACAAGAGAAACAAACGTAAATGAAAAAAACATAGAAGAATTACGTATTTTGTTCTCAGAATTATTACACGGAGATTTAGTGACTAAAGTAAATGATTTAATTCGGGAGCGTATTGATTTAATAAAAGAAATGAAAGAAAAAGCAGATCAACTACGAGAAACATTTAAAGATGATATAAAAATATATAACGAACTAAATTACGTGATTAATTTTTATAATGAACATTTCTCAATAGAGAATAGTTCAACCGATCCTAAAGAACAAATTGATCGAATAGATGAATTTACTAAGTATACAGAGAAGTTAAAAGAAGAGAATGGTCCAAATATATTGCAAATTAGGTGGTTAGCCAATAACGGTGACAAACTTATTGATATAAAAGAGCATATGGAAGAAATAGATCTTTTAGAAGATATTATAGAGGATCTGATAAAAGAGGATGCTCCAGAGATTCCATCAAAATTAAATAAAGGACAATCAGAGAATATTCCAAATCCTATGCAAGGGGGAAATGAAAAATTAGATGTTGTAACTCAAGTGAGGAAAAATACAATAGATGAGTTAAAAGAGAAAGTATCGGTAGATCATTCATTACCACCTATGAATCAAACGAGAGTAAATCTCTCATCGGTGCCCCAAAAAAACATGCAAGAGTTAACGGCACCACCTGTCTCGCCTTTTGTCCAAACGGAGCGAAAACAAGAGTCTTTAGACAAAAAAATGGAAGCACTCAGAAACATGGGAAGAACCCAAAGAAGACAAGCCATGATGAAAATAATAAATAGAACAGTAGAGGTAGAACAGTCAATGTAAGTAATTAAGGGGTAATAATTTAAAACAAAAACGTAAGACATACTATCTGACGTGTGTACCCTTAGGTAGCACGCCCATGTTGACTTACGTTTTTTTAATGGGTAACTAAAAATGTTAAATGAATTAACTGTGTTTATATTTTTTATTTGATACAGGCGCTTTTTGCAAATACCATACATAGGTGACAAAGAGCCCAATGCACAGAATAAATAAAATGGCACCGATGGTGAATCCTTGTGGTAAATAACTGAAAGTGACTGTGTGTTTTCCAGCAGGCACCTTGATCATTAAAAAGGCATTTTTAAAATTTTCTACTTTGACAGTTTTACCGTCAATTTTAGCTGTCCAACCGGCATCATAAGGAATCGTTGTCACTAGCATACGTTCTTCTGAAGTGTCAACGGTTCCAGTGGCTGTTCGTCCAGTTGTTTTCATCTCCACACCGTTTTCTTTAATCTGATTCATCGCAGCTTGATAGGCAACAACATCAAGACCAAGTACTTTAGGTTCCATGAAACTTACTTCTTTTGTACCGTAAAAACTTGCTGTAAAGGTCACGGTTGTATCTTGCGGATAGTATCCTAGATCATAATACTGTCCAGAGATACCAATCTGTGTTTTTCTCGATGTGCCATTTACCGTAATTGTAGCAGTGGAACTTTCCAATTGAGAATAGTTAGTAGGAAACAGGCTTAAATAGGCTTGCGTATTTGCGGGAACCCGTACTTCCCAAGTGAGTGTTTTCGGTTGGTTGCTTACATTCTCAGAATAAGTAACGCCTGTTGTTGTTTTGTTTATCGTAACATTTTGCTGACTTTTTAGTGTCGGCGTATAGAAAGTGTAGTAGCGTTGGTCTAAATCAGATAGACGATTTATTAAGTTGGTTTGACTGGTTAAATTATCTGTTAATGGTTGTTCCACTTTATTAATGGATAAAGGTGCTGTAAAAGCTAAAGGTAAAGCATTTAAATTTTTGTAAAGAGTATATTCACCACTTTGGCTTTCTTTAGCGAAACCATACTTACTAAAGCTACTATCATTTTTAGCGATGTTGTATTTTATTCCCGTAAAGCCATCCATTAACAATGTATTATTAGCGTATCGAATATTAAGGTTTGTTCCTCTTGAACGAAATCCTAAAGAATCAAGATAAGAGGAAGAATTTCGATTTCTGATAGAAGAAAACAAACTTATACCGCTGTACCCATAATTAATGGAGTCATTAGGAGAAATAGGATCAAGGTTTTCCAAACGATAAAAGGTATCTGACTCTTGTTTTGTTTGATCAACTAGTGTTTTTATGGCAGGAGAAGGGTCAGTATACAAACTTCTTGAAGCATAATTCCAATCATCTAAAATCCCATGAATCATGCTATTTGTGTTCACACTTGCCTCTGCTGTCATAAGTAATAATAATAATAGGCTAAGATACTTAAGCGGTTGTTTTTGCTGTTGAAAGAAGCCAATCGTCAAAGCGTATAGTCCTAAGAAAACAATAGTTAAAACAAAAGAAGTAGTCGTGATATAAGTGTAGCTATCGTTTGGTTTAAGCCCCCATGCCATAGCGAAAATGGCGGCTAAAACAATGATTATTCCAAGAAGTAGACCTTGATCTTCCTTGGTCAAGTATTCCCAGCCTTTAGCTGCTAGTAAAAGAACTAAGAACGAAAACAAATAAGAGTATCGGAATAAAAACATATTTGGTGCGTGCATGCCATGCCAAAAAAGATTTAAAGGGACGAGATAAAAACTAGCAATCAACAAAGCAAACAAACTACCAAATAAAAGTTTGTTTTTTATTTTGACTTTTTGACTGGCAAAATAGAACAAGCATAAAACTAACGGAAATAACCCAGCATAAATAAAAGGGATAGAGCCATATTTAGTTGTATCGTATACACCAATCATATTTTTCATAATAATATCTAGATAAGAAGTTGCTTCGGTTTTTAACGTAGTGATTTGTGTCAATGCTTCACCATTTGACCGAAGATCAAGAACAGCAGGCAGGATAATAATCATCGAAGCTCCGCCAGCTAGTAAAGAAGTAATCCCATAAGGAAGAATGGATTTTTTATAGACGGACCAATTTGTCAAAAGCCTTACGATAAAGTAAAGGAAAGAAAAAACACCGATCATAAAACCCATATAAAAGCTTGATAGGAATAACAATAAGTAACTAACAAACAACAGTGTGGGGCGTTTCAGATCCATCACACGATGAATCCCTAAAATTACGAGTGGGAGATAAATAAAGGCATCTAACCACATAATAATTTCTGAATGTGCCGTAATAAACGAAATTGATGCATAGCTTATACTTAAAGCTACTTGCCCCCAACGAGGAATTTTATAGGTACTGGCGAGAAACCAAAAAGATAAACCAGCACATCCGACTTTAAGTAAAGTAAGAAAATATAAAGCATCCGGCATCATCTCATTTGGAAATAAAAGGACAAGTGGTGTAAATAGGCCACCAAGATAATAAGAAATCAAAGATAAATAATTCAACCCTAAAGAAGCATTCCAAGTATAAAAAATACTTTGCTTTCCTAAGAGCATATTACGAAAACTTGCATGAAAATTTGAAAATTGAGAAAAGGCATCACTAGCAAGGATACTGCGGCTACTGCCAGGATAGATCCCAATACTTAGATACACTAAAGCAAGGATCAAAAATGGCAAAAGAAAACTAGCTGCTACATAGCGACCATTTTCCTTAAAAAAAAGTTTGATTTTTGTTTTCATTATTTTGTTCACCAAATTTCTATGAATATAAAGATAACTCTAGTGTATCATATTCATATTTTTATCAACATGAAAAGACTTGGCAATTCACAAAAAATAAAAAAACAATAATAAATAACTATAGTCTAAGATTTTTATTTTAGGTTAAAATAAATTTTTGTAAAAATAAAAAAATTGTAAACACTAATAAATAGCTTATTGACACTTGATTAAAAATAAGTTATTATTTAATTAGAATTATTATAAAAAAACATATTTCAATTACCTTAAAAGTGGTGGCACATAAAAAAAGCCTTTAATAACCAACTTTCGCATAAGTTGGTTATTAAAGGCTTTCTATTATTACGTAAAAATAAAAACCGTTCAAAACGTGAACGGTTCAAACTTCATTCAATTAAACGCGTTCAACTTTTCCTGATTTCAAAGCACGAGTAGACACCCAAACTTTTTTAGGTTTTCCATCGATCATAACGCGAACTTTTTGCAAGTTAGGTTTAACAGTACGTTTTGTTGAGTTCATCGCGTGTGAACGGTTGTTTCCACTTTTTGTCTTGCGACCTGTAAAGTAACAAACTTTTGCCATGTAAATTTCCTCCTTTGCCTTGATTTGGAGCAATAGAATAATTCAGCTCATACCAGACTAACATATCATATAGAGGGTGAATTTGCAAGGGAATTTTCATGGATAGAATTGACAATTACATGGAATAATTGTAAATTATACAAGGTTCTTTCTAATTTTTCATTGGTTTTTGAGTACTTTAGAGTAACTGCCTTTTATTTCAGGTGACGCTATGATAAAATATGATAGAAGAAAAATGGGAGTATTTTGCCCGTTAAGGAGGCTCATTCATGGCTGTAAAAATTCAAACGTCAGCTGGAACCATTGAAATTACCAATGATGTGATTGCAACAGTTGTTGGTGGCGCCGCAACGGATGTGTTCGGTGTTGTAGGAATGGCCAGCAAGAATCAAATAAAAGATAATATTACTGAAATTTTACGTAAAGAAAATTACTCTCGAGGAGTAGTAGTTCGTCAAGTAGAAAATGGCATCGCAGTGGATGTTTATACGATCATTAGTTATGGAACGAAAATTTCAGAAGTTTCTCGCAACGTTCAAGACAAAGTAAAATACAACTTGGAAACATTACTAGGTGTAACAGCTAATTCTGTAAATGTTTTCGTACAAGGTGTTCGTGTACTGCCAGACTAGGCAGGAGGCTTGCTGATTCATTCAGCAGTCGATCTGAAGGAGGATTATCTAGGTGAGTGTAACAGAAATCAGTGCAAGCCAATTCCAGGAAATGGTTCAGGCGGGCGCGAATCGTCTGCAAGTAAATGCAGAATATGTCAATTCTTTAAATGTATTTCCAGTTCCCGATGGTGATACTGGAACCAATATGAATTTATCAATGACAAGTGGAGCCAAAGCAGTGGCAGATTCTACTTCTGAAAAAGTTGGAGAATTAGCGGCAATGCTATCAAAAGGGTTACTAATGGGCGCTAGAGGAAATTCAGGAGTAATTTTATCTCAGTTATTCCGAGGATTTTCAAAACAAATTCCTGAAGTGACCGTGTTAAATGCTACAGAATTGGCTGCAGCTTTTACTCACGGGGTAGAAACTGCCTACAAAGCAGTCATGAAACCAGTTGAAGGTACGATTTTAACTGTGGCTCGTGAAGCGGCAAAAGCTGGCGAAAAAAAAGCAAAATCAACCGATGACGTGATAGAAGTCATGACAGCTGTTGTAAAAGGTGGAAGACGTGCTTTAGCTAAAACGCCTGATTTACTTCCAGTATTGAAAGAAGTAGGGGTTGTAGATAGTGGCGGACAAGGATTGCTATTTGTATACGAAGGTTTTTTAAGTGCATTAAATGGTGAATTTCAACTGGAAGAATATGAACCGTCACCGGCTGAAATGGATGAAATGGTCAATGCCGAACACCATCGGAGTGTGCAAGGACAGTTAGCCACAGAAGATATCCATTTTGGGTATTGTACAGAAATTATGGTGAAAATTGGTGAAGGTCCCACTGTGGATAGTTCATTTGATTACGAAGAATTTCGTAATTATTTAGACGGTTTAGGTGATTCATTGTTAGTAGTAAATGATGATGAGATTATCAAAGTACATGTTCATACAGAACATCCTGGTGAAGTATTGAATTATGGACAAAAATTTGGCTCACTAGTGAAAATAAAAGTCGACAACATGCGCTTACAACATGAAACGATTTTAGAACACGACGGACAACCCAAAGAGGCTACACCACGAAAAACTACACGTGCGCCTTACGGGATCGTAGCGATTGCAGCTGGTAAAGGCGTGCAAGAACTATTTGAAAGTTTAGGGGCAAACTATGTCATTAGTGGCGGACAAACCATGAATCCAAGTACAGAAGATATCGTCAAAGCGATTCAAGAAGTAAATGCGGACAAAGTTATTGTTTTACCAAATAATAAAAATATCTTTATGGCTGCAGATCAAGCAGCAGAAGTAGCCGAAATACCGGTAGCTGTTGTGCCATCAAGAACGATCTCTCAAGGATTGACTGCTATGCTTTCGTTTAACGATCAATTATCGTTAGAAGAAAATAAAGACACGATGACGGAGATGCTTTCAAGTGTTGTCAGTGGTCAAGTTACACATGCGATTCGTAACACAACGATTGATGGGGTGAAAATCACTGAGGGGGACTTCTTAGGGATGATTGATGGTAAAATTGTTCTCTCTAATTCAGATATCGCTGTTACTGCATTGGCTACTTTAGAAAAAATGTTAACTGAAGAAACGGAAATTGTGACGATCTTAGCCGGTGAAGGTGGTTCTGTAAGCCAAGCAGAAGAATTTTCTGCACAGTTAATGGCTCAACATCCAGATTTAGAAATTGAGATCCACCAAGGAGATCAACCAGTTTACCCATATCTATTCTCTGCTGAATAGAGACGAAAAAACATTTCGATTTTCATTGTTTGTTAAAGAAATAGGGCTGTGCCATGTCGTTGGTGCAGCCCTATTTCTAAGGAATGAATGACGACTATACGTGAAGGAGGAATATGCATGCGTTCTTTAAGTGATCCAGTAACTATGTTAGCGGGTGTAGGTGGAAAAAGAGCGGAAAGCCTTGCTAGTTTAGGGATACATACAATCGAAGACTTACTGACTTATTATCCTTTTCGTTATGAAGATATTCAAGAAAGAAATTTAAATGAAATCCTCGATCAAGAAAAAGTGACGATAAAAGGATTAGTCGTTTCGCCGCCAGTGATGAGCCGTTTTGGCTATAAAAAGAATCGACTTCAATTTCGTATGATGCAAGATCATGCCGTGTTCAATGTTTCTTTTTTTAATCAGCCTTATTTGAAAGAAAAAATTATTTTATCAGAAGAAATTGCTGTTTACGGAAAATGGGATGCAAAGCGCAAATCCTTAAACGGTATGAAAATCTTAGGCTCCCAATCAGCCGATGATTTTTCTCCGATTTATCATGTCAATAAATCGATTCGTCAAACGACCCTCGTTGACTTAATTAGAAGAGGATTTGAAGAGTATGGCACATTGATAGAAGAAAATCTTCCTGTGAGTTTAGTTGATAAATACCGTTTGCTGGATCGCTCAACGGCTGTAAAAAGTATGCATTTTCCAAAAAATCATGAAGAAAACCATCAGGCCAAGCGAAGAGTTGTATTTGAAGAATTCTTTTTATTTCAAATGAGATTGCAAGGGCTAAAAAAATCAGAAAAAGCAGAATCAAATGGGATTGAAATTTTATACGATATTCAGAAATTGAAACATTTTATCCAAACGCTACCTTTTGAATTGACGAATGCGCAAAAAAGAGTAACAAATGAAATCTGTCGTGATTTAAGAAGTCCATATCATATGCAACGGCTATTGCAAGGAGATGTAGGAAGTGGAAAAACAATCGTCGCAGCGATTGCTTTGTATGCAACGGTTACTGCTGGGTTTCAAGGAGCGTTAATGGTACCCACTGAAATTTTGGCACAACAGCATATGGACAGTCTTCTGAATCTCTTTGACCCTCAAGAAGTAAGAATTGCGTTGTTAACAGGATCAACCAAAGCAAAAGAGCGTAGAGATCTACTTGTGTTATTAGAACAAGGAGAAATAGATATACTGGTGGGTACGCATGCGTTGATTCAAGAAGGTGTTGAATTTCAGAACTTGGGGTTAGTAATTACGGATGAACAACATCGTTTTGGCGTCAATCAACGAAAGGTACTAAGAGAAAAGGGCTGGCGTCCGGATGTTTTATTTATGACGGCTACACCGATTCCTCGAACGTTGGCTATTACGGCATATGGAGAGATGGATGTTTCAATGATTGATGAACTTCCTGCTGGGCGTATTCCCATTGAAACACGGTGGGTACGAACTCCTCAATTGAACAATGTATTAGAATGGACCGGAAAGGAACTAGCTAAGGGGCATCAAATGTATGTTATCTGTCCATTAATTGAAGAATCAGAAGCCTTAGATGTCAAAAATGCCGTCGAAATTTATGAAAAATTAAGTGCGCTATTTGCTCCTCAGTTTGAAGTAGGATTGTTACATGGTAAAATGAAGAACCAAGAAAAAGAAACAATCATGGAAGCTTTCAAAGAAAACAAACTACAGATTCTTGTTTCGACAACGGTGATTGAAGTGGGTGTCAATGTTCCAAATGCTACAGTTATGCTAATCATGGATGCTGATCGTTTTGGATTAGCGCAACTGCATCAATTAAGAGGACGAGTAGGACGTGGCAGTGATGCTTCTTATTGTGTGTTAGTAGCGAATCCTAAAAATGAACTAGGAGTTGAACGGATGAAAATCATGACAGAGACTAACAATGGTTTCGTTTTAAGTGAGAAAGATTTGGAACTGCGTGGACCAGGGGAAGTGTTTGGTTTCCGCCAATCAGGGTTACCACAATTTGCTATTGCTGATCTTGTAGCAGATAGCCATGTATTAGAGGTTGCTCGTGAGGAAGCACAGAAAGTGTGGGAACTGAAAAACTGGCAATTTTTGCCAGAATATCGGAATTTAGTCAACAGCCTAGAAATGGAAATTCAAGATAATCATTATTTTGATTAATAGACTGTGCTATACTTTATAGTGATGATAAAAAAGGAGTGGAAATAATGAGAATTGCCGTAGATGCAATGGGTGGAGATCACGCACCACAAGCAATCGTGGAAGGTGTGGCTTTAGCACAAAAAGATTTCCCAGATGTGGAATTTATCCTTTATGGTAAGGAATCAGAAATTAGAAAATACTTAACAACTGAAAATAATCTCACAATCGTTCATACAGATGAAAAAATCAATAGTGAGGATGAACCAGTTAAGGCGATCCGTCGAAAAAAGAATGCTTCGATGGTTTTAGCAGCACAAGCAGTGAAAAATGGTGAGGCAGATGCGATCTTTTCAGCTGGAAACACTGGAGCGTTATTGGCTGCCGGATTATTTATTGTCGGACGGATTAAGAACATTGAACGCCCAGGATTAATGTCCACTTTACCTGTCGTAGGAAAAACAGATGAAGGATTTGACATGCTTGATTTAGGTGCTAATGCTGAAAATAAACCAGAACATCTGTTGCAGTATGGTATTTTAGGTTCATTTTATGCAAGAAAAGTACGTGGAATCGGTCGGCCTCGTGTTGCCCTATTGAACAATGGGACAGAAGCCACAAAAGGCAGCGAATTGACAAAAAAAGCGTTTGAATTACTCCAAAATGAAACAAGTTTGAATTTCATAGGAAATGTTGAAGCGAGAGAACTATTAAATGGGATAGCAGATGTTGTGGTAACAGATGGTTTTACTGGAAATGCGGTATTAAAATCCATTGAAGGAACTGCTATGAATATGATGAACCTGTTAAAATCAGCTATTTTAAATGAAGGGTTAAAAGGTAAAATGGGGGCGATGCTCTTAAAAGATGGTTTGCGTTCCCTAAAATCAGAAATGGATTATTCCAAACATGGTGGTGCAGTGCTTTTTGGTCTAAAGGCGCCAGTTATCAAGACACATGGAGCAACTGGACCTGATGCAGTGAGATATACTATCCGACAAATTCATACAATGCTTGAAACAAATGTAGTAGGGCAACTAGTAGAGCAATTTGAAAAAAATGCAGAATAGTATTTTTTTATTACAAAAAACGAATAGAAAAAAAGGTGGACATTCCTTTAAAATGCCAGTAAAATGGGCTTGGGTGAAGGAAATCGACAATTTTGATAATTGTTGGAGGTGAAAACATTGTCACGTGAAGATGTATTTAATAAAGTAGCGAAAATTATTTCAAATCATTTTGAAATTGATACAGATAAAGTAACTGATGAATTAAATATCAAAGATGACCTAAAAGCTGATTCAATCAGTATCATGGAATTTGTTTTGGAACTCGAAGATGAGTTTGGAACAGAAATTTCTGATGAAGATGCTGAACAAATTGAAACAGTTGGTGGTGCGGTTGATTATATTAGCGCTCATCTTAATTAATTGTCACTATAAAAGTGAGTAAAGATCTAGTTGGTCTTTACTCACTTTTTTTTTAATTTTTCTATAATATGGTGCGTTTTTTTCATTCATTTTTCTGACAATTCTGTCAGCAATTCGAAATTATCTTGCATTGTGAAAAGGTTTTATATATAATTATTAATAATATATTACACTATCCTTAGAATAACGTTTATTATAAAACGCTTTATTGTGTGTATTATCTTTTTTTATTAATAAAACTTCCATCTAGGGAAGCAGAGAGGGGTATTCGATTGTCAGATAATCAACTATTAGATGTTCAAAACCTACATACAGGCTTCCGTCTTAAAGATGAATATTACGATGCAGTAGACGACGTTTCTTTTACATTAGATAAAAACGAAATCCTAGCCATCGTTGGAGAATCTGGGTGCGGAAAAAGTGCATTGGCTACTACTATTATGGGACTACTTGATCCAAATAACACCAAAATTACCGGTGAAATTCTATATAACGATTTGAACTTGATCGAATTAAACGAAACTTTATATAACAAAATTCGTGGGAATGATATAGGTATGATTTTCCAAGACCCATTATCAGCGTTAAACCCTTTGATGCGAATTGAAGATCAAATCAAAGAAGGTTTGTCGTATCACACAAAAATGAATGCAGAACAACGGCAAGCACGTGCTTTAGAATTATTAGAACAAGTGGGAATTCCTAACCCTGCCAGAGTAGGACGACAATACCCTCACGAATTATCAGGTGGGATGAGGCAACGGGTGATCATTGCTATTGCCATCGCATGTAAACCACCGATCGTTATTGCAGATGAACCAACGACTGCGTTAGACGTAACGATTCAAGCACAAATACTTGATCTATTAAAAGATTTGCAAGAAGAAACCAAGACAGGAATTATTCTCATTACCCATGACTTAGGGGTAGTGGCTGAAATGGCTGATCGTGTAGCTGTTATGTACGGTGGTCAATTTGTTGAAGTGGCCGGAGTCAAAGAATTATTTGAAAATCCAAAACATCCATATACACGTTCATTACTAAATTCGATTCCTCAAGAAGGAAACCATGAAGCAGAATTGCACGTGATTGAAGGTGTCGTTCCTTCTTTAAAGAACATGCCACGCACCGGCTGTCGTTTTGCTCCGCGTATTCCTTGGATCCCCGCAAGTGATCACGAAGAAAACCCTGTACTTCATGAAATTGCCCCGAATCATTTGGTTCGCTGCTCATGTTATAAACATTTCCACTTTAGAGACGAAAAAGGAGAGGTGTAGATGTCAGAATTAATCACAATCAATGATTTGAAAGTTCACTATCCTATTCGCAGTGGGTTCTTTAATCGAGTAACGGATCATGTTTATGCGGTAGATGGTGTTGATTTCATTATTGAAAAAGGAAAAACTTACGGATTAGTTGGTGAATCAGGATCTGGAAAATCAACGACCGGAAAAGCGGTGGTGGGTTTAGAAAAAGTCACCTCTGGTCAAATTATTTATGAAGGCAAAGATGTGACACAAAAAAGTAACCGTAGCAAAATTGGTTATAACAAAGATGTCCAAATGATTTTTCAGGATTCAATGTCTAGTTTAAATCCTAAAAAACGAGTATTAGATATCATTGCTGAGCCCATTCGGAATTTTGAACGCTTGAGCGACCAAGAGGAAAAGAAGAAAGTGAAAAATCTACTGGACATTGTTGGGATGCCAGAAGATGCTTTATATAAATATCCTCATGAATTTTCAGGAGGTCAGCGTCAACGTTTAGGTGTTGCTCGGGCGGTTGCTACAAGTCCTAAATTGATCGTAGCAGATGAACCTGTTTCGGCCTTGGATTTATCTGTACAGGCGCAAGTACTAAATTTCATGAAACGAATCCAACAAGAGTTTGGATTGAGTTATTTATTCATTTCTCACGATTTAGGTGTCGTTAAGCACATGTGTGATAATATCGCTATTATGTATAAAGGAAGATTTGTTGAAATTGGAACGCGTGAAGACATTTATAACGACCCACGTCACATCTATACCAAACGTTTGCTTTCTGCTATCCCTCGCATTGACGTAGAAAATCGCGAATTTCATAAAGAAAATCGTCGAAGAGTAGAACGTGAGTACATCCAAAATCAAAAGGAGTACTATGATGCAACTGGTCGAGTGTACGATCTCCGTACAATTACACCGACGCATAAAGTAGCGTTGAAAGATGGAGGTGCTAGCTAATGTGGAAAACGATTTTACGACGTGTGTTATTAATGATTCCGCAAGTAATTATTCTTAGTGTGTTGATCTTCATGTTGGCCAAAGCAATGCCTGGAGATCCATTTACTGGTTTGATCAATCCAAACCAAGACCCAGCAGTTATTGAACAAATGCGACAAGCCGCTGGTTTAAATGATCCTTGGTATGTCCAATATTTCCGTTGGATCGGAAATGCTTTACAAGGAGATTTTGGTCAAAGTTTCTTATACAAACGTTCAGTTGCTGACTTAATTGGTGAGCGTATCATCAACACCCTTTATTTATCTATTTTAACTGTTATTATTACTTATTTAATTGCTGTGCCATTAGGTATGTTAGCGGGAAGATATCAAAACTCGATTTTAGACAAAGCAGTGGTAATCTACAACTTCTTTAGCTTTGCTGTACCGTTATTTATTTTTGGTTTAATCATGCTATTTGTTTTCGGGTACCGTTTAGGTTGGTTTCCAACGAGTGGCTCTCAAACGCTAGGATTGCAAGGTGGATTTTTCACCCAGTTAATTGACCGGATGAAATATATTATATTACCATCAATCACTCAAGCTTTTTTAGCTACTGCGGTAACGATTCAGTATTTAAGAAGTGAAGTGATCGATTCAAAATCGTTAGACTTTGTGCGAACTGCCCGTTCAAAAGGGGTACCAACCAACAAAGTGTTTAGTCGTCATATTTTCCGAAATGCGGCTTTACCAATGGCTTCACAAATGGGCTACGAAATCACTTCTTTAATTGCTGGTTCAGTAGTTATTGAAAAGATTTTCGGTTATCCAGGTGTCGGGAAATTGTTTATTGACTCTATCGGACAACGAGATTACACCGTTATCACATCCTTAGTATTGATTTTAGGAATTGCGACGTTGATAGGAACATTGCTATCAGATATTATCATGAGCATTGTTGATCCACGTATACGTATCCAATAATAAAATCAATCAGAAAAGGAGGAGAGACAAATGAGTGATAAAAAGAAAGAAGTTGTGCAAGAAAGTATTCCACCAATGGGGATGCGAATGATTGCACGTGAATTTAAAAAAGATAAAATAGCCATTTTTTCGTTAGGCTTACTTGTAGTTTTACTTTTAATCATTTTTATAGGTGCAAAATTTATTGATCAAGATAAAGTAATGTATGTCAGTATCTTTGATAAATACGCTGCTCCAGGCTCTGTTTCTACTGAAGGAACGAAATTTATTTTAGGAGCCGATGAAGGTGGACGTGATGTTTTAGGACAATTGATTATTGGTGCTAGAAACTCTGTTACGATCGGGTTTGCGATCACAGTCATTACCTCAATTATCGGAGTAGGCTTAGGGATTATCTCTGGATTTTATGGAGGCATTATCGATAATATTTTAATGCGTATAGTTGATTTTATTATGATTTTGCCGATTATGTTGATCATTATTGTATTTGTTTCAATTATTTCTAAATACAATGTATATTCCTTCATTTTTATTATGAGTGCATTTTATTGGGTGGCAAAAGCCCGATTATTCAGAAGTAAAACATTATCAGAAGCTAGACGCGATTATGTCAGTGCTTCAAAGACAATGGGAACAAGTGATTTTTACATTATGTTCCGTGAAATCATGCCCAACCTAAGTTCATTGATTATCACCAATTTAACGATGAACTTTGCGGCAAATATTGGGATCGAGACCACTTTGACTTTCTTAGGATTCGGTTTACCAGCCAATGTTCCAAGTTTAGGGACATTGATTGGTTATGCCAGCAACGGAGAAGTTTTAGTGAATCGCCAATGGATCTGGTTACCCGCATCAATCCTAATTTTAGTTTTGATGTTGTGTATAAACTACGTTGGACAAGCATTTAAGCGTTCTGCAGATGCACGTCAACGACTAGGCTAAGAGAATAGGGGGAAATGGAATGAAGAAAACGATTTTGGGTATTGTGTCACTGTTTTCAGTAATGGCTTTAGCTGCTTGTGGAAGTGGCGGAGGCTCTAGCTCTTCAGGAAGTTCAACAAATAATGGGGATAACAAGAAAGATTTAACATTCCCTATTTCAACAAAGAATGATAAAGATGCTGTGAAAGATGGCGAATTGGAAGCTGCAGTAGCGACAGATAGCCAGTTTAAAGGATTATTTCAATGGGAATTTTATCAAGATTCTTATGATGCAGCATTTATGGCACCATCACATGAAGCACTATTTTCAAATGATGCCGACTTTAAAATTACAAATGATGGCGCAGCAACTTTAGATTTAGATCAAGATGCAAAAAAAGCAACGATCAAATTAAAAGACAATGTCAAATGGTCTGACGGAAAAGATGTAACAGCAGATGATATTATTTTCCCTTATGAGATTATCGGAAATAAAGATTATACGGGTATCCGTTATGATGATAATTTCCGAAATATTGTTGGTATGGAAGAGTACCATAGTGGAAGTGCCGATACAATTTCTGGAATCAAAAAAGTCGATGACAAAACAGTTGAAATTGAATATAAAAAAGTGGAACCAAGCATGCTACAAGCTAGTGGTGGGATTTGGTCATATGCAGCGCCAAAACATACTCTTGAAGGCGTAGCAATCAAAGACATGGAATCAAGTGATCAAGTACGTAAACACCCAGTTACTTTTGGACCTTACTACATGAGCAATATTGTTGCGGGAGAATCCGTAGAGTACCTACCAAATAAATATTATTGGAACGGCAAACCACAACTGAAAAAAATTACTATGAAATCATTGCCAATAGCTAGTGCAACGGAAGCTTTGAACTCAAAACTTTATGATATGATCTTCCAAATGCCTACGGATACGTATGATACCTATAAAGAAATTTCAGGTTATACAAACTTAGGACGTGAACAAACATCTTATACTTACTTAGGATTCAAACTAGGTAAATGGAACGCTGATAAGAGCACGGTAGAATATGATCCAAATTCAAAAATGGCAGATAAATCATTACGTCAAGCAATGGGTTATGCCTTAGATAACGATGCAGTCGGCGAGCGTTTCTATGCTGGATTAAGAAGCAATGCAACATCATTGATTCCACCAGTATTTGAATCTTTCCATGATAGTGACCTAAAAGGATTCACACAAGATATTGATAAAGCCAATAAGTTGTTAGATGATGCTGGTTATAAAGATGTTGACAACGATGGTTTACGTGAAGACAAAGATGGAAACAAGCTAACAATCAACTTTGCCTCAATGTCAGGTGGCGAAACTGCACAACCTTTAGCTGACTACTACGTACAACAATGGAAAAAAATCGGTTTAGATGTTAAATACACAACTGGACGTTTAATCGAATTTAACTCATTCTATGATAAATTAGAAAATGATGACCCTGAAATTGATATTTACCAAGCTGCTTGGAGCACAGGAACAGATCCAAATCCAAACGGCCTATGGGGACCAAATGCAGCATTTAACTACACTCGTTTTGAATCAGAAGAAAATACTAAATTAATTAATGATATCAATTCAAGTAAAGCATTTGACGCAGATTATCAAAAAGAAGCTTATGCAAAATGGCAAAAATACGCATTTGAAGAAGCTTACGCAATTCCAACATTGTTCCGTAAAGAAGTGTTACCTGTAAACGATCGCGTAAAAGATTGGGACTGGTCATATGATGTACCAAATGCATGGGCGAAAGTAACAGTAACAGACACCTCTCGTTCTTAAGAAGAGGTTGTGACAGAGGCGGTCAGCTCCGAGCAAATAAGAAATGATTTTCTAAAATAGCTTCTCATATTTTTGAAAATCAGAGCTTATTGTTGAGGAGTTGCTTCTGGAACACCGTGGATAGAGGTTGTGAAAAGAGCGTTTTGTCCTGAGTAATAAGGATGAAAATCTCGAAATAGCTTCTCATATTTTGAGATTTTCATCCTTATTACCGAAGGACAGCTCTTTGAA